>NZ_SSNX01000001.1:725981-1451962 GCF_004801415.1 Deinococcus sp. KSM4-11 | reverse complement strand
AGTAGTGCCGGGTGGGGGTCTGGTATTCGACGTGGGCGGTGTTGATGGTGATGCCGCGGGCCTTTTCTTCGGGGGCCTTGTCGATCTGGCTGTAGTCCATGGTTTCGATGGTGGGGTCGGCGGCGGCGGCGGTGAAGGTGATGGCCGCGGTGAGGGTGGTCTTGCCGTGGTCGACGTGACCGATGGTGCCCACGTTCACGTGGGGCTTCGTGCGCTCGAACGTTCCTTTCGCCATGATGGGTTCCTCCTGAAATGGATCTGTCCGGAATTCCGGACAAGCCTTGCCAGTTTACTCGTCCCCCTGGGAAACGCAAAGGGCAGCTGCTCCAATGCGCCGCACATCCGGGACGGTGAAGAAAGCGCGGCCTGCAGGATCTGCAAGCCGCGCCGGGTGTGGAGCTTCTGGTCAGGATTGAACTGACGACCTCTCCCTTACCAAGGGAGTGCTCTACCACTGAGCTACAGAAGCGGGAAAAAAGCGGGAAACGAGACTTGAACTCGCGACATTCAGCTTGGGAAGCTGACGCTCTACCAACTGAGCTATTCCCGCGAAACAAGGACGGAGAGATGTGGTGGGCAGGGGCGGATTCGAACCGCCGTACACGTACGTGAACAGATTTACAGTCTGTCGCCTTTAACCACTCGGCCACCTACCCACACCGACGTCCAGCGTTCTTGGAGCCACCCAGGAGAATCGAACTCCCAACCTTCCGATTACAAGTCGGGTGCTCTACCAGTTGAGCTAGGGTGGCACCTTCCCTGAAAAACGACCGGGCGTTGGGTGCCCTGAGCGCGGAAGCGCCCGCTTGGCGCGTTCACTTCCGGCTGGGAATAGTAGCACCGGCCCAGGAGGGTGTCAATCGTTCCTTAAGAAGGCGGCCACATGCGCCATTACGCGCATTTCAAGGTCGGCAGGTGGGCGTATGCTTGCCCCGCACGGGCGCGGGTCACCCCCGAATTTCCGCCCAGAACGAGGTTTCCTTTGGAGAGTTTGCGCACGCTGTGGCCATATTTGATGATGCACAAGCGGCAGTACGTGATCGGTCTGGTGGCCATTGCCGTGGCCAACGCCGTGAACCTGCTGCCCGCCTATTTCATCCGCTGGACGATCGATGGTCTGACCGGGCAGATCGACACTGACCCGGCGACTCCCGGCCTGACCCTGGCCCGCGCCGGGCTGTACGCGCTGGGCATCGTGGTGGCGGCCTTGATCGCTGGTGGTTTCACGCTGTTGATGCGCCGCATGATCGTGGTCGCGTCCCGCCAGAGCGAGTACGAGGTCAGGCGCGACATCTTCGCGCACCTCCAGACGCTCGACAAGTACTACTACGACCGCGCCCGCACCGGCGACCTGATGAACCGCCTGACCGGCGATCTGGGCGCGGTGCGCGAAATGCTGGGCTTCGGCGCGTGGCAGATCGTAAACATCGTGTCGGGCTTCGTCACGGCCTTCGCGGTCATGTTCAGCCTGAGCTGGCAGCTCACGCTGATCGTGATCGCGCTGATTCCCGTGATCGTGGGCATCCTGTCGTACCTGGCCCGGCAGATCAACGTGCGCCACAAGGCTGCGCAGGAGCAGAACTCCCTGATCGCGGCCATGGCGCAGGAGAACTTCAGTGGGGCGCGCGTGGTCAAGGGCTACGCCATCGAAGACCGCGAGATCGCCACATACCGCGAGATGAACCTGGAGCTGCTGCGCCGCAACATCGCCCTGACGAAGGTGGACGGCCCGCTGCGGTCGTTCACCACGCTGCTGATCGGCGTGGCCTTCGGGCTGATCCTGCTGGTCGGCGGCCGCCTGATCCTGTACTCGGGGAACGCTGCCGGTGCCACCGCCGGGTTCACGGTGGGCATGCTGGTGCAGTTCCTGATCACGGTCGGCCGCCTGACCTTCCCGATGATGATGATCGGCTGGATCACCGGCGTCACGCAGCGTGGCCTGGCCTCGTGGCTGCGGCTGCGTGAACTGCTGGACGCGGGCGCGCAGATCCACGACACGCCCGGCCGCACCGATCCCACCATCCGCACCATCCGGGGCGACGTGGCCTTCGACCACGTGAGCCTGAAGTACGGCAATACCACCGTGCTGGACGACGTGAGCCTGAACATCCCGGCGGGCACCTTCGTGGGCGTGACCGGCCCGACCGGCAGCGGCAAGACCCTGCTGACCCAGCTGATCACGCGGGCCATCGACCCGACCAGCGGCGTGGTCAGGATCGACGGCACCGACCTCCGCTTCGTTCCGCTGGCCCGCCTGCGCGAGCACATCAGCGTGGTGCCGCAGGAGCCCTTCCTGTTCAGCGACACCATCGCCAACAACATCGGGTTCGGCATCGAGTCGCAGGAGCTGCCCATCGTGCCCACGGGCGTGAGCGTGGTAGGCCTGGCCGCCACGCCGGACGTGCCGCAGCACCCGGATCCGGCCCGCGTGAGGAACGCCGCGCGGCTGGCTGGCCTGGACGGCGACATCGAAGGCTTCCCGCTGGGCTACGAGACCATGCTGGGTGAACGCGGCGTGACCCTCTCGGGCGGCCAGCGGCAGCGCACCGCGATTGCCCGCGCCATCGTGCGCGAACCGAGCATCCTGATCCTCGACGACAGCCTCTCGGCGGTGGACACCGAGACCGAGCGGCGCATCCTGGACGGCCTGCGGGAGGTCAGCGCGGGCCGCACCGTGATCCTGATCGCCCACCGCGTGAGCACCCTGCGCCACGCCGACCACATCGTGATCCTTGAACAGGGCCGCGTGACCGAGCAGGGCAGCCACGATGAGCTGATTGCGCTCGGCGGGCACTACGCCGAACTGGAACGCCTGCAGCGCCTCGCCAGCGACCTCGACGACGACGATGACGCGGTGGCCGATCCCGAGTTGGCCGCCGACCGCCTGGAAGTCCCCCGGCCCACCACATCTCAGAAGGTGAAGTCATGACCCAGCCCGACGACGCCTACTCCAAGAGCTTCGATGCTCACCTCACCCGGCGCATCCTGGGCTACCTGAAACCCTACCGGGGCCTGGCGGTCACTGGGGTGCTGCTGGCCCTGGTCACGGCGGCCATCCAGCCGCTCCCGACCCTGCTGCAACGCTACGCCATCGACCACGCTCTGCAACCCTTCGCCAGCAACCCCGCGCAGAATCCCGAGCCGCTCTACCGCCTGCTGCTGGTCGCGTCGCTGGGGTACATCGCCCTGCAGGCCGTGGCCTTTGCGGTCACGTACTTCTCCACGCTGGCCATCGGGTACCTGGGGCAGAACATCCTGCGCGACATCCGTGCCGACGTGTTCGCCAAGCTCCAGCGGTTGCAACTGGCGTTCTTCGACCAGAACCCGGTCGGCCGCCTGATCACCCGCGTGACCAGCGATGTGGACGCCATCAACCAGTTCATCACCGGCGGCCTGATCTCGCTGATCACGAGTTCGTTCCTGATCATCGTGTACATGGTCGTCATGCTGACCATCGACTGGCGGCTCTCGTTGATTGCGTTCACGGTGCTGCCCGTGCTGTACTTCGCCACG
The DNA here is from genome assembly GCF_004801415.1 of Deinococcus sp. KSM4-11. NCBI lineage: Bacteria > Thermotogati > Deinococcota > Deinococci > Deinococcales > Deinococcaceae > Deinococcus > Deinococcus sp. KSM4-11. Next base: position 1,448,449 of record NZ_SSNX01000001.1, on the reverse strand, counting down.
AACTACTTCCGGGGCAAGATGCGCCTCGCGTACCGCGACACCCGCATCCAGCAGGCGATCGTGAACACCAAGCTCAACGAGAACATCACCGGGATGCTCACCGTGCAGCTGTTCGGCCGCCAGCGCCGCAGCGCCCTGAACTTCGACCAGTCGAACCGCGCCCTGCTGACCGCCAACGAGACCAGTGTGAAATGGTTCTCGCTGTTCATGCCGGTCGTGGCCGTGCTCGGTCAGGTCGCCGTGGCGCTCGTGCTGTACTTCACCGCGCGTGAAATCCTCGGCCCGGCCGCCGTGGGCACCGGACTGGGCGCAGCCGTGACAGTCGGCACGCTGTTCGCCTTCGTGCAGTGGACGCAGCAGCTTTTCCAGCCGATCCAGGATCTCAGCGACGTGTTCAACACCCTGCAGGCGGCCATGGCCAGCGCCGAGCGGATCTTCGGCGTGCTCGACACCCCCGAGGAAATCACCGACAAGCCCGCGGCCCAGCGTCTGGAGCACTTCGCGGGCCGCGTGGACTTCGACAACGTGTGGTTTGCCTACGACGACAGCGTGACCGACGAGACGCCCGACACGGACGACCGCTGGATTCTGCGCGGCCTCGACCTGCACATCCAGCCGGGCGAGAGCGTGGCCCTGGTGGGCGCGACCGGCGCGGGCAAGACCAGCGTCACCGCCCTGGTCTCGCGCTTCTACGACGTGCAGCGGGGCGGCGTGAAGGTCGATGGACATGACGTCCGCGACCTCGCCCAGCACGATCTGCGCCGCCACGTAGGCGTGGTGTTGCAGGATGTGTTCCTGTTCGCCGGCACCATTGAGGGCAACCTCACCCTGAACAACCCGGACATCTCCCACGAGCGGGTCGTGGAGGCGTGCAAGTACGTGGGTGTGCACGAGTACATCCTGTCCCTGGACGACGGCTACCAGACCGAGGTTCGCGAACGCGGGGCCACGCTGTCCACCGGGCAGAAGCAACTGCTGGCCTTCGCCCGCGCCCTGATCCAGAACCCGGACATCCTGCTGGTACTCGACGAGGCCACCGCCAATGTCGACACCGAGACGGAAATCCGTATCCAGCACGCGCTGGAGAAGGTCATGCTGGGCCGCACCAGCATCATCATCGCGCACCGTCTGAGCACCATCGAGCACTGCGACCGGATCGTGGTCATGCGCAAGGGCCGGATCGTCGAACAGGGTAGCCACCGCGAACTGCTCGACAAGGGCGGCTACTACGCCAGACTGCACCGTCTTCAGTACGCCAAGGGCGAAGCGGCCGACTGACCTGCCGCTAAGGCCGCCGACACGGGCACCCGCCGATCAAGGCCGGTGCCCGCCTTCATATGGCCTGAGCCCGAAGGGAGCGTGAAGCGGCGCCCGCCACGGTTGCTTGTCGCCCCGCCGCCTACACTCCCATCATGACCACCACCGATCCCAAGCCGGCCTTCGTCAAGCCCAGCGACACGGAATTGCGTGAGCGCCTGAGCCCCATCCAGTACCAGGTGACGCAGCATGAGGGCACCGAGCGGGCCTTCACGGGCGAATACTGGGATCAGACCGGGGACGGCATCTACGTCGACATCGTGTCGGGCGAGCCGCTGTTCAGCAGCAAGGACAAGTACGACGCCGGATGCGGCTGGCCCAGCTTCACCCGGCCCATCGAGAAGCAGACCCTGACGGAGAACACCGATTACAAGGTCGGGTACGCCCGCACCGAGGTGCGTTCGTCCATGGCCGACTCGCACCTGGGGCACGTCTTCCCGGACGGCCCGCGCGACCAGGGCGGGCTGCGCTACTGCATCAATTCGGCGGCGCTGCGCTTCGTTCCGGCCGACAAGCTGGAGGCCGAGGGATACGCGGCGTACCGGTCACTCTTCGAGGGCTGATCAAGGTGAATCAGGGTGGGAGCGAACCTTCTCTCGCTCCCACCCCATTGTCTTGTGCTTATTTGGACGTGCCGAAGTCCTGTACCCAGTAGGTGCTGTACTTGCCGCTGCTGGCCGCTGTGTACGCGATCCCGATTTCCCTGAGATCCGGGGCCATGATGTCTGCGCAGTGACCTTCACTGTTCAGCCACGCCTGCACGACTTCCTCCGGCGTGACCTGTCCGGCGGCGATGTTCTCGGCCACGACCGCCCAGGTGTAGCCGGTCGCCGTGATGCGCTGGTCGAAGGTGCGGCCATCCAGACTGGTGTGGCTGAAGTAGTTCTGCGCGGCCATATCGTCGGCATGGGCCTGGGCGGACACTTCGAGTTTCCCGTTGTACGTGAGAGGCCCCGTCGCGGCGTACGAGGTGCTGCCGCATTGACGCGCCTCGGCCCGCGCGGCGTTCGTCAGGTCGAAGACCCGCTGGGCAAAGGCCGTGGACGGCGTGGCCGCCGTGACCCGACCAGCACCCACGGTAGGAACCGGCGAGGTGACGGTGCCGCAGGCGCTGAGCAGCAACAGGAACAGTGCGGAGAGTGAGCGTTGCATCCTGACCGCATTCGACCGCAGTGACCGCCGGGCGCGCCGTACGCAATTGCGCGCCGGGCCGCCCGGATGGGGGCGGGGGGACGGGGGTACAGCCGGAATCGGAACCTGCGCCCAGACGCCGGACGATTTCCGTCCAGGCCACCGGGGAGCGGACTCTACTTGATCGCGTTGGGGGTTCGCGGCACGAACACGATGGCATTGGGCACAGCCCGGCTCCACACGGTGTTCAGGTAGCCGCCCAGCCCGCCATACCCGCCCGTGAGATACGCGGTGGCGCTGCTGCCGCTGTCCAGTCGCACGGCCACCTGCACGCCCGCGGCGGCCAGGGCCGAGGCGAAGTCGTCCGGGGTGCCGTACTCCAGGAACGCGATGACGGGTCGCCCTCCCATGACGCCGAATCCCACCTGCCGCGTGGGCCGCCAGATGCTCGCCGCCGTGTTGAACCCCTCGCGCGCCGCGTCGAGCACCACCCGTCCGCCCGCGACCAGCAGCGGCCCCGCCCCCAGAGCGTCCAGGGCCGTGTTCCATGGAGCGTCGCTGGCCTGCCAGTTGAGCGTGACGGTCAGGGCGTCGCCCGCCGTATGCGGCAGTTGCGGGAAGCGCAGCGGGTCGAAGGAGAAGGCCAGCGTGCCCGCCGGGGGTACCACCGCGCCGCCGTCGGCCCGCGCGACCACGGCCGCTCCCGGCGCGATCTGGAGGGTCAGGAACCCGGTGCCGCCCACGCTGGAATGGCCGTCGCCCACGAAGGCGGTCAGCAGGGCCGGGTCAGCCTTGGCGCGCACCGCATTCACGGTGACCGTCCCGAACGCGCCGCCCAGCACGTAGCGCGGGCGCGGGTACCCGAACATCGGCTGGCCCTGCGCGGTGAAGCCCACGGTGCCGCGTTTCTCCAGGCTGCCGGAGGTCATCACGCCGCCCAGCGCCACCAGATCCACCGGGAGGTTGCTGGCCGGATCGAAGTACCCGCCGTTGACTCCGGCCACGCCGCCCACGCCGCGCACCAGATCGGCGACGCCCACCGCGCGGCCCACCGGCGCACTGACCACGCGCGGCTGGAACCGGTCCGGGTCGAAGCTCAGCAGGTGCAGCCCGCCCCGCTGCGTATACGTCACGCCATCTGGCAGGGCCGACGGATTCAGGGGTGGGGGCACGCTGGAATCCGTGTAGGTCACGGTATCCACCACGATCCGATAGGGGTTGTCGAGCGTGAAGATGGAGCTTTTCCCGCCCGCCGTATCCAGCCGCACGGCGCTGCCCACCGGGGTCGACTGGATGGCCAGCGTGTCCCCGGACGGCAGGGCCTGGGTCTGGGCCTGGGCGGTCACGCCCGGCAGTTGCAGGCTCAGGGCGGCGGTCTCCCGGCCCACGCTGTAGGGGGCCACGTCGCTGAATTCCAGCACCACACGCTGCACCTCCACGGTGCGGTACATGCTGCGGCTGACCCGCACCGTGTCCAGGTTCGCCAGGGCCCGCGTCGAGACGGGCGGCGGCGTGACCGCCACGCCCGGCACCAGCGGGGGAGCCGTCATGGCCGGCATGGGCACCGGCTGGAGTTCGATGCTGGCCGGCACGGCCGGTGTCGGTGTCGTCGGAGCCGCGACAGGAGGAGTCGCCACCGGTACCGGAACCACGGCCGCTGGGGGCGATACGATCGTCGTGGTGGCGGGCGGCGTGGCCGCCGGTACGGCCGGTCTGGGCGTGGCGGGAGGTGCTGGCGCCTGAGCGGCGGGCGCCGGGGTGGCGGCCGTGGACGAGGGCGGCAGGGTCGCGGCGGGCACCATGGCGGGTGCGGCGAAATCCAGCAGGTTCGGCGTGTCGGCCAGGATCACCACGCCCAGCCCGGTCAGGGCCGACAGCGGCACGAGCAGGTTCCCCTCCTGCACCTGGGGCAAGGCCAGCGGCGCTGCCAGCGTGAAGCCCAGCGCCTTCCAGCCACTCACCGGCGAGAACCGCAGTTCGCGCGCGCCCAGCACCAGCCGTAGATCCTGCGGGTCGTTCCGCACGGCCACGCCCAGCCGCGGCAGGGCCGACACGGGGATCAGCTCCACGTTCCCGATCACGCGCGTGTCGCCGCTGGAACTCTGCATGAAGCCGCCAATGGCCACCGGCCGGGCCAGCGCCGTGCCCAGCAGTCCCAGCCCCGCCGCGACCGACCACGTCCACATCCTGCGCCTGAAGTTCACGCGGGCGAGTGTACCTTCCGCTCCTGACGCGATCATGAACGCCGTCCACGTGCCCGCCGCGCACAGGGCCGCGTACCGGAGGGAATTCACGCCGCGCCCCCCCCGCCGTCAGGCTTGTGTGCGAGTCCGTGCCCTATGCTGGCCTCTGTATGATCGAACCCTCACTTGAGCTGTACGGCGACGCCTACGAGCGCGTGGATCAGCAGCTTCAGGATCTCCTCGACACCACCGGCGTGCGCTACGGCCTGCTGGTCGACCGCAAGGGCTTCGTGCTGTCGCACAAAGAGGCCCTCTGGGCTCCCCGGCCGCCCGCCCTGGACTCGGTGGCCACGCTGGTCGCCAGCAATGCTGCCGCCACCGCCGCCCTCGCGAACCTGCTGGGCGAACGCACCTTCAGCGAACAGATCCACCAGGGCGAGAACGGCACGCTGTACGTGGAATCCGTCGGGGACGACACCCTGCTGACCCTGATCTTCGACTCGAGCGTGCCGCTCGGCAAGGTGAAGGTCTACGCGAAGAAGACCGTCGCGCAGATCGCCGCGATCCTCGAAGAGCTCAAGGACGCGCCCACCGTGCAGCTCGGGGAGGACTTCAACCGGGGCGTGAACGCCCTGCTCGACGACCTGCTCGGCTGATGCCCACCCCGCGCCTCCCTCTGTCACAAGGCCCGTCACAGGAGACCCCGTCATGAGCACCATCAACTTCGCGGCCCGGGAAATCAACTGCAAGATCGTGTATTACGGTCCGGGCATGAGCGGCAAGACCACCAACCTCAAGCACGTCTTCTCCCGCGTGCCCGGCCACCTGCGCGGCGACATGGTGTCCCTGGCGACCGAGGACGAACGCACGCTGTTCTTCGACTTCCTGCCGCTCGACCTGGGCACCGTGCAGGGCTTCAAGACCCGCTTCCACCTGTACACCGTGCCCGGCCAGGTCTTCTACAACGCCAGCCGCAAGCTGATCCTGCGCGGCGTGGACGGCATCGTGTTCGTCGCCGACAGCGCCCCGGATCGCCTGCGCGCCAACGCCGAGAGCATGCGCAACCTGCGCGAGAACCTCGCTGAGCACGGCATCGACGTCAAGGAAGTGCCGATCGTGTTGCAGATCAACAAACGCGACTTGCCCAACGCTCTGCCCGCCGACATGATCCGGTCGGTGATCGATCCCGGCAAGGAACTCCTGATGTTCGAGGCCATGTCCGACAAGGGCGCCGGCGTGTTCGAGACGCTCAAGACCGTCAGCCGGCTGGTGCTCGAACGCCTGTCGAAGAACAAGTAACCGGGGCGTGCCCGCTGCGGTGGCCGGTTCCGGATGGAGTCGGCCGCTGCGCTATTTGCCGACGCAGAAGTTCATGAAGACGGCATCGATCACGTCCTCCTGCACGTCCCGGCCGGTCAGTTCCGACAGGCAGCGCAGGGCCTCCTCCAGTTCGTAGCTCGCGAGGTCATCTGGCAGGGTTCCGGCGGCCTCCACGTGCGCCAGCGCGCGCCGGGCGGCATCGGCCTGCCGCTCGGTCGTGAGCCACGCCTCGCTGCGGGACGTGTCTCCCAGCAGCGCCGCGCCCATCGCGTCCCGCAGTGCATGGAGGCCCGCGCCCGTGACGGCGCTCACGTCCAGGGCGTCCGTGTCCGTCCAGACGGGCGGCAGGTCGGCCTTCGTCCGCACCCGGATCACGCGGGCGGCGGGCGGGAGCGCCACAGGCAGCACCTCGCGTGGCAGCGAGCCGTCCTCCAGGGCCAGCACGAGGTCCGCTCCGCCCGCCAGACTCAGGGCCTGCCGGACGCCCGCGGCCTCGACCTCGTCGCCCGTCTCGCGGATGCCCGCCGTATCGACCAGCGTGACCGGCACGCCGGCCAGTTCCACGCCGGCCTCCAGGTAATCGCGCGTGGTGCCGGGAATCGGCGTGACGATCGAGCGCTCGTACCCGACCAGCGCATTCAGCAGGCTACTCTTCCCGGCGTTCGGGCGACCCACCAGCGCCAGCCGCGCGCCGCGCGTGGCGACCTGACCGGCGCGGGCCGTGCCCACCAGCGCGCGGAGATCCTCGGTGGCCGCAGCCAGGGGCACCTCACGGTCTTCCTCGGGCACCCCTTCGTCCGGGTAATCCAGCATGGCCTGGAGCGCCGCCAGCGTGCGGGTCAGGTGCGCGCCGATGCGGGCCACCCGCGCGCCCAGCGCGCCCGAGAGGCCCAGGGTCGCCTGCCGCCGCGCCGCGTCCGTGTGCGCCTCGACCAGCCCCAGCACGGCCTCCGCCTGCGCCAGATCGAGCCGCCCGGCCAGGTACGCGCGCAGGGTGAATTCGCCCGGACGGGCCAGCCGCGCTCCGAGTTCCAGCGTCCGCGCCAGCACTGTCGCCAGCACCGCCGGGCTGCCGTGCGTCTGGAACTCGGCCACGTCCTCGCCGGTGTAGCTGCGGCCCTCGCGGAAGATCAGGCACAGGCCCTCATCCAGCACCTCACCGCTCTGCGCGACCAGCGCGCCGAACAGAAAGCGGCCTCCCCTCGTCCGTGAGGGCCGTCGCTTGCCCCGGAACACGCCGTCCGCGACCTCCAGCGCCCGGGGGCCGCTGACGCGCACGATGCCCACCCCGGCGCTGCCCGGCGCGGTGGCAATGGCGGCGATGGTGTCGGCAAGCCCGGTACGCGTCACGCGGGGCAGGCTAGCAGGCGCGTGGGCCGCACGACTGTGCCCACGCGCCGTCCGTCAGGACGTCACCTCTTCCAGCGGCCCCGTCCGCGTTGTCCGGCCCGCGCGGTCGGGGCACTCGTGTGGGCGCGGATGGTCTGGTCGTCGTAGCGGAGCATGACGGCCAGCCGGGCGCGGCTGATCACATGGTGCGGGTGCTTGGGCACAAAGGCGGTGACGATGTCGATGTGCCCGTCCCGGTGGTGCTGCACGACTACATTCAGGGGCACGCTCACGCCGCACGCCTCGTATCGGCCGCAGACCAGCCAGCGGTGGTCGTCCGGATACACGGCCCGCACCCGCCCGGACAGCAGGACATTCATGATGTCGTGCTCCAGGAAGCCCTCGGCCCGCGCGTGCCCGATGGCGTGTGGGCACAGATGATAGCGGCCGTCGTACACGGCGTCGCGCAGCTTGGCGTGCGCGCGGTGCAGCGAGAATTCGTCGGTCAGGACACCGACGAGTTCCGCCTCGCGCTGAGGAGCGACCGGCGCAGGACGGGCGGCGCGGACTGGAGCGGGGGTGGGGGTGCGGCGGGCCGCCTTTTCCGCGCGGGCCAGCTGGGCACGCAGCGCCAACAGATCGTTGCCGGTCTGGCCGGCGGCCAGCGGCGCGGCGGGCGGCTCGCCGCTGCGGGCGCGGGCAGGTGGGGCGGCTCTCCCCGGTTTGCTGGACTGTTTCGTCACGGCGGCACCTCCGGTCAGGCTCCTGCCCTTTTTCGTCCTGGCACGCCCCATGCAGCACGCCCAAAACGAAAAAATCCCCTCAAACACGGCTTCGTGTTCGGTGGGAGGCAGGCGGCGTACCCTGTTCAGGGCATGCGTGCACGATAGCACGCCGGGCCAGCCACGGGCGTGAAGCGCACGGCAGACAACGCCCGCCGGGGCGTCTACGCTGTGGAGCGAACGTCCCACGTCCCCGCCCTGTTCCGGAGGTTCCCGCCATGATCCGCCCCATGCAGTCCACCGACGCCGCCGACCTGCTGGCCCTGCTGCACTGGATGGACGACGCCCCGGAACGCGAGGTGTTCGCCCCGGACGCCCGCGATCCGACCGAACTGATTCTGGAATGCGAGGACAGCCGCTGCCTGGTCATGGAGGACGACGCTGGAGACGGCGTGCGGGCCTACTGCGCCCTGTCGCCGTTCCGGGATGGACTGGTGCTCGAAGGCCCGGTTGGAGACGGCGGAAACCTGCGCGCCCTGGTCAGCCGCGCGGTGCAGGGCGCGCAGGGCCTGCCCGTCTACGCCTTCTGCGCGCGGGACAACCAGGGCGTGCGGGACGCGCTCGAAGCTGCCGGGTTCGCGCCCATGCACACCACGGACTTCTACAGTGCGCCGCTGGCCCCGCTCGCCCGGCGGGCGGCACTGCCGTCGGGCCATACGCTGCGCCGGACGCTGCCCATCGCGGAATACCGCGCCCTGTACCGCGAGAGCGAGGACACCTGGGCGAACCGGCTGGACTGGACGCCCGAGGAGTACGACGCCCATTTCGCCCGCGATGACGTGCGCCTGCTGGCCCTGATGCGCGGCACGCACGCCGTGGGCTTCGCCGAACTGGAGTTCGCACCGGACGCGGGCCGGGCCGATGTGACGTACCTGGCCGTGCATCCCGCCGAGCGTGGGCAGCGGTACGGGCAACTGCTGCTGGCGCTGGCCGCCGCCGAGGCGCAGACGCAGCCCGAACTGCGCTCCCTGCGTGTCCGGGCGCACGACCACATGCGCCCGGCCCGCGCCCTGTACACGCATGCGGGTCTCACCCACTGCCGCTCGGTGGTCACGTACATGCGCGACGGAGACGAGGACGTCTGAGGAAGGCTGGGTGACGGGCAGGCAGCGGGAGATGTTTGCGGACACGAGAACGCGGGACACAAACGCCGGTTCACGCGCGCAGTAGCCTCGGCGCCTATGGGCAAGAAAGACCGGAATGTGCCGCGCACCGCGTTCGTCTCCCTGCGCGATATGCCCGGTACCCGCGTGATGTTCTGGGTGGTGGACGAATGCCCGTATTGCGGCGAGCGTCACCTGCACCTCGCCGGGAATATCCGCGACGCTGACCCTGGCGACACCCTGGGCGAGTACCCGGCCCCGTGCCGTCCGGATCGGCTCTACGACCTGACCCTGCCACCCCGCCCGAAGCGCAAGGCGGGCAAGGAGGAGCGCAAGCGTGCCCGCCGCGCCAGCCGCGCGAGCGACCTCGACGACGAAGTGTAGGAAGGCCACTCAGGGCGGCGTGGTAGACTTCGTTCCCGCGCCGCCCATGTCCATGCCGGGCATCCCCGGCATCCCACCAGGATCGGGCAGGGGAGCAGCACCTCTCTGGGCAAGCAGCTGATCCATCAGCCGGATCTCGGCGGACTGCGTGGCGTTGATCTGCCGGGCCAGCGCCTGCACTTCCGGGCGGGCCGGATGGTCGAGCACCGGCCGTACCATCGCCAGCGCGCCCTGGTGGTGCCGGCGCATGAGTTGCAGGAAGGTCACCTCGGCAGTGTTCACGGGCATGGTGTCTAGGCTCGTGACCTCGGCCGGCGTGGCCATGCCCATCAGGCGGGCGTGCTCGGCGTCCATCCCGGCCCCAGCCCACGGACGGTTCCACAGGGTCAGCCAGCCGCGCATCTGCCCGATCTGCTCCTGCTGCGACAGGATGATGTCCAGCGCCAGCGACCGCAGCGTGCGGTTCTTGCTGCGGTCGCGGATGCGGGTCGCCATGTCCACCGCCTGCGCGTGGTGCTGGATCATGCCGCGCACGAAAGTCACCTCCGCGCTGCCCTCGGTCGGCGCAGCGCGTCCCCGGGCGAGCAGGCCGAAGGCGGCCAGGGCGGCCAGCAGCACGAGGAGCAGGGCCAGGGGCCAGCGAGGTCGGCGCGTCACGCGGGGAGTATAGGGGTGGCACCTGCCCCCTACACTGTGAACGGCATGAGTCTGCGTCCCCCATTCTCCTCGACGTCGCTTCCCCTGGAGCGCCGGAGCAGCCCATGGCGCGGCATCCTGACCGGCGCGGCGGTGGGCTCGGCCCTGGGTGTCCTGGCCGCCTTCCTGGGAGAGGTGCGCGCGGGTGTGCCCGCGCTGCTGGCCCTGCTGCTGGTGTGTACTGTGGCCGGTGCCTTCACATGGACTCGCTGTGCGCTCCTGTGGACTTCGGGCGTGATCGCCGCCCTGCTGGCCGCCTGCCTCCTGACCCCGGTGCTGCGCGCGCCGCTGGCCGCCCTGACCCTGGCGCAGGCCCCCGTGCGGGCCGACGTGATCGTGGTGCTGGGCGGAGGCGTGCAATGCGGTTCCGCCGTCCTGGAGGCGTCCAGCATGACGCGCCTGGAACGTGGCCTGGAACTGTGGCGGGCCGGATACGCGCCTGTCATGACCGTCTCCGAGCAGTCGGGACTGATCGGCCCGGCCGACTGCCCGAAGATGAGCGCCCTGGAACGCGCGCAGATCACGGCCCTGTACCCGCAGGGCGGGCCGGCAGTACTGACCCTGGCGAACGTGACGACCACCAAGGACGAGGCGGCCCGCGTGCGCGCCTACGCCAGCGCACGCGGCTGGAAGCGCATGCTGCTGGTCACCACCCCCAGCCATTCGCGCCGCGCTGCCGGACTGTTCCGCGCGAACGGCCTGGACGTCGTGTCCGTGCCCGCCCGCGAGGTGCGCTTCGACTCGACCCTGCCGTTGCCGGGCGACCGGTTGTGGGCAATACGTATCCTCGCCTACGAGTGGCTCTCCCGACTAAAGAATGCGCTGGGCGGCACGCCGGAACGCTGACGCCCACACTTCCGGTCGCGGGCAGGGCCTAGACTGACGGACTGATGAGCATCACCCCTGATTCCCGTGCCACGCCCGCCATCACTGTCATCGGGGCCGGTCTCGCCGGTTCCGAAGCGGCCCTCGCCGCCGCCCGCGCGGGCGTGCGCGTGCGCCTGTACGAGATGCGCCCCGTGAAAATGACCCCCGCGCACCGCAGCGGGAATTTCGCGGAACTGGTGTGCAGTAATTCCCTGGGTGGCGAGGGCGAACAGCAGAGCAAGGGCCTGTTGCAGTCCGAACTGCGCTCCGTGGGCGGCCTGATCGTCGGTGCGGCCGACGCCTCGAAACTTCCGGCCGGGAACGCCCTGGCCGTGGAACGCGACGAGTTCAGCGCCCGCGTCACGACGGCCCTGCGGGAGCACCCGCTGATCGAGGTGCGCGGTGAGGAGGTGCAGGCCGTCCCCGACGGCATCGTCGTGATCGCCTCCGGGCCTCTCACCTCGGACGCGCTGGCGGCCGATGTCGCGCGCCTGACCGGCAGCGAACGCCTCAGCTTCTACGACGCCGCCGCCCCCGTGATCGCCGCCGACAGCATCGATTTCGGCGTGGCCTGGCGGGCCGGGCGCTACGAGCAGAGCGCTGACTATGTCAACTGCCCGTTCACGAAGGACGAGTACCTGGCCTTCTTCGCGGCGCTGGAACAGGCCCGCGCGCACACCCCGCACGACTGGGAGAAGCTGGAATTCTTCGAGGGTTGCATGCCCATCGAGGAGATCGCCCGGCGCGGCGTAGACACCCCCCGTTTCGGCCCCATGTCCCCCAAGGGCCTCGACGACCCGCGCACCGGCCGCTGGCCCTACGCCGTCGCGCAACTCCGGCAGGAAGACCGCGAGGGCCGCCTGTGGTCCCTGGTCGGGTTCCAGACGGGCCTGAAGTGGGGCGACCAGAAAACCGTTGTGCAACTCATTCCCGGCCTGCAAAACGCCGAGATCGTCCGCTACGGCGTCATGCACCGCAACACCTACCTGAACGCCCCGGAGGTGCTGGACGCCACCCTGGGCCTGCGTGCCGATCCGCAGAAGTTCGTGGCCGGCGTCCTGGCGGGCACGGAGGGCTACTTGGAATCCGCCGCGACCGGCTGGCTGGCCGGCACGAACGCGGCGCGCCTCGCCCTGGGCCACGCACCCCTGGTGCCGCCTGCCGAGAGCATGCTGGGCGGCCTGGTGCGCTACCTCGCCACCGCGAACCCCAAGGGATTCCAGCCCATGAACGTGAACTGGGCGCTCGTACCGGAGTTACCCGCTCCGGAACCCGGCCCCAGCGGCAAGATCCGGAAGCTCGGCAAGCGCGAGAAGCGGCCCATCATGTACCGCCGCGCCCTGAATGCCTTCACCACCTGGGCGCGCGAGGAGGCCGGGCTGGACGTCGCGCTGCCGGTCTTCCCGCAGTGAGTCGTGGGTGAGGCCGTCGCCCTGATGCCCTGACCGCGACCTTCCGCCGGTAGAGAGTCCTGGAACCTCCGACTGGCCTGGGCCGTAGCGCAGGCATGACGGTCTTGCTGATGGGTGCCGCCATCGTCCTGCTCATCGTGGCCGCCGTGCTGATCGGTTCAGCCCTCCGGGTGGCCTCCCGCACGGCCCGCCGGGCTCCGTCCGGGGTCAGCACGGATTCAGGTCGTCCTGGCCGGAGACAGCGGTGAGCGGCAGTTCTTCCGAAGAACACAGATATGGCGGTGATGACCACCACGGTCGCCATGACCCCGGTAGCAGCCACGATTCCGGCGGAACCTGGGATGGAGGCCAGGATACCGGGGGTGGGGACTCGGGCGATTCCTCCGGATCGAGCGACAGCTGACCCTCCACGGCTGAACCGGTGCACGCCACGCCCTGACCCTGGACACTGTCGTCAGCGTCGTTCCTCACCATGACGTCCGCATTTCGCTTATGGTGTGGGCGTGAATCCCACCGAACCGGTGCTGATCTACGGTCTGGGCCGCAGTGGCCGGGGCGTGGCGCGCTTCCTGGCCGCGCAGGGCGTGCGCGCCGACTGGCTCGACGCGCGCCCGAGTCCCGACGACGAGGCCCTGACCACGGCGCTGGGCCTGACGCCCGGTGACCTGACCCGCTCCTACGCCACGGTGGTCGCCGCTCCCGGCGTGCCCATCGACCATCCGGATCTGGACACACTGCGCGCCAGTGGGGCCGAGGTGATCGGGGAGGTCGTCCTGGCGGCCCGGATGCGCCCCACGCTGCCCATGATCGGCGTGACTGGCACGGCCGGAAAGGGCAGCACCACCGTGCTGATCGCGCACCTGCTGCGTGTCTGCGGCCTGAACGCGCTGGAGGGCGGGAACATCGATCCGCCCCTGCTGGATGTGGTGGATCACGCCGAGGTCGCGGTGGTGGAACTCTCCAGTTTCCAGCTGGAACGTGTGCCCGGTCTGCGCCTGCCGGTGGCGGTCATCACGAACCTGGGCGTGGATCACCTCGACCGGCACCGGACGGTGGACGCCTACCACGCCGCAAAATTGAACATCACGGCGGGGCAGGAGGCAGGCGATGTGCTGGTCCTGCCCGCCGGCCTGGACGTGCCCACCCGCGCGACGGTCTGCCCCTTCGAGGCCGTGCACCTGCGCCTCGTGGACGGATCGGAGGTGCTGCCCCTGTCCGAGCTGCCCGAAGGCATTCATCCTGCGAATGCCGCCGCCGCCCTGCTCGCCACCGAGGCGCTGCTGCGCCACCTCGGTCACCCGGTGGAGGTGGAGGTGCTGGCCGGTGGCCTCCGCTCCGCCCAGCCGGTGTCCGGGCGCTTCGAGACGGTCGCCCGCGTGGGGAATGTCCAGTTCGTCGAGGATTCGATCGCCACGCGCACCATCGCTGTGCAGGCCGCACTGGAACGGGCGAGGCCGCCCATCGCGTGGCTGGTCGGCGGCCGGGACAAGGGCGCGGACCTTGCACCGCTGCGGCGAGCTGCGCAGGGCCGGGTCAGCCGCGTGATCGCCTTCGGGGAGGACGGCCCCGCCCTCGCCGCCGGGCTGGGACTGCCCTCCACCACTGTCGTGGGCGCGGACGGCGACGACACCATGCAGCGCGCCGCCCGTGCCGGGCTCGATGCCCTGCCCGGCCACGGCACCGTGCTGCTCGCGCCGATCGGCACCAGCTTCGATCAGTTCAGGGACTACAAGGCGCGCGGCGACGCGTTCCGCCGCGCGGCCCTGGCCCTCGTCCACGCCACCACGGAGACCCCCGCATGAGCCTGCAACTGCTGATCGCCCAGATTCTCCTGCTCGGGCTGGGCCTGCTCGGTATCGCCGCCGCGCGCCCTGACCTGATCGTCGACCACGGCACCAAGGCCCTGCTGAGCCTGGGCCTGACCTTCGTGGTCGCCCGGCTGCGGCCCCGCGCGTTCCTGAAGATCGGCCCGGCCTTCTGGGCGTTCACCCTGCTGCTGCTGATCCTGGTGCTGTTCATCGGGGTGGGCACCGAGACCAGCCCCGGCACCAAGCGCTGGCTCGATCTGGGGGCCCTCAAATTCCAGCCGTCCGAACTCGCCAAGCTGGGGCTGGTGCTGATGCTCGCGTCGTTCTTCAGCCGGCGGGGCGTGCAGCACAAACTGATCAGCGCCACGTTGATGATCGTCGTGACGACCGCCCTGGTCTTCATGGAACCGGATGTCGGCACCAGCGTCCTGACCTTCGGGCTGGGCATCATCCTGATGTACGGCGCGGGCGTGCGGATCAGCAACATCGCGGGCTTCATGCTGGCCCTGGGACTGATGGCCATTCCGATCGCCGGCGTGTACCTGGAAAAACACCCCTACATCGCCGAGCGCTTCTTCGGGCACGTGAACCGGGACGTGACTGCGCAGCGGGGGCTCGACCAGATCGGCCTGGTGCACCGGGATCTGAACTTCGGGGGCCTGTGGGGCCAGGGGCCGGACGGCCTGCGTTACCCGTATTTCGCCGCGCACACCGACATGGTGATCGCGTCCGTGGGCTTCACGACCGGTCTGCTGGGCGTCGCCATGATCCTGTTCGCGTACTGGCTGATCATGCAGACCGCCCTGGAAACCTCGCAGCTCGCCGCGCGCATCCGCCCGATGACCTCCGAGATCCACGGCGCCAGTATCCTCGCCACGGGCACGATGTTCATGATCGTGGGGCAGGCGGTCGTGAACCTGCTTGTCGCGGCCGGGTACTTCCCGGTCACGGGCGTGCCGCTGCCGCTGGTCAGTTACGGGTTTTCCAGCATGCTCACCATGAGCCTCGCGCTGGGGATCATCCACTCCGCGCTGCGGGAGGTGCGCCGCAACCTGCCCGAGGAAGTGAGTGAGGCCGACGTGATCGCCCTGCCCGCCGACTGAACCGGAGGCAGAACCTTTATAGCCAACGCTCCGCGTAGGCCTCCAGGGCCGCACGGTCGAAGACTGGCTGCGCGAGGCCCACGTACCCGTCGGGCCGGACGAGGTAGACGGCATCCTCGGCCAGGCCCGCCCGTCGCGCCGACACGCCACACGGGTAGACGTGCAGCGGCAGATCACGACCACCGCACCACGTCAGCAACGCGGGCTCCGGCGTGCCGTACACGTGCACCTGCCATGACAGGCTCCGCAGCGCGGCGAAATTGTCGGTTCCAGGCCCGTGTATCCACGGCAGCCGCTTCCCGCCTCCGATCCGCCCGGCCTGGCCCTCGCTCAGGGGACTGTCCGGGTAGTGCAGGCGGGTCTGCGAGACGGTCAGGAACAGGAAGCGGCGGGCCGCCCGGAAGCGCATCACGCGGGGCAGCACGTTCGGCACGGCCACCGTCCGCACCCACGCGGCCAGCCGGGACGGATTCACGACCGTCGTGAACACCCGATCCGTCGTGTTCACCAGCGACAGCGCGAAGGGCCGCCGCTCCGCTTCGTAGGTGGCCAGGGCGGCCGGCCGCCCGCGCACGCCCTGCGCGAGCTTCCATGCGAGGTTCGACGCGTCGCCCAGCCCGGTGTTCATGCCCTGCCCGCCCACCGGCGTGTGCACGTGCCCGGCGTCCCCCAGGATGAACGCCCGGCCCTGCTGGAAGTGATCTGCGACCCGGTGGTGCACGCGGTACGTGGCAAACCAGTGCACCTTTTGGACGCGGGCCAGACCGTCCGACTCGACCTGGGCCCGCACGGCCTCGAAGCCCGCTCCCTCGTCTAGCTCCGGTGGGAACTCACCCACCACGCGGTGCCGGTTCGGCTCGGGCATGGGAAAGAAGGCCAGGAACCGGTGGCTGGTGAGCGACAGGTTCAGGTCGCCGTCGCGGATGGCCCCGGTCGCGTCCACATCCGCCACGAAGAACCTCTGGCTGTAGGTGCCGCCGCTCAGCGGAATCCCCAGTGCCCGACGCACTACGCTGCCCGCGCCGTCGCATCCGGCGGCGTAGGTCGCCCGCACCACCTCGTCCTGCCCGGCGTGGCGCAGCGTCACGCTCACGCCCGCGTCGTCCTGGGTCAGGCCGATGACTTCCGTTTCCCAATCGACCCCTACGCCCAGCTGCGCGAGCGCCGCGACCAGCAGTTCCTCGTTCTGATCCTGCGTCAGGATGTACAGGTACGGGTGCGGCGTCAGATCATCCCCCACGCCGCGCAGCGACACGGCCGCCCGGCGTTGCCCGTTCACGAACAGGCCGATCGCCGCGAAATGCCGCCCGCGCGCCATCGCCTCCTCACCGATGCCGAGCTGGTCGTAGAACTCCAGCGTCCGCGCCTGCACCGCGATCGCCCGCGTTTCCTGCACCGGCCCCGGTTTCGGGTCGGCCACCCGGACGCGCACGCCCAGCCGCGTCAGCCACAGGGCCAGCATCAGGCCGGTCGGCCCGGCCCCCGAGATCACCACGTCCGTTCCCGCTGTGGTCATTGGATGCCTCCGGACATAGCGTACCCCCGGCCCACCGCGGCCGGAATCCGGCTCAGCGCGGAAGGCGTCGCTGGCGATCCGCCTCGTACAGCAGGATCGACCCGGCCGCCGCGACGTTCAGGGACGACGCCGTGCCCGTCATGGGAATCCGCACGGTGGCAGAGCAGGCGTCCAGGAAGGCCCGGCTTAGGCCGTGCGTCTCGTTGCCCAGCGCCAGGATCACCGGCCCGTCCAGCGGCTGCCCACTCACCTCAAGCGGCGCGTGCTCGTCCGTGCCGACCAGGGGCACATCGCCCCAGCGCTCATGTAGGCCCGCCCGCCACGCCAGCAGCTCCCCCACGCTGGCCACGCGGATCACGGGCACCGCGAAGAACGACCCGGTGGAGGCCCGGATCACCTCCGGGTCGTACACGTCCACCGCGTGCCCCACGATGACCACGCCGTGGCCGCCCAGCGCATCCACCGAGCGCAGCAGGCTGCCCAGGTTGCCCGGCGAGCTGGGCCGGTCGAAGGCGACGACCAGCAGCGGCCCCGCGCCCTCCGGTGGGTCGAGCCGCCGGGCATCATCGCCGGGCATCCGCACCACGGCGATCAGTTCCGACGGCTCGTGGCGCTCGCTGAGTTCCGCCATCCCGTCGTCCGGCAGGGTGTAGTGCAGATCCGCGTCGGCCCGGCGCAGCATGTCCACGGCCCACGCCGACAGAGGACGCTCGCTGGAATGGGCGAAGGCCCGCACCTGCCAGCCCAGCGTCACGGCCTGCGTGATCGCGCGAACGCCCTCCACGAAGAACTCGCCGTGCCGGTGCCGTTTCTCGCGGCTGCGGCGCAGCGTCTCCAGATGCTGGAATTCCGCGGTGCGCGTTCTCAGGTGGACGGTTCGCGCCATCTACATGTTGTGCAGCACGTTCATGATGTCGCCGTCCTTCATGACGTACTCCTTGCCTTCGGTGCGCACCCAGCCCTTGCTCTTCGCAGCCGCCCAGCCGCCGGCCTCGACCATCTTCTCCCACTCGATGACCTCGGCGCGGATGAAGCCGCGTTGCAGATCGCTGTGGATCTCGCCGGCCGCCTCGGGCGCGGTCTCCCCCCGGTGGATCGTCCACGCGCGGACTTCCTTCTCGCCGGACGTGATGAACGTAATCAGGCCCAGCGTCTCGTACCCGACCTTCACCAGCTGATCCAGGCCGCTTTCCTCCACGCCCAGTTCCGTCAGGAACGCGCGGGCCTCGTCCTCGGGCATCTCGGCCAGTTCGCCCTCGATCTGCGCGCTGATCTTCACGACGCTCGCTCCCTCGGCGGCGGCCAGTTCCCGAACCTTCATGACAAGGTCGTTGTCGCCGGTCAGTTCGTCCTCACCGACGTTCGCCACGTAGATCACGGGCTTGATGGTGATCAGCCCGAAGTCCTTCGGAATGGGCGCGTCGTAGGTGCCGGAGCGGGCGGGCTTGCCCTCGCCGAGCACCTTCAGGATCGCCTCGGCCAGCTCCAGCTGCTCGCGCGCGTCCTTGTCGCCGCCCTTGGCCTTCTTGCTCAGGCCCTGCACGCGCTTTTCGAGGCCCGCCAGATCCGCGAGGATCAGTTCGGTGTTGATGGTCTCGATGTCGTCGATGGGATCCACGCGGTTCGCCACATGAATCACGTTGCCGTCCTCGAAGCAGCGCACCACGTGTGCGATGGCGTCCGTCTCGCGAATGTTCGCCAGGAACTGGTTGCCGAGGCCCTCGCCCTGGCTGGCCCCCTTCACCAGCCCGGCGATGTCCACGAACTCCACGAAGGTCGGAATGATCGGTGGTATCCGCTCGCCCTTCGTGAACACCCGGCTCAGCGCAGCGAGGCGCTCGTCCGGTACGGTCACCCGCCCGACGTTCGGTTCGATGGTCGCAAACGGGTAGTTCGCGGCGAGTGCGCCCGCCCGCGTGATGGCGTTGAACAGCGTGCTTTTCCCGACATTCGGCAGTCCTACAATTCCAATGGCTAATCCCATGATCCACGACTCCTTCACTTGCCGGACCTCCTGGCCCAGGCAAGGCAACCCTGCCAGTGTACGGGATGCCCGGAGTGCCAAGGCGGAAGGAACTCACAGCGGTCACCGGTTCCGACGGTGATGGGCTGTTCAGGTGGGCGCGAACCGGATATCAGCCGACCGGCCCAGCACACCCGATCGGCGCTGTCTGTAGGCCGGGTTAGGGTCACCACCGCAAATCCTGATTGCTCTCCGGTTGTTCCCCGGAGTCAGCAGGTGACCCGCCACAGCGTCAGCGTGCCGTCCGCTTCCAGCCGGTGGGCGCGCAGGACTTTCACGCCCAGGCACTGTTCGGACAGCAGAAAGTCGACTTCCATCCGGTCGCAGAACAGGCCGAGGTTCAGACGGCGTCGCAGGTGGGTGCCGCCACAGAAGAGGTACACCAGGCCGTCCGTCCAGTCGCGCAGGAAGGCGGCTTCCTCGACCGAGCAGACGTGTACTGGCGTACCGGCGAGCAACAGGTGACGTTCCCATGTGGCTTCGTCCACGCTCGGCAGGACAGACGCTTCCTCCGGGTGTCTGGCCCAGCGTCCCTCCTCGGTGCGAACCGACAGGGCGGCACTGAGCAGCGCGGCGCTGTCCTGCACCAGCAGGGACAAATCCAGGGGCAGAAGCTCGGGGCAGGCGAAGCGGCGATCCAGCCGCGCCAGCTGGGCGGAGGTGAACGTCATGCTCAGTTGCGGTGGAAAGGGCGTGAAAAGGATGTTCACGGATCGCCTCCAGGGACAGGCGGCACGGTCGGTGACGGGGAGCTGTGGTGTTCCCAGAGTTTACCCTTCCCACCCGGGCTTCAAGCGGGCTGGCCCACGGTCTGGTGGGGCGACCGGTAACACGCAGGTGCAGGCGGGAAGCCTCACCCCGTAGGCTGGAGTCATGTCGTCCCCTGCCCTTCTGTCCGGGCCGCGCGTGATCCTGCGTTCCCTGCTGCCCGAGGATGCCGACGTTCTGTGCGCGTACCGCAACGACGCCGCCGTGGCGGCCTTCCAGGGCTGGACGGTGCCGTACCGGCTGGCGGACGCCCGGACGCTCATCCAGGATATGACCGGAAAACGACTGGGAGATCCCGGCTGGGTGCAGTACGGCATCGCGCTGCCAGATGGCCGGCTGCTCGGGGATGTGGCGCTGCGGACGCATGGCGCCCAGGCGGAGTTCGGCATCACGCTGGCCCCCAGCGCACAGGGCCAAGGGTACGCGGGCGAGGCGGGGGCGGTTCTGGTGACCCACGCGTTCACGGTTCTGAACCTGCACCGCCTGCACGCCAGCATCGACCCCCGCAACGGGCCCGTGGCCCGGTTGTTGCTTCGACTCGGGTTCCGGCACGAGGGCACCCTCATCCAGGCCTACGACCACCGCGGCGAGTGGACGGATGACGCCCTGTACGGCCTGCTGCACCGCGACTGGCTGGACCGTCCGGCCCGCTGATCCGCCTTCAGCCGGCGTCGTGCGCGGGGGCGACCCGGACGGTGTTGCGGCCCGCCGCCTTGGCAGCGTACAGCGCCTGATCGGCCACCTTCAGCGTGCCCGTGATGTCGTGCTTTCCGTCCAGCACGGCCACGCCGAAACTCCCGGACGTGACCAGACCGGGTGCCAGCGTCTCCCATGACGCCCGATGCAGCGTGTCGCGCAGCCGCGCACACACGACAGCCGCCTCGTCCACGGTCACGTCCGTCAGGATGACCAAGAACTCCTCGCCCCCCAGCCGCGCCAGCAGATCCTGTTCGCGCAGTTCCGCGCTCAGCAGTCGGGTCGCCTCGATCAGCACGGCGTCTCCGACCAGGTGGCCGTAGGTGTCGTTCACGCGTTTGAACAGATCCAGGTCGAGCAGCGCGATGGCGCTGGCCTGACCGTGCTGGGCGCGGCGGTGGAGGTCGCCGAGCACCTGCATGGCCTGTGTGCGGTTGGGCGCTCCGGTGAGAGGATCGCGCAGGGCGGCCTCGGCGAGCGCCTGGGCGCGCACCTCGGCGTCGCGGGCCTGCTGCTCGATCTGGCCCACCAGGGCGCGCTGCTGGTGGTAATCGCGGTACAGGTTCTCCACGCCGAGGGTCACGGCCAGCTGCGTCTCGTAGGCGTCTCGGTAGCGGCCGGCGCGGGCATAGGCGGCGGCCAGCGTCTCGCGCGAGCGGGCCTCCCACAGGATGGAGGACGCCTCGCCGAAATACCGCACGGCCAGTTCGGCGTCGAGGATGGCGCTGTCCAGATCCCCGGTGGCCGCATGCACCCGGCTGCGGTCGAGCAGCGCCCGGCCGTACAGCAGGGGCAGGTCGGCGGCGTGGGTGATCCGGACATGCTCGTCGGCCAGATCACGGGCGGTGGCGAGGTCGCCCATCCACAGGGCATGCCGCGTCAGGGCGTCGAAGACTCCGGCTGCGTCCACGACCGGGGTGTGCGCGACCTCCAGCGCGGCCTGCTGGAGGAACGTCGCAGAGGCCAGCAGTTGCGCCTCGACCGCCGGTTCCGCGCCGCCCAGGTCATCCCCGGCGATAAAGCACTCGGCGGCGCTCACCACGAAGTTCATGTGGAAGATCCCGTTCAGGTGCGTGGAATCCGGCCTGGACAGGCTTCGGAGGTGTGGCGACTGGATCAGGGCCAGCAGCACCGACAGGGCGGCGCGGTACCGACGCCGCTCCAGTTCATGGTGCGCGGCGTTGATGGCCACCAGCGCCACCCCACGGTCGTCCCCCACCTTGCGCGCCAGGGTGTCGGCCAGTGCGAAGTGCGTGCTGGCCCCCTGGTCGTCGTAGGAGTCCGCCTGCACCAGGGCCAGGGCCACGTGCGCCTTGACCTGCAGAGATGCGTCCCCGCTGCTGCGCGCCAGTTCCAGGCAGGCCAGGGCGTGGGCCATGGCTCCTGCGACATCACCCAGATCCAGCGCGAGGTACACGGCGTCGCGGTGCAGCAGCGCCCGTGCCGCCGGAGTCAGGGCCGTGGCGTTCGCCAGCGTCTGTTCGATCGTCTGAAGTTCGGCCCGCCCGGAGAGGGGGCCGATCGATGCCGCCTCGGCCGTCATGCGTCGTCCACCTTCAGCGTGGCCAGGGCACAGAAGGCCTCGACGACCCGTGGGTCGAATTGCGTGCCCGCACTGCGCTTCAATTCCGCGATGGCGTCGTCGTGCGACCACGCGCGTTTGTACGGGCGTTCGCTGATCAGGGCATCGTACACGTCCACCACGCTGAAGATCCGGGCCAGCAGAGGGATCTGCTCGCCGTGGAGGCCGTCGGGGTACCCGCGCCCATCCCAGCGCTCGTGGTGGGAGCGCACCACGGCCCGCACCTCGCGCGGCACGAAGACCTCGTCGCGCAGCATGCCGTCGCCAATCACGACGTGTTGCTCGATGGTCTGGCGTTCCTCGGGGGTGAGGGCGCCCGGCTTGAGCAAGATCGCGTCAGGCACCGTGACCTTGCCGATATCGTGCAGATAGGCTCCCCAGCGCAGGTGTTGACGCTCGTCGTCGGTCAGGTGGAGGACTTCGCCCAACTGCAGGGCCAGGGCCGTCACCCGATCCGTGTGCCCGTACGTCTCCCCGTCGCGGCCCTCCAGCACCCGGCCGACCGCGCGTAGGGCCGCTTCCCGCATGTCCCGCAGGTGCTCCTGCGCGCGGACGCGTTCCGTCGCACGTTCGATGCGGGCGACCACCATTTCGAGCAGGCTGCCGACGCCGGGCGGACCGCCGTGCACATGGTGGACGTGCAGCAGCCCGATCACGCCCACCAGACGGCCCGCAGCATGCAGCGGCGCCGCCACGGCGCTGTACACTCCCCGGCCCCCCACCTGGGCAGCGCCCGTCCAGCCGGCATACTGGTGAACCGACACGACCTTCCGTGTGGTCATTACCTCGGCCACTACTCCCTCGGGCGCATGGGGATGCCGCACCCACGCCTCCGCCAGGCGCGAGTCGCCAACGTCGCCGACCAGCAGGTGCAGGGCGGTCTGCTCGTGGTCGTCCAGCGTGAACATGGCGCCGGTCGTGAAGCCGCTGAGGTCGATCAGGGTCTGGAGGGCGTGGCGGGCAATCTCGTCGGGATCCTCCAGGCCTTCTATTTCCGCCGACAGCTGTGCCAGCCGCTCGAACTTGCGGGCGTTCGCCTGCGCCAGTTCCAGCGCGACGTGGCGGCTGTAGGCCACGCCCGCCGCCTGCGCCAGCAGCGTCAGGGTGCGGCTGTCATCGGCGCCGAGCACCTCGTCGCTGTTGGTGGTGTCTACCGAGAGCACACCCAGGGCGTGGCCGTCTGGATCGAGCAGCGGCACGCCCAGGTACGCGCCGGCCTGGGGATGGCCTGCCACGAAGTGCGCGGCCTGGTGACGGTATGCCTGGTCAATGAGCAGCGCCTCGCCGCTGCTGAATACCTGCCAGCTCAGTCCCTGGCCGCGCGGCAGCAGGAGGCCCAGGGCCTCGTCACTGTGATGGCCGCTGGCCGCCACGACCTCCAGTGCGTCGTGATGGGGACGGAAGAGCAGGAGTACCGCAGTGGTCGCGCGGGTACTGTGCAGGGCCATCGAGACGCAGCGGTGAAACAGATCCTCGGCGGACTGCGCCAGCAGCACCACCGCGTGGGCTTCCAGCGCGGGCTTGAGGTGCTCCGACAGCCCGAAGGCGTCCATTGAGCCCACCGGGGCGGGCACGGTCACAGCGGCGCTTGCACCGACGTCCCAGTGGTTTGCCGGCAAACCAGGAGCGGCAGGGCGCGAGACATGCGGCGAGTCTACTCCTCAGGTCTTGCACCGCTCTGACAGTTGAGCGTTCCAGGGATGCTTACTCCCACTCGATGGTGGCGGGCGGCTTGCCGGTGATGTCGTACACCACGCGGTTGATCTCATGCACCTGGTTCACGATGCGGTTGCTCATGGTCGCCAGGAACTCGTACGGCAGCCGGGCCCACTCGGCGGTCATGAAATCATCGGTGGTCACGGCCCGCAGCGCCGCCGTGTACGAATACGTGCGCTCGTCGCCCATCACGCCCACCGACTGGATCGGGGTCAGGATCGCCAGGGCCTGCGAGCAGCCGTCGTACAGGCCGAACTCACGCAGGCCCGAGATGAAGATGTCGTCCACACGGCGCAGGATGTCCATCTTCTCCTCGCTGATCGCCCCCAGGCAGCGGATCGCCAGGCCGGGGCCGGGGAAGGGGTGGCGCATGCGGATGTGCTCGGGCAGGCCCAGCAGCCGCGCGATCTCGCGCACCTCGTCCTTGAACAGCGTGCGGAAAGGTTCGACCAGCTTAAAGTTCAGGTCTGCCGGCAGGCCGCCCACGTTGTGGTGGCTCTTGATGTTCGCCGCGCCCTCGCCCCCGGCTGACTCGATCACGTCCGGGTACAGCGTGCCCTGGGCCAGGAAGTCGAATTGCCCCAGGCCGCGCGCCTCACGTTCGAAGGCCCGGATAAACTCCCGCCCGATGATCTTGCGTTTTTCCTCCGGGTCGCTGACGCCCGCGAGCGCGCCCATGAACTCCGCGCGGGCGTCCACCGTGATCAGGTTCACGCCCAGCGGTTTCAGGGCCGCCTCGACCTGCTCCCGCTCGCCCAGCCGCAACAGGCCGTGGTCGATGAACACCGCCGTGAGCTGCTCACCGACCGCGCGGGCCAGCAGCAGACCCAGCGTGGAGCTGTCCACACCGCCCGAGATCGCCAGCAGCACCTTCCCGCTGCCCACCTGCCGCTGCACGTCCGCGATCAGCTCGTCGATGATGTGCTCCGCGTTCCAGTCGCGCGTCACACCGCAGATGTCCAGGAAGTTCGCGAGCAGCTGCCCCCCCTTGGGCGTGTGGACGACCTCCGGGTGGAACTGCACGCCGTAGCGCCGCGCCTTCGCGTTTTCGATGGCCGTGACCGGCGTGTCCTCGGTCTCGGCGACCACCTCGTAGCCCTTCGGCAGCGCCGTGACCGAATCGCTGTGGCTCATCCACGCCACGAATTCACCCTGAATGCCGGCGAACAGCTGCCCGCCGTACTTCGTGAGGTCGGCCTTGCCGTACTCCCGCTTTCCGGCGCGTTTGACGTCCCCGCCGGCCTGCTGCGCGAGGTACTGCATGCCGTAGCACACGCCCAGGATCGGCACGTCCAGCTCCAGCACGCCCGGCGCCGGTGTCGGGGCACGCTCGTCGTACACGCTGCTCGGGCCGCCCGACAGCACGATCCCCTGCGGCTTCTCCTGCAAGATGCGTTCCAGGGGCGCGGTACCCGGCAAAATCACCGAGTACGCGCCCAGTTCACGGAACCGCCGCGTGATCAGCCGCGTGAACTGACTGCCGAAATCCAGAATGACGACGCTCATCGTGGCCGATTGTGCCACGCCACGGCCCGGCAGGCGTCCTCCCTGGACAGACCGTTCAGGGCCCCAGGTTGATGCTGACCGGCTGCGACCGGGGCACGGTCACGCTCAGCTGGCCGGGTGCATACCCTTCCGCGATCACCCGCAGGCGGTACGTGCCCGGTACCGGCAGGTGGAGTTTGCCCGGCGCGCGCCCCAGTTCCTGACCGGGTGTGAGGTTCGCCCCCTTGGGCGCGGTGTCCAGCGTGAGGCGCGCGGTGGCGCCGGCCGCCCCCCGCAGCGTGAAGGCCACATCGCAGCAGGTGGTGGCCGGAGTCCCGGGTCGGGGCAGGCGCGGCACGACGACCGCCACCAGGGCCAGCAGCGCCAGCAGGCCAATCAGCGGCAGCAGCCAGCGCGGCGCGCGGCGCGGTTCCCGCACGGGCGGGCCGTCCACGGTCTTCACCACCCGCCAGGAATCGTCCTCGTCCCACCCGATCCGGATCGGGCCCCCTGCCATGTGGCGGGCCGGGAGGAGGCCGCTGGGCCTGGGTTCCGGTTCCGGCTCGGGTTCCGGCGCCCGGCGCAACGATTCCGGCAGCCGTTCCACGGTGCGCATGGTCAGTTTTGGCCGCGCTGGCGGGTTGCTGCCATCCTCCGCTGGAGCGTCGGCGGGCGGCGTCCAGTCGGGCAGATCATCCTCCCCGATGACGGCCCCTGCGCTGGCGGCCGGGCCGGTAAAGCCGATCTGCACGGTCGTGGGTGGCCGGGCCAGCGCTTCGGCCCGGAGCCGCTCCACCTTGCGGGCCGCCGCTGCCTGCGCGTCGAGCCTGGCCTGTGCGAGCCGTTCCTCGTTCTGCCGCCGCCGCCGCTCCTGCGGGGTCTCCACCGTTCCTGCCGGCGCACTGGAGAAGGCGGGAACGGGTGTGCCAGCGGTGGCAGCCATCACCGCGTCTGGAGTTGCCAGCTCTGGAAGCGGAGCAGCTGGCCGTGGCTCGGTGTTGGTGAGCGGTGCGGGTTCGGACACGTCGCGGGTGGTCGGCCGGGGAGACGGATCGACCGGTTCAGGGATCGCTGCTTCCGTGGGGGTCGCAGGCATGTGCGGCGGGTTCTCGCTGGATGGAGGAGGGGACGGCGAGGCGTCTTCGGCGTCGAGCAGCCTGTCCGTGCCCGGAGGTGGCGAGATGACCGGAGCAGCAGCCGGAGGGGAGAGCGCCTCACGGCCACCGTCTCCACGGTTCAGCACGCCGCGGGACTTACGGGATTTCGGCGTCACGGGTGGGGTGGAGGGGATCACGGTGGGAGGCGGGTTCTCCTCCGTCGCGACGGGCCCATCATCGGCGATCTCGCCGCCGAGCACGATCGGTGTGCCGTCATGCGGATGGTTCTGGATGGGTGTGGCAGTCGCCCGCTCCGGAGGTTGTGCGAGCGGCGCAGGGGGTGCCGTGTTCGGGACGACCACCGACGGCTGGGGTGGGCTCGTCGGTTCTGGGGCGGCGGCCTCACGGTTCGGCAGGGTCGTCGCCGGTGGTGGGATCGCGGGCACGGCTCGACCTGCATCCACCTGCCCCTCGGGGGTATTCAGCAGGGCCAGGGCCTCCCCGGCCTCCAGCTCGTCGGGCGCACGGCGCAGGGGAGTCAGGGCAGGTGGCAGAATCCCGATGCCTTCCAGTGCGAGGATCAGGTCACGCAGGTCGCGTCCGGGCGTGGGGTGGTCCTGCCACGGCAGGCCCGCGCCGGCCAGGGCCACGCGGCCGTCGACCTCCCAGAGTTGCGCGCTGCTGATGCCCCCGTGCGTCTGGCCCTGCCCGTGCAACGCGGCCAGGGCGGCCAGCGCTCCCTGGGCGGCGAGCAGGGGGTCGCTGGCCGGGGTGGCCTGCATGGGCAGCTCGGTCACGACGTACGCGTCCTTGCCGTCCATGCCGCCGTCCACGATGGGCAGCAGGCCCGGGTGATCCGGCAGTTCCGGCAGCCGGGGCGCGAAGGGCAGCACGTGCAACAGCACGGGCATCCCGGTCAGGCGATCCGTGGCCCGCAGCGTGCGGATGGGCCCGTCCTCCGGGCCAGCTGGCAGGTCCCGCACTGCCACATAGGGGCCGATGGGCTTCACGACGGCAAGTATAAATGCTGCCGCCGGGCCGGGTTCGCACACAGTCTGGCAAGGCCGTCTGTAACCCTGTGGCTTGCCGCGCCCCCGGCGATGCGGTACTAATGGCGGATATGCGTGAAGCCGTCCTGAGCGCCCTGGGCACCGTGAACGACCCCGAACTGCACCGTGACCTGGTGTCGCTGGGCATGATCGAGCGGGCCGATGTCGACGCCGACGGCGTGGCCCATGTGAAGGTGAACCTCACCACGCCCGCCTGCCCCCTGAAGGGCAAGATCGAGGGGGACGTGCGCGAGGCCGTGCAGCGCGTGCCCGGTGTGAATGGGGTCGTCGTGACCTTCGGCGCGATGGTGCGCGCTGCGGCCCAGCCGGCGCTGCCCGGCGTGAAGCACGTCATCCTGGTGGGCAGCGGCAAGGGCGGCGTGGGCAAGAGCAGCGTGGCCGTGAACATCGCCGCGAGCCTCGCCCGCGACGGTGCGCGCGTGGGCCTGCTCGATGCCGACGTGTACGGCCCCAGCGTGGCACACATGATGGGCCAGGGCGCCGCGAAGGTCACCGCCAACACGGAGCGCAAGATGCAGCCCCTGGACGCACACGGCCTGAAATTCCTGAGCATGGCGAACCTCTCACCCGCCGGTCAGGCGCTGGTGTGGCGCGGCCCGATGCTGCACTCGGCCATCCAGCAGTTCATCAAGGACGCCGCGTGGGGCGAGCTGGATTACCTGATCGTGGATCTGCCGCCGGGCACTGGCGACGTGCAGCTCTCCCTGACACAGACGGTGCAGGTCACGGGCGCCGTGATCGTGACCACACCGCAGGACGTCGCGCTGATCGACGCGGCGCGCGCCATCGACATGTTCCGCAAGGCCAGCGTGCCGGTGCTGGGCGTGGTGGAGAACATGAGTTACTTCGTCGCGCCCGATACCGGGCTCACCTACGACCTGTTCGGGCGGGGCGGCAGCCGCCGCCTGGGCGACCAGTTCCCGCTGCTGGGCGAGGTGCCCATCGACGTGGATCTGCGCGCCGATGCCGACCACGGCACGCCCGGTGTTCTCGCCCACCCGGACTCGGCCGCCTCGCAGGCGCTGGTGCAGGTCGCCCGTACCCTGGCCGGGCAGATCAGTGTGCGGTCGCTCGCCAGCCTGCCGGATCAGCTGACCGTCGTATGAGCGCCCTGCCCGCCCTGGGCACCCCCATGCCGGAACGCACCAAGTCCCGGCTGCTGGAACTCGTCAAACGCCACGGGCCGCTGACCGCCCAGGATCTCGCCCAGCGGCTGGACGTCAGTGTGCCCGCCGCGCGCCGCCACCTGGGCGACCTGCTGGATCAGGAACTGATCGTCTGCCGGACCGAGCGGCCCGGCGGGCGTGGTCGGCCCCAGCATGTCTTTACCCTCACCGAACGGGGTGAGGCCACCTTCCCGAAGTCCTATTCGACGCTGTGCGTGGACGTCCTGCGGCACATCGAGTCGCTGTTCGGCGGTGGCGCGGTGCTGCGCGTTCTGGACGCCCGGAATGTCGAGCTGGCGAGTCGCCTGAGCAGTGAATTGCCCACCCACCTGCCGCTGGGCGAGCGCGTGCGGGCCCTCGCGGCCCGCCTCGACGAGCAGGGCTTCGACACCCAGGTCGAGCAGGACGGCGACGCGTGGTACCTGGTGGAACGCAACTGCCCGAACCTGACGGTCGCCCGGCAGTACCCGCAGCTGTGCGAATCGGAACTCACCCTGTACCTGCAGGTGCTGGACGCGCCCGTGCAGCGCGACCGGCGGATTGCCTGTGGCCAGGGTGTGTGCCGGTACCGCATCGGCTGAGCCGTCCCACGACGAGCCATGACGACGACCCTGCCGGCCGCCATCGACGGAACCCGACCCCTGCATTCGGTGGTCGCGTGGCCGCCTGCGGCCCTGGACACCTGGATGCGGCGACTGCAGTCAGAACTGAACGTGTCGGGGTTCGGCACGCCCCACCTGAACCTGCGCGCTCCCTTTCAGACGCCGCTGGGTACCACGGAACTGGTCGGCAGTCTGCGCCAGGCCCTGCGGGATCAGCCTGCCTTCGACGTGCGGATCAAGGGCTGGAAACGGCTGCCCGGCGTGATCTTCCTGGAGTGCCAGCCGGATCCGGCCCTGCTGCGGCTGCATGACCTGATCCTGAGCGTGGGCCCCAGCACCCGCGCGCTCTACGACGGCCCGGACTACCGCCCACACCTGACGCTGGCCCTGGGCGTGCTGCCGTGGGGAGCCGATCAGCTGTGGGAGGCCGTCCAGGGCCGTATCCCGCCGCTGGGCGGGTTCACCGTGGAGGCCCTCAGCCTGACCCGTGAGGCGCGCGGCGAGGTGCAGGAACTGCATACCTTCCCCCTTCAGAGCATGCAGGATCCAGCTCCAGGCACGTCAGCCTCGGGCAGCGCAGAAGTCGTTCCGAGCTGAGGTCGGCGACCGGGGGATAACAGCCCGTCACGCAACGGCGCCACCCCCTGGACGGTGGGTGGCGCCGTGAAGAGAACGCTGTCAGACGGTCGCGGGCACCTTCAGCAGGCTGGAGAGCGCGGCGGCAAAGGCGTCGTACCCGGCGAAGTCGAGCTGCTGCTCGTTGTCGCTCAGGGCCGTGGCGGGGCTGGGGTGAACCTCGACGTGAATGCCGTCCGCGCCGACCGCCAGGGCCGCCTTCGCCAGCGGGATCAGCAGGTCACGGCGTCCGGCGGCGTGCGTGACGTCCACGATGACCGGCAGGTGCGTTTCCTGCTTGGCGAGCGCCACCGCCGACAGATCGAGGGTGTTGCGCGTCCACTTCTCGAAGGTGCGGATGCCGCGCTCGCACAGGATGACCTCGTTGTTACCCTCCGAGAGGATGTACTCGGCGGCGTACAGCCACTCCTCGATGGTGGCGCTCAGGCCGCGCTTGAGCAGCACGGGGCGGCGGGCGCGGCCCACCTCGCGCAGCAGGGCGAAGTTGTGCATGTTCCGCGCGCCCACCTGCAGGATGTCGGCGTACTCCGCGACGATCTCCACGTCCCGCGTGTCCATGACTTCCGTGATGAACAGCATTCCGTGTTCCTTCGCGACGCGGTTGCCGATGATCAGGCCATCGACGCCCATGCCCTGGAAGCCGTAGGGGCTGCTGCGGGGCTTGTACGCACCGCCGCGCAGGATCTTGATGCCCCGCGCCGCGAGAAACGCCCCGGTCTGCTCCATCTGTTCCTCGGACTCGATCGAGCAGGGCCCGGCGATGACGATGGGGGCCTCACCGCCGCCGATCCGCACGCCGTCGATGTCGAGCACGGTGTCGTCACTCTTGACCTTGCGGGAGACTAGCAGCTGCTTTTTGTCGTTGGATTCCTCCAGGGCTAGGCTGGCCTTGAAGATCTCCTTAAAGATCGCCTTGACGGCCGCGCCCGTGAACGGGCCGGGGTTCAGGGATTCGATTTCCTTGAGCTGCTTGTCCTCCCGGGCCGGGTCGTAGTGGTTCGGGCGGCCCTCCTGGGTCTTGGCGTGGCCGATCTGCGCGACGACCTCGCCGCGGCGGGACAGCAGGGTGAGGAGCTCGCGGTTGATCTGATCGACCTCACTGCGCAGGTCATCGATACTGGGTTGGGTCATGCTGCGCAGTTTAATTAAGCGCTCTGTGCGCGGCATCCACCGTACTAGTCAAATGGAAAGAGTTGTCCATGTGCGCCAGCGCAGGAGGTGTTTACCTCTCGGTCGCGGTGTCCGGGGTATTGACCATGTGGGCGGCCACGCGCGCCAGCGCCGCGTACAGTTCCTGCGCTTCGGCCTGGGCAATCTGATGGGTGTCGGCCAGGGCGGCCGACATGCACGCCAGCCAGGCCTTCGCACGGCGGGGCGTGATCTCGTGTGGAAGGTGCCGGGCCCGCAGCATGGGGTTCCCGAAGCGCTGGTGGTACAGCGGCGGCCCCCCCAGGAAGCCCGTCAGGAACGCGACCTGTTTCTCGGCGGTGAGGCCCAGGTCGGCCGGGAAGATCGGCGCGAGATCCGCATCGGCCGCTACCCGGCGGTAGAAGGCCCCCACCAGCGCCGCCAGGGCGTCCGGCCCGATCCGGTCGTACAGGCTGCCGCCCTCGGTCAGGTTCATGGGCGCGGTCATGGCCTCAGGCTACCGTCGGGGCCACAGCGAAAGGGAGGACACGTGGCCCTCCCTGGTTCGCCCAGCAGCTCAGACGTCGCGGCGGTCGAAGGCGAAGATGCTCATCAGGCCGAAGCCCAGCGTGTAGATCAGCAGCAGGATCAACGGCTGCGCGATGTCGCCCTGCTGCGCGTAGACGCCCAGATGGGAGGTCAGCAGGATGCGCTGGATGGTCTCCGGGAACACGACCAGCAGGCGCATCAGGATCAGCGTGGCGAAGGTCGCCAGGGCCGCCGCCGCCGTGTTCAGGTACAGCACGCCGTACAGCAGGGACAGCGCCGCGATGGGCATCAGGGCCACGCCCGCCAGGGCGGTGCCGCGTACCACCTCGGCGAAGGCCGCGCCACCCGACAGTTGCCCCACACCCACGAACAGCCCTGGCCCCAGGCCGGTGCCACCCAGGAAGGTGCCGAAGCCCAGCGGAATGCCCGCCAGCAGCGACCCGGCGACCGTGGTGATCAGCAGCAAGAAGGGGTAGGTCAGGGCCACGATCAGCTTGCTGGCAATGACCTTGGTGCGGTCCACCGGCCGCAGCAGCAGCGGGGCCAGGGTGCCCTGCGAGACCTCCGAACCGATCATCTCGGCCACCGTCAGCGCGATGAACAGCGGCAGCAGGTACTGGATGGTCACGCCGATGCTCACGGCCGGGAGCTGCCACCCGCTGATCAGGTTCACGCGGATCAGGGTGTTCAGGCGCGGCGCGAAGGCCCACACCAGCGGCAGCAGGAACGTGACCAGCAGCGCCAGTTTCACGCTGCGTGCCCCAAACAGTTTGCGGTACTCCAACATCAGCAGGGTCAGCATGGGCGGCCTCCAGGCACGGAATCAGCGGGGCCAGCACACGGCGCAGCCTCATGGGATACGGGCATCATCAGGCTTGCTCCACGCGTTCGCGGTAGTACTCGTACAGGTCGAAATGATCCGGGCTCGCCTCGAACACCCGGATGCCCTCGGCACCCAGGTGAGCCAGGGCGTCGGGCACGCGGGATTCGCCGCCCAGGTGCGCGATCGCGTACGGCGTGCGCGTACTGACCTTGCGCACGAAGGGCAAGCGCTCCAGCACGGCCGCCGCCGCGACCGGATCATCGACCCGGAAGCGGTACGCCGCCTGCCTGGCCCGCAGATCCACGGTATCGACCAGCCGGCCACCGGTCAGGATGCCCACCGTATGCGCGTACGTCGCGATTTCCCGCAGGTGGTGCGTGCTGAGGATCACCGCGCAGCCGCTGGTCGCCAGGCTGGTCACGATCCGGTGGATCAGGCCGATGCCCAGCGGATCCAGGCCGCTGGTCGGCTCGTCGAGGATCAGCACCTTCGGCTCGGCCAGGATCGCGCTCGCCACGCCCAGCCGCTGGCGCTGGCCCAGCGAGTACTCCTGCACCTTGCGGTCGGCCATGCGCGTGAGTTCCAGCAGCGCCATGACCTCACGCAAGCGCTCGCGCCCTATCCGGCGGCCTCCCGGCGCCATGGTGGACAGGTTCGCGTGCACCTGCAGGTTCTGCGTGCCGGTCAGCTGCGGGTAGAACTTCGCGGGAGCCTCCACCACCGCCCCCAGGTATGCGCGGGCGCGCGAGCCGTCCGAGTGCACATCGCGGCCCAGCAGGCGCACCTCGCCGTCGGTGGGGAAGGCCAGGCCGGTCATGGTGCGGATCAAGGTGGTTTTCCCCGCACCGTTCGGGCCGGTCAGGGCGTACACCTCACCCGCCCGGACGATCATATGGACATCCTCGAGAACTGCGGTGGATCCGTACCTCTTGTACAGGCCGCGCACCTCTACGGCTGGAATTGCCGGTGCACCTGGTTTCGTCGCCGTCACCCGCCAAGCCTATCCTAGGAAAGTCCACTAAGTTCTTACAATTTTCACGCCGACCACGCGGAGCGAAGCGACTGGACGGGGATTGCACCGGTGTTCATCTGTGCACTCTTGTTGCGATCCGGATGGCATTCCAGCTTCTCTGAAGATCCACTCATCTCCTCGACATGCCGCTCATCCGCCCATGTTCAGGGGAATTACCGTCCGGTGTTGGAGCACGCGGAACGTCTGCCGTCCGGCGGCGCGCCAGACAGACAAGGGGTGGTGGAGGGGACAACAGGGTTCCAGACGAATACGCCCTCTGACCGAGGACAGAAACACTCGGAAGGGTATGGAGCCCAATTGAACGGCCTGACCTTGATCCGCCGGACGCTCCGAAGGTAGGGCGGGCGCTGGGCGAGTCATGGGAACCGTTCCATCCGTTCACCGTCAACGGAGCCGGGCGGGGTGAGTGACCGCTGTCAGACGTCTACGAAGAGCGGCTGTTCACCCGGACGAACCGCACCCAGACTGGCCGCGCGGCGGTACAGCTCCTGCACCGCCCGTTCCCCCTCGTCGCCCACATCCAGACTGAACTCGTTTACGTACAGGTCGATATGCGCCTGCATGACCGCGTCCGACATCTCCAGCGCGTGCTGCCGGATGTACGTCCGGGCCGCGTCCGGATGCGCGTACGCATAGTCCAGGCTGGCCCGCACGGCCGCGTTCAGACCCCGTTGGGTGTCGAGGGGCAGGTCACGCCGCACCAGGATTGCGCCCAGGGGCAGGGGCAGGCCGGTGTCCTGTTCCCACCACTGGCCCAGGTCAAGGCGCTTCGTCAGGCCGTAGTTCTGGAAGGTGAAGCGCGACTCGTGGATGATCAGCCCGGCGTCCACACCCTGACCCTGATATTCGCCGCGCTGCACGGCCGGCATGACCTCGTCGTAGCGCATCCTGACGACCTCGACCTGAGGAAAGACCATCCGCAGCAGCAGCTCGGCGGTGGTCAGCGCGCCGGGCGACGCCACCACCTTTCCATTCAGGTCGTCCACGCTCCCGCGGGTGACGATCAGCGGCCCCACCCCCCGGCCCAGTGCCCCGCCCGCCCGCAGGGCCACGTACTGCTCCATCACCTCGAAGTACGCGCGGTAACTGATCTTCGTCATGGGCAGGCGGCCCTGGACGGCCCACTCGTTCAGCGTCTGCACGTCCTCCAGCACCTCGCGCACCGGCAGAGGCCCCCGCACCAGCCCGGCGTGCAGCGCGTGGAAGATGAAGGTATCGTTCGGGCAGAAGGAATACCCGAGTTCCAGGGTATCGGGCAGGGTGGAGGAGGACGTCATGCCCCGAGCGTAGCGCCGGGGTGCGCACACCATTGCAGCGCCACGCCACGTTCCCGCTGCGTACCATGGAGCTATGCGCCCTTACCTGCCCTTGATCGTCTGCGCGGCGCTCGGCCTGGCAGGGTGCGGCCTGCCGACGTCGGCGAAGTGCGTGGCCGGATACGTGCGGTCCGATACGGTGGCCCTGACCCGCGACCTGAACGCCGCGCGGGTGCGCTGGCAGGCGGCGGGAACGGCGAACTATACGTACGTCATGCAGTACACCGGGTTTGCGCCGGTGCAGCTCCTCACCGTGACGATCCAGGCCGGGCAGGTCACGGCCGTCATCCCGGATGGCATTCAGAGTCTCGGCACCGTCGAGGACATGTTCGCCCGCGTCGCTCAGCAGATTGACGGCGTGAAGACGACGGACTGCCTGACGGTGAGCGCCACCTACGATCCGGCGGACGGGCATCCCTCTAGCCTGGCGTGGGCCATCGAGCAGCAGGCCATCGCGGACGGCTTTGGCGGCTGGCGCCTCACCGGGTTCACGCCGCAGCCCTGAGCGCCTCAGCGGAGCGTCAGACGCGCCCGGTACGCTGACCCACATGTCACGCCGATTCGCTGCTGCGCTGCTGGCCCTCGCCACCCTGAGCGTCACCCCCGCCCACGCCGGAGGTGGCGGCGCTCCCGTCCTGCCGCGTGCCTGCCGCGACGGTTATGTCCGCCCCGACTTCGCGGCCCTGACCCGGCAGCTCCAGGCCGCCCAGGCCCGCTGGACGGCCGCCGCGGTTCGCGACTACACCTACGACGTGCACCAGATTGCCGCGCCCGTGCTGTTCCCCGACACGCGCGTGACCGTCCGGGCAGGCCGCGCCGTGGCGACCGCGATCCTGCCCGGCCAGGAAGGCGCACCCAACCCGCTGGCCCTCAAGACCATCGAGGCGCGCTTCGACGACCTCGCCCGGACGCTGGCCGCGCGGCGGATGACGCCCTGCCCCGAGGTGCGGATCAGCTTCGATCCGCGCCTCGGCTACCCGACGCACCTGTACAGCGGCATGGGTGACGCCGGGATCATGGACGGCTTCGGCGAGTGGACGCTGACGAAGTTCAAATCCAGCCGCTGACCCTAGCGCACGTCCTTCAGCGCGTCCCTGGCCGCTTGGGCATCCCGCGCGATCTGGGCCTTCAGTTCGTCCAGTCCACCGAACTTCTGCTCACCGCGCAGGTACTGGAAGAACTTGACCTGCAACTCCTGCCCGTACAGGTCGCCGTTGAAGTCGAAGACGTTCACCTCGAAGCGGCGCGCCTTGCCGTTCACGGTCGGGCGGAAGCCCACGTTCGCCACGCCATGCCAGCGGCCCCCTCGCGGCAGGGACGGATCACCGATCACCACCACTGCGAACACGCCCAGCGGCAGCGCCTTGCCGTCCGGCACGCTGATGTTGGCCGTGGGGAAGCCGATGGTGCGGCCCAGCCGGTCGCCCTGCACGACCACACCCTGCGCGTCGTAGTGGCGGCCCAGCAGCCGCTGCGCGCCCGCCACGTCACCCTCCTTGAGGTACTCGCGGATCCGGGTGCTCTTGATGTCCTCACCGCCCAGCTGGTGCATGGGCAATGTCACGACCTCGGGGGCGACCAGCCGCAGGTCGTCCACGCCCCCGGCCCGGCCCCGGCCGAAATGGAAATCCTCGCCCACCACAACCGTGCGGGGTCGCAGCGTGCGCAGGTCGTCCAGGAAGGCGTCTTTCGGCCGCGCCGCGAACTCTGTCGTGAAGGGCACGGCCACCACCTCATCCACGCCGTACCGGGCCAGCAGATCCAGTTTCTCCGGCAGGGTCGAGAGGAACTCCACGCCCTGCATCAGCACACGCGTGGGAGGATCAAAGGTGTACACCACGCTCGGCACGCGGTGCTGACGCGCCTTCGCCTTGAGCTGCGCGATCAGTGCCTGGTGCCCCAGGTGCACGCCGTCGAAGGAGCCCACCGCCACGACCGTCTCCGTGTCCGGCCGCTGGGCAGGGGAGACGTAGGTCTTCATCGTCCAGTGTCCATCGGCGCAGCCCTCAGCAGGCCGTACAGCGCCGCCGTGACGGTGGACGCGCTGCCCACCAGCGTGCCGCTCCGCAGGCCGTCCAGCACCGCCTGGGGCTTCATCCACAGCACCTCGATGTCCTCGTCGTCGTCGTGCGGCAGCTTGCTCTCGCGCAGGTTCGTGGCGTGGAAGACCGTCAGGGCCTCGTCGCAGAAGCCGGGGCTGGCGTAGAAGTGCGTGAGCATCTCCATGTCGCCGTCCAGCCCCGCTTCCTCCTGAAGTTCCCGGCGGGCGGCCGCCGCGGCGTCCTCGCCCGCGTCCACCAGACCGGCCGGGGCCTCCACCGTGAAGGCGCCGACCGCCCGCCGTTCCTGCCGTACCAGCAGCATCTCGCCCGCGTCGTTCAGGGCCAGCACGGCCACGGCGTCGGCATGCCGCACGATCTCCCACTTGCCGTCCAGCAATTCCAGCCGCACGATGTGCCCGTCGTAGATGACCTTCGTCCTGGTGTCCGCGTCGCTCATGACCCGACTGTAGAGGGTCTGGGCGATCCATGGACGTGAACCGGGCTGTCCTGAGCTTCCAGGTGGCACGATTGAACTCCGGTGAGTCCGCGCCCGTAGCCCTGGAGAGGGAGCGTGGGACGGATCACCTCCGCTCCCCTGTGCTCCGGAGGCTGACATGAACCCCATCCACCACATTCCTGCCATCGCCCGGATCGCCGCCCATGTCTGAGAAGGCCAGTCCCATGAAGTCCAGCGCCATCGTCATCGGGGCCGGGCAGGCGGGCGGCCCGCTGGCCGGAGCGCTCGCCCGCGCAGGCTGGCAGGTGACCCTGATCGAACGCGAGCACGTCGGCGGCACCTGCGTGAACGAGGGCTGCACCCCCACGAAAACCATGATCGCCAGCGCCCGCTCCGCGCACCTGGCCCGCTCGTCCGCCGACCTGGGCGTGATGGCCGACGTGACCGTGGATCTGGGCCGGATCGTGGATCGCACCCAGCGCATCGTGACGGAGTTCCGCGAGGGCAGCGAGGCGGGCCTGCGCCGGGCCGGAGTCACGCTGCTGCGCGGCGACGCACGCTTCACGGGCACGCGGCAGGTCGAGGTTACGCTGGACGGGGGCGGCACCCAGACCCTGAGGGCGGGGCATGTGTTCATCAATGCCGGTGCCCGCCCCCGCTGGCCCGACCTGCCCGGCGTTCGGGACGTCGGCGCGCTGACCTCGAAGGACATCCTGCTGCTGCGAGTGCTCCCCACCCACCTGCTGATCCTGGGCGGCGGGTACATCAGCCTGGAATTTGCGCAACTGTACGCCCGCCTGGGCAGCCGCGTGACCGTGGTCGAGAACGGCGCCCGCCTGCTGCCCCGCGAGGACGAGGACGTGGTGGAGGCGCTGAAAACCGCGCTGGAAGGCGAGGGCGTGACCTTCCATCTCGGCACCAGGGCCCGTCAGGTCGCCCGCCACGGCGCGGAGGTCGTGCTGGATGTCACCAGTCCTGACGGCAGCGAGGTCAGCGTGACCGCCTCGCACCTGCTCGTCGCTGTGGGCCGCACGCCGAATACAGGCACGTTGAACGTGGAGGCCGCCGGCGCGGCCCTCGACCGGCACGGGTTCATCGTCGTGGACGAGCACCTCAGGGCGGCCGATGGCGTCTACGTTCTGGGCGACATCAAGGGCGGCCCCGCCTTCACTCACATCTCCTACGACGACCACCGGATTGTCCGGGACGCACTGCTGCACGGCCAGCAGCGCAGCACCAGGAACCGGATCGTGCCGTACACGCTGTTTACCGATCCGCAACTCGCCCGCGTCGGCCTCGACCGGCAGCAGGCCCGCACGCTGGGCCGCGCCACCCGTATCTATACCCTCCCGATGACCAGCGTGGCCCGCGCCATCGAGACCGGTCAAACGGCTGGCCTGATGCGCGCCGTGGTGGACGACGCCAGCGACCTGCTGCTCGGCGCGACCGTTCTGGGGCCGGAAGGCGGCGAGATCATGGGGGCGCTGCAACTCGCCCTGCAGGGCGGCCTGAGCGCCAGTGCCCTGCGGAACACCACCTTCGCGCACCCGACCCTGTGCGAGAGCATCAACAACCTGTTCATGGGTACGCCTGAATCCCTCAGCGGCACCGACTGAGGCGGGCACCCCGGCGCTAGAGTGGCGACAGACCACTTCCCGGAGGGAACACATGAAAGTCCTGTTCATTGGCGGCACCGGCATCATCTCCAGCGCCAGCACCCAGCTCGCCTTAGGGCGGGGCGTGGAACTGTACCTGCTGAACCGTGGCGAATCCTCCCGCCCCACCCCAGAGGGTGCGCACGTCCTGCACGGCGACATCCGCGACCCTGCCAGCGTCATGGCGGCGCTGGCCGATCACGACTTCGACGCGGTCGTCGACTGGGTGGCCTTCACCCCGGAGCACATCGAAACCGACCTGAAGCTTTTCACGGGCCGCACCCGGCAGTACGTCTTCATTTCGTCGGCCAGCGCGTACCAGACGCCACCGCAGACCCTGCCCGTCACCGAGAGCACGCCGCTGCGCAACCCGTTCTGGCCATACTCCCGGAACAAGATCGCTTGCGAAGACCGCCTGCTGCGCGCCTACCGCGACGATGGTTTCCCCGTGACCATCATCCGGCCCTCGCACACCTACGACCGCACGCTGCTTCCCTTCGACGGCGGATACACCGTCGTGAACCGCATGCGGCAGGGCAAACCTGTCGTCGTCCACGGCGACGGTACGTCCCTGTGGACGCTCACGCACCACGCCGATTTCGCCAAGGGCTTCGTGCCGCTCCTCGGGCATCCGGCCGCCATCGGCGAGACGTACCACATCACCGGCGATGAGTGGCTTCCCTGGAACGCCATCTACCACACCGTCGCCCAGGCGGCCGGCGTCACCGCCGACCTCGTCCACATTCCCAGCGACGCCATCGCCGCCGCCGACCCCGACTGGGGTGCGGGCCTGCTGGGCGACAAGGCGCATTCCATGATCTTCGACAACAGCAAGATCAAACGCATCGTGCCGGAATTCATGTGCACCATTCCCTTCTGGCAGGGCGCGCAGGAGATCATGGCGTGGTACGACGCCGACCCTTCCCGGCAGCGGGTGGATGAGGGAATGGACGCGACGATGGACTCGCTGATTGCGCGGTATCGCGGCTGAGTAGCTCCACCCCCAACCCCCTACCCCAAAGGGGCAGGGGGAGTAGCGCTGCGCTGGGCATGTGGTCGCTGTTGTCATCCGGCTGGCCCCGTGGCGGCCTCGTTTCCGTGGGGCGTCTTCGCCCTTTGCGTTCACGCCGTCACTGCCCGCGCGCTGCGCGCACGATGGCACTCGGTTTACTTGTAGGGCGGGACGCTGCGGTTTTTAACCTCTTTCCCCGGTGAGCGTCGAAGACTTGCAGAGTAGCGCTGAATATGGGGCAAACAGGGCAAACGCCAGTTCAGCCCGTCACCCTATCTGCCGTGATGTGGTGCGGGCCTGTCCGTACGCCGTTACGCGTATCGCGTCGGCTCGGCGTTCCCGCTACGCTGGGCAGCGATGAAGGACGACGTCATCTTCCTGAAGCGTTGAGGCGCCGGCCTCGCGCGTGCGCCGCCCGCTGGGGCGTGTGGCCTGACTTCGTCCTTTCCCCTGCCAACCGGAGGTTCCTCCATGACCCTGACTGTTCTCAGTGCAGCGGCGCCTGACCTGTCCGCGCCAAACCGTGACTTGAGTGATCGTGAGATCGCGCTGGACGTCCAGCATCTCGTGAAGGGCTTCCGGAAGAAGTCCGGCGGCACCCTGCTCCGGCCGCAGTTCACCGAGAGCCGCGCCGTGGACGACGTGACTTTCCATGTGCGCCGGGGCGAGATCTACGGCGTGCTCGGCCCCAACGGCAGCGGCAAGAGCACCCTGATCCGCGCCATGAGCACGCTGCTGATCCCGGATCAGGGCAGCGTGAGTATTTTCGGCCTGGACGTGGTGCGGGACGAGGCGCAGGTGCGACGGCTGCTGAACCGCGTGTCGGTGGACGCAGCGTTCTACAAGAAGCTCTCGCCACGGGAGAATTTGCTGTATTCCGCGCAGTTGTACGGTCTCGACCGGCACGTGGCCGAGGAACGGGCGCTGGTAACACTGCGCCGCCTGGGGTTGAAAGACAAGGCCTTTCAGGAGCCGCTCGAAGAGATGTCGCGGGGGATGCAGCAGAAAGTCGCCATCGCCCGCGCGTTCCTGACGAGCCCCATCGTGGTGCTGCTGGACGAGCCGACCACTGGCCTCGACCCGAAGTCCCGGCGGGACGTGCAGGAGTTCGTGCTGGAACTCCGCGACGTCCACGACGCCACCATCATCCTGACCACGCACGACATGCCGGAGGCCGAGCGGCTGTGCGACCGCATCGCGTTCATCAGCGGCGGCCGCTTCGTGGCCGAGGGCACGGCCGAGGAACTCCGCGCGCTGGCCGGACCGGGCAAGACCCTGGAAGACGCCTTCATCGAATTGACTGGCGAGGAACTCGACGAGAAGGAGACCGCATGACCACCCCGCACGCTTCCCCACCCACGCCGGTGCCCGATCCGGCCCGCACGACGCCCGGCACGCTGGCGCACCAGTTCCGCGCGGCACTGGCCTTCGTGTTCCGCGACTACCACCTGACCCGCCGGTACTGGTCGTGGGTGCTGGTGTTCACCTTCTACGACATGGTGTCGGCGGCGTCGATCATGCTGATCGGCGTGGCCGCGCACGACCCACGCCT
Source organism: Deinococcus sp. KSM4-11 (assembly GCF_004801415.1). NCBI lineage: Bacteria > Thermotogati > Deinococcota > Deinococci > Deinococcales > Deinococcaceae > Deinococcus > Deinococcus sp. KSM4-11. The sequence goes on along the minus strand of NZ_SSNX01000001.1, from coordinate 1,407,090 downwards.
GACGCTCACGCTGCTGCTGGGTGCGGTCATGTGGTCGTTCCTGGGCCGCCTCTTTGGCGAGATCGCCAACTCGATCAGCTACGAGCGCTGGGAGGGCACCATCGAGTACACCTTCATGGCCCCAGTGAGCCGTCTGACGCACCTGGTCGGCGTGAGCCTGTTCGCGGGGGCGTATGCGCTGCTGCGCGGCGTGCTGGTGTTCCTGTTCATGGGCCTGTTCGTGAATATCGGCGCGAGTTTCGTGCAGGTGCTGGAGTGCCTGGTGGTGTTCATGGTGGCCTCGCTGGGCTTCATGGGTATCGGGCTGATGGCGGCGGTGCTGCCGGTCATGAGCACCGAGAACGGCGCGCAGGCCACCAACATCATCCAGGCGGTGTTCCTCCTGATCTCCGGCGTGTACTACCCGGTGAGCGTGTTGCCGGCATGGATACAGCCGATCAGCGCGCTGTCGCCCGCCACGTACGCGCTGGACGCCTGTCGCAAGATCCTGGGCGTGAACGGCACGGGCACGACCTTCGAGCCGGGTGTGGGCCTGGGCGCGGTACTGCCGGAACTGGGCATCCTGCTGGCCTTCGGCGCGGTGACCATTCCGCTGGGCCTGTTCGTGTTCGGCAAGGCGGAAACGTGGGCTAAACGAACGGGCAAGCTCAAACGGGCCGGGTAGGCGTACCTTGACGGCATGAAGCGCGTGAATGACCTGATCGTCTTCGACCTCGAATCCACCGTGAATGGCAACCACATGGTGTTCCGCCCGTCGGCCATCGTCATGCCGGACGGCACGCTGACCCTGGTGGACACCGGGCTGCCCGGCATGAAGGACACCATCGACGCGCAGCTGCGCGAGGCCGGGTTCTCGCTGGCCGACGTGAAGCAGATCATCGTGACGCACCACGACCTCGACCATATCGGCAGCCTGGAGGCCATCGTCGGCCAGACTGGGGCGGCCGTGCTGGCCCTGGAGGACGAGGTGCCGTACATCACGGGGGAGAAGCGCTCGCAGAAACTGCCCAGCGAGGCGGAGACGCAGAAGCTGCTGGCCGACCCGGATCTCGACCCGGCCCGGCGCGCGATGCTCACCCGCCCGCCAGTGAAGGTGCCGGTCACGCGCGCTCTGCACGACGGCGAGGAACTGCCGGGCGGCCTCCGCATCATCGCCACGCCGGGGCACACCGTTGGGCATGCCAGCGTGTACGTGACCGGCAGCAAGACCCTGATCACCGGGGACGCCCTCACCTCGCAGGACGGCCGGCTGAACGGCCCGAACGAGCGGGCCACGCCGGACATGCCCACAGCACTGGCGTCCGTGAAGAAGCTCGCCGGGCTCGACGTGCAGACCATCCTCGCGTATCACGGGGGCCTCGTCACCGAGAATGCCGACTCGCAACTGAAGGCCCTCGCTCAGGCGTAACTCAGCTCTCCTGAGGCCGCCGCCGCATCAGCATCGTCCGCCGGCACTGCGCGACCAGTTCATTCCGCTGGTTGAACGCGCGGTGCTCGACGGTCACGACCCCCTGCGTGGGCCTTGAGCGGCTGTGCCGCGCCTCGACCACCTCGGACTCGGCGTGGAGGGTGTCGCCGTGGAAGACGGGGTGCGGGAACACCACGTCCGTCAGGCCCAGATTGGCGACCAGGGTGCCCAGGCTCAGCTCGTGAACGCTCAGGCCGACCAGCAAGGCCAGGGTCATCATCGAATTGAATAGCGGGCGGCCAAATTCGCTGTGCGCAGCCGCCTCGAAATCCAGGTGCAGCGGCTGCGGGTTCATGGTGAGCGTCGTGAACAGGATGTTGTCCGATTCCGTGACGGTGCGCCGCACGCGGTGCCGGATGACCGTGCCGACCGGGAGTTCCTCGAACCAGCGGCCCTGCGGGCGATCCAGATCCTCATTCATCTCCGGCCTCCTGCGCCAGGATGGCGCGCGCGCGGGCGAGCATCGGTTCGTCCACCATCTGTCCCTCGAAACTGAAGGCCCCGTGCCCGGCGGTGGCGGCGGTATGCGCGGCGTCCAGCAGGGCGCGGGCGCGGCTGACCTCGGCGGCGGTCGCGCCGAAGACCTCGTGCGCCAGGGCCACCTGGGCTGGATGGATGCACAGCTTCCCGGCGTAGCCCAGAGCCCGACCCTGCGCGGCGTCCGCGCGGAAGGTGGCCGGATCGTTCAGGGCCGTGACCACGATATCCAGCGCGGGTACGCCCGCCAGCCGCGCGGCGAGCGCCACCGTCGATCGGGCGTACAGCACCTCCAGCCCGCCGGGCGTGCGCGCGCCGCCCAGGTCGGCCACGTAGTCCTCCGCCCCGAAGTACGCCCAGTTCACCGCGTCCTCGCACAGGATGTCGAGCGCGTGCCACACGCCCGCCCCAGTCTCCAGGCCTGCCAGCAGCGGCAGTTCCAGGCCGTGTGCGCCCAGCGCGGCCACCACCGAGCGCACGTCGGCCGCCGATTCCAGTTTCGGCACGACCACGCCCGCGAGTTCCGGCGTGAGCACGGCCAGATCGTCCGTGAACTCCTCCGTGTGAAGCGCATTGACGCGCAGGAACACCGGCAGGTGCGGCGCGGCGGCGATCAAGTCGCGGGCGGCGTCGCGCGCGACCGAGCGGGCGGCAGACTTCGCGCCAGCGGGAATGGCATCTTCTAGATCGATCACCACGGCGTCCGGCTGCGATCTGGGGAGCTTGGCGATCAGTTCCGGACGGTTCCCTGGGGCGAACAGCAATGAGCGGGGCCGGGTCAGCCGGGCCGCCGTCACAGCGAGCTTCCGGCGAGGGCGAAGTCAGGGGTCATGCGCCGAAGATACCGGGCCGTCCGCATCTGCCGCAGCGGACACCGCGTCACGCTGTCAGACTGACGGGATCATGTTCGTTCTGGCGGTACCGACGGCCTCCTGGCTGCTGCGGACGCTGGTGCTCATCGCGGCCCTGTACGGGTTCGGAACCTACGGCATCGGCGGGCTGCGCGACAGCGTGCGAAGTGTGCACTTGAAGATCCTGAGCATGGATCAGGTCGCGCACTCCGGCCTGGGCGGCGCCCGGTTCGTCCGGTTGAGCGGCGTGGCGACGGGGGAGTATGTGTACGTCGGGTCGCACGATCCGGCGGCCGGGGGTGACTTCATTGAGTACGCCCTGTGGCCCGCGTCCGGCCGGACGGCGACGGAGCCGGTGCTGGTGGTCGTCAGCGACCATTTCATCCCGGCGGGATGCAGCGGGGCGGCCGATGGGTGTCTGCGCCGGGGGCCGCATACTGTGCAGGGCATCGTGCATACCGGCCCGGCGGTCGTCCCGATGGAGGTCGAAACGGCGCTGAAGGAAGCGGGATACACGCTCGCCCCTGGGGCCGCTCTGCTGGTGGCAGGCGAGACGCCGCAGTCGGTCTGGCTCCCGATCCTGGTCATGCTGGGTCTGGGCCTGGTGATCTTCCTGCTGGCCGTGAGTTTCGTGCCGGGCGTGCGGCTGTGGTAGGGCTGCCTAGCCGCAGCGTTGACCCTGCCTGCGCGGGGCGGCTACACTGCCCGGCATGATCGCGGCCGAGAATACCGTGAATGACGATCCTCGCTAGGGGACGCCTCGCCGCATACCGCGCCCCCGACCCCGCCACGGAGTCGGGGGTGTTTCAGCAATGCCCCCAAGGAGCCCTATGACGACCACACCCGAAGCCAGCACCGACCGTCCCGCCCAACCCCTGCCCCGCACCCTGACCCGTGACCTCGCCGCGCACGACGGGCAGACGGTACGCCTACAGGGCTTCGTGCATGCCCGGCGTGACCTGGGCGGCGTGCAGTTCGTGGTATTGCGCGACGTGTCCGGCATCACGCAGTGCGTGGGCAGTGGCCTGAGCCTGCCCCTGGCGGAGAGCAGCGTGGAAGTCGTGGGCAAGGTCAAGGCGCACCCCAAGGCGCCGGGCGGCTTTGAGGTGCAGGTCGAGGACTTCCGCGTGATCAGCGCGTCCGTGGAGGCCCCGCCGGTCGAGATCCCCAAGATGGAATGGAACGTGAACCCCGAGACCATGCTCGACTACCGCGTGGTCACGGTGCGCGGCCTGAAAGAACGCGCGGCCCTGAAGGTGCAGGCGGAACTCGTCGCGGGCTTCCGCGATCACCTGATCACCGAGGGCTTCACCGAGATCAGCACGCCGAAGATAGTGTCGGCTGGTGCGGAGGGCGGCGCGAACCTGTTTCCCATCGACTACTTCGGGCACCCGGCGTTCCTGGCGCAGAGTCCGCAGCTGTACAAGCAGATCATGGTGGGCGTGTTCGAGCGGGTGTTCGAGGTCGCGGCCGTGTACCGCGCCGAGGAGCACGCCACCAGCCGCCACCTGAACGAGTACCTGTCGTTGGACGTCGAGATGGGCTTCATCACCGACGAGGAAGACGTCATGGCGCTGCAGAACCGCGTGCTGGCCGCCATTATGCAGCGCCTGAGGGAGCGCGCTCAGTACGAGTTCACCCTGCTCGGCGCGACCATTCCCGACGTGCCCGCGCACATTCCGCGCATCACCCTGCTGGACGCCCGCGCGCTGGTCACCGAGAAGTACGGGCATCACGTGGGAGGCAAGGACCTCGACCCGGAAGCCGAGCGCCTGCTCTCACAGCACTACGCGGAAACTGAGGGTAGCGACTTCGTGTTCGTCACCAAGTACCCCCGCGCGGCGCGGCCCTTCTACGCACATCCGGACGCCAACCCGGACGGCAGCCTGAGCACCGACCTCACGCGCGGTTACGACCTGCTGTTCCGTGGCATCGAGATCACCAGCGGCGGGCAGCGCATCCACGACCACGGCATGCTTATGGACTCCATCGCGTCGTACAAGCTCAATCCGGCATCACTGGAGGGCTACACGGAGGTCTTCAAGTACGGCATGCCGCCCCACGGCGGCTTCGCCATCGGGGCGGAGCGCCTGACCGCTAAGCTGCTGGGCATCAGCAACGTCCGCTACGCCCGCGCGTTCCCCCGCGACCGGCACCGGCTGACGCCCTGAGGGCACGGCGCCTGGGTTTTCTGGCTCGCTGTGGCCGGGCCGTGTGGGCTGATTCTGGTTCCTCTGCCTGGATGTCAAACATGCGCCGATCCGTCACGACCGCCTTGATCCTGAGTTTGGCCCTCCTCGCCGGTGCCGCCCACGCCGAGTGCGATCCGGACGGTTTCGTGACCGGCGGCACCCGCACCTTCGACCTGGTCGTCGGCGGCCGGACGGCCACCATGATCACGTCAGCCACTGTGGAAGGAGACACGGTGGTCGTGCAGAGCACGTTCTCAGGCGTGTCCAGCACGACCACCTGGACATGCACGGAGCAGGGCCTGACGGCGTCATTCGGGCCGGGTACGGGCGCCCTTCAGGCCGATTCCGGAACCATGCCGCCCGCTAGCCAATGGAAGGTCGGGAAGACTTGGCCCGGTCTCAGCCGGGTCACGACGGTGTCCGGCGTGACCATGAACAGCACGTCGCAGAGCCGCATTGCCGCCCAGGAGACGGTCACGACGCCTGCCGGAACCTTCACCGCATTCCGCGTCGAGACGATCACGAAGCATAAGTTGACGGTGCCGCCGGGTACGACCCTGCCTGCCGGTGCGGCCGAGGCCATGAACCGCGACACCACGGTCACGCTGTGGTACGCGCGCGGCGTCGGGCTGGTCAAAGAAGTCAACGGGGACGGTTCCTTCACCCTGACCCTGACACAGATCAGCCGCTAGGTTCCTCGGACGGGCGGACGCATGGAAGGACGGGTGATCCGCACTCTCCGGGTTCACGACCTCCAAGACTGCGCTGGAGACCTGTGACGCTTACTGGGGGCTGCGCGCCACCCAGATGGTGTGCCAGGCGCCCTTGCCTTCGCGGGCGCGGGCGCGGCGGACGTCCACATCGAAGCCTGCGCGCTCCAGCGCGGTGGTGAAGCGCGGTACGGCCTCCACGCTCCATACAGCCAGCACACCGCCTGGACGCAGGGCCGCCTGGATGGCCGCCAGTCCTCGCGGCTTGTACAGCCAGTCGTTCCCGGACTGCGTCATGCCTTCCGGCCCGTTGTCCACGTCGAGCAGTACCGCGTCGAAACGGCGGGCGGACGCGCGGATCAGGGCGCTCACATCGCCCACGTGCACGCACGTCCGGGCGTCGTGAAGGGGAAAACCGGCGGCCTCCCCAAGCGGCCCCCGGTTCCAGTCGATGACCTCGGGCACCAGTTCCGCGACCGTGACCGTGGCGTCCGGCCCGGCGGAGTGCAGCGCGGCGGCTAGCGTGAAGCCCATGCCCAGGCCGCCCACCAGCACGTGCGCGGCGTCGCGGTCGGCGATCAGCGGCACAGCGTAGGTTGCCAGGGCCTCCTCGCTGGCGTGCTGGCGGCTGTTCATCAGCTCGCTCACGTACCCGCTGATGCGGATGCTGAACTCGTCCTCGCGCCGCCACAGCAGCAGGTCATCCTTGCTGCCGGGAATCGGTGCGCGGCCCAGCGGCACCCACGGCTTCACGGCCAGCCCACCGGCAAAGGGGAAATCGTGTGAACAGAATCGGGAACTGGCATCACGCGAGTGTACCCGTCACCAGCACAGCGGTGCCGCCCGGACTGGCCGGGGGCACCGCTGCGTGGCCTCGCGGGCCGGTCAGTGGGCGTGCGAGTCGGGCGTGTGCGCGTGCCCGTGCTCGAGTTCCTCGCCGGTCGCGTCGCGCACGCCGAGCACGGTCACGTCGAAGTTGAGGGTCTCGCCGGCCAACGGCGGGTTGAAATCCACCTGCACAGTGTCACCGTCGATGCTCATGACCGTGAAGGGAATGACGCTGCCGTCCTCGGCCTGCGCGTAGTACGTCGCACCGATCTCGATGTCGTCCTCGAAGTCGGCCCGGTCGAGTTCCTCGACGTTCTCCTCGTCGCGCTCGCCGTAGCCGTCCTCTGGAGCCACCGTGACCTGCACGGTATCGCCCGTGGTGTGGCCTTCGAGGGCCCGTTCCAGTCCGGGGATGATGTTGCTGTGACCGTGCAGGTACGTCAGGGGTTCGCCGGGCTCACTCTGGTCGATGACGTCGCCGTCCACCGTGAGCTTGTAATCGAGTTCAACAACTTTGTCCTGGGTGATGTTCATGGGGTCTCCGTTCCTGCGGTGGGGTGATGCAACTCCAGGAGTGTACCCCGTGGGCCCAGCGGCAGGAATGACCGTCTTCTTTCATGCGGGGATCACATGACGTGCGCGGGCCGCGCTCAGCGCACGTGGAAGGCCCAGCCCACGCGCCCACGGTCGGTGCTGAACCCCACGTGCACCGCCGCTCCCGGCGGCAGCGGACGCCGGGGCAGCAGCACCGCGCCTCCCTGCGCGGCCAGCACGTTCCGGCCTGCCCGCGTGTCGCCAGTCGACGCGCCGCGAAAGGAGGCGGGGGTCAGCAGGCAGGCGGCGACCGCCCGCCCATTCACTTTCAGCGCTGCGCCCGTGACGCGACGTCCCGGCCCCAGCAGCAGCGCTATCGGCGCGCCCACCGGCCCGGCGTACCCGGAGCAGGACGGCAGGGGATCCGGCCATTCCGCCGGAGCGGCCGTCGTGAACGGACTCGTGCGGCCGGGTGCGGGGAAGCGCACGGGGTAGGCTCCGATCCCCGTCAGGCCCCGTCCGCCATCCAAGAGCACTGCCGACTGCACGCGGCCCGCTCCGTCGTGCGCGCTCCCCACGGCCACGCGGGTCAGGCGTGGATCGATCAGCTGTGGCAAATGAAACGGCCCGGTGGCCCAGTACGCCGCCGCCCGCTCCAGGTCCGCGGTCGGCTGAGACGACACGAAGTAATGGCCGGGCGCGCAGGCCACGCCCGCGGCCGAGCGGAATGGACTGTCGGGTTCCTCGCGGTGCTCGCCCCGATCCGTCTTCACCAGGTACCGGGCATGCGCCGCGCACTGGGACTCCCAGCCCGGCGCGCGGATCACGGGCGGCAGAGCGGCGAGCGTCCGCACGGCATTCAGCGGGGCCAGCGCGGACTTGCTGGTCGGGGGCGTCGTTCTGGAAGGAACCGCCGGGGCCGCCGGTCGTTGTGGGAGCGGGGCGGGAACCGTCGGCCGCACCGGCAGAGCCGGCGTCACGGTCTCCGGGGCCGGCTGCACCTCCGGCGGCTGGGCCGGAGTGGGAGCGGGAGGGACGATCACCGGCGGTACCGGGGCGGGCAGCCGCACGGTCGCGGGCGGCATTATCGGTGGCTGAACGGCAGGTGGCTGGGCGGCCGGTAGAGGGGATGGTGGGCCTGCCTCCTGCTGCCACGGCAGCCACCCCCTGGCCCACAGCGCCCACACGCCGAGCCCGAACAGCACGGCGAACAGCAGTAGCGCGGACAGCGCCCGTCGAATCATGGGTCTTCATGGTACGCAGGCAGGCACGGCTGCGGTCCTGGCCGGACGCCTATCCTGCCTTCATGACCGCCCTGCCCGCCCGGAACTTTCCCATGCACGTCAGCGTCGAGGAGGCCCGCGCCATGCTGGCCGCGCTGCTGCCCATGCCCGGCACCGAGACCGTGGGCCTGGAGGCGGCGCTGGGTCGCACGCTGGCCGCGCCGCTGCCCGCCCTGGTCAGCCATCCCAGCGCCACCGAGAGCGCCCTGGACGGCATCGCCTGCCGTGAGGCCGACACGCTGGGGGCCACGCGGGAGCGGCCGGTGGGCCTGCGGGTGATCGGTGAGAGCCGCGCCGGGGAGCCCTTCGCGGGCACGGTGGCGGCCGGCGAGTGCGTGCGAATCTACACCGGCGCGCCCATCCCGCCCGGTACGGACGCCATCTGCCCGGTCGAGGAACTCACCGACGCTGGCGATGACGTGCAGCTCCTGCGGCCCGCCAGTCCCGGCGACGTCCGGCCCGAGGGGGGGGACTTCCGCGCGGGTGATCCGGTCATGGCCGCGGGCCTGTACCTCAGCGCGCCCCGCGTGGCCCTGGCCGCCGCGCTCGGCCACCGCGAGCTGCCGGTGCGCCGCCGTCACCGGGTGGCCCTGCTGAGCACCGGGGACGAGGTGCTGGAACCCGGCGAGCCGCTGAAGGCCGGACAGGTGTACGACAGCAACCGTTACGGTCTGGCGGCCATGCTGCGCGAGTGTGGCTGCGACGTGCTGATGCTCGGCCACGCGCCGGACTCGCCCGCCGCCCTGCACGACGCCATCGAGCGGGCTGGTGGGGCCGACCTGCTGGTCACCAGCGGCGGCGTCAGCATGGGCAAGTACGACTTCATGCGCGACCTGCTGATCGAGCACGGCCGGGTGGCGTTCTGGAAGGTACGCATGCGTCCCGGTGGCCCCGCGCTGCTGGGTGGGTGGCAGGGCCTCCCGGTGATCGGCCTGCCGGGCAACCCGGTCAGTTCGCTGGTGGTGTTCCACGTGATCGTCCGCCCGGCGCTGACCGGCCTGCCAGTCCAGGCGCTGACACTGCGCGCGGCCACGCCCTTCCGGGCGCTGCCGGACAAGGCGGCCTTCTGGCGGGGCGTGATCGAGGGCGGGCAGGTGCGCGATTACGGCAGGCAGGGCAGCGGCATCCTGCGTTCTCTGAGCGACGCGGACGCGCTGGTGATCGTGCCGGAGGGGCAGCCGGTCGCAGCGGGCGACGACGTGCAGGTCGTACTGCTGTAGGGGTCTGCCACGCCGCGCCTCTATCATCCAGGGCATGACCTCCAGCCTGCCGTCCGAGTCCACCGCTTTCTTCGTGCCCGGCGATGCCCGGCCGGACGCTCCGGCCCTCGCGCCGCGCGGCCCGCATGCGGTGGGCGTCCGGACGCTGCATCTGCTGAACCCGGCCCAGCCGGACGTGACGGCGGAACTGACCGGCGGTGAGCTGCCGCGCCGCGACCGGCCCCTGACCGTGGAGGTCTGGTACCCCACGCCCGGCGTGAGCGGCAGTGGCCAGGAGACCTATGAGGACGTCCTGCCCGGTGCCCTGCCACTGGAGGTGTTGGGCCGGGCGTGGCGGGACGCGCCGGCCCTGGAGGGCGGCTCCTTCCCGCTGCTGATCGTCTCGCACGGCTATCCGGGCAGCCGGTACTTCCTGACGAACCTCACCGAGAACCTGGCGAGCAAGGGCTACGTGGTGGCCGCCATCGACCACACGGGCAGCACCTTCGCGGATCAGGGGCCGTTTGCCGTCACGCTGCTCCACCGGCCCACGGACATCCTGTTCACGCTGGAGGAACTCGCCCGCCTCGGGGCTCCCGGCAGCGCGTCCCCGCTGGAGGGCGCGGTCGATCCCTCCCACACGGGCCTGATCGGGTACTCCATGGGCGGTTACGGTGCCCTGAACGCGGCCGGGGCGGGCTTCGCCCCGAACCTGCTGGGACTGGTGCCGGGGGGCGCGCTCGCGGCGCGGCTGACCGGCGCGTACACCATCGATCCGCGCATCAAGGCCGTCGCGGTGCTGGCGCCCTGGGGAGGCGACACGGCCGTGAGAACCGCCAGCATTCCCAATGGTGGCCCGCACGGCTTCTGGGACGCCGAGGGCCTGGGAGCCCTGCGGGTGCCCACGCTGTTCATCACGGGTGACCTGGACGACGTGTCCGGTTTCGAGGGCGGCGTGAAGGCGCTGTTCGAGCACGTGGTGAACGCCGAGCGCGTGCTCATCGTGTACCAGAACGCGCGGCACAACGTCGCGCCGAACGCCATGCCGTCCACGCTGGCCTCCGGTGTGGGCCACGACGACTTCATGCGTTTCGCGGAACCCGCGTGGGACACCACGCGCCTGAACAACCTCAACCAGCACTTCATCACCGCGTTCCTGGACGGCCATCTGCGGGGCCGGGCCGACGCCGCCGCGTATCTGGACGTGCCGACGCCCCGCTCGAATGACGCGGGGCCGAACCGTCCGTGGCCGGGCTTTCCGCCGCGCAGTGCCGTGGGGATTGAGCTGCACCATCTGAACGGCCCTCACCCCACCGAGAAGTAACGCGGTGGGGCAGGCACACTGCCCCGGCATCTTCATTTCTTCTTGACGATGGCCTGACGGTGCGGCGGGAGGGTAGGCTGGGCACAGCACTGAACATCTGTTCGACCCGGCTGATCACCTGTCATGGGTGACGGCACCCTGGAGGTTGTTCCATGAAGCGATCCCGCCTGCTCCTGACCTGCGCCCTGCTCATCCCCGCCAGCGTGCTCCCGGCACGCGCCCAGACCATGCCTGCCCCGCTGACCGTGCCCGGCGATCTGCGCCCGGACGCCCCGGAACTCGCGGCGCGCGGGCAGTACGCCGTCGGCGTCCGCACGCTGAAGCTCGTCCATTCGGGCCAGCAGGACATCGTGCACGCCCCCAAGGACGGCGCCATCCCGCTGTACGACCGGCCTCTGACCGTGGAAGTCTGGTACCCCGCGCCCGGCGTGAGCGGCAGTGGCAGCACCACGTACCAGGACGTGCTCGGCAGTGGCCCTGGGGACCCCAAGCGCCCGAACACGCCCTTCGAGACGCCGGGCCGCGCCACCCGCGACGCGCCCGCCGTGCAGGCCGGGCCGTTCCCGCTGGTGATCCTCTCGCACGGTTACCCCGGCAGCCGGTACCTGATGTCCTACCTGGCCGAGAACCTCGCCAGCAAGGGGTACATCGTCGCGTCCATCGACCACACCGACTCCACGCACGGCGACAAGGCCGCGTTCGCCAGCACCCTGGTCAACCGCGCCCTGGACGACACCTTCGTGCTCGGCGAGATGGCGCGCTTAGGCCAGTCGGCCAGCGGTTCCTTCCTGAGCAATGTCGTGAACGCCGACCAGACCGCCATCGTGGGCTACTCGATGGGCGGCTACGGCGCGCTGAACGCGGCCGGCGCCGGCTACGGCCCGCAGATGGCCCCACTGGTGCCCGGCGGGGCCTTCACGCAGCGGCAGGTGGGGAACTTCACGGTCGATCCGCGCATCAAGGCGGTCGTCGCCTTCGCACCCTGGGGGGGAGACGCCGCCGTGAAGGCCATCGGCGTGAACTTCGGCGGCAAGTACGGATTCTGGGAGGACGCCGGACTGCAGAACCTGAAGGTGCCCACCCTGTTCATCGTCGGCGACCGCGATGACGTGGCCTTCTACGAGGGCGGCGTGAAACCCCTGTTCGAGAACGCCGTGAACGCCGAGCGGTACATGGTCGTATACGAGAACGCCGCGCACAACGCCGCCCCGAACCCGCCCCCGGCCGCGGCGTTGAACTCCTTCGACGATTACATGCACTACGCCGAACCCGCGTGGGACATGGGCCGCCTGAACAACCTCAACGAGCACTTCGTGACCGCGTTCCTGAACCTGAAACTCAAGGGCCAGGCCGCCGCCGCCACCTACCTGAACGTGCCGGTGCAGCACTCGAACGACATCAAGTTCAGCCGCAACGCCGACGGCACCCCCAAGCCCGACGACACCTCCTGGACGGGCTTCAAGGATCGCACCGCGCGCGGGATCGAGCTGTACCACCTGCTGCCGAAGTAACCCCAGGTCTCGCAGGCTCCCCACACGGATTGACCGGTGGGGAGCCTGTCTGTTCCAGAACTCCTCTGCTCAGACCTGAAGGTCTTTGACCTGCGTGGAGCCATGCGAGAAGCGCTCGAAGCGCAGCGGATCGATGTCGATGAACGTCTTCTCGCCCAGCACCTCCTGCGCCACCACCCGGCCGATCGCGGCCGCCTGCATGACGCCATGTCCGGAGAAGCCGCAGGCGTTCACCCAGCCCGGCACGCCCGGCATGCAGCCCACGATCGGCATCTCGTCCGGCGTGACCTCGTAGTACCCCCACCAGCTCGCGTGGCGATCCAGGCCCGCCGCCTCCAGCCATGGAAAACGCGTCAGGGCGGGCTCCAGCGTATCGGGCAGCCAGTCCCAGTCCAGGCCGCCCTGCCAGCCCCGGTCGGCCGGGTTGGCGCGGCCCATGATGATGCGCTGTCCCTCGGAACGCAGCCACACGCCGGAACTGAGGTCGAACGTCATCGGTACCGGCCGCCGATCCGGGAGGGGGCCAGTGGCGTACACCATGCGCCGCGCCGGCCAGACGGGCAGCTCGAACCCCGCCAGGGCCGCCAGTTCCCCCGCCCACGCGCCGGCCGTGTTCACCAGGATCGGCGCGTCGAAGTCGCCCCGGTCGGTGCGGACGTGCCACCGCTCCCCGCGACGTTCCAGGGCCATGACCTGGGTGTCGGTGTAGAGCGCCGCGCCCGTGTCGCGCGCCTGCTGGAGGAACGCGTAGGTGATGCCGTGCGGATCGACCACGCCGTCACCTGGCCCGAAGGTGCAGGCATGCAGGCCGCTGGCATCGAAGGGAACGATTTCCTGAGCGTTCTGGAGGCCGAGCACCCGCACGTCCGCGCCGAGCGCCCGCTGCCGCTCGACTCCCGCCGCGTGCGCCGCCCAGGCGTCCGGCGGCACCAGGATCGCGTACCCGACCGGGCGGTACTCCGCCTGCGGCATCGTCCGGTACTCCGCGATGCTGTGCATGGACAGCAGGATGTTCGTGTCCGTATGGAACTGCGTGCGCACGCCCGCCGCGCTGCGCCCGCTGGAGCCCAGCGCCGGACTGGCCGCCTGCTCCAGCACGGTCACGCGCAGGCCCCGCTCGCCCAGGCGGGCCGCACACGCCGCGCCCATGATGCCCGCCCCGACCACCACCACATCCGACCCGGCCATGACCGGCAGTGTAGAGCGGGCGCCCGCCACGCTCACGGTGCCTTGAGGAGCCCTTCAACCACGGCGCCCGCGGCCCTGCCACAGTGGAGCATGACCTCAGACGACCGTGACCCGCTGCCCGTGAATCCCACCCTGCTCCCGCACCAGACGCCACCCCCGGAGTACCAGCCGGCCGAACAGGGGCCGATGCCGGCCGACCTGCCGGACGCTCCCCAGCTCCAGAGGCCAACCGGGCAGCGCCTGAGCGCGCAGGAAGTCACGGACCTCGTGGGCGGTGGCGACGGCAGTATCGTCGAGGCGAACGAGGCGCTGGAGCAGGCCGAGGGCATCGACCCCATCACGGAAAGCTGAGTTCTATCCTGCGGTCATGCACTCGATTGCCGACCTTCGCGCCGCGTGTGCCGCGCTGCCGCACTCGCAGGAGACCTTCCCGTTCGGCATGACCACCCTGGTGCTCAAGGTGGCTGGCAAGGTGTACGCCCTGACCGACGTGAACGGCGATCCCCTGACCCTCTCGCTGAAGGTGCGTCCGGAACGCGGCGACGAGCTGCGCGCCTCCTACGACGCGATCGTTCCCGGCTACCACCTGAACAAACGGCACTGGATCACCGTGACCCTCGACGGCCGCGTGCCCGACGGACTGGTGCGCGAGCTGCTGGCGGGAAGCCATGCCCTGGTCGTGAAGGGCCTGACGCGCGCCACGCGGGCGGAACTGGGCCTGTGACCACGCCTTCATGACCATCGGAGCGGGCGAGCAGTGCTGGGAGGGCTGGATTCCGACGCAGCAGGCGGAACTCGACCTGCTCGACCCGGCCAGTTTTGCCTCGTACTTCGGCCAGAGACGTACTGATGCCTTCCTGTGCGAGCACGTCTCGGAGCACCTGACGGCAGCCGAGAGCGAACGCGCCGCCCGCCTCGTCTTCGCGTACCTGAAGCCCGGCGGGTTCCTGCGGGTCGCCGTGCTGGACGGCCACCACCCCGATCCTGCCTATCAGGCCCTCGTCGCCTTGAACGGCCCTGGCCCGGCGCACGACCACCGGGTGCTGTACACCATCGACACCTTCGCCCCGGTGTTCACGCGGGCGGGCTTCGACGTGCGTCCCCTGGAATGGTGGGACGCGGCCGGCACCTTCCACCAAACGGACTGGCAGGCCGACGCCGCTCCTATCTACCGCAGCCGGCAGCTCGACCACCGCAACGCGGGCTGGCGCGCCAGGGCGGGGGAACCGGGATTCACCAGCGTGATTCTTGACGCCGTGAAGGGAGCGACGGCACCGGGTTAGCCCGCCAGCGCCCGCACTTCCGCCTCGGTCGCGTGGCCCTCGCCGCTGCCCTTCCCGCGCAGTTTCAGGGCCGCCGCAGCACACGCCAACCGCAGCGCCTCGCGCGGATCGTGCCCGCGTGTGAACAGGAAGTGCGCGAACGCGGCGGCCAGGGCATCGCCCGCGCCGCCCCGGTGTGTGGCGACCACGCGAAACGCGGGCTGATGGTGCACACGGTCGGCGCCGCGTTCCAGCAGCAGCGCCCCGCCTTCGCCCAGCCCGGCAATGATCACGTGTGCCCGGCAGCACTCCCGCAGGGCCAGCAGGAAGCCTGCCGGATCCGTGAGCCGCGCCGCGCTGAACAGCAGCACGTCCGCCGCGTCGAGGTACGGCTGGTCGTACGGAGCGTCCACGCTGGAGATCTCGTGCACGTCTGTCTGGATGGGCACGCCCGCCGCCCGCGCCACGGGCAGCAGGTCGCGCGTCCAGCCGATGTTCGTGAGCAGGGCCGCGCCGCAGCCGGGGAGGGCCGCCCGGAACGCGGCCACTGGCGTGTCGGCCTGCTCGTTTCCCTTGATGTCCCGGTAGAAGGTGTGCCGACCGTCCGGGCGCACCAGCGCGAGCGTCTGCGCGGTGGCCCGGACGGGCATGGCGTGCCACTCGATTCCGTCCAGTTCCTGCCGGACGGTGCGACCTGCCACGTCGTTCCCCAGTAGGGTGACGAACCGCACCGGACTGCCCAGCCGGGACAGGCCACGCACGAGGTTGACCCCCACTCCGCTGACGTTCACGCTCAGGCGATCCGTGACCGCGTCGCCCTGAACGGGCAGGAACTCGCCCTCCAGACCCAGCACGGTCTCCAGATTTGCGTTGCCGCACACCAGCAGGGGACGGGTCATGACGAAGCTCAGCCCAGCGGCGCGAGGCCCACGCGGGCTCGGTACGCCGCGATGGGCCAGGCCCGCCCGCCGCCCTGGCGCACCCACAGGGTGGTGCCGTCCGCACCCCGCTGGAAGCGGAAGGCCTCACCGACTGCGCCGAAGCCCGCCTCCGGGGCCGGGGCGAGCGTGTCGGCATCCACGACGGTCAACTCCGTGACACTCAGGGCAGGGTCGCCCTGCGGAGACAGTGAGACCAGCCGACCCCCCAGATTCACGACATCGAACACGCCCCAGTCGGTGGCGAAGCGGCCCGTGAAGCTGTCCAGGCTGACCCCCGGCGCGTCGGCCTCCTTCCTCTCCGGCGGCTTCGTGGCCAGATCGATGAGCTTGATCAGGTTCGTGGCCCACTCGGTCGCGGGGCCGCCCAGGCAATTCGTGAGCACCGACACCGACAGGCCCGACTCCGGATCGAGCCACGACTGCGTGATGTGACCCGGAAACCCGCCTGAGTGTCCCACCAGGGGGCGTCCCCCCACCTCATCCAGAATGAATCCCAGCCCGTACCAGCGCCGTGTGGGCCGCCGGATCTCGGATTCCCGGCGCTGCATCAGCCGCTTCGCCGCGTCGGACAGCAGCGTGGTCTGCCCCAGGGCATGCGCCGCGAAATAGGCGGTGACGTCCTCCGCCGTGCCGTAAAAGCCTGTGGCGGCCGCCATCGCCCGTGTGTCCGATGACGGCAGCGCGCGCCGCACGTCGTTCCCCGCCAGCAGCCCGCTGTGCCCGGAGGCCAGCTCCGCCTCGCGCTGGGCCGGGAGTTCCGGCCCCAGATTCCGCAGCCCCAGCGGCCCGGTGATCTGCGCCGCCACGAACGCCTCGTAGGACTGCCCGCTGGCCGCCTCGATGATCAGCCCCAGCAGCGAGTACCCCATGTTCGAGTACTTGAAGTGCTCGTTCGGCGCGAACACCGCCTCCGCGCGGCACAGGTCGATCAGCGCCTCCCGATCCGGGAAGTCGTGAAGCTGCTGCCAGTAATCGCTGTCCGCGCCGTCCCGGTTGATGCCCGACTGGTGCCCCAGCAGTTCCCGCACCGTCATGGCCGCGGCAGGCGAGCCCTCCAGTTCCGGCAGCCAGCGGCCCGCCGGGTCGTCCAGGCGCAGTTGCCCGGCCTGAACAAGCTGGAAGATGCCGGTCGCCGTGAAGGTCTTTGAATGAGACGCGATCCGGAACAGGTGCCCCGGCGTCAGGCGCTCGCCCGTCCCCATGTTCGCCACGCCCAGCGCGAATGACGCGGCCAGTTCGCCCTGCACGCGCACCGCCACCTGCACGCCCGGCACCCGCGCCAGGTCGCGCTGAACCTCCAGCCAGGATGCCAGGTAGGGGGCCAGGGAACGGATGGTCTCAAGCAGAGGCATGGGTGGAGGGTAGCGCGTACGCCTCTATCGCCAGCGGAGGCTCGGTTGGGTTCAGCGGCGCACCTGCATCAGAACGGGGCGTTCTGGGGCGGCTCCGTGATCAGTCACTCAGAACGCCGTTTCCAGCGCTCCCAGTGCGGCGTCGGCGTCCGTCACACCCGCCTGCGCCATATCGGGTCGCCCGCCGCCCTTGCCGCCGCCCGCCGCCGCGAGCTTGCCCACGAGCTGGCCCGCGTGTGCGCCGCGTCCCACCGCGTCCTTGGTGGCCTTCACCACGAGGCCTTTGTCGCCAGCGATCACCACCATGTCCGCGCCGCTCTGGTCGAGGAGCTTGTCGGCGGCGCTCCGCAGGTCATTGCCCTCGATGCCCGCGAGTTTCAAGGCGGCGATCCGGAAGCCGCCCAGCTCGCGGATCGGGGCCGCGCCGCCGCTCCTACCGCCCATCTGCGCTTCTGCCAGTTGCCGGCGCACGGCGGCCATGTCCTTCTCGGCCGATTTCAGTTGCGCCTGAAGTCCGATCACGCGGGCTTCCAGGCCGTCCGGGCTGGTGTTCAGCAGGGCGGCGGCCTTCGCGGTGGCGGTCAGGCGCTCGCGCACCCATGCGGTGGCCTGCTCGCCCGCCAGGGCTTCTACGCGGCGCACGCCGGCCGCCACGTTCTCATCGCTCAGGATCACGAACGCGCCGATGTCGCCGGTACGGGTGACGTGCGCGCCGCCGCAGAGTTCCATGCTGCTCACGGTCTGCCCGTGGTACTCCACGCTGCCGCCCACGCTCACCACGCGCACCGTCTCGCCGTACTTCTCGCCGAACAGGGCCGTCGCGCCCGCCGCCTTCGCCTCGGCAATCGGCATCTCCTTCCACGACACGGGGAAGTTCGCCCTCACCCAGCGACTGACCAGGGTTTCCACCGCCGCGATCTCGTCGGCCGTGAGGGCCGCGCCGTGCGAGAAGTCGAAGCGTAGCCGATCCGCCGCGACCAGCGAGCCCTTCTGCTGCACGCCGCTGCCCAGCACCGCCCGCAGCGCCGACTGCAACAGGTGCGTGGCCGTGTGATGCCGCTGGATGGACTGCCGCTCGCCGGACACCGCGCCGCGCACGCTCGTTCCTTCCCTCAGCTCGCCAGATTCGACCAGCACGTCATGCAGGAACACGCCCTGGGGCGTCTTGCGGGTATCGCGCACCTGACCGGCTCCGCCGTCCCACTCGATGCGCCCGGTGTCGCCGACCTCGCCGCCGCCCTCGGCGTAGAAGGGCGTACGCGACAACACGACGGTCGCCTCGCTCCCGGCGGGCAGGTGCTTCAGGCGCTCGCCCGCACCGACGAGCGCCACGACCTCACCCTCGGCCTGGAGATCGTCGTAGCCGACGAACTGGGTGGGGGAGAGGCCATCCAGGGCTTCCATGTTCCCGCCGAACAGCTCGGACTTGCCGTACTTGCTGCCAGCCCGCGCGAGGTTCTGCGCGTTCTCCAGGCTCTCCGCGTACCCGGCCTCGTCCACCGTGATCCCGTACTCCTCGGCGATCTCCTTGGTCAGATCGACCGGGAAGCCGTAGGTGTCGTACAGGACGAAGGCGTCGCTGCCGGAGAGGGTCGATCCCTGCTCCATGCTGGTCAGCAGCTTGCCCAGGCGCTGAATCCCGCCTTCCAGCGTCTTGAGGAAGCTCTCCTCCTCGGCCTTCACCGTGCTTTCGATCTTCGCCAGATTCGCCTTCAGCTCCGGGTACGCGTCGCCCATGCGCTCGACCACGATGGGCACCAGCTTGTACAGGCTCGGCTCGCGCAGGCCAAGCAGGTACGCGTGGCGGCACGCGCGGCGCAGGATCTTCCGCACCACGTACCCGCGCCCGGTGTTGCTGGGCTGGCTGCCATCGGCCACGACCATGCTCACGCTGCGGATGTGCTCGGCCACCACGCGGTGCGACACGCTCTGCGGCCCCTCGTACGGCTGCCCGCTCAGTTCGGCGACCCTGGCAATGATCGGCGCGAACACGTCGTTGCTGTAGAAGTCGTACACATCCTGCACGACGGTGGCAATGCGCTCCAGGCCCATGCCGGTGTCGATGTTCTTGAACGGCAGATCCTTCAGAACCGGCGTGCCGTCCGGGAGCGGTTCCT
Organism: Deinococcus sp. KSM4-11; assembly: GCF_004801415.1. NCBI lineage: Bacteria > Thermotogati > Deinococcota > Deinococci > Deinococcales > Deinococcaceae > Deinococcus > Deinococcus sp. KSM4-11. The sequence continues at coordinate 1,387,853 of NZ_SSNX01000001.1, read as the reverse complement.
GCCGGTCGAACTGGGGGAACACACAGTTCCAGATTTCCAGGAAGCGGGCGCTCTCTCGGGTGTCAGCGTACTCGGCCCAGGTGTCGTCGCCGTACTTGGGGCCACGGTCGTAGAAGATCTCGCTGCACGGGCCGCAGGGGCCGTTCGGGCCTTCCTTGGGTGCGTCCGCCGGCCAGAAGTTCTCGTCGGCCCCGAAGCGCAGGATGCGTTCCGGTGGCAGGCCGTTCTCCTGCGTCCAGATGGCGAAGGCCTCCTCATCGTCCTGGTAGATGGTGGCGTACAGGCGAGAGCTGTCCAGGCCCATCCACTCGGGACTCGTCAGGAACTCCCACGCCCAGGTCAGCGCCTCGCGTTTGAAGTAATCGCCGAAGCTGAAGTTCCCGAGCATCTCCAGCAGCGAGCAGTGCCGCAGCGTGCGGCCCACGTTCTCGATGTCGCCGATCCGCAGGCACTTCTGCGCCGTGGTTACGCGCTTGCTGGCCACACCGTCGAACACGGCGGGGGCGCCCATGAACTGCTCCTTGAACGGCTGCATCCCCGCCACCGTGAACAGCGTGGTCGGATCGGGGGCAATGGTGCTGTAGCTGGGCAGGCGCAGATGCCCCTTACTCTCGAAGAAGTGCAGGAATTTCTCGCGGATGTCGGACGTGGACAGTGTCGAGGAGGGCTGGGGGCCAGTCATAAAGGGAAGTCTAGCGCGGGCCGGGAAAGCAGACCGGGACGAGCGTGCCGGTGAAGGCTCTGCAAAAAAGAACTCCCCACGCGGGGAGCCCATCAACCCAGACGCCGTGTCAGTCCATGTCTACGGCCCACCACGCTTCACGTTGTGCGGCGAGGCGGGCGCGGGGGTCACCAATGGAATCCAGCGCCTTGGCGAGTCCCTGCCAGTCCTGCTCGCTCATGGGATCGATGGCCAGGGCGCGCTGGTGGAACTGGGCGGCGTCCTTGGCCTTCCCGGCGCTGGTGGCCGCCTTGGCGGCGATGCCCAGGAGGCTGAACTGCTTCTGTTCCAGGCGGGCGCGGACGTCATCCACCCAGGGGGAATCCGCGCCCGGCAGGAAGTTCCCGTACTGGCTGATCAGTTCCCGCATTTCCTCCAGGCCCAGCGCGCCCTGCTCGGCCTGCGCGGTCAGCAGTTCGAAGCGCTGCACGTCGTACTCAGGGTTCAGGTCGCTGTTCAGGGCGTAGCGGCGGTTGGCGCTGACCACGGCGTCGTTGCTCAGGCTGCGGCGCAGGCGGTGCAGGGTCGTGTGGAACAGGCTGCTGGCGCGCGCCTCGTCCTTCTCGGGCCACAGGGCCTCGGCCGCTTCCCAGGAGGTGACTTCCTTGTGCTCCAGCAGGTAGAAGAACAGTTCGAGCGCCTTGCGGCTGACCCACGACACGGCCGCGCCCTGCCACACGACCTGCGCGGTGCCTAGGCCCTTGGCGAGCATGCCGCTCTCGCCCTGCAGGGTCAGGCCGGCGCGGCGCAGGCGGGCGTCCACGGCGGTCGTCAGGTCGGCGGGTGTGAAGGGTTTGGGCAGGTAATCGTCCGCGCCAAGGTTCATGCCGCGCCGCACATCGCCCCGCTCGGCGTGGCTGGACAGCAGCATGAAGGGCACGCTGGCCAGTTGCGGGTTCTCGCGGATCTTTTCCAGGAACTCCAGGCCGGTCATGTACGGCATCACCACGTCGCTCACCACGAGGTCCGGCGTGAAGACCTTCAGCAGGTCCAGCGCCTCGACGGGGTGGCTGCTGGTGCGAACCTCATGCCCGGCGCGTGAGAGGATCACGCTCACGAGCTTGAGGATGGCGGCGTCGTCATCCACGACCAATATGCGGGGCATGAAGAAAGTCTAACAGGAACGCGCGGGGCGTAAAGCGGCCCGTATGCAGCGGTGCCCGTCTGCGTCGCACCCGCGCCCGTGGCTTGCCCTACCCTGTGCACATGCGCGCGCCCCTGACGGTCATCCACGCCCGGACACTCACGCTAGACGATGCCCTGCCCGAGGTTCAGGCCGTGCTGGTCGGAGGGGGCCGGGTGCTCGCCGTGGGCAGCGCCGACGAATTGCGCGCCCAGGCCCCGCGTGCCGAGGTGCTCGACCACCGCGACCTCCTGCTCACGCCGGGCCTGTGCGACGCGCACATCCACCTCGTCATGTACGGCGCGTCGCTGGGAGAGGTGAACCTCGCCGGGGCGCGCAGCGTGGCCGAGGTGCAGGCGAAGGTCGCGCAGCGGACCGTGACCACCCCTACGGGCACCTGGATTCGCGGGGGCGGGTTCCTGCTGTCGGAACTGGGCCTCGGTGACTACCCCACCGCCGCGCTGCTCGACGAGGTCAGCCCGCACCACCCTGTAATCCTGTACTCCCGCGACCACCACATGACCTGGGTGAACTCGGCCGCCCTGCGCGCCGCCGGGATCACTGACGCCACAGCCGATCCGGAAGGCGGGAAGATCGTGCACCCCCTGGGCTGCCTGCTGGAGGGCGCGTCCGATCTGGTCGTGGCGCAGCTGCCGTCGCCCACCGAGGCCGAGTGGCTCGCGCACGCGAAGGCCGGTGCGGACGATCTGACCTCGCGCGGCTTCGTGAGCGCGCACACCATGGCCTACGAGGAGCCCGGGGCGCCGCGGGCGGTGCAGACCCTGGCCGCCCGGGGGGAGCTGCCCCTGCGCGTCTGGGCGTGCCTGCCGCACCAGCGCCTGGAGCATGCGCGGGAACTGGGGCTGGCCCTCGCCCCCGGCGGCCTGTTCCAGTGGGGCGGCGTCAAATTCTTCGCGGACGGCGCCCTGGGCAGCCGCACCGCTTGGCTGCATGCCCCTGGGTTCGCGGACGGTAGCGGCACCGGCATTCCCCTCGACCCGCCCGAACTGATCGTGGAACGCGGGCGTCAGGCCATCGACCTGGGCCTCACGCCCGTCACGCACGCCATCGGCGACCGGGCGAACACCGAGGTGCTGGACGCCTACGACCAGCTCCGGCCGGCGGCCGAGGCTCGTGGGATCCGCCTGAGGATCGAGCATGCCCAGCACCTGCGCCCGCAGGACATCCCCCGCTTCCGGGGCCTGACTGCCAGCGTGCAGCCCATCCACCTCCAGGCCGACGCCCCCATGATCCGGACGCTGCTGCCACACCTAGAGGCCGGCAGTTACGCCTTCAAGTCCCTTCAGGACGCCGGGGCGATCCTCGCGCTGGGCAGCGACGCGCCGGTTGCGCCCCCGGACGTGCGCGCCACCTTCGCCGCCGCCACGACCCGCCTCGACGACGGCGGCCGGCGGCTCACACCCGGTGAGACCATCAGCGACCTCGACGTCCTGCGGGCGTACACCCGTGGGCCAGCCCTGGCCGCCGGCTGGAATGATGAGGGCATCATCCGCCCAGGTGCCCGGGCGGCCTTCACCCTGTGGGACAGGCTGGGTGCCACCGCGCAGGCCCTGGTGCTCTGATGTGTTCTGAGCGCTGGTCAGGTTGATGGCAGAAGGCATCACTGGACGCCCACTATCCAGGCTCGTCCCGTCGTGCTGAAATCTCGAAGGTGGTGTTCATATCCGGCTGCCACTTCGCGCACGGCACTGTTAGTTCAGGCCTCATAGTCTCCACATTCGCTGGAAAAGTGGATTTCAAGCAGGGATAACGGGGTATGGCTGCCCCGGTGTTAGAGGCTCTCGCTCTTCAAGTCATCCTAGGGCTGCCCAGTGGGACAGAGCTGAGCATTCCAGATCTGATGGCCGAACTGAACCTGCACCTCCCGGTCGACTCAGCCATCACCGATCCGGCGGCGGTGGGCGCCGCCGCCCGATATCTGGCTTCGCTCGGCTACCTCCAGGTGGGACGCGATGAGCCCACGCTCTATCGGGTGCCGTGAGCAGAGCCCCGCTCAGCGCGAGCGGGGCCGAGCACTGAACCGGAGTCTGGTCAGCCCTTCACGACGATATTGATGATCCGACCCGGCACGTAGATTTCCTTTACCGTCTCCTTGCCCTCGACAAACCGGGCAACGTCCGGATTCGCGCGGGCGGCGGCCATGGCCTCGGCCTGCGTGGCGGTCTTGGAGATGGTCACCTGCCCGCGCACCTTGCCGCCCACCTGCACGCCCATGGTCACGGTGTCGCGGGTGGCGGCCGCCTCATCCACGGCGGGCCAGGCTGCGGTGTGCACGCTGCCTTCCAGACCACGTTCGCACCAGATCTCCTCGGCGATGTGCGGCACCACTGGGGCCAGCATGCGGTTGAAGACGTCCAGCGCCTCGTTCCATGCGGCCGTGCCGAACACGGGCGCGCGTTTGGCCTTCACCAGCGTGTTCGTCAGTTCCATCAGCGAGGCGATGATCGTGTTGAAGCTCAGGCGTTCGAAATCCCCACCCACCTTCTTCAGGGTGCTGTGCACGGCGTAGCGCAGGTCGGCCTCGCTGACCGTCTCGGCGGGGCCGCTGGACTTCTCCTCGAAGTACACGTTCCACACGCGGCTCAACCACTTGGCGGGGCCGTTGATGCCCTGCGGATCCCACGGGCCGCCCAGTTCCCACGGGGCGATGAACATCAGGTACGTCCGGACGGTATCCGCGCCGTACTCGCTGACCAGGTCGTCCGGATCGACGACGTTGCCGCGCGATTTGCTCATCTTCTCGCCGTCCTCGCCCAGGATCATGCCCTGGTTGCGCAGGCGAGCGAAGGGTTCGTTCTGCGAGGTCAGGCCCATGTCGCGCATGACCTTGATCCAGAAGCGCGAGTACAGCAGGTGCAGGATCGCGTGCTCGATGCCGCCGGTATACAGGTCGACGGGCAGCAGTTTCGCCTTCGCCGGATCGAAGGGCCCCTCGTGGTAGTGCGGCGACAGGTAGCGGTACATGTACCAGCTGCTGTCCACGAAGGTGTCCATGGTGTCCGTGTCGCGTTCGGCGGGGCCGCCGCAGACGGGGCAGGTGGTGGCCAGCCAGTCCCGATCCAGCTTCAGGGGGCTCTGGCCGGTGGGGGTGAACGCCACGTTCTCCGGCAGTTTCACGGGCAGCTGATCCTCGGGCACCGGCTGCGCGCCGTGCTCCGGGCAGTGCACGAAGGGAATCGGGGTGCCCCAGTAGCGTTGGCGGGCGAACAGCCAGTCGCGCAGGCGGTACGTGGTCTTCGCCGTCGCGATCCCCCTGTCTTCCAGCCGCGCCACGATCCCCGCGATGCTCGCCTTGCCGCCGGGCAGCCCGTCGAACTCGCCGGAGTTCACGATCAGGCCCTCACCGGAGTAGGGTTCGGCCGCGTCGGCGGCCATCGGCTCGCCCCCCTCCGGCCGGATGACCTCCACGATGTCCAGGCCGAACTGCCGCGCGAAGGCGAAGTCGCGCTCGTCGTGCGCGGGCACCGCCATGATCGAGCCGGTGCCGTACGTGACCAGCACGTAGTCCGCGACCCAGACCGGCAACTGGTGTCCGGTGATCGGGTGTGTGGCGAAGCTGCCGGTGAACACCCCGGTCTTCTCGCCCTCCTGCTGGCGTTCCACGTCCGTCTTGCGACCGGCGGCGGCCACGTACGCCTCCACCGCCTCCCGCTGTTCGTCCGTGGTCAGGGCCGCCACCTTCGCGTGCTCAGGGGCCAGCACCATGAACGTCGCGCCCATCAGGGTGTCCGGACGGGTCGTGAACACCGTCTCCGGGCCGGCCGGCGTGTCGAAGGTCACTTCGGCGCCCACCGACTTGCCGATCCAGTTCGTCTGCATCAGCCGAACCTTCTCGGGCATGTCCGTGTCGCTGAAGTCCAGCAGCTCGTCGGCGTAGTCCGTGATCTTCATGTACCACTGGCTCAGGTTGCGCCGCTCGACTGCCGTGCCGCAGCGCTCACAGTGGCCGTTCACGACCTGTTCGTTGGCCAGCACCGTCTGGTCTTTCGGGCACCAGTTTACGAAGCCGCCCTTTTTGTACGCCAGGCCGCGCTTGTAGAACTGAATGAAGAACCACTGGTTCCAGCGGTAGTATTCCGGGTCGCTTGTGGCGAACCGGCGGCTCCAGTCGATCATGGTGCCCATCCGCTGGAACTGCCCGACCATGCGGTCGATGTTCTCGTATGTCCACTTGGCCGGATCGACGTTGTTCTTGATGGCCGCGTTCTCGGCCGGCAGGCCGAAGGCGTCGAAGCCCATCGGGAACAGCACGTTGTAGCCGCGCATCCGCAGCCAGCGGGCGCGGGCGTCCGGCGCGACGTTCGCGTACCAGTGCCCGATGTGCAGGTTCCCGCTCGGGTACGGGAACATCGTCAGGGCGTAGAACTTCTCGCCCGGCGCGTTCTCGTCGAAGGTGTACAGCCCGGATTTCGCCCAGGCGTCCTGCCATTTGCGCTCGATGGCGTGAGGGTTGTACCGCTCCATGCGCGGTTCCTGGATGTGGATGGGACTCGCTTCGTTCGTCTGGGTCATGGGGATCACTCCTGAGAAAAGGTCAATAAAAAGCCCCGGCACGCAGCCGGGGACGCTCGAACACACACCTTGCGGTCAGTCGAGTCGTCCCCAGCCGGGAAGCGCAGAGCGGATCATGGCCCCAGTCTAGCGCACGACACCCGCCCGTGCACCCGCCGGGGCGGCACGTGTGGGAACGCCGCGTTCCCCAGGCCCGTAAGGTGGGAACATGGAACGACCCGGAGTCTGGAAACGCATCAGGGCAGGTCTGCGCGGCGAACAGGACGCCGAAACCCTGTATGCCTACAAGCGGGCCGGAGCGTCCGTGCACGACCTGCTGGACGCCGCCGAACGCCGCCGTTTCGAGTTCGCGGCGACCGGCGTGAGCCCCTTTGCCATGACCGCGCAGGTCGGCACGGAACTCGCGTGCATCTGGAACGCCTTCGCCCTCCAGACCCTCGGCGACAAGATGCTCCACGCCGACGAGGTGGCGGATCCCGACACGGCTGGGTTCGTGCCCCCGGTGACCTTCGGGCAGGTGGACGCGTACTACCGCGAGGTGCAGACGTGGATGGCGCACGCCACCCGGGCCGCGCACGATCCGGACTTCACGCTGCCCACTGGGGCGCTGCCCGCGAAACTCCCGGAGTGGTCGCCGGTGGAACCGTGCCCGCGCCCCCACCTGGACGCGATGATCGCCGCCCTGCAGGCCATGCAGCTGCACCTGGAGGCCGCCATGCAGGCCCTCGAGGCGCACACGCCGGAGACCGACGCGAAGAACCTCGCGCGGCTGCGCGGCCTGTTCGCCCAGGCCATCAGCGGCGCCACGTATGCCAGGGACATGTACACCCCCGGCGCGAGCGCCGCCCTGCACGAACAGATCGAGGAACGCGCCAAGAAGGCCGTCGAGGACATCTACCGCGTGGGCCAGCTCGTCAGCTATCCCGCCCTGCTGCGCGAGCCGCCCGCCCGCAGTGTGGGTCGCCCGCCCGCCGCGCGCCCCCAGGTGGCCCTGCCCGGCGAGCCCGGCTTCGACCCGTGGGTGATGACCGACCCGAATTCCGTCGCGGGCATCCGACGTGATCCCAAGACGCACGCGGTCATTGACGACATGTGGAGCCTCGACCCGGATCCCCGCGCCAGCGTGAGGCTGTGGCAGGACATCCAGGAGGCCGTGGCCCGGCAGGACGTGACCTACGCCCGGCACCCCGGTGGCGCCCTGGTCGGCTATTACTTCTGCACGCCCTGGGCTGCCGTGTACGAAGCCGTGCGGCCCGTCGTGATCGGGGACACGCCCGTTCCGCGCGGGCAGCGCTTCACCATAGAGTGTGCGGCCGAGGGCGTCCGCCTGGGGTATCCCTTCAAGCGCGAGGTGGTGCTGGGCACCTTCCGTCCCTCGACCATCGATTACTGCGACCCGGACGCGCCGCCACCGCACGAGGAGTGAGCGTCACCCCAGCCGCAGCCACAGCGCCAGCAGGCCGACCAGCAGCACCGGGGGGGTGAGCACCAGTCCGGCGCGCAGGTACTCGCCCCAGCTCACGCTCAGGCCGCGGCCTTTCAGCACATGCAGCCACAGCAGGGTGGCGAGGCTGCCGATGGGCGTGAGTTTCGGGCCGATGTCCGCGCCGACCAGGGAGCCGAAGGCCAGGGCCTGCTGCGCGTGTCCGCTGACGCCGCTGCCCTGGATGCCGAGGATGGCCGTCAGCAGGGCAGGCAGGTTGTTCAGTCCAGCGCTGAGCGCGGCCACGCTCAGGCCGGAGGCGAGCACGGCGCTGAGGGTGCCGTGCGCCGCCCAGCCCGACAGCCACGCCCCGTACGCGCCGGTCACGCCCGCGCCGCGCAGGCCGTACACGACGGTGTACATGGCGAGGCTGAACGCGACCACGTTCCACGGAGCGCTTTTCAGGACGGCGCGGCTGCCCACGTTCCCGCTGCGCGCGGCGACGATCCACACGATCAGCGCGCACGCGCCGACCACGGCGCTCAGGGGAAGGCCGAACTGCTCGGCCAGGAAGGCGCCCGCGAGCAGCAGCGGCGTGACCAGCCATCCGGTGCGGAACACCCCCCAGGACTTCACGGCGCTGGCCGGTTCCGGCAGGGCCGCCAGGTCGTAGCGGCGAGGCAGCGTCCGGCCGTACGCCAGGAGCAGCGTGCCCAGGCAGGCCAGCACCACGGCCAGATCCACCGGGAGCATCACGCCCGCATACGCGCCGAAGCCGAGCTTGAAGGCGTCGGCGGCGATGATGTTCGTCAGGTTGCTGACGGTCAGGGGCAGGCTGGCGGCGTCCACCACGAAACCCACTGCCAGGGCGACGGTCAGGGTCGCGGCCCGGTTGAGGTTCAGCAGGGCCGCGAGCTCCAGCACGATGGGCGTGAGGATCAGCACCCCGCCATCGTTCGCGAACAGGGCCGCGACCACCGCGCTGAACACGACCAGCAGCGCCAGCAGCCGCCGGCCACTTCCACCTCCCCAGCGGGCCACGTGCAGCGCCGCCCAGCGGAACAGGCCCGCCGCGTCGAGCAGCAGACTCAGGACGATCAGGCCGACCAGACTGAGCGTGGCATTCCACGTGGCGTTCCAGAGCGTCGGCAGGTCGGAGACGTGCACCACACCCAGCAGCAGGGCCACCACCGCACCCAGCGTCGCCGCGCGTGCCGGGCCGATCCCCAGGGGCCGCCAGATGACCAGCGCGACAGTGGCAAGGACAATCAGGACGGCAAGCATCAGGGGCACTGTAGAGCGCGATCTGGGGAGGCTGAAGAGCGTCGCGGGAACGTCAAGAAACCGTCAAGTCTGGTGAAGTCGCCTCCGGACGCTCACGGCGCGTGCCCACGGGCATCTGGAGTGTGGCGGTGTCAGTCCTGGCTGGTGATGAACGGCAGGTTGCGGTCGTACTGCGCGCGGTCCAGGCCGTAGCCGTACACGAACGCGTCGGGGATCGTGAAGCCCAGGTACTCGACGGGCACCTCGACCTTGCGGCGGCTGGGCTTGGACAGCAGCGCCGCGACCTTCAGGCTGGCCGGACCGCGCCCGTCGAGGTACTGCAGCAGGTAGTTCATGGTGATGCCGGTGTCCACGATGTCCTCGACCAGGATCACGTGCCGGCCGCTCAGGGGGAACTGCAGATCCTTGACCAGTCGCACCTCGCCGCTCGACTGCTTGGCGTCGCCGTAGCTGCTGGCCTGCAGGAAATCGATGGTGCAGGGCACCCCCAGCGCCCGCACCAGATCGGCGTGGAACATGAACGCGCCGTTCAGCACGCAGATCAGGTGCGGTTCACGGCCTCGGTAGTCCTCGCGGATCTTCGCGGCGAGCTCATGGATGCGCGCCTGAAGCTGCTCCTGGGTGATCTGGACGGGGCCGGTGCCGGGCGCGAGACTCATAGGGGTCTCAGGCTAACATGCGCTCCGCCTCCGGGCGGAATCCGCCCCATATACTCGGGCGCATGACGGGCCTGCCGAAGCTTAACCTCGAGTCCGTGCCCGGTGTGCTGGGCCGCATCGTGTCGCAGCGGGCCGCCGATTACGCCGGGTTCAGTGCCGAGACCGGCGCCATACGACCTGCCGCCCGGCGCTTCGAGACGGCGCTGGCCGCTCCTGGGCTGTCTCTCATCGCGGAGGTCAAACGTGCCAGTCCCAGCCAGGGAGCCATCGCCCCCCTGAACCCGGCGCCGGCGGCCCGCGCATACGAGGAGGGCGGCGCGGCGGCCATCTCCTGCCTGACCGAGCCCCGCCACTTCGACGGCAACGCGCAGGCGCTGCTGGACGTAGTGGCCGCGGTGGACGTGCCGGTGCTGCGCAAGGATTTCGTGGTGCATCCGGCCATGCTGCGCGAGGCGGCCGAGTGGGGCGCGTCGGCCGCCCTGCTGATGGTCAGCGTGCTGCACGAGGCCACGGGGGCGTACCTGGAAATTGCCCACGACCTGGGCCTGGACGCGCTGGTCGAGGTGCACAGCGAGGCCGAACTGGACGTGGCCCTGGCCTGCGGGGCGCGGATCATCGGGGTGAACAACCGGGACCTGACCACGCTGCAGATCGACCTGCAGGTCAGCCCGCGCCTGATCCGCCGGGCCCGGGAGGCGGGCTTTGCTGGGGTGCTCGTCGCGGAGAGCGGCTACCGCACGCCGGCGGACCTGGCACCCGTGAGGGACATGGCCGATGCCGTGCTGGTGGGCACCAGTCTGGCCGGAAGCGGCGACCTGACGCGGGCGGCCCGCGACCTGATGGCCCCTGCGCCGTGATGGAGGGGTGAGGCCACACCCCCGGACACGCTGAACTTTATGTGGGCGCACGCCCACCCTGAACTGCCTAGACTGGAAGGAATGACGACCGCCGTTCCCTCGCCGCCCCGGCACCTGCGCTGGCTGATCCTGGCCGTCGCTCTGCTGATCCTGGGGAGCGTGGCCCTGATCCCGGACGTCCGGGAGTTCCTGGGGCGGGGGTACGCGGCCCTGCGGTCGAGTGATCCGGCGGTCACGCGGGCTTTCGTGTCCGGGCTGAGCTGGGCCGGGCCGCTCGCGCTGATCGCGGCGTTCATGATCCAGGCGGTGCTGCCAGTGCTGCCCGCCGTGTTCCTGATCGCCGTGACCTCCCGCGCATACGGCCCGCTGGAAGGCTTCCTGATCGTGTACGTCGGGACGGTGCTGGGCGCGGCGGCCGGCTACGCGCTGGGACGCGCCGTGGGCGACACCCTGGTGGGTCTGCTGGCGGGCGAGAAGGGACAGCGCAAGGCCCAGGACTTCGCCGCCCGCTACGGCATCCAGGGCGTCTTGATGATCCGCATGATGCCGATCCTGTCCTCGGACGTGATGAACCTCGTGGCGGGCGCGGCCCGCATGGGCTTCCGGCCCTTCATGCTGGCCACGGCGGCGGGCGCCCTGCCGGTCACGGCGCTGGTCGTGTGGCTCAGTGGCAATACCCACCGCCTGATCGTGGGCCTGGCGCTGTTGTCGGCCGGCGTGGCCATCGTGGCCGTGACGCGCTGGGTGCTGGCGCGGCAGGCGGCGCGTCGCGTCGCTCCTCCGGTCGGGTAAACTGCTGGCGATCTCCGCACGCTCAACCGGGCGGCGGGTTGCTGGGAGGGTCATGACGGAGAGCAACGAGGGCGCTGCGGCGTCGGCTTATGAACGCGCGGGCGTGAGCATCGATGCCGGTCACCGCGCGGTGGCACTGATGAAGGACGCGGTGGCGCGCACGCACACGCCCGCCGTCCTGGGCGGCATCGGCGGCTTCGGCGGTCTGTTCCGCGCGGCCTTCGGGCATATGGCCGACCCGGTGCTGGTCGCCAGCACGGACGGCGTGGGCACGAAGACCAAGGTGGCCGTGAAGGTCGGCAAGCACGGGGGCCTGGGCGCGGACATCGTGAACCACTGCGTGAATGACATCCTCGTGCAGGGCGCCAGGCCGCTGTTCTTCCTCGATTACGTCGCCATGGGCAAACTCCGCCCGGAGGTCGTGGCCGAGGTCGTCACGGGGGCCGCGCGGGCCTGCGAAGTGCTGGGCGTGGCCCTGCTGGGCGGCGAGACCGCCGAGATGCCCGGCGTGTACGTCGAGGGTGAACTGGACATCGTAGGCACCATCGTCGGGGTGGTGGATCGCCCGGATCTGATCGACGGATCGCGCATCGAGGTCGGGGACAGCGTGATCGCGCTGCCCAGCAGCGGCCTGCACACCAACGGGTTCTCGCTGGCCCGGCTGGCGCTGGACGGCCTGGACTGGCACGAGGCCCGCGCGGATCTGGAGGGTCGCACCCTGGCGGACGTGCTGCCCGTGCCGCACCGCGCGTACGTGCCCGCCTTCGACGCCCTGGAGAACGCGGGCGTGGCCGTGCACGGGATGGCCCACATCACGGGAGGCGGCCTGGTGGACAATCCCCCGCGCGTGTTCCCGGCCGGGATCGGCATGCAGGTGGACACGACCTCCTGGACGGTGCCGCCGGTCTTCGAGCTGATCGTGAAGGAGGCGCGGGTTCCGCGCCAGGAGGCCTTCCGCGCGCTGAACATGGGCGTGGGCTTCCTGTTCATCGTGCCCTCCGCACAGCAGGAACGCGCCCTGGCCGCCCTGGGCACGGCCGGCGAGAATCCCTGGGTGATCGGGCGGATGGTGCCCGGTGCGGGCGTGGCGTTCACAGAGGGCACTCCTTGACCCATCGGCTCGCTCCGACCGGCTTCACGCCACCAGACCGGGCCAGCGCCACGGAATTCTGGGTCGTCCGGCACGGCGAGAGCACCTGGAATGCCGACGGCCGGTACCAGGGCCAGGCCGACGTTCCGCTGAGCCACATCGGGGTGTTGCAGGCGGCCACGCTGGCCGAGCGCCTCACCGGGCAGGGCTTCGCGGCCGTCTACTCCAGCGACCTCAAGCGCGCGTCCCAGACGGCCTCGGCCGTGGTGGAACGCCTGGCCGGGCGTCCGGCGGTGCAGCTCGATCCGGGCCTGCGGGAGATCGATGTGGGCGCGCTCTCCGGCCTGGTCATCGCCGACATCCGCGCCCGGCATGCCGACTACCTGAGCGCCCTGCAAGCCGACCCGTGGGCGACCCGACGCCCCGGCGGTGAGAGCATGGCCGACCTCTACGACCGCTGCGGCGCGGCCTTTCACGCGCTGCGGGCGCGGCATCCGGGGCAGCGGGTGCTGGTCTTCACGCACGGCGGCGTGGTGCGCGTGGCCGTGGGGCTTGCGCTGGGCGGCGTGCCCGCCAACGCCTGGTCGCGCCTGAGCGTCACGAACACCAGCATCACCCGCGTGCTGCTGGGCGAGGCGAGCGGCACACTGCTGGGCTTCAACGACGACGCGCACCTGGAGAACCTGATCGAGGCGACCGAGGCCGACGACGTGCTCGGCCAGTCCCCTTGACACTGCCTCCCTTGAACGTGGCCACCCTGGAAACGCGCTACCGGGCTGGCGAGGCCCGCGCCCTGGCCCGCGCCGTCACCCTGGCCGAAGCGGGGTTGCCGCAGGTGCGGCCCCTGCTGCGCGCCGCGCGCGAACGGGCCGGGCAGGCGGTGGTGCTGGGCGTGACCGGCAGTCCCGGCAGCGGCAAGAGCACCCTGGTGGACGCCTTGATCGCTGTGCTGCGCGCGCGCGGGCAGCGGGTCGCGGTGCTGGCCGTGGATCCCAGCTCGCCCTACTCGGGCGGCGCGATCCTCGGTGACCGGATCCGGATGCTGCGCTGGCACGCCGATCCGGGCGTGTTCGTGCGTTCGCTGGCCAGCCGGGGCGCCCTGGGCGGCCTCTCGGCGCGCACCATGAGCGTCCTGGCCCTCCTGGAAGGAGCGGGCCACGGGGACACCGGGTTCGACTGGGTGATCCTCGAAACGGTGGGCGTGGGCCAGTCCGAGGTGGATATCGCTGCCGCCTGCGACCACACCCTGCTGGTGCTCACCCCGGCCGGTGGGGACGGCGTGCAGGCCTTCAAGGCCGGCATCATGGAGATCGCCGACGTGATCGCCGTGAACAAGGCCGACCTGCCCGGCGCCGACCGAACCGTGCGGGAACTGCTGGCCGCGCAGGGCCTCGGCGCCCACGACGAGCACACCTGGTTCGCGCCCATTCGCAAGGCCATCGCCGCGAAAGGGGAGGGGATCGACGTCCTGATCGACGCGGTGGAGGCCCACCGGGCCCACCTGGGGGAGAGCGGCCTGCGCGCCCGGCGGGAGGCCCGCGCCGAATTCGAGGTGCGCTCGCTGGTGCAGGAGCGCCTGCAGCGCCGCGCCCGCGAGGTCAGCCACGATCTCTATGCCCGCGTCGCCGCTGGTGAACTGGATGCCGAGGCCGCCGCCGACGAACTGCTGGGCCGCCCATGAACGCCCGGACGGCCGCGCCCCTGCTGCTGACCCTGCTGACCGTGCAACGCCTGCTGGAACTGCGCGTCGCGCGCTCGAACGAACGCTGGGCCCGCGCGCACGGGGCCGTGGAATATGGCCGCGACCACTACCCGCTGTTCTTCGTGCTGCACCCCGCGTGGATGATCGCCACGTATCTCGAGGGCCGCCGTTCGCGCGGGCCCGTGAATGTGCCTGCCCTGCTGCTGTTCCTGCTGGCGCAGCCCCTGCGCTTCTGGGTGATCCGCACGCTCGGCACGTACTGGAACACCCGAATCCTGATCGTGCCCGGCGGCGAGCGCGTCTCAGGCGGGCCTTTCCGCTTTCTGAAACACCCCAATTACGCGGTCGTGGCGCTGGAGATCGCGGCAGCGCCTCTGGCGGTCGGGGCGTGGCGCAGCGCCCTGGCCTTCACGGCGCTCAACGCCGCGCTGCTGCTCCTGATCCGCATTCCTGCCGAGGAATGCGCCCTGGCCGCCTACGGGGCCAGAATCGATGATCCTGCCGGTTGAAAGCCACAGGATCCGGCTGAACCTTTGAAGAATTCGAAAGCTGTCCGGAAGCTCCGGAGCGGCTGTCAATGTGAACTGGACTCGAAGGCGTGTCTCAGTTCTGGGGGAAGCGCCGTTCCATCACCAGACCGCGCGGCGTATCGGCCAGTTGCACCGCCGGCAGGATCTGGAGGCCCTGCAATTCCAGGCGGGACCGGCCCGGCTCGTTCGTCCGCTCGATCGCGCACGCCACCCACTGCACCAGGTACCCCAGTTTCGACGCCTGCACCACGACCTCCAGTTCCGGCAGGCCGTCCGTGAAGTGCTCGGTGACGATCACCGCCTGCTGGGTGCGCTCGGCAGGTTCCGTGTCGAAGCTCCACCACCCGGAGGTCTCCTCCCGGTGCGCCATGATCAGCGGCAGGCCGCGCAGGGTCGCCAGGGCCTGCGCGAGCCCCTCCGCACCCGGCAGCCCGATCACCGCGTCGATCTCCGGCAGGCCGACCACGAACTCGTCGGAGATGCTCTGAATGTCCTTCTCGTTCAGATTCTGCAACCTGGACATCAACCGTTCCTCACTGGGCAGCAAGGACGACACCACGGAACGGAAAAACGACGCCATGCCTCATGTTAGCGGGTTTCTGCGCGTCCAGACACCATCCCCCCCGACGCGTGGCCGCTTGGCTGGCAGCGCCACCCTTTGGGGAGTAGCGTGCAGGACATGCAGGCTGCCGCCACCGTGACCGCCACCCGCCACGCTGCCTCGATTGCCCTGGCCGTCACGGCGGGCCACTTCATCAACGATGCCTACGGAGCGATGCTCACGCCCCTCACGCCCGCCCTGCAGCACAAGTTCGGGGTGAGCATCGCCGCGGTGACCCTGCTGGCCAGCGTGTTCTCGCTGACCAGTTCCGTGCTGCAGCCCCTGCTGGGCATCATCGGCGAGCGGCTCGACCGGCGGTACGCGGCGGCCCTGGGGCCACTCGTCACCGGCGTGGGCCTGACCCTGCTGGGCTTCGTGCCGTGGTTCGGCGCGCTGGTTCTGCTGGTGGCCGCCGCCGGGTTCGGCAGCGGCTTCTTCCACCCGGCCGGGGCGGCGTACGTCGCGCAGCACAGCCCGCCGAACCGGCGCGGCCTGTGGGCCAGCATCTTCAGCGCGGGGGGCACGGGCGGGAGCGCGCTGGGTCCGGTCTTCGCCGGCGTGGGCCTCACGCACCTGCCGTGGTTCTCGCTGATTGGTGTGGCCGTGGCCGCGCTGACCTTCGCGGTCACCCCCAGCGGCGTGCAGAAGGCCCGCCGGGTCAGCATGGCCGAGTACGTGGGCATCTTCCGGGGGCCGATGGTGTGGCTGTGGGCCATGGCCGTCCTGAGATCCCTGGCCAGCATGGGCTACAACGCCATGCTGCCGTTCATCCTGCTGGGCCGGGGGTACGGCACGCGCGAGGTCGTCATCACCCTCGCCGTGTTCGCCGTGGCTAGCGCCGCCGGCGGCCTCCTCGGCGGACGCCTGAGCGACCGCTACGGCCGGACCCCCGTGCTGCGGGGCGCGATCCTGACCACCCTTCCCTTCTTCGTCGCGCTGATCCTGAGCAGCCCGGCCAACTGGTGGTTCTACCCGCTGACCTTCCTGGTGGGCGCGGCCGTGAACGCCAGCATTCCCGTCGGCGTGGTCACGGCGCAGGAGTACGCGCCCGGTCACGTCGCGGTCGCCAGTTCGATCATGATGGGCTTCTCCTGGGGCTTCGCCGGCATCCTCGTGTTTCTCGTCGGCGCCCTGGCCGACGTGACCAGTCCCACCACGGCCGCCCTGTGCGCCATGATCCTGCTCGTCCCCAGCGCCGTGATCGCCACGCGGCTGCCCGAACCGGGGCGTGGCGAGTTCCGGTAACAGCGGCCCACAGAACGCCTGGCCACGCCAGACCGCTCCCGAGCGGCCGTGGTGCCACGACTGGGTGCCATCAAACTGGAGGCTGGAGGCCACATGCACGAGTTCCATAGCCTGCTCAAGGAGTGGGAAACCTTCGCCCTCCTGCTCGGCACCGCCGCCGCCACCCTGGCTGGCCTGACGTTCATCGCCGTAACCATGGGGCAACGCACGGCGACCCGTCAGCGCCTGCCGATCCTGCGGGCTCACCTCGATCCGGCCCTGCTGGCGCTGCTGCTGACCCTGATCCTGTCCGCCGCCCTGCTGATGCCCACCCTCACCCGGCAGGTCTTCGGTCTCGGGCTGATCCTGACGGGCGTGGCCGCCCTGGGGTACATGGCCGCCGTGTTCCGCTCCATGTACACGCGCGGCGTGCGCGGCTGGGATGTCGCGGACTGGACATGGTACGCGGTGGCACCGGTGGTCAGCGGCGCGCTGCTGATCGTCTCCGGGGAGCTGGCCCTCAGCAGCCAGTCCCGCGCGGCCCTGACCATGGCGGGCCTCACCCTGCTGCTGCTCCTGAGCATGGGCGTCCGCAACGCCTGGGATCTGGTGACCTTCACCCTGCTGATCACTGCCCCGAACGACCAGGGCGACGACACCGGGCATGACCCTGGAACGCCGCCTCTCAACTGACAGCCGAGGGCTCGGGCCTCCGGCCGATTACCTCCTCGCTTACCCGGCCGTCACGGCCACTTTCCCCTCAGCGGCCCGTACGGCGTCCATGACCAGCCGGTACGAGGAACGGCGCCGGTCAGGATCGGGCAGGATGCTGGTCAGGATCAGTTCGTCGGCGTTCGTGTCGCGCGCCAGCTCCAGCAATCGCCGGGCGACGTCCGCCGGATCGCCGATAATCGCGCGTTTCCGCATCCCATCGGCCACCGCCCGCTCCTGAGGCGTGTACGGATAGGCTTTCGCTTCCTCCACGGTGGGGAAGGGCGCACTCTCGCCCCGCGTCAGGCGCAGGAACATCAGCCCCAGCGGCAGGCTCAGTTCCTCCGCCTCGGCGGCTGTGGGCGCGCAGACCACGCTCGCTGCGACGATCACCCGGGCGTCCGGCATCGTGTCGCTCGGCTCGAACTCCGCGCGGTACAGGTCGGCAGCCTGCCTTGCCAGAGCCGTGTCCGGGTTGATGTGCCACGCGAACGCCAGCCCCGCCCCCGCCTGCGCCGCCACCCGCGCGCCGTACCCGCTGCTGCTCAGAATCCACAGCGGCGGGAACAGTCCCTCACCTGCCGGAGCCGCAATCGTGCCCGCGAAGGGATGCCCGGCGGGGTACTCCCCCGTGCCATACGCGATCAGGTCGCTCAACTGGCGCTCGAAGGGTTCCTCCATCAGTGCGCTCTGGCCCCGCAGAGCCCGCGCCGTGCGACCATCCGTGCCCGGCGCGCGGCCCAGCCCCAGATCCACCCGGCCCGGCGCGAGTGCCCCCAGCAGTCGGTAGCCCTCCGCCACCGAGAGCGGCGCGTGGTTGGGCAGCATCACGCCGCCCGATCCCAGCCGGATGGTGCTCGTCACCTGAGACGCCGCCGCAAGCACCGCCAGCGGCACGCTCGACGCCAGGGATCCCATGTTGTGGTGCTCCGCCACCCAGTACCGGGCATATCCCATCGCTTCGGCATCCTGCGCCAGGTGCAGCGCGTCCCGCACGCCAGTCGCCGCGTCAGAACCGAGCGGCACCGGCACCAGATCGAGAACGGACAGCGGCAGGGGAGAGGGAAGAGTCATAGGGGCGAGTGTGCGCCAGATCAAGCAGTGAGACGTTGGGATGGGTCACGAACGGATATTCTCCACACCCCTAGCCCACCGCGCCTGCGCGCCCATTTGTTCCTGACTGGCACGCCTATCCTGGGCCGTATGGAGTTTCGCGCTTGAACAACGACATTCCCGCGCACGTGCCCGGCGGTCAGGGCGAGGTGATGGCGCACGCTGTGGACGCCTGCGTACACTGCGGTTTCTGCCTGCCCGCGTGCCCGACCTACGCGCTGCTGGGCGACGAGATGGACAGCCCGCGTGGCCGGATCATCCTGATGAAGGAGGTGCTGGAGGGCGGCCTGCCCCTGATGGACGCCGCGCCGCACCTGGACCGCTGCCTGGGCTGCATGGGCTGCGTGACCGCGTGTCCGAGCGGCGTGCCGTACGGGGAACTCATCACGGCCTTCCGGGGGTGGAGCGAGCCGAGGCGCACACGTACTCCCTTCGACCGGGCAAAACGGTACGCGATCCTCAAGGCGCTCCCGGCCCCGAAGCTGTTCAGCGTGGCGGCCCGCGTGGGCCAGTACGCCAAGCCGCTCGCGCCGCTGCTGCCGAATGCGCTGCGCTCGCCGCTCGACCTGCTGCCGGAGCACGTGCCCGCCATGCAGCCCAGCCCGGCAATCACGCCCGCGAAGGGGCCGCAGCGTGGCAGGGTGGCGTTCCTGGTCGGCTGCGCGCAGCAGGCGCTCGCTCCGAACTTCAATGCGGCGACCCTGCGTGTGCTCGCCCGCAATGGCATCGAGGTCGTCGTGCCCGACGGTCAGGGCTGTTGCGGCGCGGCCGCCCTGCATACGGGCGCGCGGGACGAGGCTCTAACGCTCGTGCGCGCGAACCTGAACGCGTTTGACCCGGACGACTTCGATGCGATCCTGTCGAACGCCGCCGGTTGCGGCGCGGGCCTGAAGGAATACCCGATGGTGCTGCATGGCGAACCCGATGAGGCCCGCGCCCGCGCTTTCGCGGCGAAGGTCATGGACATCAGCGAGTACCTGAATGGTCTGTTGCAGGACGGCGCGCTGGAGCCGATGGTGCCTGCATCCAGACCCCTGAAGGTCGCGTACCACGACGCCTGCCACCTCGCGCACGCGCAGGGCGTGAAGGCGGCGCCGCGTGCCCTGCTACGCGCCATTCCTGGCGTGACCGTGCTGGAGGTGCCGGAAGGCGACCTGTGCTGCGGCAGCGCGGGCACCTACAACCTCGAACAGCCGGAGCTTGCCACGCAGCTCGGCCAGCGCAAGGCGAAGCACATCCTGTCCACGACTCCTGACCTGATCGCCAGCGGCAACATCGGCTGCCATACGCAGATTCAGAGCCATGTGCGTCGTCAGCACAGTGGCGTGCCCGTCATGCACACCGTGGAAGTGCTGGATCTGGCGTACCGGGGCGAGCTGTGACGGCGGTGTCGCGCAGAGGGCAGGCATTCGTGGGCCGCGAGCGGGCAGGCGGCGGTGCGGCGTCCGGCGGAGGCCGAGCATGAGTCCCGAGAAGCAGGCGCTGACCAGCACGTCCTCCGCCCACACGCCCGTGTCCGAGGGCCGTTCCTCGAACGCGCTGGCGGCGGCTCTCACCCGTGCGCTCGGCGCGCGCAAGGTGCTGTCGAACCTCTCGGAGCGACTGAATTACCGCTACGACGCGATCCAGTTCGGCGTCACGCCCCTGTGCGTGCTGCTGCCGGAAAGCACGGCGGACGTGGTGGCCGTTATGCGCGCGGCGCGGGCGGCGGGCGTACCCGTGGTGGGGCGCGGCGCGGCCAGCGGCCTGTCGGGCGGCGCGGCCCCCATGGTCGAGGCGGTGGTCATCTCGTTCACGCGCATGACCCGGCTGGAGATCCGCCCGGAGCGGCGTGAGGCCCTGGCGCAGCCCGGTGTGATCACGCTGAAAGTCTCGGAGGACGCCAGACCGCACGGCCTGGTCTATCCCCCCGATCCGGCCAGCTTCCGCACGAGCACCATCGGCGGCAACCTGGGCGAGAACGCAGGCGGCCCCATGTGCTTCAAGTACGGCGTGACCGGCGACTATGTCAAAGCCCTGGAATTCGTGGACGCCGACGGCGACGTGCATCAGCTCACGCGCGACGCCTACGACCTCGCGGGCCTGCTGATCGGCTCGGAGGGCACGCTGGGCCTCATCACGGACGCCACCCTGCGCCTGAGCACGCCCGCTAAATACACCCGAACCCTCATGGCTCACTTTCCCGAGGTGGGGCAGGCCGCCGAGGCGGTCAGCAGTGCCATCGCGGCGGGCGCGGTACCGAGCAAGCTGGAGTTCATGGATCAGGCCTGCACGAACGCCATCGAGGACTACCTGCATCTGGGCCTGCCCCGCGAAGCCGGGGCCGTGCTGCTGGTCGATACCGACGGCGACGATCTGCACACGGTCGAGGAGGAACGCGCCCTGGTCGAGCAGGCCTGTCTGGCGGCAGGCGGTCAGGTGCGCCGCGCGGCCACGGACGCCGAGGCCGCCGCGCTGTGGCAGGCGCGGCGCAGCGTGTCGCCCGCGCTGGGCCGTATCCGCCCGCAGCGCATGAACGAGGACATCGTCGTGCCCAGAAGCGCGCTGCCGGAGGTCGTCCGCGAGATCCGCGCGCTGGGCGACGCCTCAGGGCTCACGCTGGTGCAGTTCGGTCACATCGGAGATGGCAACCTGCACCCGAACATCCTGTTCAACCCACGCACCGAGTCGGCCGAGGCGGTACACACGCTGGCCCACGAGATCGCGCTGGTCGCCATCCGGCACGGTGGGGTGCTGAGCGGCGAGCACGGCATCGGCACCATGAAACGCGATTTCATGCGTGATGCCGTCGATCCAGTCACCCTCGGCGCCCTGCGGGACGTGAAACGCGCCCTCGATCCCACCGGCGCGCTGAACCCCGGCAAGATCCTTCCGGACGACGTGGCTGGAGGCCTCCATGCCCATCCTTGACCTCTCGCCGGGCGACCAGACCATCACGGTCAGCGGCGACACGGATCTGCTGGACGTGTACGCTGCGCTGCCCACCGGGCTCTACCCGCCGTTCCCGCCGGTGGAACTGCCCGGCGGCGTGGGCGGTCTCGTGGCCCGTGGGGGCTTCGGGCAGGCGTTCTTCTTCGGGGCGGAGGTGCTGGGCGTGGCCTTCCGCGCGCCGTCCGGGCGGGTCGTGCGGGCCGGGGGACGCACCGTGAAGAACGTGCAGGGTTACGACCTGACCCGGCCCTTCGTGGGCAGTTTCGGGGCCCTGGGCGAGGCGCTGGAGGTGACGTTGCGGCTGCGGCCTGGGCTGGTACTCCGGCATGTTGCGGCCCCCGGCGCGCTGGCTGCGCTGCCCGACACGGCGGCGCGCTTCGCGTGGGAGCACGCCGGGCACGTCCACCTGTTGCACTTTGGGCACGCGCGCGAGGTCGAGCAGAGCGTGGGCCGGCTTCTCAGCGCGCAGGACGTGACTGGACACGCCGACCTGCGCCCCCTGTTCCCCGATGGCGTTGGCGTCGGCGAGGGGGGTTCGTTAAGGGATAGGCGCTTCGGCTGGGTGAACGGCGGGAACGTCCCCGCCATGCCCGCGCTGTTCGGGAAACTGGCCGCGAGCCTGTAATCCGCTGTCGTTCCTACAGCGCCCGTGTCTGGAAGACCATCACGTCGCTGCCCCGTTCCAGCGGGCCGCCCTGGAAGGAACCGGTCACGCGCGGGGATTCGAAGCCCGCGTAGCGCAGGAGCCACTCGACCTCATAGCGGGTGTAGTAGCGCTGGGTCAGGGTGTAGTGGCGGCGGGTCAGGGCGCCGCCGGGCTGCGTGGTGTCCACGTGGTACTCGGTGGTGATGTGCTGACGCACCCGGTCGTGGCGCTGCACCAGAAAGACGTCGGTGCGGGCACCATCGGGTGAATGGAACGTCTCGCCCTCGTGGCGCATGGTGTTGGCCTTGCCGAAGCGGGGCACGTACAGGTCGAAGGCGAATGGCGCGCCACTGTTCAGGTGCGCGTGGATGTTCTCGAGGGCCTGAAGCTGCTCGTTCGGCGTGTAGAGGTGCATCAGCGCGTTGAACGGGGCGATGGCCAGCGCGAACGTCTGCTTCAGCCGGAAGGTACGGGCGTCGCCCTGCACGAAGGCAAGCGACAGCTGTTCCTTCGCGGCGCGCTCCCGGCCGCGTTCGATCATGCGTTCACTGGGTTCCAGTCCCGTGATCGCCACGCCGCGCCGGGCCAGGAAGGACGTGACGCGCCCGGTGCCCGCGCCGATCTCCAGCACGGGGCCGTTCGCCCGCTCACCGAGGCCGGCGTAGAAGTGCAGGTCGTCGCGGTAGAGGTCGTACTGGTGGTCGTATAGGTCGGCGAACGCGTCGTAATCCACGCTGCCGACTCTAGCGTTCCCCGTAGAGCCGCAGGAACGCGTCGCGGGACAGGACGCTCAGCTTCGGGGCCTTCGCCTCGGGCGGGTTACCGTAGGCGCGGCGCAGCATGTTCGCCCAGCTCTGCAGACGGCGGGTCTGCCCTTCCGGCAGGTCGTGTGTCTCGAAGCCGACCAGGGCCAGCAGCGGGGCCAGAGCGCTCAGGCAATAGACCACCTGTGCGTCCCGGTACTCGGGAACGGTCTGGAGGTCGCGGGCCAGCGCACGGAAGTCCTGGCGACCACGACGCACGCTGGCCCGCGGCCCCAGGTCGACGAGCACCGGGTTGTTCACGTGGAATTCCACGCCCGGCATGCCCCGCGTGGCAGTGAGACCGTCGTGGAGGGTCACCTCCTGCATGGGGAAAGCTGCCAGTCCCACGCGGAAGATATTGTCCGCGAGCCCGCCGGCGGGCCGGATGCCGCCCAACCTGTCAAAGAGCCGGTCGAGTGCGATGAACGCGCGACGGTTCAGGGCCGCGGCGTTCACCGGCGTCGCGCCCTCCAGGCGGGACAGGGGGACGGACGTGTAGCCACGGGCCCGCAGAGCGCCGAGCAGGGCCGGCAGCATGGGCACCGTGACCCGCGCTCCCGGCCCGGCATCGTGCAGGACGACCACGGCGCCGGGCACCAGGCGCTCCAGCAGGGCCGTGCGTACGCCGTCTGGCATGGCGTTCCTGCGCCAGTCGCCTCCCTCCAGACTCCAGTGCGCGCCGGTCAGCCCCGCCACCCGCTGGCCGAGGATGGTGGCGAGGGTATACGCGCCGTGTGGAGGGCGGTGCAGCGTCACGGGCTGGCCGGTGACGGCCCCGATCCGGCGTGCCGCCTCGCCAGGATCGCGGAACGCCCCCCAGGGAGAGCGCCACCACGCGTGGACGTGCTTCACGGCATGCGCCTGCACCTCGTGGCCCTCGTCCAGCATGCGGCGGATCAGCGCCGGGTGGGCCTGCGCGTGTGCGGCGAGGACGAAGAACGTGGCGTGCATGCCCGCGTCCCTCAGCGCGTCCAGCACTGCCGGCGTGGTCGCGGGCTGTGGGCCGTCGTCGAAGGTCAGGGCGATCTCCAGGCGGGCGCGCTTTCCCTCGCGCAGCAGACCCAGGTTCGCCCACTGCACCAGTAGATACGGCAGGCCGAGGTACCCCAGCACGCCCGCCCCGAGGGCCACCCAGCGGCGGCTCACGCGCGGCCCAGACGGCGCAGCAGCGCCGAGGCTACGCGGTCGGCGGCGTCCGGCACGCCCAGCGCGGCCGACGCGGCGGCCATGCGGCCGTGCTCGTCCACATCCAGGGCCCGCAGGACTGCGGGGCGCAGATCGCCGATCTGCCGCGCCCAGTGGGCCGCTCCGTGCCGTTCCAGGTACAGCGTGTTGTGCTCCTCCTGGCCGGGAATGGGCTCGTGGATCACGAAGGGCACGCCCAGAGTGGTCGCCTCGGCCACCGTCAGGCCGCCCGCCTTGCCGACCACCAGGTCCGACGCGGCCAGCAGCTCCGGGAAGTCTGTGGAGAAGCCAAGGCGGTGCAGGGTCGCGCTCCCCACCTGTTCCGTGCCCCGCCCGCGGGCGCCGGCCATGACCAGCACCTGCACCGGCCGCCCCAGGTTCGAGAGTTCGCCCAGCACCCGCCCCAGCGCCCGGAAGGCGCCCGTGCCGCCGCCCGAGATCATGATCAGCGGCCGGTCGGCCCGCAGGCCGTGACGTTCCCGCAGGGCCGCGCGATCCGCGCCGATCAGCGCGCCGTACACGGGCGCGATGGGAATGCCTGTCACCTCGATCCGCTCCTCGGGGATACGCCAGCCCCGCATCTGCTCGTGGGCCTCGGCCGTGGGCACCAGGATCAGGTCGGCGTCCGGCCGCGCCCAGTGGTGATGAACCCGGTAGTCCGTGACCACCAGCGCATTCAGGAAGGCCACGCCCAGCCGCTGACGAACCGCGTCGGCCAGCGCGACCGGACTGGGGTACGAGCTGAGCACCACCTCGGGCCGCGTGCGCTCGATGTCCGCCAGCAGGCCCCGCAGGCCCAGGGTGGAGAACGCCCCGGTCACGACCTGCGGCTCGCTGTCCCTATCCGTCCAGTCGTAGAACGCGCGGTACATGCCGGGCGCGTGGCGCAGCCACCAGTCGTAGGTGCCCGCCGTGATGGCCCGCTCGACCTTGCTCAGGTACACGAGGAAATCCGCGTGGTGGGCGTCGATGTCCTGGCCGGTGGCGCGCAGGGCCCGGTCGACCGCGTCGTTCGCCTGGTGGTGCCCGTTTCCGAACGACGCGGAGAGGATCAGGGCGCGCAGCGGCTCCGGGCTCACGTCCGCCTCAGCAGGACCAACCCGGCGGCGGCGAACACGAGGTTGGCGAGCCACGCGCCCAGTTCCGGCAGGGCAGGCAGGGCGGCCGCCACGGTCAGGCCCACGAAGAACAGCAGGTAGTACGCCACGGCGATCAGGAGCGCGATCCCCAGGCTCACGCTCAGGGTGCGGCCGAAGCGCAGCGCGAAGGGCAGCGCCGCCAGGGCCAGCACCAGGTTCCCGAACGGCAGCGCCAGCTTGCGGTTCAGGCTGAGGCGCGCTGCCTGCCGGTCGGCTGGGGACGCCGCCGGGTTCCGCAAGGTCGCCACGAGTTCCGTCCAGCCCTGGGCGTCCGCGCCGATCGCGTCGGCGTACTGTGCGAGCGTCTGCTTGCGGCTCAGGCCGGTGTCCACGGTCAGGGCGTCTGTGGCCTTCTCCGGGAGAATCACGTTCGGGAACACGGCCTGCACGGCTGCCCGGAAGGCCAGCGGGTCGCCCTCCGGTACCTTCGACAGGGCGGCGGCGGCCGAATAGTCCACGGTGAACACCGTGTAGTCCAGCAGACTCAGGCGGTTGTTCTCGAAGGTGCCGCTCCGGGCGAAGATCAGCGTCCCGGTGCGCGGCGTGCCCGGGATCCACTTCTCCACGCGCACGTCCCTCATGGTGCGCGCCGTGCGGTCGTAACCGCCGAGCGCCAGGGTCAACCCTCCGCCCAGATCCACCGTCTTGCCGACCAGTTGGCCCAGGCCCGCGCCGGTCAGGGCATCCCAGTACAGGCCGCGCGTCTCCACGTTCGAGCGCGGCGCGACCCACAGGCTCAGCCACACGCCCAGCAGCGTGACCAGCAGGGCGACCACCGCGACCGGTCGCGCCGCACGGCCCAGCGACACGCCGCCTGACTGGACGGCGATCAGTTCCCGCTCGGTGCTCATGCGCCCGAAGGCCACGACGGTCATCAGCACGACCGCCATCGGCAGCACCTTGACCAGGGTGTCTGGAACCTGGAAGCCGATCCAGCGGGCGATCAGGCCCACAGGCACGCCCGCGAGCCACTGGCTCGACACGAAGAAATACCCGAACGACAGGATGGCCGTGAACAGCAGCGTGCCCGCCAGCAGGGGCGGGATGAGCTCGGCCGTGACGTAGTGGGTCAGGCGGGTCAAGCGCGCGTTAGCCCCTGCCCACGGCGAACAGGATGGTCGCCTCGGCCGCCACCACGCCGTCGACCTCGGCGCGGCAGGTGGTCTTGCCCAGGCCACGCCGCGCGAATTCCAGCTTGGCGTGCAGGTGCAACTGGTCGCCGGGCACCACCTTGCGCTTGAACCGTGCTCCCTCGATCCCGGCCAGGTAGCCGATCATGCCGGGTTCCAGCGCCTCCTGCATGCAGAAGAAGCTTGCCTGGGCCAGCGCCTCGACGATCAGCACGCCGGGCATCACCGGCTCCTGCGGGAAGTGACCGGGAAAGAACGGCTCGTTGATGGTGACGTTCTTGACAGCATGCACCACGCCACCCTCCACGCTCAGCACCCGGTCGACCAGCAGGAACGGGAAGCGGTGCGGCAGGGTCTTCAGTACGTCCTGAATCATGATCGGATCCATCGGGTCTCCTTGTCGGCGGGCAAAAAAGAGGGGGAGAGGCGTCGGGCCGTCTCCCACCATCTTTCCCCAGAGCTCCGGGCCCGCCGCTTACCGCTTCTTTAGCGGCGCAGGTAATTGTCGCTGGACACCAGCGAGTCGCCCAGCACAGGGATCATTTCCAGCGCCATGCCAGTGCCGACCGCGACCGCCTCGACGGCGTTCTCCGCCACTGCGACGGGGATGCCGGTCGTCTGGCGCAGCAGTTCGTCGAAGTTCCGCAGCAGCGAGCCGCCGCCGGTCATGACAATGCCCCGGTCGATGATGTCGCTCACGAGTTCCGGCGGCGTGATCTCCAGCACGCGCTTGACGCCGTCCACGATCTTCGTGACGGGTTCCGAGAGCGCCTCGACCACGTCGCGGCTGTCGAGCGAGATGGTCTTGGGCAGGCCGTTCACCAGGTCGCGGCCACGCACCTCGGCCGTCAAGTTCTCGGCGTCGTCGAGCAGCATGGCCGCGCCGACCTTCACCTTGATCTCCTCGGCCGTGCGTTCCCCGATCAGGACGTTGTGCTTGCGCCGGACGTAGCGGATGATGCTCTCGTCGA
Organism: Deinococcus sp. KSM4-11; assembly: GCF_004801415.1. Classification (NCBI taxonomy): domain Bacteria; kingdom Thermotogati; phylum Deinococcota; class Deinococci; order Deinococcales; family Deinococcaceae; genus Deinococcus; species Deinococcus sp. KSM4-11. Next base: position 1,360,685 of record NZ_SSNX01000001.1, on the reverse strand, counting down.
ACTCGTTCCCGGCGATCCGCATGGATTCCGACACCACGATGCCGCCCAGCGAGATCACGGCCACGTCCGTGCTGCCCCCGCCGATGTCCACGACCATCGAGCCGATGGGTTCAGCGATCTTCAGGCCCGCGCCGATCGCGGCGGCCAGCGGCTCCTCGATCAGGAAGGCGCGCTTGGCATTGGCGTTCAGTGCGGCACGCAGCACGGCGCGTTTTTCCACGTCGCTTACATTGCTGGGTACACCCACCATCAGTTGCGGCTTGAAGCCGAACAGGCGTCCGGCACTGCCCTGCACTTTCTGCAGGAACATGGTGATCATCTTCTCGGTCAGGCCCTCGTCGGCAATCACGCCGTCCTTGATGGGCCGCACGGCCACGATCCCGCCGGGCGTGCGCCCGATCATGCGGTAGGCCTCTTCGCCCACGGCCTTCACCTGCTTGCTGTCGCGCGCCATGGCGATCACGCTGGGCTCCTGGAGCACCAGTCCGCGGCTCTTGCTGTAAATCAGGAACGTTGCCGTTCCCAGGTCGATACCAATATCTTCTGACAGCCTCACACTCACCCTCCGGGACAAACCATCCAATCGTAGCACGGTGTATGAGAACGGCTTGAAGCGGTGTTAAGGCATGCTCAGGCGCTGAAGGAAGCGCTCAGGATCGCGGTTTGATATATGCCGCAAGGGCGGCCACCAGCCCGGTCGCTACGCTCAGGATGAGGGCGCGGTCGAGGGGAGCGGCGCGCCCCAGGCCGACCTGATCCAGGGTGGTGGCGCTCAGGGTGCCGACCGAGCGCAGCAGCAGGGGTGCGCCCGTGTTCAGGGTGGCGAAGGCGCCCAGGGTCAGGGCGGCCATGACCAGGGCCAGCACGATCAGGACGGCCATGGCCAGCCATGCGACGATCTTCAACCCTGGTTCCCTTTCGGCGCAGTCTCTCTCACGGTTACCGGGGCATTCTAAACACGCTTCCTGTCAGTGCCGTGAAGAAGTTCACACAAATAGGCTGTGACTGGAGCCCTGGCTACACTGACCGGATGGCCCTGCCCGCCCGCGTCCGCGTCACCCGTCCGCCGCTTCCCCTGTCTCCAGCCCTGCGCGCGGCGGCTGCCCGTCTGTGCCCGGACGCGCCGGTCACAACCCTGGAGGCGGCAGCTCTGGCAATCGCCGGGGGCGCGGTGATCGGTGCGGCCCTGCGCTGGGATGGGGGACAGGCCATGCAGCTCGAATCCGGCTGGCGTGGACGTGGGATCGAGGAGGCGCTGCGCGACGCCCTGATCGCCTCCTGAATCACGGGAACCTAACGCCCGTTTGGTACGCTGAGCCATGACCGCCACCCTCGCCGCTCCGGACGGCATGTCCTTCGCCCTGTCCGACGACCAGCGCCTGATCCTCGCGCACGTCCGCGATTACTGCCGGGCCGAGATCGCCTCCCACGCCGCCGCCTTCGACCGCAGCGGCGAGTACCCCCGTGGGCAGCTGCGTGGCCTCGCGGCGCTGGGCCTGCTGGGCGCGACCATCCCGGAACGCTGGGGCGGCGCGGGCCTGGACTCCGTGACCTACGCCCTGTGCCTGGAGGAGATCGCCGCCGCCGACGCCAGCGTGGCCGTGATCGTGAGCGTGCAGAACGGCCTGCCCGAACAGATGATCCTGAACTACGGTACGGACAGGCAGCGCGAGACCTTTCTGACGCCCCTCGCCAGCGGGGAACACATCGGCGCGTTCTGCCTGACAGAGGGGCACGCGGGCAGCGACGCCGCCAGCCTGAGGCTGAAGGCCGTGCGCGACGGTGACGACTGGCTCCTCAGCGGCACCAAGGCGTGGATCACCAGCGGCGGGCAGGCCGACACCTACCTCGTCATGGCCCGCACGGGCGGCCCCGGAGCACGGGGCGTGAGCTGCTTCATCGTGCCCAGCCCCACGCCGGGCCTGAGCTTCGGCAAACCCGAGGAGAAACTCGGCCTGCACGCGTCGCACACCACCACCGTCAGCTTCGAGGACGTCCGTATTCCCCACGCGTACATGGTCGGAGACGAGGGACAGGGCCTGATCATCGCCCTGGCCAGCCTGGACGGTGGGCGCATCGGGATCGCCATGCAGGCCCTCGGGATCGCCCGCAGCGCCCTGGAGCACGCCGCCCGCTACGCCAACGAGCGCGAGCAGTTCGGCAAGAAACTCCGCGAGTTCGAGGGCGTGTCCTTCAAGATCGCCCGCATGGCCGCCCGCATCGAGAGCGCCCGCCTCGTCGCCCTGAAGGCCGCGTGGCTCAAGGATCAGGGCCAGCCCTACGGCAAGGAGGCCAGCATCGCCAAGCTCCTGGCCAGCGAGGCGGCCGTGGACGCCACCCGCGACGCCATCCAGATCTTCGGCGGCAACGGCTACAGCCGCGAATACCCGGTCGAGCGCCTGTACCGCGACGCGAAGGTCACCGAGATCTACGAGGGCACCAGCGAAATCCAGCAGCTCGTGATCAGCCGCGCGGTGTTCAGCGACCTGGAGCGCTGAACCCACCACTCGATCCGTGCCGGTCACAGTGGCGGGAATGCTCCGCCAACTCCTGTAGGCCCAGGCCGAATTCGGGGCGCACAGGAACGCTGGCAGCGGGCCGTCCAGTCATTTCAGCAAGCGGGTGAGCACCAGCACCCGATCTTCCGGTGAACCAGCCTCGCCCGTCACCGCGAACCCCACCCGCTCGGCCAGCCGCACGGAAGCCGCGTTCTCCGGACTGATGATGCAGAAGGTCGCGGGGCCCGGCACATTCTCATCCCGCCACGCCAGCGCCGCCGACACGGCCTCGTGCGCGTACCCCCGCCCATGGGCCCACGGCAGGGTGACCCAGCCTGCCTCGGGCATGGCGTCCAGTTCCGGCTGTCCGGCCAGGAGGTCGCGCTTGAAGCGGCCCAGGCCGATCTCGCCCACGAAGCGACCGGTCTCACGTTCCTCGACCACCCAGTACCCGAACCCCAGCAGCGCCCAGTGCCCCGGATGCCGCAGCAACCGCGTCCACACGTCCTGCCGCGACAGGGGCCGGCCGCTGGTATGGCGCGTGACGACCGAGTCTTGCCACAGTTCCAGGCACGCCTCCAGATCGTCGGCCCGGTGCGGGCGCAGCAGCAGGCGGGAAGTCGTGAGGGTGGGAGCGACAGGCGAGGTCATTCCTTCACGGCCCTGAACAGCCACCGGCCCTCGGTGCCGCTGTCCTGACAACTGCCCACCAGGGTGGTGATGTCTGCGTACGGCTTCGGCTCGCAGGTGTCGCCGCCGGACAGCGGTTCCTGCTGTGGTTCACCCTTCGGACAGGTCATCTTCATCAGATCCCGCGAGCCGAACGCGAACATGTACGTGTCCGGAATGGATACTCCCGCTCCCGTGATCTCGTTCACCGTCAGCAGACCGAGGTCGCTGGCGATCGTGGTGTGCAGGCTGCCGCTGCATTCGCCGCTCGTGCCGGTGGCGTCGATCTTGCCGGAGGCCCGGTACGTGCGGATGCCGCCCGGCAGTTGCTGCCACAGCGTCCAGGTGATGGTCGCCACGTAATTCTGCGAGGATGTGGCTGTTCTGGACTTGAAAGAGTAGGTGCCCTCGTACTTCACCACGGGCAGACACTTGGCCAGACGCGCCCGGTAGGTCCTGATCTGGGTCTGGTCGGCCACGTCACCCGCGCCGGCCTCGACCTTGTCCAGAAAGGTCGTGGCGGCCTGCCCATCGTCCCGGTGTCCCTTCTCGCAGCTCCCGACGAGCTGACCGATCAACTTCAGATACGCCCTGGCGTACAGCGTTTTCGCGGCCTTGATGGCTGCGTCCAGTTGGTTGGTGGGCAGGGCCTGCGCATTCCTGATGGTGGTCTCCGCATCGGCCACGGCATTGACCAGATCCGCTGCCTTGCCGGAGGTGATGGCCTTGTTGAGTTTCGCAGACACCCTCTTCAGTTCCTGCTGGGCCGGGCCGAGCACGACCTGTGCCTGGGCCAGTCCAATCGGTGCAGCCAGCAGGGTGTTCGGCACCACAGGCGGTATGCAGATCAGGACCGCCAGTCCCACCGCCCGCGCCGCCCGCCCCAGCCTCCACATGGTCAGGTGTTGCCTCATTGTGTCTCCACTGTGCCTGGGCTCACTTCAACCCGAAGCCCTTGAGCACGACGAGGGCCAGCGTCTGGGCCACGGTCGTCATGTCCGCGTTGTGGTCGTCGGTGCCGACCTGGGCCACGCCCGCGATCAGCGCGCCGGTCATGACGGCGGTCTCGTACATGGCCTGGATCTCGGCGGGCTTGCCCTTCATGACACCCGCGTCGATCAGCACGTCATTCAGGCCCCGGTACAGGGCGTCCGTTTCCGCATCCGTGAGCTCGCTGCCCGTGCTGACCTGAAGACTGACCCCGATCAGCAGGGCCAGACCGGACGCGAGGTTGTTCTTGCGGAAGTCCGGAATGTCTTGGGCCGCGGCGAACAGCTTCAGGCACAGCGTGGCCATCTGCCGCTGGTCGTCCGGTTTCTGCACCATGGCGGCGCAGGTCTTCTGCTGGGTGGGGCTCCCCTTGAACGGGAAGTCGCTTCTGGACAGGGCGTACTTGTACTTCACGGGGGTCGTCTGGGGCGAGAGTGCCTGCTGCACGGCCTTCGCGGTGAAGTCCGGCCTGACCGTGGCGGCCACATAGCCGACCGAACGCTGCGCGAAGGTCTGGTAGTTCTGAAATGAAGGCGTGAAAAACTGGGCCTGCCCACTCCAGCCCAGAAGCCCCACCAGTGCCGTGGCCGCCACCCTCGTCCTGAACGCCATCCCCATGGTTGCTCCCATCCGGCCCGGCCGGGTTCTCCGCGAGTGCTTCTGGCCCGCTCCGCACAGCCCGCCCCCATCCCTGCCAGGAGCTGACCTCCCGGCCATTGAGGCTGAGCTTAGCGAATTCCCGTTTCTCCAGACAGACATATAAGGCAGGGCCGCCCACCATATCGGCAGGCGGCCCGGCAACGCTGGTGTCAGTCCGTATACGCGCCGACGCTCGCGCTGCTGACCAGCTTCGCGTACTTGGCGAGCACACCGCGCTTATAGCGGGGTTCCGGCGCGACCCAGGCGGCGCGGCGGCGCTCGATCTCGGCTTCGTCCACGTGCAGGGTGAGTTGCAGCGTCTCGGCGTTCAGTTCGATGGTGTCGCCCTCGTGCACCAGGGCGATGGTGCCGCCGACGTAGGCCTCCGGCGCGACGTGTCCCACCACCAGGCCGAAGGTGCCGCCCGAGAAGCGCCCGTCGGTGATCAGGCCCACGCTGTCGCCCAGACCCTTGCCGATGATGGCGCTGGTGGGGGAGAGCATCTCACGCATGCCGGGGCCACCTTTCGGTCCCTCGTAGCGGATGACCAGCACGTCGCCGGCGTTGATCTGGTCGGCCATGATGGCGTGCATGCAGGCTTCCTCGCTGTCGAACACGCGGGCCGGGCCGGTGATCTTGATGTGCTTGAGGCCGCTGATCTTGGCCACGGAGCCCTCAGTGGCAAGGTTCCCGCGCAGGATGGCGAGGTGGCCCTCGGTGTACACGGGCTGGTCGTAGGGCCGGATGACGTCCTGGCCGTCGTCTGGCACGTCCTGCTCATCTGCGAGGTTCTCGGCGATGGTTCTGCCGGTCACGGTGAGGCAGTCGCCGTGCAGCAGGCCCTCTTTCAGCAGCATCTTCATCACGCGCGGAATGCCGCCCACCGCGTGCAGGTCGGTCGCCACGTACTTGCCGCTGGGTTTCAGGTCGCAGAAGACCGGCGTGCGCTCACGGATGCGCTCGAAGTCCTCCAGGGTGAGGTCGATGTCGCAGGCGTGTGCGATGGCCATCAGGTGCAGCACGGCGTTGGTGGACCCACCCACGGCCATGATGACGGTGATGGCATTCTCGAAGGCCTGTTTGGTCAGGATGTCCAGCGGGCGGATGTCCTTCTCGATCAGTCCCAGCAACGCGCGGGCGGAGTCGGCGCTGCTCACGGCCTTCTCGGCGTCCACAGCGCTCATGGTGCTGGAGAAAGGCAGGCTCATGCCCATCGCCTCGAAGGCGCTGCTCATGGTATTCGCGGTGTACATGCCGCCGCACGAGCCGTTGCCGGGGCACGCGCGCTTCTCGATTTCGGTGAAGTCCTCGCGGCTGATCTTGCCCGCCCCGAAGGCCCCGACCGCCTCGAACACGCTCACGATGGTCAGATCTTTTCCGGCGTAATGGCCGGGCTTGATGGTGCCGCCGTACACGAACACCGCCGGAATGTTCAGCCGCGCAATGCCGATCATCGCGCCCGGCATGTTCTTGTCGCAGCCGCCCACCACAATCACGCCGTCGTGCGACTGGCCCCGGCTCACCGTCTCGATGGAGTCCGCGATGACCTCGCGGCTGACCAGCGAGCACTTCATGCCCTCGGTGCCCATCGAAATGCCGTCCGACACGGTGATGGTCGCGTAGACCTGCGGCATCCCGCCGCCCTCGCGGATTGCCCCGGTGATGTGGTCAGCCAGTTCGCCCAGACCGTTGTTGCACGGCGTGATGTTGCTCTGCGCGTGTGCCACCCCGATGATCGGCTTGTCGAAATCGCCGTCCTCGAACCCCACCGCCCGCAGCATCGCGCGGTTCGGGGCCCGCTCGTCGCCCTGCGTGACGTGGTGGCTGTTCCAGTTCAACTTCTTCCTGCTCGTGGTGGTCATGGTTCAGGCTACTCCCAAAGACTGCTGGGCGGCGGAGACACCTCGACGTCTCCGCCCGCGACCGGACAGCGATCCCCACGTCTGTGGATCGCCAATCCCCGCACCTGCGGTGAAGATCCTCAGCCGAGATTCAGTCCGACGTCGAAGGTCGCCGTGTAGCCCTTGCTGGCGTCGCCTTTCACATCCAGCAGAAGCTGGCTGCCGCCGTTGCGGTAGATGCCGTCCTGGGCGTTCGGGGTATCGGCCTTCGGGCCTTTCTGGCTGTACGGAGCGCGCGCGAAGACGGCGCTGTTCACGCTCTCGGGGAAGAACAGCTGCGACGTGAACTCCCCGGTGGCCTTGCCGCTGGCGTCCAGGGGGCGCAACTTGAAGTGGATGTGCACGGCGCGGCCCTGGTACCAGCCGGGGTAGACGGTCGTGAAGCTGGCCTTGCCCTGCGCGTCGGTGACGAGCGAGCCGCGCAGGAAATTCCCTGTGTTGCCGCTGACTCCTGAATACACGCCCAGCGCGTCGCAGTGCCACACGTCGATCAGCACGCTCCCGCGTGGCGTACAGCTGCCCACGGCGACCTTGCTCACCACGAAGGTCAGCGTCAGTGGCACGCCCGCGCTGACCTTGCCCGTCGTAGTGTCCTTGCGGAGATCCGACCGGCGCGGTTCGCTCTCCACGAAGTACGGCCCTTCCGTCATGGCGGGCCGCACCACGCAGCCGGGCAGGCCGGTCGCGCCACTCGTGCCGGCGCTGGTGCCGCCCGCACCGGCCGGGCCACCGGCCCGCTGGGCGACGACTCCTCCGGCAGCGAGGGCCGCCACGCTTCCTCCCAGTCCGAGCAGTCTCAGGGCGCGGCGGCGGCTGAGGATGCTGCCGACCAGTTCATCGTCATTGTCGTCGTCCAGGTGGGGAGCGGTCAGGCGGGGATCGTGGGGTGGGTTCATGTCTGGCCTCCTTCCGGCAGGTGTCCGGTGTCGTGCGCGGTGCCTGTGGCCATGGTGCTCCCGCCCGGTTAGCTCCCGGTTGGAAGCGCTGAGCGTCCACTGAACGCAGGACGAGCGCAGGGGTGGACGCGTCCTGCTCCGTCCACCCCTGCGCCTTCAGTTGTGAGCTACGCCACTCAGGGAGCCGGCGGGGCGGCGGGATCGGCCGGTGCTGCGTCTGGGGCCGCGTCTGGAGCCGGGGCGGCATCGGGCGCGGGGGCATCGGGGCTGGGCGCCACCGTCACGACTTCGGGGTACGACTCGGTCTTCAACTTGGCGATCTGTGTGTCCAGGTAGCGCTGCGCGGCCTCGTTGCCCAGCTGGTCGCGGATCACGGGCGCGGCGTCCGCCAGCGGGGTCACGCCGGCATCGGTGCGCTTCGTGACCACCAGGACGTGCCAGCCGAACTGGGACTGCACGGTCTGCACCTGGCCGACCGGGCCGCTGAAGCTGGCCTTGTCGAAGGCCTCCACCATCTGACCAGGACCGAAGCAGCCCAGGTCGCCGCCCTGCGGCGCGCTGCCCGGATCCTGGCTCTTCTCGGCCGCGACCTTGGCGAAGTCCGCGCCGGCCGCCAGATCCGCGACGATGGTCTGCGCTTCGGCCTGGGTGGGCACAAGAATGTGCTTCACGCAGGCCTCGGCCGCCTTCGTGAACTTCGCCTTGTTCAGGCTGTAGAACCCGGCCACCACGGCGTCCCCGAAGGTAAAACGATCCTTGAGCGTCTGCAGGTACCCGCCCACCACGGCCTGCCGTTCCAGTTCCGTCCGCAGGTCCTGCGAATCAGTGTACCCGGTGCCGGTCAGGGCCGTCTGGAATTCCTCGTCGGACTTGAAGTCCGCACGGGCCGCCTCGAGCTGCTGATCCAGTTCGGCCGGGTCGGCGCTGGTGTTCACACGGGCCAGCTGGTACGTGGCGCGGTCGTGCAAGTACTGCTTCAGGAACTCCGGGCGGGCCGAGGCGAACTCGGTCAGGAAGCTGTCCTGGAAGGGAATGCCCTGGGCATTCACGACGCGGGCGGCCGCCAGACGGAAAGCGCGTTCGAACTCGCCGAGCGTGATGTCCTCCGCGCCGACCTTCCCGACCAGCGTCGCGGGATCCTGAGCGGGCGCCGCCGGCGTGGCGGGAGCGGGAGTGGTCGTCGCTGGAGGCGTCGCCGGGGTCGTCTGGGCGACCGCAACGCCGCCCAGCAGAGCGAGAGTCAGCAGAAATTGTTTCACGTTCCCTACTGTAGCGCCCAGCGGCGGTCCCGCGTTGAGGACAGCGTGAACAACAGGGCCCGGCTGCTACAATCCCCCCCGTGCGTCTGACCCTCGTTCCCACCAGCGATCCGCGCGTCTACGACGACGTGGTCGCCCACCTGCCCATCACCAGCGCCCTCCAGGGCTGGGGGTATGGCGAGGCTCGCCGCGCGCTGGGGCAGCAGCCCATGCGCTACCTGATCCAGGACGCCGGGCGCACGGTCGGGGCCGTGCAGCTGCTCCGCAAACGTCTCGTGCCGGGCCTGAGCATTCTGTACGCGCCACGCGGGCCCGCCCTCGACAGGCTCGATCTGCTGCCCGAGGTCGCGCGGGCGATCCGCACCGTGGCCCGACCGACCGACGCGCTGCTGAAGATCGAGCCGCCCGTGCCGCTGCCCGCCACCGAGGGGGCGGTGATCCCCGACGCCTACGGCCCGTTCCGCCGCGCGGAGACCGAGCAGCCCGAGCACACCATCATCGCCGACCTGGGCCGCAGCGAGGACGAGATGTTCGCGGGACTGAACCAGATGGCCCGCCGCAACGTCCGCACCGCCCAGAAGCTGGGCGTCACCGCGGGCCGCGACGACGACTTCGACGCCTTCTGGGAGATCTTCACCGCCACCAACGAGCGCGCGAAACTCGGGGCGTTTCCCCGCAAGTACTACGAGACCATGCTGCGCGAGGGGAACGCCCACGGTGGCGAGGCGTACCTGGTGCTCTCGCGCTACCAGGGCCGGGCGCTGGCTGGCGGCTTCTTCCTCGCCATGGGCAAGGGCACGTCCTACCTGTTCGGCGGCAGCATCCGCGACGACCGCGTGGACGACGCCGGGCAGCCTCTGAAAGACAGCAAGGCCCCGGACGCGTTCTACTGGCAAGCCATGCTGGACGCCAAACGGCGCGGGTACGACCTGTTCGACTTCTGGGGGATTCCCCGCGAACTCGACGAGAAGAAGCACTCGTACGGCGTGTTCAAGATGAAACTCAAGTTCAGCGAGCAGCGCGTGTGGTACCCCGCGTACGACCTGCCCCTGAACCCGGCGGCGCCCGCCATCGTGAAGGCGCTGCGCTGGCGCAAGACGCAGAACAACCTCCGCAAACGCGGCAGCGCCGACGACGTGCTGTAACCCTGAAGCTTGCCCGCACCGCCGCGTCGATGTCCGTACACGGCAGGTCGGGCTCGATTCAGTTCAGCGTTTTCGCGGAACTCGGCACCATCCCGAGCAACAGTTCCAGCCGGTCGATCACGGTGGGCGCCCGCAGGATCTCCTCGCGCTGCTCGCCGTCCAGCGGGAGGACGTTCGCGGCAAAGCTCGCCATCAGCAGCGGGTCGTCCGGTGCGCCCTGGCGGATCTCCTCGCTGTCGGCGGGCCGCAGGCGGAGCAGGGCCGCGAGCACCTGCCGGGCGCTCGCGTGTTCGGCCTCGGCCCCGACGCCACTGTCGTCCAGGGGCCACAGACGCACGTCCGCGCTCAGGTATGGCTGATCGAGGTGGAACTCCTGAACCTCGAAGCGTTCGCCGCCCACGACCAGAATGGTGCTGGTGCCGTCGTCGTGCAGCTGGGCCTGCCGCAGGTGAGCGAGGGTACCCACCCGCGAGACGCGTTCCTGGAATGGTTTTGCGGACTCCTGCGAGGATTCCAGCACCCGCACGATCCCGAAGGGCTCACCCGAGGCCTGCACGTCCCGCAGCAGCGCACGGTACCGTTCCTCGAAGACGTACAGCGGGAGGGCCACGCCGGGGAACAGCACCAGGTTGGGCAGGGGAAAGAGGGGCACGGGCATCCTGTCGGTCATGGTGCGCCCCTTCGTGGGATCCAACTTGCGTAAATGGTACAGACGAAGGTGATCCCGGCTTACTTTTCAGCGTCAGGAACGCTTTTTTTCCGTTTCGTCCGGCGGGGTGGCGGAGCTGGAGGGGCCTTCCAGCCCACGAGCTGTTCCGGCGTGGCGCCCAGATTGGCCAGGGTCACGGTGTCCTGTGGAGTGAGCTCGGCGTTGACCAGCAGATCCGGTCGGCGGCGCAGGGTGCGTTCCAGCGCTCGCTCCCGGCGCCACGCCGCGATGGCCGCGTGGTTTCCGCCGCGCAGCACTTCGGGCACGTCCTGTTCGTTCCACACCGGGGGGCGGGTGTACTCCGGGTAATCCAGCAGGCCGGAGCTGAACGAGTCCGCGCGGTGCGAGTCCGGGTCGCCGATCACGCCCGGCACCAGCCGGGCCACGGCCTCCAGGAGGCAGGCGGCGGCGGCCTCCCCGCCCATCATCACGAAATCCCCGATGCTCAGTTCACGCGTGACCAGCGTCTCCACACGCGCATCGAAGCCCTCGTAGCGGCCACACAGCACCGCCAGGTGCGTGCAGGCGGCCAGTTCCTCCGCGACCACCTGCGTGAATGGTTCCCCGGCCGGAGTCAGGAGAATGACTTCGTCCGCCGGTGGCAGGCTCGCCAGGGCGCGCGCGGTCACGTCGGCCCGGATGACCATGCCGGCCCCGCCGCCATACGGCGTGTCGTCCACCTTCAGGTGTTTGTTGCCCGAAAATGCCCGCATGTCCACGACGTTCACGCTCAGCTGGCCACGTGCCGTGGCCTTCCCAACGATGGCCTCCTGCGCGAAGGGAACCAGCAGTTCGGGAAACAGCGTCAGGAACGAGAAGGTCAGCATCTACGTCCCGGACGAAGCTTCTCCGGCCGCCTCGTCCGCGTCGAGCAGATCGTCCGGTGTGTCGGCGGTGAGGGTCAGCGACTCGGGCCGTCCACGCCCACTCAGGTTCACGACCACGTACGGCGCCTGGAGGGGCACCAGCGCCTCGCCGCCCGCATGTCGGACGACCAGCACGTCCTGCGGCCCCATGTCCTGCACGTCCAGCACCTCGCCCAGGGCCGTGCCGTCGGCGCCGGAGACGGTCAGGCCGCGCAGCTCGTGGTAGTAGTACACGCCGGCCTCGGGGGCCGGCAGTTCCGCGTCGGCTGCATACACGTTCAGGCCGCGCAGCGCCTCGGCTCCCTCGCGGGTCGTGATGCCGGCCAGCTGGAGGGCCACGCCCGGCGCGAGCATGTCCACGCGCCGGATCTTCAGCCAGCCACGTTCATCGACGTACACACGCTTCAGCGCCCTGAACTGGCCCGGATCGCCTAGCACGTACACCTTCACGCCGCCCTGCACGCCATGCGGCCCCAGCAGATGCCCCAGCAGGGTACGGTCGCTGGCCGTGGCCCCCGTCATGGCCCCGTCCGTCACTGCTTGCGGGGGGCGTCCAGGTCGACGTTCACGCGCTCGCGCGGATCGCTCGCCGCGCGCACCAGCGTCCGGATCGCCTGGATCACGCGCCCCTGACGGCCGATCAGGCGGCCTTCCTCGCCCGGGGCGACCCGCACGATCACCGTCGGCCCCCGCCGCGAGACGCGCACCAGCGGCGGTTGATCCACCACGCTCTGGGCCAGGAACAGGGTCAGGTCAACGGGATCGGTCTTCATGCGGGGCATTGTAGTGCAGTGCCGCCAACAGAAAAGGCCCCCGCAGGAGCCTTTCCGGTGTGTCTGGAGGAGCTTAGAACTTGACGCCCTGGCTCTTGAGCACGCGCTTGGCGGTCTGGGTGGGCTGGGCGCCCTGCGCGATCCAGTGGGTGGCGCGTTCGACGTCGATCTTGACGTGGTTCTCGCTGGTCTTGCGGGGGTCGTAGTGGCCGAGGTTCTCGATGTAGCCACCGTCACGGGGACGGCGCGCATCGGCGACGACGATACGGTAGTGGGGGTTGTGCGCGGAACCGAAACGGGACAGGCGGATCTTGACCATGATGGAGTAACCTCGTGCTTTGGGGTGGTGATGAGGGGTGAGCGCCCGCCTAGGTCGCGGGGTTCATGCGCCCGTCAGCAGCCAACCGGGAAGCGCACCGCAGAAGAGTATCAGCCCAGGGCCATATGTGGCAAGCGGAGTCGGCTCAGAAGCCGGGGTTGACGTACGAGTCGCCCCGTTTCACGGAGAAGCCCATGCGGCCCGGCCCGAACACCGGGCTGCCGCCGATACTTCCCAGCGGCGTGCCCTGCGCCACCCGGTCCCCGACACTCACGGTGGGTTCCCGCAGGCCCATGTACGCGGTGAGCATGCTGCCGTGATCCACGATGATCACGTAGCCCAGCGTGCCGTACAGCGAGGCCGCCAGCACATTGCCCGCGCGGGCGGCGGTCGCCGTCGAGGCGTCCGCGCCGCTGAGGACCACCCATGGCGACCCGTCCGTGCCGTACGGCGCGGCCACCCGCCCACCCGGCAGGGGGAAGGCCAGAGCTCCACTGGTCTGTGGCAGCGGCGCGAGCTGGACGTCGGCCTGCTGCTGCTCGGCCCGCACCTGATCCTGCCGGGCCCTCAACGCCGACTGTTCCTGCTGAAGCTGCTGCTCCCGCTGCCGCTGCGCGGCGAGCTGCGACGCCGCCACCCGCTGGCGTTCCTGCTCGGCCCGCACGCGCGCCAGCCGCAGGGCCTCCTGCCGCGCCCGCTCCTGCTCGGCGGCGATCCGGCGGGCTTCCTCCTCGCGGCGGCGGCGTTCCTCGGCCAGGCGGGCCTGCCGCTCGGCCTCGATCCGGGCGCGTTCCGCGACCACCTGCGTGAACAGCGTGTTGATGGTGTTGGTCGTGAGGGCCCGTTCAGCCTGCTGCTGCGCGGCCAGGGTGCGCTGGCCCTGTTCGGACTGGCGCAGCTGCGCCAGAAGGGCCTGCTGCTGCTGACGCTGTTCGCGCAATCTGGCCAGGGCGGCCGTGCGCTGGGCCTGAACGTCCCGCAGATCCTTCGCCTGCTGGGTCTGCTGGGCCTGCTGGGTCTGGAGCACCTGCACGTCACCGCGCAGCGTCTCGATGACCTTTACGTTGTACTGCCCGGCGAGGTTCGCGTACTTCACGCGGATCAGCAGATCCGACAGGCTGCTCGACTGCGACAGCAGTTGCAGGTACCGGCCACTGCGGTCGCGGTACAGCGTGGTCAGGATCTCGCGCACGTCGCCCTTCAGGCGATCGACGCGGGCCTGCGTGACCGCCAGTTGCGAGGTCGTGTCGGCCAGCGCCCGCTCGGCCAGGGCGACGCGGGCGTTCAGGGTCACCACCTGCTGCTCAAGCGAACCGACGTTCGCCGCCAGGGCTTCCAGACGGGCCAGGGTCGCCTTCTGCTGGGCACTGAGGTTCGCGATGTTCGCCCGGAGTTTCCCGAGTTGCGCGGCCTGCTGTGTGCTGAGCTGCTGCTGATCCTGAAGCTGCTGCTGAAGCTGCTGGAGCCGCTCACTGGTCGTCTGCGCCGCCGCCGTGGCGAGCAGCGCCGCCAGCGCCCACACGCGGCCGGGTCGTCCCAGGATCATCCCGCGCAGCGCGGCCACGGCCTGGCTCACTCCAGCTCCTGCAGGTAGCGCTGCGTGGCGAACAGGCTCCCCAGCAGGCCCACCAGGATGCCCAGCAGGCCCACGCCGCCGAGCACCGGGAGCAGGGTCGCCTGATCCGTCACGACCGGGAACACCGGCGCCAGCTGATGCACCCGCGCCACCAGTTGCAAATAACCGGGCGTCAGCAGCGCCAGCGCGATCACGGCCGCCAGCACCCCCACCATCAGGCCCTCGATCACGTGCGGCATGCGGATGAACGCCCGCGTCGCCCCCAGCAGGCGCATCACGGCAATCTCGTTGCGCCGCGCGTACATGGCCACCCGCACGGCGTTCAGGATGTTGAATAGCGTGCCCAGCAGCAGCAGGCCCACCAGCGCGTACCCCACGCCGCGCACGGCGGTCAGGGTCTTCACCGTCGGGTCGACGTACCCGGCCCCGTACTCGACGTCCTCCACGCCCGGCAGGGCCGACACCGCCGCTGCCACGATCCGGGAATCCGAGACCCGTGCCACCCGCAGGCGCAGCGTATCTGGGAAGGGATTGCCCACCAGGGCCGCCGCGTCCCGCGTGTACGGGGAGTCCTTGGTCATCTCGGCCAGCACCTGATCGCTGGAGACCAGGGTGGCGGAACTCACCTGCGGCAGCGCCTGCGCGTATTTCAGCAGACCGGCCGTGTCGGAACCCGGCGCCAGGAACGCCGCGACCTCCACCTGCGATTCCAGCTGCGCCAGCGTCCGGTTCACGTTCAGCGTGAGCAGCAGCACCGAGCCCAGCATCAGCAGGGTCAGGGTCATGGTCACCAGGGTCGCCAGGGTCGCCGTGAGGTTCTCCCGCATGGCCAGCAGCGCCTGCCTGAGGTGGTACATCACAGCGCGTACCCGCCGTACGGGTCATCCCGCACCAGGCGGCCCTTGCGCAGCGTCAGGGTGCGGTGACGGTACGTTTCCACCAGGTCGCGGGCGTGCGTGGCCACCACGACGGTCGTGCCGCGCAGGTTCACGTTCTGCAGCACCTTCAGCACCTCGCGGCTGTTGTCCGGGTCGAGGTTCCCGGTCGGCTCGTCGGCCAGCAGCAGCGGCGGGTTCGACACGATGGCCCGCGCGATCGCCACGCGCTGCTGCTCCCCCTGCGACAGTTGCAGCGGCAGGGCGTACTTCTTGTGCTCCAGGCCCACCGTGCGCAGCGCCAGCGTGACCCGCTGCGCCCACTCGCGCTGCGGCACCCCGGTCACGCGCAGCGCGAAGGCCACGTTGTCGAAGGCGTTCAGGTGCGAGAGCAGCAGGTTCTCCTGAAACACCGTGCCCATGCGGCGACGCAGCAGCGCGGTGCGGCGGCCCCGGTAGCGGGTCAGGGACTCCCCGGCCACGCGAACCTCTCCCTTGCTGGGGAGCGCCCGCTTGAGCACCAGGTTCATGAAGGAACTCTTCCCGGCCCCCGAGTGCCCGACCAGGTACGTGAACTCGCCCTTGCCGATGTGCAGGTTCAGGTCGTCCAGGGCCAGGGTGCGGGTCACAGGGTACTCCAGGGAAACGTGCCGGAATTCGATCACGCCGCGCTCCGACCGGAGGCAGACGACAGGGTGCAGGAGGGGTTGGCCATGCTCGCGACGCAGCATAGCCCAGCCCTTCCGCAGCACCATGAAGGAACGTCCAGCCGGGACGCGGCCCTTCTCACCCGTGATGTCATGGGGCATTCAATCGTCCTCATCCGTCCGGCCTATCCTGACGCCGTGAATGCCAAACGCCTCACCCTGATCCTGACCGCCGGCGCGGCCACGGCCGCCGTTGCGTACGCCCAGCTCGGCGCCTACACTCAGGAATCCCTGAACTCCAGCGCCACCGGACGCACCTTTCTGGAAGTCCTGAGCGACCTGAACAAGTACTACCTGCATCCCATCGACCAGGAAAAGCTGCTGCGCGGCGCGATCACCGGCGCGATCGGCAGCCTGGACGACCAGTTCACGTACTACAGCGAACCGGCCGACACCGCCATCGACTCCGAGAATCTGAACGGCGAGTTCTACGGCATCGGCGTGC
Organism: Deinococcus sp. KSM4-11; assembly: GCF_004801415.1. NCBI lineage: Bacteria > Thermotogati > Deinococcota > Deinococci > Deinococcales > Deinococcaceae > Deinococcus > Deinococcus sp. KSM4-11. Next base: position 1,344,418 of record NZ_SSNX01000001.1, on the reverse strand, counting down.
AGCTGATCGCCGCGAACTCCGACGGCACCGGCGGCAAGATCGACAATGTCTTCCGGGGCGGCTCGGCCGCCTCGGCGGGCGTACAGATCGGCGACACCTTCCAGAAGATCGGCGACGAAGACGTCAGCACGAAAAAACTCAACGACATCGTGCGCCTCGTTCGCGGGGAGAAGGGCACCACCGTGAACGTCACGTTCGCCCGCGACGGCAAATCCTACGTCGTGAAGATGGAACGCCAGCCCGTCACGATTGTCAGCGTCGAGCAGACGGTGCTGCCTGGGAACATCGGGTACATCGCGCTGAACACCTTCTACAACGCCAAGGTCAGCGAGCAGTTCCGCGCCGCCGTGGCCGACATGAAAAAGAAGAACGTCAAGGGCCTGATCCTCGACCTGCGCGACAACGGTGGCGGCCTGCTGAACGCCGGGGTGGACGTGGCCGATCAGTTCCTCCAGAGCGGCCCCGTGGTCTCCCTGCGCGACCGCGCGGGCAAGACCGTGGTGTACGGCACCGCCAAACCCGCGACCACCGACTACACCGGGCCGCTCGTGGTGCTCGTCAACAAGAACTCCGCCAGCGCCAGCGAGGTCGTGTCCGGTGCCCTCCAGGACGACGCCCGCGCCAAGATCATCGGCGAGCAGACCTTCGGCAAGGGGGTCGCCCAGACGCCGATCGACGGCCTGCCCGACGGCGGCAAGGTCGCCATCGTCTCGAACGAATGGCTCACGCCCAAGGGACGTCAGATTCACAAGAAGGGCATCACGCCCGATGTGGTTGTGACCGACACCCGCTCCACCCAGCCCCTGAACTTCACCGGCGGCGGCCTCAAGGCGGGCGATAAGGTCACGCTGACAGTGGCGGGCAAGCCCGTCACGGTAACCGCCGATAAGGACGGCAAGTTCAGCTACACCGGCGAGGCTGCCCGCCCGCCCCGCAGCGCCGCCCAGGGCGAAGCGGTCGTGGACGTGAACACCGATGCCATCCTCAAGGCCGGACTGGCCCAGTTCAAGTAAGCACCGCCGTGAACGCCGCCTCCCCACCTTGGTGGGGAGGCGGCGGTTCGTTGATGGAGAAGTGACGGCCCCCGGCCCGGCGTCCCTGGAACCGGACTTACAGCGCGGCGATCACGGCGTCGGTGAATTCCTTGGTGCCGGCGGTGCCGCCCAGGTCGCGGGTGCGGGGGCCTTCGGCGAGCACCTTGTTCACGGCGTTGTCGAGGCGGCGGGCGGTCGCGTGGTCGCCGATGTGGTCGAGCATGATCACGGCGGCCAGGATACTGGCGGTGGGATTGGCGACGCCCTGCCCGGCGATGTCGGGGGCGCTGCCGTGCACCGATTCGAAGATGCCGAACTTGTCGCCCACGTTGCCGCTGGCGGCGATGCCCAGCCCGCCGACCAGCCCGGCCGCGAGGTCGCTGAGGATGTCGCCGAACATGTTCGTCATGACCATCACGTCGAACTGCCGGGGGTTGCGCACCAGCTGCATGGCGGCGTTGTCGACGATCATGGTGCTGGTGTTCAGGCCATCGACGGTCTTGCAGTGGTCGAGGATGGTGTTCAGGAACAGCCCCTGCGTGACGGGCAGCACGTTCGCCTTGTGCACCACGGTCAGGCGCTTGTCGCGCTGCATGGCGAGGTTCGCGGCGTACTTCCCGATACGATCGCTGGCGTCCTTGGTAATCACGGTGTCGGCGATGGCGACGTCGCCGTAGCGGCGTTCCTGCTCGACATAGAGCCCCTGCGTGTTCTCGCGCACGATGACCAGATCGACGTTCTCGTACGCGCCGGGCACCGGGCGGGTCTTGGTGGGGCGAACGTTCGCGTACAGGCCGTACTTCTGGCGCAGGTGCCGGATGGCCCCGGCGAAGCCCTTGGGCTTCTCGCCGGTGGGACTGGTGGCCGCGCCGAACAGCGTGGCGTGCGTGTTCTCCACGGCGTCGTAGGTGGCCTGCGGCACGCTGGTGCCGTGGTCGAGGAAGTACTCGTACCCGGCCTCGGCATGCACGTACTCGGCGTCGAAGCCGGCGGCGTCCAGCACGCGGCGGGTGGCGGGAATGACTTCGTGGCCGATGCCGTCCCCTTCGATCAAGCAGATGCGGTAAGTCGCCATATCCCGCACAGTGTAGTCCAGTGCCGCATTCGGAAAGGAGCGTTCAGCGTTCCGGAGCGTCACCCGCGACGTGACGCGCGACGGTGACCGCGAGTTCCGCCGCCAGGAGCGGTCCGAGCAGAAAGCCCTGGCTGCCCAGGCCCCGCAGGTGCCACACGCCCCGGTCGTCACGGCCCACGGTCGAACCGGACAGCCGTGTGCCGCTCCATGTTCCGGTGATGGACGTGCCGGTCAGCGGAACAAGGGCCGCGCCCTTCCCGAGCAGCCAGCCGAGCGAGGCGAGCGGCAGGGCCTCTGGATGCCACAGCGCGGTGGGCGACTCGAAGGTCGCCCCAAGGACGCCACCCGTGGCCGCCGGGGCGAGGTAGGCGCCGAAACTGACCGGTGCCGGTGTGGCGGGCCGGTCGAGCAGCAGCATGGTTCCGGCGCGGTGCGTGCCGCCCAGTCCCGCCCAGGTCGCGCCGATGGCGCCTCCGCAGTGGATGACGGTAGAGGCGGCAAGGCGCTGACCGTTCTCCAGCGTGACCGAATCGGCCGTCCATGAGGTTACTTTCGCAGCGATCACCGGGGCGCCCGCTGCGGAGCGCAGCCCTTGTATGAAGGCCGCGCCGTCCACCCAGCCCCCCCCGGGCAGGTGCAGAACGGCATTCCAGCCGGTGGCGAGGCGAAAGGGAACGTCGTCGGCGTGTTGCCAGTCCGCTCGCAGGGCGGCCGGTCGGTGCCGGTCGAACTTTTCACGGGTCTTCGTGTCCGGGACGGGCCGGTACACGCCGGTGGCTCCGTGGGGCATACGGAAGCCAGCCCCGGTCAGGTCGCGCAGCAGCGCCCACGTGAAGGGCAGGCCCTCCAGCGCCCGCTCCGGCACGCGACCTGCCTGTCCACGCACCGGATTCAGCAGCGCGGAGGGAACGGTGCTCGCGGCGTGAATGCCGGCATCCACCAGGACGACACGCACCCCGGCCCTACCCAGGAAGTACGCGACGCTCGATCCGGCGATCCCGCCCCCGATGACGATGACCGGCGGAATCACGCGAACCGCACGGCGCGTAGGCACTCGCGTTTGCCGGGCGCACCGGGACGGCGCTCAACTCTCAAGCCCGCCGCCTGCAGCGCGCGGCGCACGTGACCGGCGGCGGAGTAGGTGGCGAGCATCCCACCCGGCGCCAGGGCCAGCGCGAGCCGCGCCACGAAGTCCGGCGTCCACACCTCCGGATTGCGGGTGGGGGAGAAACCGTCCAGGTACAGAGCCGTGGCCCAGGCTCTGGGCAGCGTGGCGGTCAGGACGTCCTCGAAGTGGATGGTCAGGCGGACGTCCTGCACGTCGAGCTGGATAGACTCGGCCTCTGCGTCTGGCGCCCAGCGTTCCAGCAGCGCTGGCCAGATGGGATGGGCTTCCTGATCCGCGACCTCCCGCAATATCTCCACCGGGGCCGGGTCGAATTCCCACGCCACGTACTCTAGGGGCGCGCCACGCGCCGCTGTGTTCGCCAGCGTGGCCCGGAAGTTCACGCCCAGCCCAAAGCCGATCTCCAGCACGCGCGGAGCTGGGTGGGTGTCGGTGCCCGTGCCCTCCAGAAAAACGTGCCGGGCCTGGGTGGCCGCGCCGTGCCGGGAACCGTAGGCCTCGCCGTAGCGGGCGCTCAGGGCGGTGCGCGAGCCATCCGGCGTGGTGATGATCGGTGGGTCGTCGGGCGGCACGCCCCGGAGGATAGTGCGACCGTCATGACGCGGGCCACGCGGGCCCTGCTACCCTGACGCGCGATGAGCCCCCAGGCAATGACCTCTGACCGCTCCCGCCTGGTGCTGGGGATCGACACGTCCTGCGACGACACGGGCGTCGGCGTGGTGGAACTCGTGCCGGACGGGTCGCTGCGGGTGCGGTCGAACCGGGTGTGGTCGCAGACGGTGCACGCGCAGTACGGCGGGGTCATGCCGGAGCTCGCCAGCCGCGAACACGTAGAACGCATCGCGGAGATCACGCGGGATGCCCTGGAGGATGCAGGGGTGACCCTCACAGACCTCGGCGCGGTGGCGGCCACGTCCGGTCCCGGGCTGGTCGGGGCCCTGCTGGTGGGCCTGATGTACGGCAAGGGCCTGGCGCAGGCGCTGGACGTGCCCTTCTACGCGGCGCATCACCTGGAGGGTCACATCCACGCGGCGGCGGCCGAGGGCGACCTGCACGCCCCGTACCTGGCGCTGGTCGTGTCCGGCGGGCACACGCACCTGTTCGACGTGCCGCGCGAGGGCGAATACGTGCTGGTCGGCGCGACCAAGGACGACGCGGCGGGCGAGGCCTTCGACAAGATCGCCCGGCTGGCGGGCCTCGGGTATCCGGGCGGCCCGGCCATCAGCGAGGCGGCCACGCGCGGAAACGTGGACGCGGTGGCCTTCAAGGAACCCCTGCAGGGTCAGAAGGGCTTCGACTTCAGCTTCAGCGGCCTGAAGACAGCCGCCCTGCTCGCGCACCGCGCGGGAGCGGCACCGGAGGATCTGGCCGCCAGTTTCCAGAGGATGGCCGTACGGGTTCTCGTGAAGACCACCGTGCGGGCCGCCGAGGCGACGGGGCGGGGCACGGTCGTCGTGTCGGGTGGTGTCGCCGCCAACCGGGCGCTGCGGGAGGCCTTCGCGGCGACTGGCCTGCGCGTGGTCTTCCCCGGCGCTGGCCTGAACACCGACAACGGCGCGATGATTGCGCTGGCCGGGGCGGCGGCGCTGCACCAGGGCCGCCCCCCGAGCCCGCTGGATGGCGGGGCGAGTGCGTACGCGCCGCTCGCGAACGCCTGAACTCCCGGTGACGTTCCCGGCGGAGTCGTCGACGTTTCGCCGGAGTCAGGAACCGCTGCGCTCGCCCTGAAGGCGCTCGCGGGCGTCCTGGGCGAGGTCGCGGCGCAGGATCTTCATGGCGGCCGTCTTGGGTAGCTCCGCGCGGAATTCCACGCTGCGCGGCACCTTGTACGCGCTGAGCTGCGCGCGGCAGTGGGCGATCAGTTCCTTCTCGGTCACGCTCTGGCCGGGTTTCAGGGCCACCACCGCGTGGACGCTCTCGCCCCGGTACTCGTCAGGCACGCCCACGGCGGCGGCCTCCAGTACGGCCGGGTGGGTCATCAGGACTTCCTCGACCTCGCGCGGGTAGATGTTGAAGCCCCCGGCGATGATCAGGTCCTTCTTGCGATCCACGATCCGGAAGTACCCGGCGTCGTCCATGGTGGCCATGTCCCCGGTCTTCAGCCAGGTCAGGCCGCCGGACTTCACCAGCGTGGCGGCCGTTTCGTCCGGGCGGTTCCAGTAGCCCTGCATGACCATCGGACCGGCCACCCACAGTTCCCCGGTCTCGCCGGTCGGTACTGGCTGGCCCTGGTCGTCCACGATCATGGCGTCCACGCCGGGGAAGGGCAGGCCGATGCTGCCGTCCTGCTGATCCCCGAAGATCGGATTCGTGTGCGTGATGGGGCTCGCCTCGGTCAGGCCGTAGCCCTCTACCAGGTTCGCGCCGTTCGTGATCTCCCGGAAGCGGCGGGCCGTCTCGCGCAGCAGGGGCGCGCTGCCGCTGATACACGCGCGGATCGAGGTCAGGTCGTGCGCGGCGGTGTCCGGGTGGTTGTTGATGGCGTTGTACAGCGTGGGTACGCCGGGGAACAGCGTGGCCTTCGTGCGGGAAATGCCGTCCAGAACCATGCGGATGTCGCGGGCGTTCGGGATGAGCACCATGGTCGCGCCGGTCAGCACGCTCAGATTCATGGCGACCGTCATGCCGTACACGTGGAAGAAGGGAATGGCGGCCAGCGTGACCTCATGGCCCTCGCGCAGATCCGACATCCACGCGCGGGCCTGCTCCGCATTCGCGACGAGGTTCCGGTGGGTGAGCATGGCCCCCTTGGGCGTGCCCGTCGTGCCGCCTGTGTACTGCAACAGCGCGGTGTCCTGGGCGGTAACGCCCACGCCCGGCGCGGCCGGTGGCTGCGAGCGGATGACGTCCTTCAAGGAAAGCGTGCGTTCGCTGGCGGGCACGTGAACCCAGGTGCCTTCCCGCCGCGCCTTGATCGGATACAGCAGGTTCTTGGGGAAGGGCAGGGCGTCCTGAATACCCGTCACGAGCACGCGCTTCACCGGCACCTGCGCGCGGATCTGCTCGTAGCGCGGATAGAAGGTGTCGAGCAGGATCAGGGTCTCGGAGCCGCTGTCGATCAGCTGGTGCTGGAGTTCCGGCGCGGTATACAGCGGACTGGTGTTCACGACGACGGCCCCGGCGATCAGGGCGCCATAGAACGCGGTCACGAACTGCGGGCAGTTGGGCAGCATGATCGACACGCGGTCGCCGGGCCGCACGCCCAGTTTGTGAAGCGCGCTCGCCAGCCGGCGGGCGTCCTCCAGCAGCGCGCGGTAGGTGGTGCCCGCTCCCAGGAAGTCCAGGGCCGTGCGCTCCGGCCAGGTGGCGGCCGCGTGTTCCAGCACCTGTGGCAGGGTGCGCCCGCTGGGCTGGAAGTCATGGGGAACGCCGGGTTCGTAGTGGGTGAGCCAGGGGCGGGATGGGGAGTGGGTCATGGCGTTCCTCAGGACGGTGGGCTGGATCATGATCGTGTGGCGGGGCCAGGGCTGGATCAGGGGGCGGCAGTCACGGCGACTACACCAGGTTCTAAATTGAACTCAGTATAAGTTGAATGTCCCCTTGGGCACCTTCACCCGCTGGGTGACACCCGCCCACGGCACGCCCCCCGCGCCCTGCTAGCCTGCCCTCATGCGCTACCGCACCTACGGCGAGCCGGACTACGCGGCTCTCCAGTCGCTCGATCTGACTCTTCAGCGCCACCTGGAACCGGCCTTCGACGCCCTGCCCGAACGCGAACGTGAGGGCCGCCTGCACACCAGCCTGCCCGCCCTGAAATTCTACGAACGGAGCGAACACTCCTTCGTGGCCGAGGACGACACGGGTCTGCACGGCTTCGTCCAGGCGCAGCATGTCTGGCAGGGAGACCGGCCCATCGTGCTCGTCCGCACCGTCTCGCTTGCCCCGGACGCTCCCGACGGAACGGCCGATGGGCTCTTCCAGGCGGTGATCAAGAGCGCGTACGACTCGGCCGTGTACGAGATCCACCTGCCCGTGACACCCATCCTGTTCACCAAGGCACGCGAGGAAGGAACCGTCAGTCCTGGATCGTACGGGATCTGCCACCTGGGGAGCCGTACCGACACCGCGCCCGGCCGGAGGCTCACCGTGACGCTGGGTGCCCCCGACTGACCCCCACGGCGGCGCAGACACGCGGCGCTCCCGGCGGCATAATGCGCCCATGACCACCCCACCCACCCGCGTCCTGCTGGGCGTCCGAGGCATGAGCCGGGAGGCCGGACATAAGGTTGCGGCCGCCCTGCTCGCCACGCCGGGCGTGACGCGCGCCGCCCCCGACGAGGGCCAGATCGAGGTCTACTACGACGCCACCGAACTCACGGTCATGGACCTCGTGCGCAAGGTGCGCGCCCAGGGCTTCCTGGCCGGCATGCTCTGACCGTGGCCCTCGGCTACGTGGGCGTCCTGACCATCCGCGTGGACATGCCGTGGGTGAGCAACCTCAAGGAGAAACGCGCCCTGGTGCGTCCCGTCGTGGAGCGTCTCAAGGCCAGATACCCCCTGACGGTCGCCCGGCTCGACGGCCTGGACGCCCACGACTGGGAGGTGATTGGGGTGGCCACCATCAGCAACGATTACGGCTGGGTCGAGGAAACCCTGCGCATGGCTGCCGACTACATCGCCAAGGAGGGCCCGTACCGGGTGACCAGCGAGCACACGGTCATCACTTCCCTGGACGGTGACGAGGCACCCGACGATCCGGACGAGGACTGATCCGCCGGAGCTGGATCTTGCAGCGTCGAGGCGGCCGGGCATGCCCGGCCGCCTCCGTTTCCCCACTGGTTACTTGGCAGCCAGGCTGGATTTCAGGGTCTGGAACGCCTCCGGACGGGTCAGCAGGCGCCAGTTCAGGACGTTCGTGCCGCTGAACTCTCCCACGGCGTTCGCGGCGCAGTCGTACTTGACGTTCGACTTGCGCATGATCGGCCACACGACCGCGGCCGCCCGGCCCGCCACATCCCGGCGGGCGACCGGCCCGAACAGGCGGGAGTCCTCCGAACCGCTCGGCGTGCGGTTGTCGCCCATCACGAAGTACGACCCGGCAGGTACCGTGATCTCCGCCTGGTTCGGTACCACCCCGTACTGGTCGGAGGTCGTCTGTGTGGCCAGGGCACTCTGCGAATCCCAGCAGCCCTGATCCCGCCAGTAATCGGTCGTCCAGGAGGAATCGAGTTTCACGCCGTTCACCGTCACCTCGCCTCCCTGCACCTTGATCCGGTCGCCCGGTAGGCCGATCAGGCGCTTGATCAGGAAGGGCCGGTAACTGTACAGCCCGAAGGCGCTCTTGTTCAGGTTCGAGATCTTTGCGGACGCCTCGCGTGGCGGCTTGAAGATCAGGATGTCCCCGCGGCTGAATTCACCCACGCCGGCCTTGTGCAACCAGGTCTCGTACTTCGGCACGAACACCCGCTCGCGGTCACGCAGGTTGGGCATCATACTCACGCCGTCCACGCCGACCAGCGTTGCCACGAACTGCGTGATGACCACCGCGAACACAATGGGTTCGAGCAGTTCTTTCCACAGTTTCTGCAGAGCGGTCGGGGCGGCTTTACTAAGTCTCGTCATGCACCGCGCAGGATAGCCCATCCGTCCTAAGGTGCAGCGGGACCGTCAAGGCACTTCCACCTGGCGGCCAGCCGTGCAAATCACGCGCAGCGCGGGGCCAGCCGGTCTCATCATCCGGACTCGGCCGGTGGGGGAGGCCTATCCGGTGGGGGGAGTCCTGGGATAGCTTGAAGCCGTGCCGCTCGCAGGACAGGTGGTTGGAGATGGAATCCGGCTCGTCCGCCCGGTCGGCCGGGGGTCCCACAGCTTGGTGTACTTCGCCGTGACCCGCGAAGGCCAGCCCTGCGCCGTCAAGATCTTCCCGCTGCACCTCGCGACCTTCGCCGACCGGGAGTACCAGCACGCCCACGGTCTGGATCATCCCCGCCTGGGGCGCATGCTGGGGCGGGCCAGCGTGGACGATCAACCGGCCCTGGTGGCCGTCCTCGCGCGCGGCGACGTGATGTTCACCCGCTACGCCCACCGGCCCGCCGCCACCCATGACCGCCGGGCCTTCCTGCTGTCCATGGCGCATGTCCTGGACGGGCTGGCGTACCTGCACAGCCTGGGGCTGGTGCACCGGGACATCAAACCGGAGAACATCATCGTGGAGCCCGACGGCAGCGCCAAACTGGTGGACTTCGACCTGGCTGGCCCTGCACTGGAGACGTTCGAGTCGCCCACCCGGTTCGGCACGGCCGCCTTCCAGAGTCCAGAGGCGGCGCGGGGCGAACCGCTCGGCCCGGAGAGCGACCTGTTCGGGATCGGCGTGCTGCTCGGCTGGGGCCTGCATGGCTGGCTGCCGGAGCCCGGAGAGGTCTGGGACGAGACCCAGGATCCGCTCGGCAGCCTGCTGGTCGCCCTGACCCACCCGGAGCGCCACCTGCGGCTGGCCGACGCCCAGGTGGCCCGCAAGGAACTCCTGCGCCTCGCGGGCCTGCCGTACTGATTCGGACACCTGCTTGCTCTCGGGAGGGGCAGGGGGTGACTGGACATCGTGGCCGTCAAGGCTGTGCACCTGGCAGACAGCGTCACAACGCCTGCCGGACAGTTCACGGCAGGCGTCTGAGGTGGGGGCGCCTGTGTATTACCCCAGCAGGACGCGCGCCTCGTTCGGCCGGAGCGGCGTGCCGGGTTGGGGATGGTCGCCCATACTGCTCAGCAGGGGTTGTCCGTGTGAGACCTCGGCGAGATCGTGCGTGCCGTTGCCGAAGTTCAGCAGAACGGTCAGCGTGGTGCCGTCCAGGACGCGCTGGAATGCGAAGACGTCGGACACGCCGGTGTCCACGCTGGCGTAGCTGCCTCCTAGTAGGGCCGGGTGCTCGCGGCGCAGGCGGGTCAGCGCGCGGAAGTAGTTCAGGTCGCTGGCCGGGTCGGCGTCCTGCGCGGCCACGTTCCTGACGGGCGCGGCCTCGTCGATCGGGAGCCAGGGCGTGACGTCCGGGGCGGTGAAGCCCGCGTTCGGAGTGGCGTCCCAGTGCATGGGCGTGCGCTCCGGGTCACGGCCTGCGGCAGGGACGTCTGGCTGTTGCAGGCCTGCCGGATCGACCATGCGCTCCAGGGGAATGGGAACATTCTGCATGCCGATCTCATCGCCGTAGTACACGGTGGGCGTGCCGCGCAGGGTCAGCAGCAGGGTCTGCGCCACCCGGTACTGCTCGGCGCCCACGCGGGTCTTGAAGCGGTGCTGGTCGTGGTTCCCCAGCACCCAGTTTGGCCACGCGCCCGCCGCCAGACTCGCCGCGTCGTAGCCGTCGGCAAAGGCGCGCACCACCTCGGCCTGCCACGGCAGCTGGATCAGGTGGAAGTTGAAGGGCAGGTGCACCATCTGGGCGTCGGAGGTGCCGGCGTAGGGCAGCAGGCGATCCATGGGCAGGTAGATCTCACCGACCATCATGCGGTCGTCGAATTCGTCCAGCACCTGCCGCATCTCGCGGATGTACGCGTGCGTTTCCGGCTGATCCTGAGTATAGATATGGTCGAGTTTCGCGTGCTCCACGGTGCCGGGCGTCCAGTCGGGGTTCACGGGCTCGTCGAGGAAGCGCTCGTCCTCGGCCAGCAGCCAGATCACGTCCACGCGGAAGCCGTCCACGCCCCGGCGCATCCAGAAGCGCAGCACGTCGCCCATCGCCTGCCGGACATCCGGGTTGCGCCAGTTCAGGTCGGGCTGGGTGGGCAGGAACTGGTGCAGGTAATACTGCCCGCTCGCCGGATCGAGCGTCCACGCGGGGCCGCCGAAGAACGACACCCAGTTATTGGGCGGCCCGCCGTCCGGGGCCGGATCGCGCCAGACGTACCACTCGCGCTTCGCGCTGTCCCGCGAGCCGATCGCCTCCTGGAACCACGCGTGATCCGACGAGGTGTGGTTGGGCACGTAGTCGAGCATGATCTTGAGACCCAGGGCGTGCGCGCCCGTCACCAGTTCATCGAAGTCCGCCAGGGTGCCGAACAGCGGGTCGATGTCGCAGTAATCGGCCACGTCGTAGCCGAAGTCGCGCATGGGACTCGTGAAGATGGGTGAGAGCCACACGGCCTCGATGCCCAGGCTGGCGAGGTACGGCAGGCGGGCGGTGATTCCGCGCAGGTCGCCCACGCCGTCACCGCCGCTGTCCTGGAAGGAACGCGGGTAGATCTGGTAGATGATGCCGCGCTGCCACCACTTGAGTTCGCCCACCAGCGGAGTCTGCTGTGTCATGGGCACAGCGTAGCAGGAAAGTGGATGCAACTGAATCGATTCAGATCTTTGGCCTGATCGTCTGCTCTCCGTGCGACGGCTCCTTGCCCGTGAGGGATGTATCGGGCCGATGATGGTACGACCCGATCAGGGCCTCGACGCGAATGAACGTCAGTGGAGTCCGCTCAGTTCGCGGGCGTATCCGACCCCAGCCGCACGGTTACGTCGGCGCCCGGCACACCAGCCCCGGCCGCCACCGCGCCATGCCCCACATCCTGCTGCACCCGGCCCGCCAGGGTGCCCGAGATGGTCGTCTTGGCGGGCCCGCGCGCTCCATTGGCAATCGACACATTCCGGTATCCGAGATCCTCCAGATGGGCCTTCAGACGGCGGGCACTTCCGTCGGGCGCATCCACGTTCACCACCGCCACATTCAGGAAGCGCGGATCAGTGGGATCACGGAAGGACTTGGCGACCAGGGCGTCCAGCGCGGCCTGATCGACGTCCCACACGCTGGCCGCGCCCCGGTAGCCGAAGGAGCCGGGCACGGTGCTGGTCTGCAGGGTCAGGCCGCCCGAGGCCGCGCCCAGCAGTGCCCCCACGGTCGCCTTGTTCAGGCCGGACTTCGTGTTGCGGTCGATGGCGCTCACCATCAGGGGCACCCGCCACCAGTTCCAGGGCCGTTTCGCCTGTGCGGCCAGCGCCTTCAGGAACAGCTGCTGGCGCTGAACCCGCCCGATATCCCCCATGTTGTCATGCCGGAACCGCAGGAAACCCTCGGCCTGCACGCCACTGAGGTGCTGCACGCCAGGGTGCAGGTCGATATGCAGGTGCCCGGCGTTGTCGTCGTACTTCATGCGGGCAGGAACATCCAGCGTGACGCCGCCCGCCGCGTCCGTCAGGGCCCGCAGGGCGTACAGGGACACGAACGCGTAGCCGTCCACCGGTACGCCGGTCAGCTTCTGCACGGCGGCGATGAGCATGTCGGGCCCGCCGTGCGGGTTCGCGCCGTTGATCTTGCCCTCGCCCCAGCCGGGAATGTTCATCCAGGAGTCGCGGGGAATGCTCAGCAGGTTCATCTTGCCGTCCGGCCGCACCTGTGCCAGCAGGATGGTGTCGGTGTTGCCGCTGTAATCCTCGGGTTTCGCCGGCCACGGCCACACCGGGGCCGAATCGTCGTACTTCGGGGCCACGCCGGCCAGCAGCACCGTGACCGGCCGATCCGGCCGGTGGGGCCACGCTCCGTAATGGGCCAGGAAGGGAGCGGCAGGGGCCGCCACCGCGATCAGTCCGGCCAGCAGCACTCCCACGACGATTCGCGCACGCACGGGGCGAGCATACCGGCCAGCGCGGGCAAAGTCATTCACCGTTGGGATGACGTGGCCCTGCCGCCTGCTCGACGCGTCAGCTGAACGTGAAGGCCCCGCCTTCGGTGTCCACCGTGACCGCGCCGCCGTCCTTGAGGCGACCGAACAGCAACTCGTCGGCCAGGGGGCGCTTCACGCGTTCCTCGATCACGCGGGCCAGCGGGCGGGCGCCCATTGCCGGGTCGTACCCCAGCTCCGCGAGTCTGGCGCGCGCGGCGTCCGTCACGGTGATGGTGACCTTCCGCTCGGCGAGCTGGGCCGACAGTTCGCGCAGGAACTTGTCCACCACGCCCGCCATGACCTCGCGCGACAGGGGGCGGAAGTGGATCACGGCGTCCAGGCGGTTGCGGAACTCCGGCGTGAACGTCCGCTTCACGGCCTCCGCACTTTCACCGGGGCGACCCTCGCGCGAGAAGCCCAGCGCCGGGCGGCTCGCGTCGGCCGCTCCGGCGTTCGTGGTGAACACCAGGATCAGGCCCCGGCTGTCCACCTTCTTCCCGGCGTGATCCGTCAGGGTGCCGTGATCCATGAGTTGCAGGAAGATGTTGTACACGTCCGGATGGGCCTTCTCGATCTCGTCGAGCAGCAGGACGGCGTGCGGCGATTTGGCCACGGCGTCCGTGAGCAGGCCGCCCTGGTCGAAGCCCACGTATCCGGGTGGGGCCCCGATCAGCCGCGCGACCGTGTGCGGTTCCTGGTACTCGCTCATGTCGAAGCGCGTGAGGGTCACGCCCAGCCGGTCGGCCAGGGCGCGGGCCAGTTCGGTCTTGCCCACCCCGGTCGGCCCGGCGAACAGGAACATCCCCTGCGGTTTCTGCGGATCGCGCAGGCCCGCGCGGGCGAGCTTCACGGCCGACGCGACGGCGCCTACGGCCTCGTCCTGCCCGTACACGCGGTTCCCGAGGTCGGCCGCCAGCGTCGACAGCGAGCTGATCTCCTCGGCCTTCACCGCGCCGACTGGCACGCGCGCCATGCGGGCCACCGTCGCCTCGATGTCCGGGGTGTCGATGGTACCGCCCTTCCCGGCGCTGCTGCGGGCGGCTCCAGCCTCGTCCAGCACGTCGATGGCCTTGTCCGGCAGGTACCGGTCGCGCAGGTGCCGCACCGACAGGCGCACGGCCGCGTCCAGCGCCCCATCCGTGTACATCACACCGTGGTGATCCGCGTAGCGTCCGGACAGGCCGCGCAGGATCGCCAGGGCATCGTCCTCGGACGGCTCCGGCACCTCCACCGTCTGGAAGCGCCGCCACAGCGCGCGGTCTTTCTCCAGATGCCGCAGTTCCGCCGGAGTGGTCGCTCCCAGCACCCTCAGTTTTCCACGTGCCAGGGCCGGTTTCAGCAGGTTTGCGGCGTCCACGCTGCCGCCCTCTGTGGCCCCGGCGCCAACCAGCGTGTGCAACTCATCGATGAACAGCACCGCGTTCTGTCCATCCAGCTCGGCCAGTACACCCTTCAGGCGCTGCTCGAAATCCCCCCGGAAGCGCGTGCCCGCCAGCAGCGCCCCCAGATCGAGCGCGTACACGCTCGCGCCCTTGAGAAAGCCCGGCGCCTTCCCCTCGGCCACCCGCTGCGCGAGACCCTCGGCCAGCGCCGTCTTGCCCACGCCCGGCTCGCCCACCAGCACCGGATTGTTCTTCCCCCGCCGCGCCAGGATGTGCACGACGCGCTCCAGCTCCAGCTCCCGGCCGATCACCGGATCGAACTCCCCGGCCTTGGCCTGCTCCGTCAGGTTCGCCGCGTACGCCTCCAGCGGACTCTGCTGCGGCTCCGCCTCGGCCTCGGTGCCGTCCACGCCCGCCGTGACGCGTTCCCGGCCCCGACCCTCGACCTTCGCCACCCCGTGCGAGATGAACGACAGCACGTCCAGCCGCGTCACGCCCTGCGCTTCCAGCGCCATGCGGGCGGGACTGTCCGGTTCCTCCAGCAGCTCGGCCAGCACCCGGGCGCCGTCCGCCTGCTGTTGCCCCTTGCCGCTCGCGTGCAGTTGCAGCACGGCCCCCTGCACGACCCGGTGCACGCCCAGCGTGAAGTCCGGCTCAGCGTCCTCCACGACCTCCAGCCCGTCCAGTACAGCCTGGAGGTCGTCGCGCAACCTCGGCACGTCCACGCCCAGCGCGACCAACGCCTCGCGCGCCTCCGGATCGTGCGTCAGGGCCAGCAGCAGGTGTTCCTGCGTCACGTACTCGTGCCCCGCCTCGCGCGCATAATCCGCCGCGCGGCCCACCGTCACCTGCAGATGCTCCCCAATCATTCCTGTGCCTCCGGCTCCGCCACGACCTGCAACGGATACCCCTCCGAGCGCGCGTGCGACGTCACCTGCGCCACCTTCGTCTCGGCCACATCCCGCGAGTACACGCCCGCCACCCCCCGTCCCTTGTGATGCACGGCCAGCATGATCAGCTGCGCCTCCTGCTCTGCCTTGCGGAAGTAGCGCTCCAGCACCATGACCACGAACTCCATGGGCGTGTAATCGTCGTTCAGCAGCAGCACCCGGTACAGCCGGGGCCGCTGCGTCTGCGTGCGCTCCAGCGTCTGCGTGCGTCCTTCACCGTCCCGGCGCGTCATGCGCGGAGTCTAGCCGCACGGCGGTGGGCAGATGGTGCCCCCGGACGGGGTCGGAACGGCGACACATCGAAACGCCGTCGCCTCCACCGCGTCATGCTGCCGCCGCTCCAAATCCGGCGCGGTGACCTACCGGACGGGCGAGCCGATGTCCTCGGGCCGTACCGGGATTGGGGCCGTGTACGGTGAGAACAGCCACTGATCCGTGGGGAACGCGCCGCTCGTCAGGGAGATGTCCTGGGAGTTCGCTCCGCCGCTCAGGGACGTCGCGCCGCTCGATTCCCGGATCGTCAGCTTGTTCCAGCCCGCCGCGAGATTTAGGCGGTACGTGACCGTGCCCGTGACCTGCGTGCCCGAATACGTGCTGGTACACACGACCTTCCCACCCACGATGACGGGCGAGTCCACGTACAGCAGGCCGCCGATCTGGAAGCCACCGGCCGACTGCGACGACGTGCCCGACGACGCGGCCAGCAGAGGAACGATGGAGCCGTTTCTGGCGGCCTCCACATTCACCAGGAGCATGACGCCCCGCGCAGACGCTGAACTCAGCGTGGGCGACCCGCTGCACGCCGTGGTGCCGCTGTCAGCCTGAGCCTGCGCTCCGACGTCGAAAAACGAACCGGTGAAGGCGTGCAGTTTCGCGCCGTCCATGCTGCCCGGAAGATCGAGCGTGAACGTGCCGTCCTGCGACAGCGTGCCCGTGGTGACTGCCTCGGTCGTCGCCGAATCCCCACTCCCATAGGTGATCTTCCCGGTGATCTGTCCCGCCCCACCGGCCCACGCGGTCGTCACGATTCCCCCACCCGTCGAGGAATCCTCCACGACCATGCCGGACACACTGGAGACTGGGTCGGCGGGAGGTTGCACCGTGGGCGTTCCGCCACCCCCACACGCGGCGAGAAGCAGGGCGCACCCGGTCAGCAACAAGGAAAGACGATTGGGCATCCCGTAACTGTAGAAGCCGTCTGGGAAAGGCAATACCACCGTGGGGGGAGTTCACCCCGGAGTGTGAAGTGCCGCTTTATATTACCAGGGACTCGTGGGGACGCCCCCGCCGTTACGTCAAGTGGCCTACCTTCGTCAATAAAATCCGTTGCTGACGTATCCTGCGTCTATCATGTCGATTCCCATGCCGGACGCTGCCGTCCACGTCCGCGACCTCCGGAAGCAGTACGCCGTGCACGAGAAGGAGCCGGGGTTCCTGGGCAGTCTGAAGTCCTTCGTCAGTCGCACGACCCGCACCGTGGACGCCGTCAAGGGTGTGTCCTTCGACCTGCAACCGGGCGAGGTCGTGGGCTTCCTGGGGCCGAACGGGGCGGGGAAGACGACGACCCTGAAGATGCTCTCGGGGCTCCTGCACCCGTCGGCGGGCACGGCTCGGGTGGTGGGCTTCGATCCCCGGCGGCGAGAGGCGGCGTTCCTGAAGCGCATCACGCTGGTGATGGGGCAAAAGCAGCAACTGCTGTGGGATCTACCCGCTCTGGATTCCTTTCTGGTGAATCAGGCGATCTACGAGATTCCCGACGATCAGTACCGGGCGACCATGCGGGAGTTCACGGAGGTGCTGTCGCTGGACGGCATCCTGAAAAAGCAGGTGCGCAAGCTTTCGCTGGGGGAGCGCATGAAGTGCGAGCTGGCGGCGGCGCTGCTGCACCGGCCACAGGTGCTGTTCCTGGACGAGCCGACCATCGGCCTGGACGTGAACATGCAGGAAGCGGTGCGCGAGTTCGTACAGGAGTACAACCGGCGCTACGGGGCGACCGTGATGCTGACCAGCCACTACATGGCGGATGTGACGGCGCTGGCCCAACGGATCCTGGTGATCGACCAGGGGCAGCTGGTGTTCGACGGCGATCTGGCCGCGCTGGCTGGGCAGGGAAGTGGTGGCAAGACCATCCGGGTGCAGTTGCGGCAGGTGGCGTCCCCGGAGGCGCTCGCCGGGTATGGCCGGGTGGTGTCCACGGACGGCCTGAGCGCCGAGCTGACCGTGCCGCGCGGCGAGGTCAGTGCGAGGGCAGCGCGACTCCTGGCCGATTTCGACGTGGCCGACCTGACGGTGGAGGATCCGCCCATCGAGGCGGTCATGGCGGAACTGTTCGGCGGCCGCCGGCCCGAAGTGCTGGAGGCCGTGGCGAAGGAGGAGGTGCCCGCGTGACCGCTCCCCGGCTGAGGGCCACAGGCCGCAAGGTACGGGTGCTGTTCGCCGTGCAGTTCGCCCTGATGGCCGAGTACCGCGCCGAGGTGGTGATCTGGATGCTGTCCGGCACCCTGTCGCTGGTGATGATGCTGGTGTGGATGGCCCAGGCGGCGGCGGCCCCCGGCGGCATGGTACGCGGGTATAAGCCCGCCGATTTCGCCACGTATTTCCTGGCCACGTGGGTGGTCGCACAACTGCTGGTGGTCTGGGTGTCACACGAGCTGGATTACGAGATCCGGCAGGGCGTGCTGTCGCCCAAGCTGCTGCGTCCGCTCGATCCGTTCTGGCAGCACCTGCTGGGGCACGTGTCCGAGCGGTTCATCCGGATCGTGCCCATGCTGGCTCTGGTGGCCGTGTTCGCGTGGCTGTCGGGGGCGCGCTTCACTCCGCACTGGTGGGCGTACCCGGCGGCCCTGGGCCTGATCGTCGTGGGCTTCAGTGCCCGCTTCCTGTGGGAGTACACCATTGGCCTGCTGGCGTTCTGGACGGATTCCAGCACGTCCTTCCAGGAGATCGTGTGGCTGGTGTACGCGGCGCTGGGCGGGATGTTCGCGCCCCTGGCCTTCTACCCGGAGTGGGTGCAGCGTATTGCAGTCTGGACGCCCTTTCCGTACATGTTGGGCCTGCCCGCGCAACTGCTGGCGGGAAAGGCCACGCTGGGGCAGGCGGGTCAGGGAGCGCTGGTGCTGCTGGGCTGGCTGGCCGTGTTCTGGGTGGTGCGGCTGACCGTGTGGCGGGCAGGCCTACGGAAGTACGGCGCGGTGGGCGCGTGACCCGCTACCTGCGTCTGATCCGGATCTTCACCGGAGCGACCGTCGCCGCGCAGCTGGAGTACCGCGCGAACTTCGTCGGGGCGGTGCTCGCCAGCCTGGGGCAGGTGGGCGTGGCGCTCCTGGGGATCGGCGTGCTGTTCGGTCAGCCGGGCACGACCAGTGTGGGCGGCTGGTCGTTCCGCGAGGCGCTGCTGGTCACGGGCTTCTACATGCTCACCGAGGGCTTCATCGCGGTGTTCGTGCAGCCGAACATGAGCCGCATCGCGGAGGCCGTCCGTACCGGCAGCATGGATTTCACGCTGCTCAAACCCATCGACGCGCAGTTCAACGTGAGTACCCGCAACCTGAACGTGCTGCGTATGCCGGACATCGTGATCGGGCTGGGCTTGATCCTGTACTCGGCCAGTGCGCTGACCGTCACGCCCGGCAGCGTGCTGGCGGCCACGCTGCTGTACGCCTCGGCGCTCGTCATCGTGTACTGCATCTGGCTGGGCCTGAGCACCACCGCCTTCTGGTTCGTGAAGACACAGAACGTGACCGAGCTGTTCAGCGGCGTGTTCGGCGCGGCCCGCTTCCCCACGAGCGCTTTCCCGGTGCCGGTGCGCTTCCTGCTGACCTTCGTGGTGCCCGTCGCGTTCGTGACCACCGTGCCCGCGCAGGCCCTGACCGGGCAGCTGGGCGTGGAACTGGCCCTCGCGTCCCCGGTCGTCGCGGCGGCCTTGTTTCTCGTCACGCGGCTGTTCTGGCGGCATGCGGTCGCCAGTTACACCAGCGCGAGCAGCTGAGCGTGGAGCACGCGCCGGGTTGGGCATCCCTTGGTCTTCCTGCGCCCCGTGCGATTCACCTGGATCCGGATGCCCGGATCCGCCTTGCACACCTGGCGGAACTGCGTGACGTGGGCAGTCCCTCCGATGCAGCGCGTGCTACCGCCGAGTTCGCGTCCGAGGCGCACTTCGCGTCCGACCTGCTCACGGCGCGGCCCTGGTTGCCGTCCGGCACCCCCCGCCGTGAGGTCATGGGTGCCCTGCTGGACATTGAATGGACGGGCTTCCTGGCCCTGCTGGGCGAGCACGGCCCGTGGGTGTACACGGGCAGCGTGCGGGATCTTCAGGTGCTCGGAGACCGCTACGGGGCGCTCGTGACGGCCGCCCGCGCGGCGCCAGAACACGCGGTGTTCGCCGCCGCACAGGCCAGGCCACACTCCCTGCTGATCCGCCTGGAGGCCACCGACTACCGGCAGCCGGGGCGCGCGCCCACGCCGGATCTGACGGTGCTGGAGACGGGCTTCTGGCACGAAGCGCAGGCCCAGGCCGCCGCGCGGCGCGACTCCCGGCGGCGCTGAGGGCCGGGAAGCCTCTGCGCTTCGTGAAGTGCGCGCCCACTGGCGCTGCCCGGATCACCCGCCTACAGTCGGGCCATGAGTGAGTCCACCCCGTTGCTGTTCCAGCCCCTGAAACTGAAGTACCTGACTCTGCCCAACCGCGTGGTCGTGTCGCCCATGTGCATGTACTCGGCACAGAACGGCTACGCGAACGACTTCCATCTCGTTCACCTCGGGCAGTACGCCCTGGCGGGCGTGGGCCTGATCTTCAACGAGGCGACCGCCGTGTCGCCGGAGGGCCGCATCAGCCCCGAGGATCTGGGCCTGTGGGACGACCAGCAGATCGCGCCGCTGGGCCGCATCACGGACTTCATTCACGCGCAGGGGGGCCGGATCGGTATTCAGCTCGCCCACGCCGGGCGCAAGGCCAGCACCTTCGCGCCGTGGCGCGGCCGGGGCGCCGTCCCCCCTGAGCAGGGCGGATGGGAGGTGATCGGGCCGGACACGGCGGCCTTCGACCCCAGCTACCCCACGCCGATCGCCATGACCACCGAGGACATCGCCCGCGTGACCGGAGATTTCGTGGCGGCCACCCGCCGGGCCGAGATCGCCGGCTTCGACACGGTCGAGGTTCACGCCGCGCACGGCTACCTGCTGCACCAGTTCCTGTCGCCCCTGGCGAACAGCCGGACGGACGGGTACGGCGGGAGTTTCGAGAACCGCACGCGCTTCCTGCTGGAGGTTGTGCGGGCCGTGCGGGCCGTGTGGCCCATGCACAAGCCGCTGTTCGTACGGGTCAGCGCCACCGACTGGGCCGAGGGCGGCTGGGACGCCGACCAGACCACACAGCTGGCCGGACTCCTCCTGAACGAGGGTGTGGATGTGCTGGACGTCAGTTCCGGCGGCCTGACCAGTGCGCAGCAGATCACGGCCGGCCCCGCCTACCAGGTGCCGTTCGCCGCGCAGGTGAAGGCCGCGCATCCCGACCTGCATGTGATGGCCGTCGGCATGATCGACACGCCCGAGCGCGCCGAGGGCATCCTCCAGAACCACGATGCCGACCTGATCGCCATCGCCCGCGCGCACCTGGGCGACCCACACTGGACGGAGGCCGCCGCCCTTGCGCTGGGCGTGAAGCCCGAGGTCGCGGCGCAGTATGGACGGGGCGGTCGGCGCGCCTGAGCGCCCGTTCAGCGGGAATGCTGGTTCCCGCTGACAGCTCGGTCGCGATCAATGTGTGGAGAGCCGGTCAATCGTAGTCGGGCAGGGTGTCCGTGAACTGGCCGTCCAGCAGGTGCAGCACCCGATCCGCGTGGCGGGCGAGGCGTTCATCGTGCGTGACCAGCAGCACGCCTGCCCCGGTCTCGCGGGCCAGGGCCACGAGCAGGCTTGCGACCTTCTGGGCATTACCCCGGTCGAGGCTGCCAGTGGGCTCGTCGGCGAGCACGGCCGCCGGGTGGGCGGCGAGGGCGCGGGCCACCGCCACCCGCTGACGTTCCCCACCGCTCAGGACGCCGGGCCGGGAACGTTCACGCCCCGACAGGCCCACCCGCGCCAGTAGAGCCCGGGCGTGCGCCTCGTCGGTGTGGCCTGCCAGGCGGCCGGGAATGAGTACGTTGTCGAGCACGTTCAGATCCTCCAGCAGGTAGTGGTGCTGGAACACCAGGCCGATCCTGCCCGCGCGCTTCCGGGCACGGAGCTGCGTGTCGAGGGTATCGGAGCGTTCCCCGGCCCACCACACTTCCCCCCGCTGCGGAAGATCCAGGCCGCCCAGCAGGTGCAGCAGCGTGCTCTTGCCGCTGCCCGACGGCCCGGTGACGGCCACTACCTCGCCCGCGTGGATGTCGAGCGACACGCCGCGCAGGACGGGTAGGTCGCCGAAGGCCTGCTCCAGGTTCCGGGCGCTCAGGGCAGGGACGGGCGGGGTCACGCGGGGCATCTTAGCCCGGCCCGCCCAGTGGTGTCCGGCGGCAGGAAGAACTCAGGGGATGTCCTCGTGGCCTCAGACCCCGTGGGACAGGCACGGTGGAACGCACAACGGGCGGGTTCTGGAAGTGGACAGAACCGGTGACGCACCTCGTCCTGACCCGTTACCGAACGTAAACCGTGATCGGTGAGGCCAAGGCAGCTGCGGGCACGGTAGGATGCCCCGTGATGTCCCGGCTGGAAACCCTGAAACTCAACCCGCTCCTGCACGATGTTCCGGCCGCTGCCCTGGAAGAACTGGCCCGGATCGTCACCGAGCGGCGGCTCGCCCCGGGCGACGTCCTGCTCTCGCAGGATGACCAGGGAGAATCCCTTCACCTGCTGACCGAGGGCGTCGTGCGGGTCAGCCGCGTGAGCCTTGGTAGCCGCGAGCGCGTCATGGGGGACGTGTACGCGCCCGGCGTGATCGGTGAGACGGCTGTGCTGTCGCGCTCCCGGGAGCGCAGCGCGACCGTCACGGCCCTGACCCCGGTCAGCACGCTGATGCTGTACCGGGAGCACTTCGAGCAGCTGCTGCGGCGCTACCCCATGCTGCTGTGGAACCTCGGTCGCCTGCTTGCCGAACGGGTCACGTTCCTGAACGACGAACTCATCGCCTTCGGGATGAACACCGAGGCGGCCCTGAGTCATGTGTTCATGAACCTGTACCGGCAGCGCCTGGGGGCCGGGGTGTCCCGCCCGGAGGTACTGCCGCTCAGCACGCAGGACATCATGCTGCGCATCTCGTCCAGCCGCGAAACCGTGTCCCGCGTAATGCGCAAACTCGAGGAGCAGGGCATGGTGAAAGTCGGCGCGCACGGCGTCACGCTGCTCGACCCGGATGGCTTGGAGCGCATTCCGTTGGAACAGCCCGACGCGGGCGAGTAGGTTCAGCGCGGTATCTTTCCGGGTATGCGTACCGTTCGGATTCAGCACGCGGGTCAGCCCCAGTGGGGCCAGCTCGACGACCAGACCGTCCACCTCACCACCGGCCTCACCGGGGAGCGCACGGGCGAGACGGTTCCTTTCGAGCAATCTGCGCTGCTCGCCCCGGCGGAGCCGACCAAGATCGTGTGTGTGGGGCGCAATTACCTCGATCACATCCGCGAACTGGGCAACGACACGGGCGACCTGCCCACCGAGCCCGGCATCTTCCTCAAGGGGCCGAACGCGCTGGCTGAACCGGGCGGCACCGTGCAGCGTCCGTCCTGGACGCAGAACTTCCATTTCGAGGGTGAACTGGCCCTGGTGATCGGCACCCGTGCCCGGAACCTGACCCCGGAGAACGCTCTGGCGCACGTGGCCGGCTACACCTGCGGCCTGGACCTGACCGCCCGCGACCTGCAGAAGACCGACCTGCAGTGGTTCCGCGCGAAGGCCGCCGACCGCTTCTGCCCGCTCGGCCCGTGGCTGGAGACCGAGTTCGACCCGGCCGACGTGCGCGTCACCACGCGCGTGAACGGCGTGGTCAAGCAGGACGGCCGCACGAGCCACATGATCTTCGACGTGCCCACCATCCTGACCTACCTCACGCGCTTCGTGACCCTGGAACCCGGCGACGTCGTCCTCACGGGCACGCCGGAGGGCGTCGGCCCGCTCGTGAGCGGGGATACGGTCGAGGTGGAGGTCGAGGGGGTCGGCGTCCTGAGCACGCCCATCGGCTGAGCCATGGTCGCGGACGACCACGCGGCCTTCACGCAGGCATTGCAGGTCTGTGTAGAGGCCCGGCCGGACGTCCTGGGCCTGATCCTGCTGGGCAGCACGGCCAGGACGCACCACGCGCCGGACGGGCACAGTGACCACGATTTCTTCCTGATCGTCCCGCCGGACGGGGCCGAGCCGTACCGCGAAGGCCTCGACTGGTTGCCCGAGCGGGAAGCAGCCATCGTGCACCATCACCGCGACACGGCGCACGGGGCCCGCGTGATCTACGCCGATGGGCACCTGCTGGAATACGCGGTGTTCACGCCGAACGAGCTTGGCCTGAGCCGCAACGACCATGCCCGGATCGTCCTCGACCGGCTGGGGGATCTGCCGGAGCGGCTGGCGGCGACTCTGCCCCTCCCGAAGCTGGAACCGGCGGAGGCCGTGCCGGGCCTGCTGTCCGACCTGATGCTGCACCTGCTCGTGGGCGTGGGCCGCCACGCGCGCGGGGAACGGCTCGCCGCCCACCAGATGATCCGGGTGTACGCCGTGCAGGATCACCTGCAACTGTTGCGGGCCCTGGTGCCACCGGCAGACGCGGCCGCCGTGGACGCCTACAACGTGTGGCGGCGGGTCGAGCGGACGCATCCGGAGCACGCCGCCTCACTGGAGGCGGCCCTGTCGCTGCCCCTGCCGGCCGGCGCGGCCTGGCTGCTCAATCTGGCCGAGTCCTGGTGGGGGCCTCACCCGGCGTGGTCACCCCCAACGGCGAGGGCCGTCCGGCGGCGCATCGAGGCGGCCGGACGACCCTCGCCCTGAGCGCCTACCTCAGCAGGGCGCGGCTGATGACCACGCGCTGAATCTCGTTGGTACCCTCGTAGATGGTGTTCAGCTTGCTGTCGCGCAGGAGTTTCTCGACCGGGTACTCGCCGACGTACCCGTACCCGCCGTGCACCTGGATGGCCTCATTCGCGGCGTTGAAAGCCATCTCCGAACAGTAGGCCTTGGCGATCGCGCTCTCGAAGCCGTGCGGCTGGCCCTGATCCACCAGCCACGCGGCCTTCTGGTAAATCAGGCGGCCGGTTTCGATCCCCATGGCCATCTCGGCCAGTTTGAACTGGATGGCCTGGAAGTCCGCGATGGGTTTCCCGAAGGCCTCGCGTGCCCGCGCATACTTCACGCTCTCGTCCAGCGCACGCCGGGCGATCCCGACCGATCCGGCAGCCACGGGAATGCGGGTCTTGTCGAGCGTCTTCATGGCGATCTTGAAGCCGTCGCCCAGGCCGCCCAGCTGGTTGTCCCTGGGAACGCGCACGTTCTCGAACACCAGTTCGCTGGTCAAGCTGGCGCGCTGCCCCATCTTGTGCTTGATCTTGTTCGCACTGAAGCCCGGCGCGTCCTTTGGCACCACCAGCGCCACCGAGGCCCGGTGGCCGCCCTGACGATCCGTGGTGGCGAACACGACCGTCAGCTCAGCCGCGCCGCCGTTGCTGATCCACATCTTGGTGCCGTTGATGACCCACTCGTCGCCGTCCAGCACGGCCGTGGTGTGCATGGCGGCGGCGTCCGAACCATTGTTCGGTTCGCTCAACGCGAAGGCCGCAAGGCCGGGCTTCTCGGTCAGCGGCGTCAGGAAACGCTTCTGCTGCTCCTCGGTCGCGCCGACCAGCAGCGGCGTGATGCCCAGCTCCGAGGCCATCAGGATGGTGAAGATACCCATGCAACCGTACGCGAGCTCCTCGCCGATCAGGCACTCGTCGAGCATGCCCAGCCCCAGGCCGCCCGCGTGATCCGGAATGCCCACGTTCAGCAGGCCGACCTCGAAGGCCTTCTCGACCACCTGCCAGGGCATCTCTTCTTTCTGGTCGTACTCGCTGGCGATCGGGATGATCTCCCTGCGGGTGAAATCGCGGGCCAGTTGCTGAAGCTGGCGTTGCTCGTCGGTCAGGCTGAACTCCATGGGGCACACTCCTTGAGGTCATGGGGCGGGGAACCCGGACGCACTGTTTTGGACTGAGTATAAGCCCGGCGGCCGTGGACACGCGACCCGTCCCGTCTTACAGACTGAGCTGCACGATTAGCCGTTCCAGCGTCACGGCCGGATCCAGCCCGCGTTTCATGGCCAGGTCGGCATCGAGAATCCGGCCCAGGTGGGCACGGATCTTGGCCTCGTTCAACCGCCGCGCCACCTCCAGCGCCTTCTTGGCCGGAAAGGGCTTCACGCCCAGGCGCTGCGCCGCCGTATTCTCATTCACGCGGCCGTCCAGCGCCATCAGGGCCACGCAGCGCGCCACCAGCGAGTACTGCCACACCACGGCGCCCAGCAGCCGGAACGGATCCTCGCCGGACGCCATCAGGCGGCGGAGCTGCATCACGGCCTCACCGGGACGGCCTGCCGTGGCCGCGCCCAGCATCGCGAAACTGTCACCGGGTGGCTCGCGGCCCACCACGGCCAACACGCGCCCACGGTCGAAGGGGCCGTCCAGCAGTTCCAGTTTCGTCAGCTCTCCGGTAATGCCGGCCAGATCGAGGCCGAACACCTCGGCCAGATAGGCGGCGGCATCCTTGCCCAGCGGCACCTTCATGGCCTTCGCGCGGGTCACCACCCAGCCGGTCACGTCGCCGGGCCGTGCAGGGCCAGGCGTGGCGATCACCTCGCCGCGCGCCTCGTACACCTTGAGGCGGGTGGCCGCGGGCGACTCATCCAGCACCGCCACCGTCACAGGAGCGCCGGCCAGCAGTTCCATGAGCGCCTTGTCGGGTTTGGCTCCCAGCAGATCCACGATCACGCCGCCATCACCGAACAGCCCCGGCGACAGGTGCGGGGCCAGCGCCGGCGCTGTGACCTCCTCGCCGGCCAGCCATGGCAGATCGCGCACACTCAGGCCGCGCCCGGACAGGGTGGTGCGCAGGGTCTCCTCGGCCAGAAAGCGCGGCCCGGTAAAGGCGATCAGGGGCACGGGGGCAGGTGGGGGCCCGACGGCCCGACCGGTGGATACCCCAGAACACGCCGGGCCTCACACAGTTCGTCACGCAGGGCCACGGCGCTGTCCGGCCGCTCGGTCGGGTTGCGGAGCAGGGTGCGGTGCAGGATCGGGTGCAGTTCCGCCGGCCCCGGCAGCGGGGCCAGACGGTCGTGCAGACCGGCCAGCCAGCCCAGGGCATCCTCGAAGGGCGGGTGACCCGCCAAGCAGTCGAACAGGAGAACGCCCACCGAGTACAGGTCGCTGCGCGGATCGCCGCGCACGCCACGGAACTGTTCGGGTGCCATGAAGTGCGGCGTGCCCATGCGCGTGCCGCTGTGGATATCCAGGGGCAGCGCCCGCGAGTGGCTCATGCCGAAATCGATCAGCCGGACGTTCCAGAACCCCGGCTCTCCACCCTGCAACAAGATGTTCTCCGGTTTCACGTCCTGGTGGGTGACGCCCCGCTCGTGCAGGTACGCGACCGCATGCAGGATCCCCAGCACGACCTCGGTCGCCTGTTCGGGCGGCAGGGCGCCGCGCTCCAGCCGGTCACGAAGGGTGCCGCCCGGCACGAACGGAAAGACCAACTGCCGATCCGTGAAGACCAGCGGCGACACGATCAACGGGTGGTTCAGCGAGGCAGCCACGCGCCCCTCATGCTGGAACCGCTGCGCGGCATCCGGATAGTCGATGGTCAGCGTCTTGACGAACACGGTTTGATCCCGCCATACGGCCGCGGCACAGAGAACGCCCGCGTGCTCGCTGAGCGGCTCCAGGGCGCCCAGCGCCGGGATGTCTCTTAATTCCTGCACGGTCTCACTGCTTTGATTCTCTCACGGAAGGGCCGCTGGCATCATGATCGAGCCAGGAGAAGATTGTGATGGTGGCCCGTGGCCGGTCAGCACAGGGCCCCAGCCACGTCGCACCGGCCGACATCAGTTCAGGTGAACCGAATTGGTGAGGGTGCGGACGACCGCCTCATTCCTGGAGTAGTCCTTGAGATTTCCCGCGATCGTGAGCACCAGCATCCGGCCACCCAGGCTGGTGACCAGCAATTCGCGCCGGAGATCGTCGCCCTGCGCGGCACTGGGCGAGGTGGTGAACACGAACTGGGCCCAGGGGGTACCGCCGACCTGCACCAGCGTGGCCTTGAGGGTCTTCACGTTCGGCACCTGTGACCGGATCACCGCCGGAAACTGAGCCACTAGTTTCTCGATCTCATTCACCGCGAGTTTGCTGGTGCGCCACTCGAAGGCCACGCTGACCTTGCGATCCTCGGTCATGAACACCGCGTCCGGTCGACCGGCCGCCGCCGGGAAGGCCGTGCGGATTCCCTCGGTGCTGAGGGTCAGCAGACGGGCGTTCGGTTCCACGGAAAGGGGCAGGTTCGCGAGTTTCACCGGGGTGGCTCCCGCTGCTGTTCCCAGCAGGGCAGCGCTCACCAGCGCGGAGGTCAGGAGGGAACGGATCATGTCGCTGTCAACCCTATCGGGCTGGCCGCAGGCGCTCATGAGCCACGCATGAGGAACGTGCAGCCCCCATCACGGTCTCGTCAGTTTGGCTTGGATCGGTGTGGGTTACGAGCCGTCGGTCATCAGCGTCGGAGAACCGCCCGCGTCCCGAGTGTCCTGGGTGTCCAGTTCGGCTGCCACCGCCAGCCAACGGCCATGCCGGGCGAGCACCACACTCAGATCCTGCAGCCTCAGCACCAGCAGATCCTGCAGGTACTGGGCCGCGAACCCCGGCAGGACCGCCGCCAGCCGACCCTGAAAATCCGCGCGCAGGGTCAGGGCCCGTCCACCCACCAGCAGGGTCAGCGGGTCGTCCGTCAGGTGCAGGCTCAGCAACTGACCATTCAGGGGCAAGTCCAGCTGGGTGGTCGTGATCGGCGGGGGCAGCAGCTCCGGCTGGTGGATCGCCACATGGAGCATCTCGGTCAGGTGCGCGGCGCGGTCTGCGCCCATCTCGATACTGCGCGCCGCTTCGTGGACATGCTGCGCAACCTCACTGGGGGCCATGGCCTCCATCCGGGTCAGCAGGGTGGTCACGCCCTTACGGGCGAAGGTCAGCAGCGCCTCCTGCGACGCGACCTTGTAGCGCTCGGCACTGCGGGGGCCCAGCGCCTGCGGATCGATCCGGCCGTCGCGCAGCAGCTGGGCCGTGGCCCGCGCGAGCCGCAGGTACGCGTAATCGCCGGAGGGATCGAGCAGCAAGGCCACGGCGCGCCCCACCGACGACCGGCGCCCCAGCTCCTCCTGCGGAGAGACCTCGGCGCGGATCAGGGCGAACGACCCGCTGATGAAGAGCTTGAAGATGCCGGACGGCGTGTCCAGCCGGAGCCGCCGCCCGGCGGGCGATTCCGTCGGCTTGAGCAGGGCTACCTGGCTTCCGGCCACCAGCTGCCAGTGCTGACCGATGCGTTGCCAGCGCCAGTCCACGTTCCGCCAGCGCATCGCCTGCCCGCCGGGCAGAAACACCACCAGCTCATCGGCGGCGTCGTCCGGAACACCCAAGGCCAGCTCCGCCTGCGGTGCGTACAGCACGCTGTGGTGCGGCACGGTGCCCATGGACGCCTGTGGCCCCCCGGCCAGCAGCGGCTCCAGCTTCTGCGTTACCAGCCGGACGCTCTCCCGGATCGCCGGACGCTCCCGGGGATCACGCGGCAGCGGATATTGCTCCTGGAGCGCACGCACCAGCTGGTCGCGCTCCTCCACGGTGCGCAACTCGCGGTACACCGCCTCGATCCGCGAGGCCAACACGTCCTCATCAGGGTGACGTGGAAACGGGGCCTCATGCAGTTCGGAGAGGGCGGCGCGCAACCGGATCTCGCCGTCCTTGCTGCTCAGCAGACCCGCGACCGCGTGGATCAGTTCCTCCTGTACCGAACGGTCGAGCAGGCTGACCAGCGGATCGTTCGAGGTCGGCACCGCCAGCCGCTCCTGACCGGGGTGCAGCAGGCGCTCGGCGTTCTCGGAGGCCGTATACAGCACCCGCAGGCTCAGCAGGTTCAACTCCCGTGACCATTGGGCCACCAGCCCCTGCAATTCCGAGAGCAGGCGGTCATGCCACGACAGGCGCTGCAACTCCTCCCACGCCAGGGCCTCGTCCGGCCGGGCGGTGACCGGGGCCTGCCAGGCCGCCGTGGGAATACTGCGCTGCACGAAGGTCGAACCGGTCTGTGGCGCCTGACCGGTTTTCGTGAATGCCCGGAAGCGCCGGTCCGCCTCAATCAGCCGCCGTTGCAGGGTGGGTTCGAGATCGGCGGACAGCAGGTCGCTGCGGAGGTTCAGCAAGGACCTCTTGCCCCCCCGAGGCACCCGTCCGTCGACGAAATCCGCGACCTTGTATTCGTACAGGTCGACCAGTTCAGGCCACAGGGTCACAGTGGCCCTCCAGCACAACAGCGGGGCCGTGCCGGAACCGGGGCCCGGCAGGACGGACGGGGGCGATGCGGCGTCGCATGTCGGGTTCAGTATGCCTGCTGGCCGGGCCCTGAGCCAGCGGCCTGATGGGGGAGACGGAGGCTGCTTGTAAGTTTGCCGCAAGGGCACTCGGGTATAACTTGGGGCAATGAGCACGCCCGTCAGCACGTACCCCCGACCTGCACGGAGCCGAGCATGACTCCGCTGCTGCTGTCGGCGCTGTTCATCGTGGGCCTGCTGCTGTCGATCCGCGCCTCGGAGCGCATCCTGACGGTGGTGGCCACGGTGGCCACGCTGGCCCTGCTGATCCTGCTGGCCGCCATGTCCGTCCACCTGCCCGTCGGTGGCGGCAAGGGACAGTTCACGTTGGCTGGCCTGCAACGCCTCCAGGGGTTCCTGGCGGTCGCGGCGGTCATCGTGGCCAGCGCGCCCTTCCTGCTGGGCCGCGCCTCCGAGTCCCAGCCGGTGCGCCGTTCGAGGCCCGCCCCCAGGCCCGTCCGCGTGCAGAGGACGGCCACTCCTGTGCCCCCGTCCCGCCGGACGAGCGTCAACCAGACGATGTCCGAACTGCGCTTCCAGGAATACGAGGTGCTCGACCGTATCGGGATCGGCGGGATGGGCAGCGTGTACCGTGCCAAGCGCCGCCAGGACGGCCGCATCGTGGCCCTCAAGGTGCCGCAGGAGAAGTACCTGGCCGACGCCAAGTTCGTGAAGCGCTTCTACCGTGAGGCCGAGGTGCTCAAGCGCTTCAGCCACCCGAACATCGTGCGCGTGTACGACTACCGTATGCAGACGCCCGAGCACTACATCGCCATGGAATTCCTCGACGGCGACAGCCTGGAAGGCGAACTGGAAAAGCGTACCCTGACCTTCAGCGAGAGCGTACAGGTCATCCGGGCACTGGCCGACGCGCTGCGGCACATCCACATGCAGAACGTCGTGCACCGCGACATCAAGCCCGCCAACGTCATGGTGCTCAAGAACGCGTTCGTCGATGGTCAGTTGCGCGAGGGCGGCGTGAAGCTCATGGACTTCGGCATCGCGGTCGGCAAGGTGCTCACCCGCCTGACCATGACCGGGGCCCGCGTGGGCACGCCGATCTACATGGCGCCGGAACAGGCCAAGGGCAACCGCGTGGACGCCCGCAGCGACATGTACTCGCTGGGCCTGCTCGCCTACGAGATGGTGACCGGCCAGACCGCCTTCCGGGGTTCCTACGAGGCCGTCGTGCACCAGCAGGTGTTCGAGTCGCCCAAACCGCCCAAGCAGGTGCGGCTGGAGGTGCCGGGCAAGCTCAACGACCTGATCCTGCACATGATCGAGAAAGATCCTGCCCAGCGCCCCACCCTGGACGACGTGATCGCCCGCATCGACGCTGGCGTCATGACCGACGAGGTCTTCAGCGATCCGGTCGCGCTGGCCCTCTCGGTGGGCGAGAAGCGCGGCACCCTGCGCCTGCTGGACGTGCGCGGCAAACTTCGCCAGAGTCTCAAGGATCAGGGCAGTGGCGGCGGGAGCCTGCCCACGGCTCCCAACGCCGTGGCGGGCGATGACGACGGGAACGTCTACATCACCATGGCCGAATACCGACAGGGAAAGGCGGGCGGCATGGTTCGCAAACTGAACCCCGAGGGCCGCGAGCTCCTCAGCTTCGGCGCGTACGGCCTTACGGACGGGGAACTGCTGCAACCGGTAGACCTGGCCGTCACGCAGAATCAGGTGTACGTGCTTGATGCCGAGGCGCACCACGTGGTCGTGTACGACCAGCTCGGGCGCTTCGTGCGGCGCTTCGGCGGGCGCGGTCAGGGCATGGGCCGCTTCGAGCGACCCCGGTCCATCGTCGCCTCGCCGGACGGCAACGTGTACGTGCTGGACATCGGGAACAACGAGGTGCAGCGCTTCAGCGCCCAGGGCGACTATGTCAGCCGCTACGCCTTCCGCCTCGACCGCACCAGCGAGGCGTTGCGCCAGCTCGACGGCCTGGGCATCGACCAGTTCGGCGCGGTGTACATCGTGGATGGCGTGGCGCGCAAACTCCGCAAGATCGAGGCCGACGGCACCCCCGGCGCGACCTTCGCCCTGGAAACGCTGGTGGGTGAACCCGCCGACGCACCGTGGCTGATCGAGGTGGCGCCCGAAGGCCAGATCTTCGCTGTGCGGCAGGGCGGACAGGTGCTGCGAACCTTCAGCAATGTCGGTGACCTGATCACCCAGACGGACATGTACGCCCCGGTGCTGGCCATGTCCATCCTGACGCGCGAACCCGCCCTGCACCGCGTTCCGGCGTAAGCTCGTGGCATGGGCCTGCCGGAACTGACGCTGTACACCCGCGTGGGCTGCCACCTGTGCGAACTGGCGGTGGAGCACCTGCGGGCGCTGGAGTTTGCGTATCGTCCGGTCGATGTCGATATGGACGCTGACCTGAAAGCCCGGTACGGGGACGACGTGCCCGTCCTGGCCCTGGGCGACCGCGTGCTGGCCAGGGGCGTGCTGGGCCGCAGCCGGCTGGGCATGGTGAAGCTGACCCTGTTGCGCGACCGGCGGGGCCACGGAACGGACACCGTTGACGCTTAGTCCTGACGCTATGGTAGGCGGATGAGCACTCCGATCCCACCCCGTCAGGCCGTTCGCGCGTGAGCTGGCTCGAACGCCTGCGCGACGGCCTGAGCAAGACCCGCAAGCAGATCAACGACACCGCCGGGTTCCTCGGACAGGATGTCCGGGATGTCGTTACGAACCGCCTGGATACCATCGAGGATCTGGAATACGCCCTGATCGCTGCCGACGTGGGCCGCGCCGCCACCGAGGAGATTCTCGAGGACGTGCGCCGCAGCGAGGGCAAGAACCTCCAGGACGCCCTGATGGACGCCCTGACCCTGCAACTGGAACCCGACGCCCGCCGCGCCGAGTTCCGCAAGCTGGGCTTCGCCCCGGACGCCCGCCGCAAGACCGTTGATCCGAAGGGGCACGTGGTCATGGTCATCGGCGTGAATGGTGTGGGCAAGACCACGACCATCGCCAAGCTCGGTCAGTACTACATGACGCGCGGCAAGAGCGTCATGTTCGCGGCCGGCGACACCTTCCGCGCCGCGGCCGGAGCCCAGTTAGGCGAGTGGGGCACCCGCCTGGGCGTGCCCGTCGTGCAGGGCCAGGATGGCGGCGACCCGGCGGCCGTGGCCTTCGACGCCGCCACGGCCCGCGCTTCACGCGGCACCGACCTGCTGTTCATAGATACCGCCGGGCGCCTGCACACCAAGCACAACCTGATGGAGGAGCTCAAGAAGGTTCGCCGCGTGATAGACAAGGCCGACCCCGGCGAACCGACCGAGGTGTGGCTGGTGCTGGACGCCGTGACCGGACAGAACGGACTCCAACAGGCCAAGAAATTCCACGAGAGCACGCCACTGACCGGCGTGGTCGTCACGAAACTCGACGGCACGGCCAAGGGCGGCATTCTGGTGCCCATCGTGCGGGAACTGGGCGTGCCCATCAAATTCATCGGCGTGGGTGAACAGGCCGGGGACCTGCAACCCTTCGACAGCCAGGAATTCGTGCGCGCCCTGTTCGACGTGAACATTCCGAAAAGCTGAGGGCTGGGCGCCGAACTCGCGGTTCTAGGGAATCCTCAGCTCACCCCGGAACCCGGCTGGCAGCGCCAGCAGCATGTCCAGCGGCGTGTCACCGTGCTTGAGCAGGTAGGTCAGGAAGTTCATCTCGCGTTCCTGTGGCACGCCCCCTGGGAGCAGATGTGCTTTGAGGCGGGTGAGCTGGCCGCTGCGGTCATCTTCCTGGCGGGCCAGGGCGCGCACGCCGAGGGTCTGCAGGCGCTCGACGCGGGCCAGGGTGCGGGTGCGCGTCCGCTCGACCGCGCCCACCAGGGTCGGATCGAGCGCCGCAATTTCGCCGCTCAGCTGCCGGAACTGTGCTTCCAGGGTGGCGAGGGTTTCGCGCGACACGGAGGCGGCGCCGCGTTCCCCGGCCAGCGAGCGTCCCAGCACGCCTTCCGGATCGGCCTGCACCTGCGCGGCCGTGGCGTTCAGGCGTTCCAGCAGCCGGGCCACGTTCGGTTCGAGCCACGTCACGCTCAGGCGCGGCCACAGCAGCGGCTGTTCAAGGCCGTGCAGCGGGTAGACGTCCCGGAGCTGCGCGCCGTAGGCGATCTCGCCCGGCCCAACCACGAAGGCCAGGGTGGGCAACAGCGTGTCCTGTACCACGGGCCGCAATCCCGCTGCCGGGGTCAGGCGCGTGGGATCGTCGTCCAGCAGGGCGAGCAGCTCCTCCAGCGTGTACGCGTGGGTGTCCGTGCGAAGGTCGCGGCCATCCACCCGCAGCAGGCGCCGGTGCCCATCGGCCTCCTCAACGAAGATATTCGTCGCGCCGGCCGGGCGGCGCAGTTGCGGCACGAAGCCGCCCTGCTCCAGCCGCATGGCTGCCGCCTCGATCCGCAGCGAGGAGGTCAGTGGATCGCGCAGTTCGCGGGCTAGGGCGGGGGCCATCAGGCGGGCCAGGGCCGGGTGGAGCGGATCAAGCACCAGCAGGCCCGCGCCGCCCAGCAGCCCGTGAATCAGCCGGGCAAACACGTCCGCGTAACTGCCGCCGGCGTCCATGGCAGCGCGGCACCGGGTCCGCACCCGCTCCCTGTGCTCCGGGGGCGCGTCGAAGGTGTCCAGCAGGGCCAGCGCCTGCGCGGTGTAGTCGGCCGTCCAGGGCAGGCGGCCCACCGGACGCCCTTCCGGCAGATCGAAGGTCAGGTGGTGGAGCCGCTCCGACAGGTCGAGCAGCGTGGTGGACGCCACCTCGGCCGCATCGTGGTCCTGGCTGGCGATCCAGTACACGGCCACGACGGGCGCGTCCTCGGTGGTCAGCTGCCGGGCCAGCAGGGCGGCATCGGCCCCCTTGTGTACCGAGTAGGCCGGGCCCGTGAGGGCGCCCGCCTGCTGACCGGTCACGACCACCCGTGACGCCGGGTGCGCCAGCTGCGCCAGGAGCGCCTCGACCCCCCTGTCCAGCGTGCCGAGATCCGTGTGATAGGCGCGCAGGGCGGCCACCAGGGCTTCCCGGTCGATGTCCGGCCGCAGCGAAGCCGCCGCGCCCGCCAGATCGCCGGGCATCAGGCGGAAGAATCCGTCCAGTCTGCCCGCCATGTACTCCGTTGCCACATTCCGCGCCACTTCAGTCCCATTCCTTCCCACCCGGACGGTCTGTCCGGGCAGCTCGACTCGTGATCAACCGCCGCTCGTGCCGTCTGTTCAGCGCAGCGGTTCCTGCATGGCCCGCGTGAGGCCGTCTCTGTCCGTCAGGACGATCCGGCGGTAGCCGATGTCCAGCAGGCCGCGCGTCCGAAAGTCCCCCAGCAGTTTCGTGATCGTTTCCCGCGTGCTGCCCACCACGTGCGCCAGATCCTGGTGGGAGACACGGTCTTTCAGGGCCAGCGTGCCGCCCGGCGGCCACCCGCCCTCGCGTTCCGCGAGGTTCAGCAGGGCCAGGGCCAGGCGCTGCGACACTTCCAGGAACACCAGGCCGGACAGCCGCTCCTGCACGCCGCGCGTCTGCCGCGTGAGCTGTTCACCCAGCGCGACCGCCACGGACGGCTGCGACTGTCGCACACGGGCCAAGACGTCTTGCCCGAGCAGCAGCGCCTCGGCCTCGTCCATCGCCTCGGCGTACATGCCGTACGATGCGCCCGGTGTGAGGCTGCTCACGCCGAGCAGGTCGCCCGGCCCGTGCACGTCGAGCGTGACCTCGCGCGCCCCGCTGCCTAGCCGGTACAGCCGCACGGCCCCGCGCGTGAGCAGGAACAGGGTCTCGGCGGCGTCCTCCGGGTGGAACAGCAGGCCACCCCGCGACCAGCGGCCCGCACGTCCCGCACTCAGCAGGTGCGACTGCGCGTCTGCAGGCAAGGCACCAAACGCTCCGGGCAACATGCGTAGCAGTATGCCGCACGGGGCGCGCACAGGCGTCGTCACCGCCCGTCACCCCCGCCGCGCATTACAATTCCCGCAGCATGACCGCACCCTCTCTGCCACCGCGCGTGTCGCTGTTCGACCTGCCCCTCGATCCCGTGACCCTCGATCAGGCCCTGGGCCAGCTGGGGTCATGGATGTTCCAGGAGGCACGCGACCCGCACACGGTCGTGACGCTGAACCCGGAATTCATCGTGCAGTGCCAGACCCAGCCGGATTTCGTGCAGGCCATCCAGGCGGCCGACCTGGTCACAGCGGACGGGGTGGGCATCGTCTGGGCCGCTCGGCAACTGCTGAACCAGGATGTCCCCCGTGCGCCCGGCTACGACCTCGTCAAGGGGCTCATGGAGCGTCACCGGGGCGACCTGCGCGTGTTCTTCCTCGGCTCCCGCCCCGGCGTCGCGGAACTCGCCGCGCAGAACGCCGCCCGCGACTACGGCGTTCAGGTCGCTGGCACGCACCACGGCTACTTCGACCTGCCCGAGGATCAGCGGGTCGCGGAACTCGTGCGGGAGAGCGGCGCGCACCTGCTGCTCACCGCCATGGGTGCCCGGCGCCAGGAGACCTTCAACCAGTACTGGCGGCAGGTCATGGGCGTGCCCGTCATGATCGGCTGTGGCGGCGTGCTGGACGTCCTGGCGGGCAGTGCCCAACTCGCCCCAGACTGGACGCGTCGCCTGGGCGTCGAGTGGATCTGGCGCGTGGCCGGCGACCGCACACGCTGGGGCCGCGCGCCGCGCCTGTTTCAGTTCACCCAGATGGTGCAGGCCGAGAAACGACGACCCAGATAAGGTGGAGGCCAGTCAGGACGATGTGGCCGCGAGCGCTCCATCGAGTAGCTCCAGCAGCTCCGTCACTTCGTCTGCCGTGATGCTCAGCGGCGGCCCGAGCAGCAGGTGGTCGCCGCGCGTGCCGTCCACCGCGCCGGATCCGGGGTAGGTCAGCAGGCCGCGTGCCCGCGCGGCGCTCGCCACCCGTTCCGCTAGGCCTGCTCTGGGAAATGCCTGCCCGGTGGCGGGATCGCCCAGAACCACGCCCAGCAGCAGGCCGTGTCCGCGCACGTCGAGCACATGCGGATGCCGCGTTTTTAAGTCCTGAAGCCCGCTGAGGAGCTGGGTGCCGCGTTCCTGCGCCGCCTGCACCAGATGGTCGCGCTGCACGATGTCCAGTACGCTCCGGCCCGCCGCCACGCTGACCGGGTGGCCCGCGTAGGTGAAGCCGTGCTTGAAGGCCCCGCTGCCCTGCATGACCGTGTCGTACACGTGGGCGCTGGCGACCAGGCCCGCCAGCGGGGCGTACCCGGCCGCGAGGCCTTTGCCGAGCACCACGATGTCCGGCATCACGTCGCCTCCCAGCCTTACAGCCAGCGGCGCGCCGCAGCGGCCCATGCCGCTCATGACCTCGTCGGCGATGAACAGCACTCCATACTCCCGGCAGATGGACGCGATCCGCGAGTGATAGCCGGAAGTCGGAGCGAGCGCCGCGTCTGAGGCCCCCACCACGGGTTCGCACATAAACGCTGCCACGGACTCCGGCCCGGCTGCCTCCAGCACCGCCCGCACCCGGTCGGCATCGTCCTCACCGGACAGCGACGGGTCGGGTCTGGGCATCTTCGGCCACGCATCCTCACGCATCAGCGGAGCGTAGAGTTCACGCCGCGCGCCCATGCCGGACGCGGCCAGCGCGCCCAGCGACGCCCCGTGGTAACTGGGCACGCGGGTCACGACCTTGAACCGTTCCGGCTCGCCCCGCTCCACGTGGTACTGCCGGGCCAGCTTGATGGCGCTCTCGTTCGCCTCGGAGCCGCCAGATACCGCCCAGAAGCGACCTCCGGGCAGGTTCAGGAAGTCGGTGAGCCGCGCTGCGTAGTCCTCCAGCACGTCGCTCGTGAACTGCGAGCCGTGCACGAAGGCCAGGGTGCGGGCCTGCGCGGCCATCGCCTCCGCGACCTCCGCGCGACCGTGACCGACGTTCGCGACCAGCGCCCCGGACGATCCGTCCAGGGAACGCCGGCCGGATTCGTCGTAGAGATACACGCCCTCGGCGCGCACGGCGGTGGGATAGGACTTGGTGCTCCTGTAAAAGACGTTGGACATCAGATAGCCCTTCTCGATCTCAGGTTCGGGGGGTCACCACGTGTCGCCGCCGCCAGGGGGAGGCCATGCCCCGAGGGCCTGCCGTACCGTGACGATCTGCCCGAAGTGGTGGGCGGTGTGCAGCGCGAAGTCCGCGAGGAGTTCCCCGATGGTTTCCTCGTGGTTCACGGGGTTGGCCAGGTCGGGCCGGGCGGCGTGCGTGTCCACGCGGGCCAGCAGGTCGTAGAACTCCGTGCGGACGCGGCCCCAGTCCCCTGCGCCCATCTCGGGCCAGGTATCGGCGGCGCGCTTCGGATACGGCTGGGCGGTGCCCATCTCGATAATGTCCAGCATCCAGCGGTTCCACCAGTTCACGTGCGCCACCAGTTCGGCCACCGAGTGCGGCAGCCCCGCCGGGCGGGTGGCCGCCTGCTCGTCCGTCAGGCCGCTCAGCGACGCCTCGACGCCCACGAAGGCCTGTCCGCCCCGGAAGAGTTTGGGCAGCAGGCGCGCGAGGGCCAACTGGGCGCGGGTCGTGCGGTCGTCAGGGGGGGGCGTGTCGGTCATGCGTCCAGTCTCGCACTGCTGGACCCCTGTACCCTGCGTCCATGATGAACACGGGCGCCTCCCGGCAGATCGCCACGGCCCGCGACCTGAACCTGCCGGTTCTCACCTGGGCGGAGGTGAACACGGTGGTCGGCGCGGCCCTCGGCGTGCACGGCCTGATCCTGACGGAAGCGGACGTCGCGCCCGAGTTCTTCGACCTTCGAAGCGGCCTGGCCGGCGAGGTGTTCCAGAAGTTCACGAATTACCGCGTGCACGTGGTTCTCGTGATTCCGGAGGCCGCCGCGTACGGAGAGCGCTTCGTGGAACTGGCCTATGAACACCGTCACCATCCGCTGATCCGCTTCGTGGCCACCGAGCCCGAGGCCCGCGCGTGGCTGGACACCCTGCCATGAAGAGGCATCAGTACCGCTGGGCGACCGTTTTCGTCTGGAGGAACCAGAACAGGTAATCCGGGCCGCCCACCTTGGCGTTCGTGCCGCTCATGCCGTAGCCGCCGAAGGCGTGCGTGCCCGAGAGGGCACCCGTGCATTTGCGGTTGATGTACAGGTTTCCCACGTGCATCCGCTGGCGGGCGGCCGCGAGTTTGGCAGGGTCGCGGCTGTAGAACGACGCGGTCAGGCCGTACTCGCTGTCGTTCGCCAGGTCGATGGCGTGCTCCCACGAGTCGGCCCGCGTGAAGGTCAGCACCGGCCCGAAGATCTCCTGCTGGAACAGCGGATCGCCCGGCGCGACGTCCGCCAGGATCGTGGGGGAGACGTACCCGCCCGTGCTATCCCCCGTGTCCGGCCGGTCGCCGCCGAGCACCAGTCGCGTGCTGCCCTGACCGTCGGCCAGCAGCTCCATGATCCGCGCGGCGCTGCGTTCGTGAATGACCGGCCCGAGATCGGCGTTGTCTTCCGGCCGCCCGCCCCTCAGGGTGCGCGTCAGGGCCGTGACCTTCTCCAGCAGCTCGTCGTGAATGCTGTCCTCGGCGATCACGCGGGAGCACGCCGAGCACTTCTGGCCGCTGTATCCGAACGCCGCCTGCACGATCCCCAGCGCGGCGGCGTCCACATCCGCGTCGGCGCAGACCACGGTGGGATCCTTGCCGCCCATCTCGGCGATCACTCGCTTGAGCCACTTCTGGCCGGGCTGCACCCTCGCCGCCCGTTCGTAGATGCGGCAGCCGACGGCCTTGCTGCCCGTGAAGGCGATCATGCGGACGTCCGGGTGGTCGACCAGCGGATCGCCCAGCACGTCGTTCGTGCCGGTCAGGAACTGGATCACGTTCCGGGGGAGGCCCGCCTCGAACAGTAGTTCCACCATCAGGTAGCTCGACAGGGGCGTTTCCGGCGCGGGCTTCCAGATCACGGTGTTTCCGGCGGCGATCGCGCCCAGCGCCATGCCCAGTGGAATCGCGCTCGGGAAGTTCCACGGGCTGATGCACGCGACCACGCCCAGCGGCTCGTAGTCCATCGTGACGTGCTCGTCCGGCATGGGGTATACGGCCTTGCCCTGGGCCCAGCGCAGCGTCTCGCGGGCAAACACTTCGAAGTGATCGACGGATTCGGCGACCTCGCCGTCCGCCTCGATCCAGTTCTTGCCGTTCTCCAGGGTCATCACGGCGTTGAACTCCAGCCGACGGGCGCGCAGCAGGTCGGCCGCCCGTTTGAAGATGCTCGCGCGTTGCAGAGGATCACTGTAGCGCCAGTCCTGGAACGCGGCCGTCGCGGCTCGGATGGCCTGCTCCAGCTGATCGGGCGTGGCGTTCTGGAAGCGCCACACGATCTCGCGGGTATCGGCGGGATTGTGAACGTCGGTGATGCCGCTGCCCTGGGCCTCCTGCCCGGCCACGATCAGGGGGAAGGTGCGGCCCACGTACTGCTCGCGCACGATCCGGAACGCGGCGCGCTGCGCGTCGGCCACAGCGGGGTCGGAGTAGCGGTGATACGGCTCGTGCTCGAAGGGCAGCAGACCGGCTGTCAGGGTGTCCGTCATGAGTCCTCTCCTTATGGTGGCGCGAGCCTAACACGCCGTCCACCGGTGAGGAAGGAGCGCTGTCAGACGGCAAATACCGCTGGCCCGACCGGCGGTTTCTGAAGCGCGGCGGGCCACAGAACCTGTCGAATGAAAGGCGGTCATGAAGCGGTCATGTGGAGCCGGGCACCATCCACCCAGAAGGGCCACGTCCAGGCCTGCCGCCCACCACCGGAGGTCACCATGCATGTCCCGGCCATTCCGCACGGTTCCCATCCCATCGGCAATTACCGCGTTCAGGTCGACCCGCAGACCGGAGGGTCGCAGATCGAGGTGCAGGTCGCTGGCACCTGGCACACGGTCGCGCCCCCGAGTCCAGAGGAGGGCCGCACGCTCATCAGCCTGCTGCAATCGCCGTTCGCCAGCGTGGAGGACGGCTGGATCGTGGGCCGTCGCTCACCGGCTCCCTGACTCCGCCGCTGTTCCCGCCCACAACGCTGCGCCGATCAGCCCCGCGTCGGCGCCCAGTTGCGCGTGTACGATCTCCGGCCGGTACCACTGCGGAAAGTGCGTCAGGGCCGCGCGCACCCGTTCCAGGTACCCGTCACGCAGGCCCACGCTGCCGCCCAGCGCCACCCGCGTGATGCCCAGCAGGGCGGCCACATCCGCACATTTCCACGCGATCAGCGCCGCAGATCGGGAGTAAACGGCGTCGGCTTCCGCATCGCCGTCTTCGGCGGCGTCGCACAGGGCGCGGGCATCCGTGAAGCCCATCTGCGCGGCCTGACCGCCCAGCGCCGTGCCGCTCGACTCGAACTCCAGCGCGCCCAGCTCACCCAGCAGCGGCACCGGCGTGCCCGCTCGCCACGCGGCGGGCACCGTCACGAACCCCAGTTCGGCGTCCAGGCCGTTCCCGGCCAGATGAAGGCGTCCGCCCAGGATCAGGCCCGCGCCGACCCCGGTGCTGATCGTCACGAACATGAACTCGGAGGAACCGCGCCCTGCCCCGGCCTGCGCCTCGCCCCACGTGGCCGCCCGCGCGTCGTTCAGCACCCGGCACGGCCGGCCCAGCCCGGCGCTCAGGCGATCCGCCAGGGGAATATCCACCCAGCCGGGGAAGGTGTGCGTGGCCGTCGCGGTGACCCGGCCGGCGGCCACTGCCCCCGCACACGCCACCCCCAGCGCGGACGCCTGCGCCGCCAGGGGGGCCGCGAGCACGAGGGCCGCGTCGATCACCGCGTCCGGCGTCGAGGGTTTGGGGGTGGCCGCCTGCACCCGCGTCGTGACCTGACCGTCCTCGATCAGCGCGGCCCGCATGGACGTGCCCCCCAGATCGAGGGCCAGCAGCGCGCCGCTCATGCGCGCTCCCGCACGACCATGGGGAACACGCCGGTAAACAGGCGCGGCCACGCCAGGTTGGGCGTGCCGACCTCCAATTCCAGGCCTCCAGCAACGAAGTGCGTGTTCCAGAGGTCATGGATGCGCGGGGTGATCAGCTCGCGCAGGTGCGCTTCGGCCGCTCCCCGCTGCGTCCCGAGGTCGAAGGGGCTGGGCTGGTCGAGCCGTGCACGCACCTGCGATCTTGCCCATCCCTGGTACAGCGCGTCGTCCACCATCCGGGCGAATAGGGCGCCGGCATGCTCGGCCCGGTTCACGACCAGCGGCGCGAGCTTTCCGAAGGCGATGGCCGCCCCCAGCGTGTTCCCGGCCGTGTTCCACGCGCTGTAGCCCGCCAGTCTGGCCAGCGGCAGCCCCTGCATCAGCGTCCACAGCCGCCACTCCGCGCCGTTCGGGTAGGCGATGTCCGCCACGCTGACGGTTCGCCCGGCCTGCAGGTCGTCTCTGAGCGCATCGATGAAGGCGGGCAGGTGCCGGTGCGTGGTGTCCACGGTGGCGAAGTCCGGTTGCCGGTGGGCCTGCCGCGTGCCGGGCGTATTCACCGCCAGTGTGAAGGCGGCTTCGGCGGGCGTGTCGGCCAGTCCACATCCGGCAGCCCTCAGATGGGTGCGGACGAGTTCCCCGGCGGGCCGATCCTCGTAGGCCATACCGCTGCGGGCACCGTCCAGACCGCTGTACCGCACCCACACCCGGACGGTCTCGGGGCGCAGCGCGCGGGCGATCAGGGCGCACGGCACCTCATCCGCGCCGGGATAGATGTCGAGGTGCTCCCACACGCCCAGGTCGTCCGCATGGGCTTCCAGCAGGCGCCGGTCGAAGGCGGCCAGACCGTACTCGGTCGTGTCATCCAGCGTCAGGCACAGGTGATCCAGCACGCCGTCGCCAAGCAGCTCCAGCGCCCGCAGGTGCAGCGCGCGGTTGCGTTCGCGGGTGCCCAACCAGTCGGCCAGGATGTCCTCCGGCACGCCCGCCCGCGCGGCGTCCAGCGCGGCCAGTTCGCCGTCCCCGTGCCGGGCGTGCCGGTCGAAGGCCACCGAGTACGCGCGGAGTTCACGGCCCCATTGACCGTAGTACGGTTTCTCCTCGTGCGGATCGTTGTCGTGCGCCACCCGGACGATCACCCCGAAGGCATAGATCCGTAGGGCGGGATGGTGCGCCTTCAGGTAGGCCAACACGGCCAGGCGTTCCAGGGCCACGTCCAGGTCATCCGAGACCCGCCGCGCCGGGATCATGCCGCCCAGACACAGGGTCTCCACGCACACCACCAGCACGTTGGCGGTCGGGGCGGCCGCCTCCAGCCACGCTCTCAGCAGAGCGGGGTCGCCCGGCGTAAAGAAGTCGGGCAGCGCCGCTGGGGGCGGCACGCTCACGGCCGCGCCCGTCATGCGGGCCAGCGCGGCGGGCAGGTCGAGCGTGGGAGGACGGGTATCCGGCGGGACGAGCAGCACACGGGGAGACATCACCGCTAGCCTAGAGCACCCAGCGGACACGCCCCGCCCTTCCCGGCGGGGCGTGTCCGCTGGGTGCGGATCAGGCGGCCAGGGGTTTGGTGCGGGTGTCCTTCCAGATGCCGCGGCTACCCGCGTGCAGGGTGCCCGGAGGAGTGAGAGGAGCGGAGGTCGGAAGGGTCGAGTGGGACTGAGGCCCGGCGGGCAAGTTCAGGATGATCTTCTGCATGGGAGCCTCAGCGGTAGTTGTCGGCCAGCGCGCCCACGTTCAGCGTGCCGGCACCCAGTTCGGGGTTGAAGGTGGGGTCGAGGTTCGCCGAGGCTGTGGCCTTCACGTTGGCGGCCACACTGGCGC
Source organism: Deinococcus sp. KSM4-11 (assembly GCF_004801415.1). NCBI lineage: Bacteria > Thermotogati > Deinococcota > Deinococci > Deinococcales > Deinococcaceae > Deinococcus > Deinococcus sp. KSM4-11. The sequence goes on along the minus strand of NZ_SSNX01000001.1, from coordinate 1,300,986 downwards.
TGGTGGCGCCGGTCGAGAGTGCCAGGGCCAGCGCGCCGCTCACGGCGGGGGCCGCGAAGGACGTGCCGCTCGCCTTCACGAGGCGGGCATCCGGGAAGGTGGTCAGGATCAGTTCACCGGGGGCCGTCATGCTCAGGTTCTTGGCGTACTGGCTGAACGAGGACTTCTTCAGGTCCAGGGTCACGCTGCCGACCGAGATCAGGCCGCTGGTCAGGGGGAACTGCAGCGTGCCCAGGGCGGCGCCGGGATACACGACGCCTTCCGTACCGGCGTTCCCGCTGGAGTTCACGACCAGAATGCCCTTGGCCAGTGCCGCTGCGACGGCCGTGTTCAGGGCCAGAGAGTTGGTGGTGGAGCCCAGCGAGAGGTTGATGACGCGCGCCCCGTTCGTCGAGGCCTTGGTGATGGCGGCGATCACATTCGACATCGCGCCGGAACCGTCGGGCTTCAGGGCGCGGTAGGCCTGGATCTTGGCGTTCGGGGCGATCTGGAGGATCACTCCGGCGACAGCCGTGCCGTGCCCGTACTTCCCGCCAGAGTTCTCCTCCTGCGGCACGGCGTCGTTGCCGATGAAGTCCCAGCTGTTGGCGGTGTCGATGCGGCCCTGCAGCAGCGGGTGGTTCAGGTCGATGCCGGTGTCGATCGTGGCCACCGTGACGCCCGTCCCCAGTTCAGGAATCAGCTTCTGGGCCCAGGGAATGCCGAGTTTATTCCAGTAGGCACCTGCGCTGGCGAGATCCGAGCTGTTCAGAAAGTTCACGCCGCCCGCCCAGGTGAGGGCTCCACCCGCCCACGTGGTCAGGCCGCCCGCCCAGGTGGTCAGGCCGCCCGCCCAGGTCGTCAGGCCCAGCGCGTCGGCTTCGGGGTCGTCGGCCAGAACCTTCATCACGCCGTCCGCTTCTACGCCCAGGACACCGGCGTCCAGGCTCCCGAGCGCCTGGGCACTCAGGTTGGCGCTGGACAACTTGCTCGCCGTGTCGACGGGTACGCTCAGAACGGCACGACCGGTGGTGTGGTCGAACGCGATCACCTGGGCGCCCGTCACGGTGGAGGTCAGGGCAGCGCTCGTGACGCCCGGACCGATGCGCAGCGTGACCAGCTTGGTCTCACCCTGGGCGGCTGGCGTGGCCGTCACGGCCGGAGTGCCCCCGCAGGCCGTGATCGCCATGGCCAGAACCGCCAGGGACATGAAAGAAAGAGGACGGGTGCGTTTGTTCATGGGCGTAGCCTCCGGGAAGAACCTGTGGTGACCAGCGCGGGCACCGTGAACTTCTACACATGAAGTGTCCGTCCCGCGTGTGACTCCTCCGTGACCATCGCCGTGGGCCGACAAGCCCCCCTTCGGGGGGAGCAGTGGGGGAAAATGGGGGCACAGGGCGACCGGTGGTCAGCTGTTCACATTCGAGTCACATTCAAGGCGCATTCTCCGTGCCCGGTACGCCAATGTCCGTCTGGAACGCCTTCTTCCCGTGTGACAAATCTGTCAGAACGTGGATTTGTGGCACACTTGACACTGACCTTCTCGCCACGGTGAGGTACGACAAGGCTGCCTGAAGGCATCACGGTGCTTCAGGCGGCCTGCATCTTTCTTCTGAATCCGGCACCTGGATTCGCTCTGCCTGAACCCCGGTGGGAGGCGCTGCCAGCCGGGCGGCCCGATCAGCCCATGGTCTTCAGGTTCGTGACCACGTCCGCGATGGCCTGCTGCGCGCTGCCGTACAGCATGCTGGTGTTCTCCTGATAGAACAGTTCGTTCTCGATGCCGCTGTACCCGGCCCCCTTGCCGCGCTTGACCACGATCACCTGGGCGGCCCGGTCGGCATCGAGGATCGGCATGCCGTAGATGGGGCTGCCCTTGTCGTGGCGCGCGACCGGGTTCACCACGTCGTTCGCGCCGATCACCAGGGCCACGTCGGTCAGGGGGAAATCCGCGTTGATCTCCTCCAGGTCGAAGATCTTCTCGTAGGGCACGCCCGCTTCAGCCAGCAGCACGTTCATATGGCCGGGCATGCGGCCCGCGACCGGATGAATGGCGAACCGGACGTCCACGCCGGCTTCCTCGAGCAGTTTCGCCATCTCCTGCACCTTGTGCTGGGCGCCCGCGACGGCCATGCCGTAGCCGGGCACGATGACCACCCGCTGGGCGTAGCGCATGGTGGCGGCAGCGTCCAGCGCGCTCAGTTCGCGCATGGTGCCCACCACGCCGCCCGAACCGGTCTGCGCCTCGCCGGTCAGGGGCGTGAAGATGATGTTGGTGATCGGCCGGTTCATGGCCCGCGCCATCAGCTGGGTGAGCAGCGTGCCCGATGCGCCCACGACAATCCCCGCGATGATCAGGGCCGGAATGCCCAGCACGTACCCCTCGAAGCCCACCGCCAGACCCGTGAAGGCGTTCAGCAGCGAGATCACTACAGGCATGTCCGCCCCGCCGATCGGGGAAGTGAGCACCACGCCCAGCGCCAGGGCCAGCACGAAGAACACCACCAGCACGGCAGGTGTGGGGCCAGACGCGACCATCAGCAGGCCGAGCAGCACAACCAGCACGGCCAGTCCGGCATTCACCATGTTCTGCGCGGGCAGCCGCCACGCGCGTTTCATGATGCCCTGCAACTTCAGGAACGCGACCACGGATCCGCTGAAGGCCACCGAGCCGATCAGTGCGCCCAGCACGGCCAGCGTGGTGGGCAGCGCGCCATGAACCTCGCCGCGCGCGAACTCTACGGCCGCGATGGCCGCCGCCGCGCCGCCGCCCATGCCGTTGTACACGGCGACCATCTGCGGCATGTCGGTCATCTTCACGACCCGGCCCAGGTACCACGCCGCGCCGCCGCCCAGCACGATCGCCACGATCATCAGGGCGATGTTCTGGAGGCCCGGTGTAAGGAAGGTGACCAGCGTGGCGAGCACCATGCCCACGCCCGCCCACACGATGCCGCGCCGCGCGGTGGCTGGGGACGCCATGGCCTTGAGCCCGAGGATGAACAGCACCGCCACCACGAAATACGTCAGGTCGATGAAGGTCTGCATGCCTACTTCACGCGCTCCGCGCCGGGCACCGCAGGCATCCGGGGCCGGTCGCTGCGGAACATGGCCAGCATCCGCTCCGTGACCACGTACCCTCCGGCGGCGTTGGCGGCCCCGAGCAGCACCGCGAAGAACCCGATGCCCTGCTCCAGCGGGGTGACCGCGTGGCCCAGCACGACCATCGCGCCGACCAGCACCACACCGTGCACGAAGTTCGAGCCGGACATCAGCGGGGTGTGCAGGATCACGGGCACGCGCGCGATCACCTCATAGCCAGTGAACGCGGCCAGCATGAAGATGTACAGGTAAAACAGATCCATTCGGGCATCCTCCGGGACGACTGGGGGGAATCGGGTCAGGCGAGGTTCAGGGACTGGTGAGGTTCAGGGCTTGGCGCACACGGTCATTTACGACGGCGCCTGCGTGCGTCAGGGCGGTGCCGGCGATCACTTCATCCGTCCAGTCGAGCTTCAGTTCCCCGCCCGAGAGGGCCGGCGTGATGAAGTTCAGCAGGTTCTTCGCGTACATCTCCGAGGTGTGCACCGGCATCCGCGACGGCAGGTGGGTCGGGCCGAAGACCCGCACGCCATCCAGCACCACCTCCTGATCGGCCACCGTACCCTCGACGTTCCCGCCCGTCTCGGCGGCCAGATCCACGACCACGGAACCCGGCTTCATGCCGGCGAGCATGACCGAGGTGATGATCACCGGGGCGCGGCGGCCGGGAATGGCGGCGGTCGTGACGATCACGTCGCTGGCGGCCACGGCCCGCGCGAGTTTCTCGGCCTGCGCGGCCTTCTCGTCGTCGGTCAGTTCGCGGGCGTAGCCGCCGGTGCCGGCCGCGCTCACGCCGGTATCGACGAACTTCGCGCCCAGCGACTCGATCTGTTCCCGCGTCTCCGGGCGCACGTCATAGGCGTCCACGATGGCTCCCAGGCGTTTTGCCGTGGCGATGGCCTGCAGACCCGCCACGCCGGCGCCCACGATCAGGGCGCGCGCGGGCCGGATGGTGCCCGCCGCGTAGGTCAGCATCGGAAAGAACTTCGGCGCCAGGCCCGCCGCGATCAATGCGCCCTGGTAGCCGCTCGCTGCGCCCTGTGACGACAGGATGTCCATCGACTGCGCCCGCGAGATGCGGGGGAGTAGTTCCATGGCGAAGGCCGTCACCTGCCGGTCGTTCAGGGCACGCACCCGGTCGGCGCTGGCGTACGGCTGGAGCAGGCCCATCAGAACCGTTCCCGGCCGGAGCTGACGCAGCAGGTCGTCCGGTGGCGGGCCGAGCACCCACAGCACGTCTGCACGCGCCACCACTTCGGCGGCCGATTCCACCCAGGTCACGTCCGGATAGTCCACGTCCGGGTAGGGGGCGCGGTCGGCGGCGCCGCGCTGCATCACGATTCCCGCGCCCAGTCCCGCGAGTTTGCGGGCCACGTCCGGCACCAGGGGTACCCGGCGTTCGGCCGGATCGTCGCTGACCATCACTCCCACCACTGCTGCCATGCGCCTCCCGTGTGAACCGTTCGTCGTGCCAGTATCCAGTTTGTTGTCGCCCCCACCCTATCCCGTCGCGCGGCCCGGACTCAAACGCGCGGGCCAGCCGTCACTGAGCCCATGCGCGCACGACCTTCAGTGTCTGCCCGTCACCGTCCACTACCGCCACCAGCCGACCATCCAGTGTGACCACGTATCGCCCCACCGCAGGATGCTCGGGCCGTTTTCCCTGCCGCAGCTGCAGCGCCAGCCGCTCATCGGCCTCCAGGCGCGGGAATTCCAGGGCCTCGAGGTCATCCAGCCCGTCGGCCTCAGCCACGTCCTCCAGCGGCACGGTGTGCTCCAGGCGGTGTCGGCCCACGCGGGTTCTCACCAGCCCAGCCAGGTGGGCGGGCACGCCGAGGGCTGTTCCCAGGTCGCGGGCCAGCGAGCGCAGGTACGTGCCACTCCCCACGCGTGCGCGGATGAGCAAGGTCGGATGCTCGCCCAGCGGCTGCGGCAGCGTGAATGCCCGTCCGTCCGCGTGCGGTGCCCAGCCGTCCGGAGTGGGGGAGAAGTGCCTCGGCGCGGCCTGCACACTCGGGTACACGCCCAGGAGCTCCAGGGCATGGATCATCACGGATCGGGCCGGCAGGTCGATCTCACCTCCCGCGCGGGCCACGGCATAGGCCCGCTGGCCGCCCACCTGGATGGCAGAATACTGCGGCGGAATCTGCTGCTGCGGACCAGTCAATCCGGCGAGGGCCACGCTCACCGCGTTCGCGTCCAGGTTCGGAACGGACGCGACGCTGTCCACCGGCCCCTCGGTATCGAGCGTGACGGTAGAAGCGCCCAGTGCCACCCACGCGAGATAATCCTTGCTGTCGGCCTCCATGAACTGCACCAGTTTCGTGCTCGCATCGACCGCCAGCACCAGCACCCCGGTCGCCAGCGGATCGAGCGTGCCCGTGTGCCCCACGCGCCGGGTCTTACGGGCGCGGCGCGTGCGATCCACCACGTCGTGCGAGGTCAGGTTCAGGGGCTTGTCCACGGCGATGACCGGCATGCGCCAGAGGCTAGCAGAGCGCCATGGCGCGTCACGGCAGGAAGCGCGGTCTACACTGTGCGGCGTGCTGCGCGCTGTCTTCCTCATCACGGGCGTGATCTTCGTCCTCACCGGCCTGTACCTGTACTTCCTGCCACCAGCGGTTGCCGCCCTACTGGGCGTCGCGCCTCTGTGGCTGGCCCGCGTGGCCGGAGGCGTGGTGCTCGCGTGGGGAGCCTCGACCCTGGCTGGCAGCGCCCGCCCGGATGGCCTGCGAACGGGCGCGCTGGTGGGAGGAAACCTCTTGGTGGTGGCGTCCCTGCTGGCCCCGGTGATCGCGGCGGGCAGTACCTTGCCCCCCACGGCCCGACCGCTGCTGCTGGGCGTGGTGATCGTGCTGGGTGTGCTGGCCGCCGCCGCCGTGCTCGCCTACCCGTCCCGGCAGCGGCGCGGCCTGTGAGCGAGCGCCTTCACAAACGCCTCGCGCGGGCCGGGGTCGCCTCCCGCCGCGCGGCCGAGGCCATGATCTCGGCCGCGCGGGTCAGCGTGAACGGCGTCACCGCCACGCTCGGCCAGTCTGTCACGGACGCCGACGACGTCCGGATCGACGGTCAACTGGTCGAACTGGAGCGCGCTCCAGCCCGAACCTTCGCGCTGTACAAGCCGACCGGCTACGTGACCACCGCCAGCGACGAGTACGGCCGCCGCAACGTCCTCGACGCCATGCCGAACATCCCTGGGCTGCACCCCGTGGGCCGCCTCGACCGTGACTCCGAGGGCCTGCTGATCCTCACCACCGATGGCGACCTGACCCTGACGCTCACCCACCCGCGCTACGGACATGAAAAGGCCTACCGTGCCTGGACCGACGGCGACCACGACCCCACCGCCGAGGAACTCGACGCGCTGACCGAAGGGATCACGCTCACGGACGGCCCGGCCCGCGCGATCAGCGCCTCACCAGCCACGGGTGGTGCCTTCATCGTGCTCGGCGAGGGTCGCAAGCGGCAGGTGCGTCGCATGCTCGCCGCCATCGGGCACCCTGTGACCCGCCTGATGCGCTACCGCACCGGGGGCCTGTGGCTCGGCAACCTTGATGTCGGCGAGTACCGCGAACTCGGCCCAGACGAGATGGCCGACCTGCTGCGCCCGAACGGCGCGGGCTCGCCCAACTGGGATAAGAACTGGGAACTTATGCAGCGGCGCTGGGGATAAGGGGCTTCACCAGGCGGTCGTTCTGGAGGCGTTTTAGATCAGCTTCCCTATTGTCAGTGGGGTCGAACCGTCTTTGAGGCTGTTCAGGTCATCCAGATGCCAGTGTGCTGAGTCCGGGACACTATCAACCGTTAGGCCCAGCAGAAGGCGGGCCAGAGATCTCAGGCCTGCGTCATTTGCCCATACAATCACCTCGTCGTCCCTGATGTGTACCGAGATCTCAAAGCCTTCATCCCACTCCGCGTGGAGTCCGCGAATGTAATCGGGCACGTCCAGGATCAGTCTTGGCATCGATTAAGTGTAGGTCGCTGGAGATCAGATCTGATCCCTGTGGCTGGAAATCAGTTGCCCCTCCTCCCGTTCCTGGATCACCCTGCTATGCTCCTTCCTTGCGGGGGAATGCACGGCCGCGCCCGGGCGCGAGTCCGGGTGAGGAAAGTCCGGGCACCGCAGGGCAGGATGCCAGCTAACGGCTGGTCGGCGAGTCGAGCGCCCACCCATGCGCCGCAGGGGTGGAGAGCGGCGAAGTCGAAGGACAGTGCCACAGAAACCAGACCGCCAGTGTCATACAGTCCCGGCGCGGACGACACTGGTCAGGGTGAAACGGTGCGGTAAGAGCGCACCAGGCCCGCAGGAGACTGTGGGTGTCTGGTAAACCCCATCCGGTGCAAGACCCGACAGTGCGCGAGGGCGGCCCGCCCGTTGACCGCCAGGATGGTCGCTTGAGGCGCCTGGCAACAGGTGTCCCAGAGAGATGGCCGCGCAGCCACGCAAGTGGCGGACAGAACCCGGCTTACAGTTCCCCCGCACCACCCACCCCCGGCGATCTGCTGGGGGTCTTTTCATTCAGGTGCGCCGGGCATCCAACGCGACGATCATGAAGCCTGCGATGAGCAGCACGCCGCCGACGGGCGTGATCGCCCCCAAGATGGTCACGCCGGTCAGGGCCAGCACATACAGGCTGCCGCTGAAGATGACGGCCCCGAGCGTGAGCCACAGGCCCGCCCGCTGCGGCCGCTGGGTGCTGCCCAGAGCGATCAGGGCCAGCGCGGCGTACATCTGGTAGCGCACGCCGGTCTCGTAGTCCGCGAGAAGGGCGGCGTCGAGCTGGGTTTTCAGGGCGTGGGCACCGAAGGCTCCCAGGCCAATGCCGAGGGCCGCAAGGATCGCGCCGGCCTGAAGGGTGGGGAAGGAACGGGGCTGCGTGGTCATGCCTGCAGGGTAGGGCGGGGGAGGGAGTGGGAACGTCCCGGCGGTGGGAACGGGTGGTGGGAATCGGGCAGGCGTGATGCTGCCGCCTTTCCGACCTGCCAAAAGTGGTACTTTGGACGTCAGGAACGGCACTTTGATGGTGTTGCCCTGCTCCGCACCTCCCTCCCCGCCTGCGCGCCTCGGGGTGAACCAGTGGGAAAACGCACCGAGTTCGAGGGGAAAGTGGGGGAAAAAGTGGGAATGGGTGGTAATTCGTGGTAGGGCTTGTTACACTCCGTGCAACAGCCTGAAACGGTTCGTCATGCACCTTTTCAGGCTGATTGGCCTGCCCGCCCCGAACCACGTCAAGTGGGACGGGGTGGGAACGCAAAGGAGTGGAGTTGCCGTTCGGAGAGTTCCCGTACACCATCGACGACAAGGGACGTGTGGTCATGCCACCGCCGTTCCGGGAGTTCGTCGAGGACGGAATGATCCTTACGCGCGGCATGGAAGGCTGCCTGTACGTCTTCCCGCTCGCCAGCTGGCGACGCGTGGAGGAGCAGCTGGAGGGCCTGCCGCTCACGGACGCCGAATCCAGGTCGTTCGTGCGCTTCTTCTACTCGGGAGCGAACAAGGCCCGGTTGGACAACCAGAGCCGCGTGTCCATTCCGCAGACCCTGCGATCCTTCGCGCAGCTGGACGGCGACGTGATCGTGGCGGGCGCGCCCGGACGCCTGGAACTGTGGAGTCCCGCCCGCTGGGAAGCCGCCATTACCGCTGTGCAGGACAACCCGCCCAAACCCGAACTCCTGATCAACTTCGTGGCCTGACCGTGACCGATCCCCTGACTGACTCCACCACCGAATCCACCCTGACCCACTGGCCCGTGCTGGCCGCCGAGGTGCTGGCCGCGCTGGCTCCCGCTCCCGGCAAAGTGTTCGTCGACGGCACACTGGGCGGCGCGGGTCATACCGGCCTGCTGCTCGATGCGGGCGCGACCGTCTACGGCATCGACCAGGATCCCTACGCGCTGGAACGCGCCCGCGCCGCTGGACGGCCCGGCCTGACCGTGCTGGAGGGCAACTACCGTGACATGCCCGCCCTGCTGGCCGCCGAGGGGGTCAGCGGCGTGGACGGCATCCTGCTCGATATCGGCGTGAGCTCCTTCCAGCTCGACGACACGCAACGCGGCTTCTCATACCACTCGGATGCTCCGCTGGATATGCGCATGAGCCAGTCCGGCGAGAGCGCCGCCGACGTCGTGAACACCTACCCGGAAGAGGAGATCGCCGCGATCATCTACGAGTACGGCGAGGAACGCCACTCCCGGCGGATCGCGCGCGGGATCGTGTACGCCCGCGAACGCGCGCCCATCGAGACGACCGTGCAACTCGCGGACATCATCAAGCGCTCGTATCCCGGCTTCTCGAAGGGCATCCACCCGGCGCGGCGCTCGTTCCAGGCCCTGCGGATCCATGTGAACGACGAACTCGGTGCCCTGCGTGACGGCCTGAACGGGGCGGAGGGGCTGCTCCGGCCCGCTGGCCGGCTGGCCGTCATCTCCTTCCACTCGCTGGAAGACCGCATCGTGAAGCGCTTCATGCAGGGCAGTGAGAGCCTGCACCCCCTGACCAAACGGCCGGTGATCGCCACCGACGACGAACAGGCCAGCAATCCGCGGGCCCGCAGCGCCAAGCTTCGCGCCGCCGAGAAGCTCGCCCCAGGCGGGGAGACGGCATGACCCGCCTGAGGCTGGGTCGCCTGCCCACTCTGGACACCAGCGCCTCCACGTGGCGCGGTCGGGCGCTGCGCTACCTGCTGATCTACCTGCTGCTGCTGGTCGCGCTGGTCACGGTGCGCTACCTGACCCGTGACGTGCGGCGCACGCTGGTCGAGGCCGGCAAGCGCGAGCAGGCGCTCTCCAGGGAGCGCGAGGTGCTGGCGCTCGACGTGCAGTCCCTGTCCAACGTCCAGCGCATCCGCGATTGGGCCTTCGCGAACGGCATGCACCGGTTCGCCGAGGCGACCAAGACCAGCCAGACCATTCCAGCGCCCAGGGCGATCCCCACCCCCGCTGTTCCCACATCACCGCCCCGTCGCGTGGAGGTCAAGACCCAGTGGAAGTAAAGATCCGGAACCGATCCCGCGTCATGCAGTTCATCGCGACCCTGCTGTTCCTCAGCCTGGTGTGGGCGTACGCCCAGCTGGAGTGGGGGACGCCACAGGGCGTGAGTCGGGCTGCCGTGCAGTCGCGCGGCAGCATCATCAGCGCGGACGGGAAGGTACTGGCACGCAGCGTGGGCGACAAGCGCGTGTATCCGCAGGGACGGCTGGCCGGGCAGGTGGTGGGGATGATGGGCACCACCGAGGGCCTCGAAGGGCTGGAGTACGCCTTCAACCACCAGCTCGCCACCGGGCAGGACGTGAAACTGACCCTCGACACCGGGATCCAGGCCGCCGCCGAGGGGGCGCTCGCGCGGGCCGTGCCGGAGCATCAGGCAGAGTATGGCTCGGTCGTGGTGCTCGATACCCGCACAGGAGCGGTGCTGGCCGCCGCGAGCTACCCACCCTTCGATCCGAACACGTGGCGCTCGTATTCCCAGGGAGATCGCCGCAATCGTCCGTTCCTGGACGTCTTCGAGCCAGGCTCCACCGTCAAGGGACTGGTCGTGGCCGCCGCCCTCAACGAGGGCCTGACCACGCCGGACTCGCAGTACAGCACGCCCATGCGTCGCCACGTTGGTGGGCGCTGGGGCAGCACCATCAACGACGCCGTGCAGCATCCGACCACCCTGACGACGCAGGGCATCCTGCGATACAGCAGCAACGTGGGCATGAGCCATATCGTGGAGCCCTTCCCGGCCGAGAAGATGCGCGGCTACCTGTCGAAGTACGGCTTCGGCATCTACCCCGACATGGACGCCGTACCGAGCGCCACCGGCACCCTGCAACCCCTGCGGCACTGGGACGAACTCGTGCGCGCCACCAACGCCTTCGGTCAGGGCATGAGTTCCACGGTGCTGCAGCTCGCCGCGGCCTACAACACGATGGCGAACGACGGAACCTACGTCTCTCCAAGATTGGTGGCTGGGGCGGTGGGTGGGGAGCGTCATCCAGTCATCCGTCCGGATACGGCGCGCCTGACCCGCACCATGCTCCGCAAGGTCATCGAAGAGGGTATTCCAGGTGCAGCTGGAGTGAAGGGTTACGCGATCGCCGGAAAAACCGGAACGGCCCAGGTGGTGGTGGACGGCAAGTATTCCAGCACGCTGTACGACAGCGTCTTCGCGGGGTTCTTCCCGGCGGACGCGCCGCGTGTGACAGTGGCGGTCATGGTTCACGGGGCCAAGCTGGCGTATCACGGGTCGATGCTCGCGGCACCGATCTTCAAGGACGTCTCGACCGAGGTGCTGTCGCGTTGGGCAGTGGCGCCCGTCGTCACAGCACCGGCGCCATAGGCAGCCCTAACATGAGCATTCAATGAGTCTCCGCCCTGCTCTCCAGAACTTATAATCGGTACCAGTGGCGTAACAGTTGATGACTCGCGGGTCAATTGTTGCTTGAGTCTCAAATACCCCTGGCTCCGGCGTCAAGATGAGAGCGTAATCGGCTAAGAACGCTTGTTCTGTCAGAAACAGAATGAGAAGTTAAATGAGATGATGAGATAAGGTCTCATGAATAAGGCATGTCGTGGACGGCTATTCCGAGCATCTCTGGCCGTTTTAAGGTTGTTGACTGCCGTTCAGATGAGCTAATAGAGCAAAAAACTTAGAAAAGTGCCATATACCCCCCTTAGCCTCATCTTCGGAGTTCAGGGGGGTCATCAGTCCTGCCCGGACACTTCGGATCCCAGACCCAGAACCACGACCGGACAGGCCTGAGCCTGTGCGCTTGTGGATTTCAACCGATTGAAGGAGACTTATGGCCCACGCCTTTTTGCGCTGGATGACCACCATCGCCCTCGCCGTGACCGGCATTGCCACTGCGGGTGCCCCCGCCCTGCCCGATTCGACCATCGCCGCCGCTGCGGTTCAAGACGCCCTGAGCACTCCCTCCACCATCCAGAGCACCGACGCCGCCCAGGTTCGTGCCGACACCGTAGCCCAGGCCGCCGCCAGCGATACCGTCGCCTATAGCCCAATTCGCGGCAAGGTCGCCATCGTGCGCGCCACCGCCTACAACAGCGTGCCCGGCCAGACCGATGCCACGCCCTTCATCACTGCCACCGGCACGCGAACCCGGCCCGGTGTGGTGGCACTCAGCCGCGACCTGCTGCGCCTGTTTCCCTACGGCACCAAGGTCATGATTGAAGACCTGAGTGGCCGCTATAGCGCCCAGTTCAGTGGCCGTGTCTTTATCGTCGAGGACACCATGGCGGTCCGCAAGACCAACAGCCTGGACATCTGGATGTCCACCCGTGGCGACGCCATGCGGTTCGGGGCCCGGCAGGTTCGCATCACTGCCGTCCGCTGAGCGGCCTTCACACCACAGATTCCAGGGCGGGCTCCTTCGGGGGTTCGCCCTTCCGCCTGTTGGGCCACCGGTGCGCGTGGAGGGGTCTGCTATCCTCCGCTTCGCATGCCCTCCGCTCCCCACGCCGAATCGCAGACTGCCCTGGCGTGGTCGCTGGCTCGGGCGCACCTCAGCCACCGCCGTACGCAGAATGTCCTGACCATCCTGGGGATCGCGGTGGGCGTGATGGCGTTGATTGCGGCGCTGAGTCTCACCAACGGCTTCACCCGCGCCCTGATCAGCGCGACGCTACGGGCCAGCCCGCACCTGAGCCTGACCTCCTACACGCCGGCCGCCCGCGACGCGGAACTCGAGCTGGCCCTGAAAGCCGATCCCGCCGTGCAGGCGTTTATGCCCTTCGTGGCCGACAAGGGCCTGCTGACTCGACCCGCCAGCGATGGTCGCCGGGCCGGCTTCGACTTCGTGACCCTGTTCGGCGTCACGCCGGACGCCGCCCACGTGCTGGAACTTCAGCCGGAAGAAAGCCGGGTGCTCGCCACCCTGAAACCCGGCCAGATCATGCTGGGCTCCGCCCTGTCGCGCTCGATTGGGGCGTTCACCGGGGATCAGCTGCGGCTGCTGAACAGCGCCCAGCACCGGGCCAGCCTGAGCGTTGCTGGGGTGTTCACCACCGGCAATTACCTGATTGACAGCGCCTACGCGTTCACGGATCTGAGCACGCTTCAGGCCCTGCAGGAAACGAAGAACGTCACCGGCTATCAGCTGCGCCTGCGCGACCCGGATCTGGCGCCGGCGGTCGGACGGCAGCTCACGCGGGCGCGGCCCTACAGCGCGCTGCCGTGGCAGGACATCTACGGCACGCTGCTCGATCAGCTGTCCCTCCAGAAGAAGGTCATCTCCTTCGTGGTCTTCCTGATCGTGATCGTTGCCGCCTTCGGCATCGCGAACGTCCTGACCCTCGCCGTCTTCGAGAAAACGCAGGAGATCGCCATTCTGCGTGCCATCGGCGCCACCCGCGCCCTGATCACGCGGGTCTTCCTGTTCGAGGGCCTGGTGCTCGGCGTCGGCGGCCTGCTGGTCGGGAACCTGCTCGGCCTGGGGATCAGCGCGTATTTCACCGTGCGGCCTTTCCAGCTGCCCGGCGACCTGTACTTCGTGACCTCTCTCCCGGTGGAGGTGCGCTGGACGGATCTACTCGCCGTGAACCTGATGGGCTTGGTCACCACGTTGCTGGCGGCCCTGATCCCCGCCCGCCGTGCCGCTGGCATCGAACCGGCCCGCATCATCCGCTGACCCCACGGAAGCGGAACAGAAAGCCAGACCAATCGACTGGCCTCCCTGACGGTGACCTGAAGCACTATTAACATTCCACGCAGGGAGGCTCATGGCCCGTCATGTTCCCCCCCGTAGGCTCATGGGCGGAGGTACCACATGAACAAGATCCTGATGATTCCCGCAGCCCTGCTGCTGAGCACCGCCGCCGCCGCCCCGAAGATCAGTGCCCAGAGCATTATCGTCAACCCCACCACGCCGGATCTGAGCGTCTCCGTCCGCATCGACAAGGACACCACCGGTAACCAGAACCCCGCGTACAAGGTGGGCGAAGGCATCACCGTGAGCGCCACTGTGAACCAGGACGCCTACGTGTACCTGTTCAACGTGAACCCCGACGGTAGCGTCGACCAGATCCTCCCCAACCGCCTGAGCGAGAACAACATGGTCAAGGCCAACACGACCAAGTCGTTCCCCGCCGAAGGGGACAACTTCAAGTACACGGTCGCCGGTCCCATCGGTCAGAACAAGGTACTGGCGCTGGCTAGCCTGACGCCGCTGAACCTCGACCAGCTCAGCTCCTTCAAGACCCAGCAGGATCAGTTCGCGACCGTGAATGCCAAGACGCAGGCCGGACTGGCCCAGGCCCTCAGTATCGTCGTGAGCCCCCTGCCGCAGAACTCGTGGGTCAGCGACACCGCGTTCTACACCGTTGCCGCTGTGAACCCCGTCGCGACCGGCAGCCTGTTCGTCGGCACGAACGTGGCCAACGCGACCGTGACGCTGAACGGTCAGCGTCTGGGCGGTGCGAACGTCACGTACTCCAACCTGCGCGCTGGCACCTTCCCGATCCGCGTCCAGGCTCCCGGCTTCCGTGACTTCTCCACCTCCGTCACGATCCGTGGCGGCAGCACCACCAACGTGAACGTCGAGTTCGCCCAGGTGGCCACGCCCGCGCCCGTCGTCTCCGCCAACTTCACTGTCAGCATCCGCAGCGGTGTCAACGGCGCCCGCGTGTTCGTGGACGGCACCGAGGCCGGCACCATCCGCAACGGCGGCCTGGATGTCCAGGTGGCGCGCGGTGCCCACGAGATCGTCGTGATCGCCCCCGGTTTCCGCACCTTCCTGAGCACCTACAACGTCACCACCAACGGCCAGATCACCATCAACCAGGTGAAGTAACCGCTGAGGCCGTGCCCCCTCCCGTACATGCGGGAGGGGGCACTCGTTATTGCCTACTGTGGCCCGGCAGCCAGCAGGTCATGCAGCACCCGCGCGGTCATGCCCCAGATGTCATGCCCGCCCCAGGGGTAGGTGTACAGCGTGATGCGCTGGCCATCGGGCAGTGTGCGCAGATCCTCGCGTGGAACGATGGCCCGCAGAGCCGACAGGGTGGGCAGCAGCAGCTGCGCGACCTCGCCGGACAGGGTCAGGTGCAGGTCGGCCGGCAGGCGCGCCAGCACCGGCGTCACATGGAAGCCGATGGGTGTGAACACATCGTCGAGTTCGCCCAGGACGGTGACGCCCGAGGTGTCCAGGCCCACTTCCTCCCACGCCTCGCGCAGCGCCGCCCGCACGGGCGTTTCCCCCGCTTCCAGGCTGCCGCCGGGAAAACTCACCTGACCCTTGTGGGTGGGCAGGTCGGCCGAGCGTACGGTCAGCAGCACGCGCGGATCGGACTCGCGGGTCAGACCGACCAGCACGGCCGCGCGGCGGAACTCCGGCAGATGCAGGGCCGAGCGCTGGCGTTCTGAGATCCAGTCCTGCCAGGGATCGATCAGCAGGTCATTCAGCGGGTCGCGTGACCCGGGCGGATCTGTGCTCACCGGAGCGTCCTTGGGTGGGCAGGCGTCATCCGGGAGGCACGGGCAGGGCGTCCAGCCGACCCTGGGTGTGTTCCCGGAGGGCGAGTTCGGCGTCGATGTCGTGTGCCCTGGCCCACGCCACGACCGCCTCCAGCACCGTGGCCACTCCCTCGGGCGTGTCCAGTGCAGTATCGAGGGCCGCCTGCACTACGGCACGCTGGCCCTGCTGGCCGGCCAGGCGTTGCGTCTGTGTCTCGCGGGCCAGCGCGCCCAGACCCGACGGCACCCGGTCGGCCGGGCGTCGTGGCTGGCCACCGTGCTCGGCCGCCTTGATCGCCTGCCAATTGGCCACGACCTCTCCACTGCCGGAGACCGACACCGTGCCGAACACGTGCGGGTGGCGGCGCACGAGTTTCTCCACGATGGCCCGCTCCACGTCGGCGTACGCGAAGGTGCCCTGTTCTTCGGCGATGACGCTGTGGAAGGCGACCTGCAGCAGCACGTCCCCGAGTTCGGACGCCAGTTCCGCACGGTTGCCGGTGGTGACCGCATCCACGGCCTCCGCCGCTTCCTCGAGCAGGTAGGGGCGCAGCGACTCGTGCGTCTGCTCCTGATCCCACGGACAGCCTCCGGGACCACGCAGTCGGCGCATGATGGACAGCAGTTCCAGCATCGCCGCATCGTACCGCGCGCCTCCGGCAAGCGCGGGCCAGAATGGCGTCACCTTGAGCCGCTATGATGCGCGCTGCGATGCCACAGACCCCTCTCCAGCGCATTCCGGCAGCCATCACCAGCCTCACCCTGCTGGGCACGCTGGCCCTCGCCCAGGCCGATCAGCCCCTGCCGGCCGGCTGGACTCATGACCGTCTGGCCGTGGCCACCTACGTGATCCTCGACCCGCAGATCCAGGGGAACTCGGCGCTGATCGACCCCAGCCAGCAGCAGGGGGTGCTGAAGGCCATGCGCAAGGATTCCGGGGACGCCCTGAAACGGCACTACCCGCAGGCGGTACTGGTCACAGGCACGCCCGGCCCGGACGCCATACGCGTGACCCCGGTTCTGAACGCCCCGGCCGCCCTGGTGCCGTGGTCGAAACTGGGCGCCAGCCTGACTTTCGACCTTCCGGAGGGAGCGCGGGTGACCATGGTGGAGAACTTCGGGCTGTTCACCCTGTGGCAGCACGGGGCCGAGGCCGCCAATTACGCCTTCGATCAGGTGGCCCAGCGGCTTCCCTGACCTGGGCCGAGGCCGGATGCACACACGGTCAGGCCGCGCTGCGCCGGGGCGGATGATGGTGTACCATAGGCCTCATGCTTTTCGAGGAGACTTCCTTTGGTTCAGCTTGATTCCGGCGCGGTAGCAGAGGGCCGCATCACGCGCGTGACGGACTTCGGTGCGTTCATCCAGTTCGAGAACGGAGAAACTGGACTCGTGCACATCTCGCAGATTGCCCACTCCTTCGTGCGGAACATCCACGATCACGTCCGCGAGGGCGAGAACATCGAGGTGAAGGTGCTGGGCCGCGACGAACGTGGTCGCCTGGATCTGTCCATCAAGGAATTGCTGGAGGAACCGGAGGAAGTGCCGCGACCGCGGGCCATTGGCCGGCAGAGTCCGCAGTTCGAGGCCAAACTGCGTTCGTTCATGCGGGACGCCAAGGAGCGGACGCATGGTGGCGGCGGCAGCGCGCCGAAGAAACCCGCCGGCGGCAAACGCAAGAAATAAGCGCTCAGGTCGTGTCGCCCCGTCCACGCTCGGTCGGGGTGATTTGCATTGTCATCGGGGCCTCACTGCAGGCGGCGATACAGTCTTCAGATGCGCTGGGCGCGCGTTAACCGTCGTGTAACCGCCGTCCGGCAGACTCGGGTCATGAAACGTCCTCTGTCCATCCTGGCGCTGACCGGAACGCTCGCCCTCGGTGCTTACGCCGGGTTTCAGGTCAACGACCACATCTCCGCACAGAATGCGCCGGCGGCTACCGCCACCGTGCCGCAGGGCCAGATGATTCCGGCCCTCGCCCAGAGCACGCCCACCAGTCCCGCCACCTACGACAACGGACGCGCCCGCACCGAATCCGAGGCGAACACCGTGAACGTCGTCAAGGCCCGAGAGAACGGACTGGTGTACATCAGCGTAACCGAGAGCGCCGACAGCACTCCTCAGGCACAGCTGCGCCAGCAGTTCCAGCAGCAGCTGCCCTTCAGCCTGCCGGACAACACCCAGCCGCAGACCGGCACCGGCAGCGGCTTCTTCGTGAACGCCCAGGGCGACATCATCACGAACAACCACGTGGTCGACGGCGCCAGCGAGATCACCATCCGCCTGCACGGCAGCAAGACCACCTACAAGGCCAAGGTCATCGCCCGCGCGCCGGACTTCGACCTGGCCCTGATACGCGCCGAGGGCGTGCCGCAGAGCGCCATCCAGCCCATTCCGCTGGGCGACAGCGACCAGCTCGACGTGGGCCTCAAGGCCATCGCCATGGGCGCGCCCTTCGACCTGGACTTCAGCGTCTCCGAGGGCATCATCTCGTCGCTGGAGCGCACCGTTCCCGTGGGCACCAAGCAGGTCGAGCAGAGCGTCATCCAGACCGACGCCGCCATCAACCCCGGCAACTCCGGAGGGCCGCTGCTGAACTCCAGCGGGCAGGTCATCGGCGTGAACACCCAGATCCTCACCGGTGGGGCCGGACAGAGCGCGGGCGTGGGCTTCGCCATTCCCGTGAACACCGTCAAGAAACTCCTGCCGCAACTCCAGGCGGGGAAGGGCGGCGTGCTCCAGACGCCCACCCTGGGCATCCAGTTCACCGATCTGGCGGCCCTGACGAGCACCCAGCGCACCCAGGGCAAACTGCCGGCCAGCGGCGCGCTGATCCAGCAGGTGGCCCCGAACAGTCCCGCTGCCGCTGCCGGTCTCAAGGGCGGAAGCAACAACGCCCTGAGCCTCGGCGCGGGCAGCCAAGGCCAGCAGAACGCCGTGTCCACCGACGGCGACATCATCACTGCCATCGACGGGCAGGCGATCACGGCCGGCGACGACCTGCGCCGCGCGATCATCGGGAAGCAGATCGGCGACACGGTCAAGCTCACGGTCGTCCGGGGTGGTCAGACCCGCACGGTCACCGTCGACCTGAAGGCCTTCACCTTCCCCACCGCCAGCCAGCAGTAACCCGCGTTCACGGAGGGGCGGAGGTCAGGTGGCCTCCGCCCCTCCGTCGTGGCCGGTCAGGGCGAAGAGCGGCCCCAGATCCGTGAGCACCCCCGTCGCCTCGGGCGTGCCGAAGGTGTATGTCCCGAACACGGCGTGGAACTCGCCCTGCGAGAGCTGCCGGGGCTGGCCGCTGGGCCCGCAGGCCAGCACCGCGTGGCCGCGCATGGTCAGGCGGTACTCGCCCAGTTCACGCACCTGCGCTTTCTTGCCCCGCCCGGAATGCAGCAGGGTGACGACCCGGTACTCCTGACCGCCCCGCGCGGCCAGGAACGTCAGGAGGTCGTCGGGCGTCATGCGCGGCAGGATACCAGAGCGGCCCGCCGGGCTCCTCAGCGCGGCTCGACGACCACGGCGGTGCCATAGGCCAGGACTTCCGTCACACCGTCCGTGATCTCGTTCGCGTCGTAGCGCATGGCGATCACGGCGTTCGCGCCGCGCTGCATGGCGTGCTGCACCATCAGATCGAAGGCCTCCTGGCGGGCCTTCTCGGCCAGCTCGGTGTACAGGGTGATGTTGCCGCCCAGCAGCGTCTGGAGCGAGGCGCCCAGGTTGCCCAGCACGCTGCGCGAGCGGACGGTCAGCCCGCGCACCACCCCCAATTGCCGCACGACGCGGTAGCCTTCGAGTTCGTTGGATGTGGACACCAGGGAAATGGCCATGCCGTGGGTACGCGGCCGGCCTGCGGGTCGTTCCCTGCTTACTGGACGACGGTGCCCGCTCCGGCCAGCGCGGCACTGACGGGTTGCCCGGCCCGCGCATCTCCGAAGATGACGCGCTTCACCCCCCCCTGTACGGCCTCGGCGGCGCCGAGCACCTTCTTTTTCATGCGATCCTGCGCGAATTCCAGGTAGGACTCGACGTCGTTCGCGGGAATCTCGTGGATCAGGCTGGATTCGTCCGGGTAGGCGCGCAGCAGGCCGGGCACGTTCGACAGCAGCAGCAGGGCGTCGGCCTTCAGGGCCACGGCCAGGGCGGCGGCGGCTCGGTCGCCGTCCACATTGATGGCCACGCCCTCGTAACTGCTGGCCGGGGGAGTCAGCACCGGCAGATACCCCGCACCCAGCAGCAGTTCCAGCAGGCCCGTGTTGACCTTCTCGACCGTACCGGTATGGTCGCCGCGCAGGATCTTGGTCTTGCCGTCCTCGACCACGCGCACACTGTCCTTGTGGCGGCCCTCGAAGATGCGGCCGTCCAGGCCCGACAGGCCGACAGCGTTCACGCCCAGGCGCTGCAGGCGTTCGACGATGCCCTTGTTCATCTTGCCGCAGTACACCATCTCGAAGATTTCCAGGGTCTGCCGATCCGTAAAGCGCGAGGTGTAGCCGCTGGGGCTGGTCACGAACTTCGGCGGGTGGCCCAGGGCCTCCGCCACGCGGTTCGTCTCACCGCTTCCACCATGCACGAGGATCAATTGCTCGCCGGCTGTCCAGCGGGTGGCAATGTCCGCGCACACCGCGTCGTAATCGATTCCTGCACTCCCGCCGACCTTCACCACAATCATGCCGCCAAAGGTAGCACATGTTAAGTCAAATCTTGAGCTGCATTACAAATGGAAAGACTTGCTGTGCGACTCAGGCCACGACGACCCTGAATCCGATGACCGCGACCCACGCCACCAGCCAGCACAGCGCGATCGGGCGATACACCCGCTGATACGTCGCCTTGCGCGTCTTGTGCCGGAAGACCCGCTGGGCGACGAACGATCCCAGCCACCCGCCCCACGCTTCCGCCCGGTGCAGCGTCCGCTCCGGCACGCGGCGCCGGTTTCCCGAGGAGAGCACCTTGTCCCGCCACACCGTCACGAACGCGATTACTCCCCACACCACCTGCCACGCCACGAACACCCGGAATGCCACCGCCAGCGCCCCCAGGACGACTGGGGAGACGCTCACTGCATGGTGCGCGGCAGGGCCTCGGTCGGCAGGATCTTCCTCGGCTCGCGGAACTCGATGTCCTCCCACTCGCCTTCCTCAATCACCTCGAGCGCCGGGTTCAGGGCGCGGAAGTGCGCCACGACCGCCTGCACCAGATCGTCCGGCGTGCTGGCCGCCGAGGTGATGCCCACGCTCCGCACCCCGGTCAGGTCGAGATGCGCCAGATCCGCCACCGTGTCCAGCCGCTCCGCGCGCCCGCAGGTCTCGTGCGCCAGTTCCAGCAGGCGCATCCCGTTGCTGGAATGGGTGCTCGTCAGCACCAGGAACGCGTCCACGCGCGGCGCGATGGCCTTCACGGCGTCCTGCCGGTTCTTCGTGGCGTAGCACAGATCCTCGCTGGGCGGCACCACCAGCGCCGGGAAACGCGCCTTCAGGATGTCGATGGTCCGCCGGGTATCGTCCACGCTCAGGGTCGTCTGGGTCAGCACGACCACCCTGAGCGGATCGGGCACCGTGACCGTGTGCGGATCGTGCAGGCCGGCACCTGATTTCCCCAGCACGCCCACCAGCACGGTGCTGTCCGGCGCCTCCCCACGGGTGCCGATCACCTCCTGGTGCTGCGCGCTGTCCCCGATCAGCAGGATCGTGTAGCCCTCGCGGGCGTACTTCTTCGCCTCGGTGTGCACCTTCGTGACCAGCGGGCAGGTCGCGTCGATGGTCGCCAGCCCCAGGGCGCGCGCCCGCTCCCGCACCGCCGGGCTGATGCCGTGCGCGCTGAACACGACGGTCTCGCCACCGTCCGGCAGGGCGTCCACCGCGTCCAGATCCTCCACGAAATGCACGCCATGGGCCGCCGACAGCCGCTCCACCACCGTGTGGTTGTGAACGATGGAATGGTAGACCGTAACCGGCTTCTCCTCGCGCACGGCCGCCCGCTCGACTGCCTGGATGGCCATCACGACGCCCGCGCAGAAACCGCGCGGCTTGGCCAGGAACACGCGCTCAACCACGGCTGGCCCCGACCACACGAATAAAAACGGAACAGACGATCATGCCGACAGTCTACGGAACCCCAGGCCCGCAAACCGTGCCCCGCACGCCCCTCAGTTCACCAGATCCTGCACGACGTTCGGCAGCCAGCGCTCCTCAGGCACCGGGCGGCTGCCATGCGCCCAGACCTCATTGAAACTCGCCTCCTGCTCGGCCACCGCCGTGGGATCGTCGGTTGCCAGTGCCGCCTCTGCGAGCCCCAGGCTGCCCCACGACGCGAAGTGGAAGTTCATGCTGCCGGTGATCACCAGCTCGTGATCCACGGTGAGGGCCTTGGTGTGCATGTTGAACGTGGTGTAGCGCGCCTCGAAGCGGTCATCCATCCCCCGGCGGTGCAGTTCCCGGCGCAGCAGGGCCACGCCGCTGCGGTTCGGCGCGGCCCCGATGCCGTAGTCCACCAGCAGCAACCGCACGTGTACGCCGCGCCGCAGGGCCGAGAGCACCTCGGTCATGTATGTCGTCCAGTCGCGGGTGGGGCAGGTCGAGGGATTCAGGTAGGCGTACCAGCACGTCAGCGGAGGGCCGAAATCCGCCTGCATCAGGTCGACCTGCGTGCGCGCCGCGTCCAGCAGGGCCAGGTGGGCCAGATCGGCCTGATCCACACCGGTTCGGCGGTAGAGCATGAACGCGTGGGCCGAACCGGTCGTCACCGCCGCGCGCACGACGGCCGGATGGCTGGGCGGTGCGGCCGGCTGTAAGGCGCAGCGAACCGTCACCTCATCGGCGCCCACGCCGTCGGGGCAGACCAGTTCGCGGCTGTTGCGCCACAGGTCGTCGAAGACCGCCACGCCGCTCTGGGCGACCGGGCCCGACATATGCAGGCCCACGTCGTGCAGGTCACGGCCCCCCGGTTCGGAGGCGGGCAGGTGCCAGTCCGTGTAGTTGTACCCGGCCACCGTCAGATCCGTTCCGTCGATGACGTGCAACTTCACGTGGCTGTGCGGCAGGTAGCGGTAGTTCAGCAGCGTGACCGTCCACCCGATCGTGGGGTCATTGAGCGGCACGCCCAGACTGCGCAGGTCGTGGGCCACCGACATCACCTGCGTGGCCCCATCAGGCCGTAGAAAATCCGGCAGGCCGCCCAGCAGCAGCCGGATCGTCATGCCCTGTGGATACGCCTCCGGATGGGCAAGCACGCGGTCATGCAGGTCACGCACCGCCTGGGCGAACACCATGCCGGGATTCACGCCCCCCGGACGCCACTCCATGGTGGTCAGCAGCACCTCGCTGTGCGCCGCGCGGATCTGATCCGCCGTCACCTGAAACGCGTCCTCGGGCACCGTGGCGCTGCGGGGTGTCCGCACGAAGCCCTGGAAGGCGTTCCCGCAGGTCAGGTCAGGGCCGCCCTCCAGCCGCACGAGTTCCCACAGCCGCAGGGCCAGGTGATCCGTGGGGGCTGTGCAGGGGGTGGCGGGCGTCACCAGGGGCTGGGGCGGAAGCAGGCCTCCCAGGAGGAGCGGCAGTTCGGCCGCGCGGACCGGGGCGCAGACACTCAGGGCCAGCAGCGCCAGCAGGGACAGGCAACGGTTCGGGGCTGGCCACATCACCCTGGCAGCATAGGCACGCTCCATGAACGTCTGGCGCAGACCTGACCGTCTGCCTGCCGCACACCTAGACCGCGTCCGGGGATCAGTCCACGACCTCGAAGCCCAGCGTGTGCGCTTCCTCGACGAAGAAGTTGATGTTCTCCGTGAGCGTCTGCGGCCCCAGGCTCTTGCGCTGGTGCTCGCCCGTCGCCGCGATGATCAGCGTCTCCGCGAGGCAGGCGGGCACGGCCCCCACCCCGAATTGCAGATCGATGTTGCTGGTCATCCCGCCGGGCGGACGCACCACGCCGCCCGGAATAATCCGCACGCCGGGCACGCTCCGCACGCTCTCATCCACATCGACCGGGCGGCCCTCGTCGAAGATCCACGCGCCGGGCTGCACGTGCTGCGGGAAGATCACCGGATTCGGGTCGCTCGTCGCCGTGAAGATCAGCGATGCATCCTTGAGCTGATCGTAGGACGTGGTCGTGACGATCTCGGTGTCCTTCACGGCCCGGCGCAGGGTGGCGGCGCTGCGTTCCAGCCGCTCCATGTCGCGGCCCACCATGATCAGCCGCTTCACCTGCGGCGCAATCGTGCGGGCGATCCCGAAGGCCACCACGCCGTTGGCCCCGACCACCGCAGCGGTCGCCTCGCCGAGGTCGCGGCCCGTGGCGGCGAAGTGCTCCAGAATGCCGGGAATCGCGGCCTTGATGGTGCCCGACGTGTACGCCCCGCCGTTCGTGACCGTGATCTCCGGCACGGCAGCCTGCACGTCCAGTCCCTTGTTGCCCACCACGGACCAGAAGGCCCCCAGGCCGAAGACCTCCGCGCCGAGTTCGCGCGCCAGGCGGGCGCCCTCGATGGCGCGGCGCGTGGCCAGCTCCGGATCGTCCCGGAAGACGTCCGGCAGCAGCGGGCTGGAGAGCAGGTAACAGCGGATGCTCTTGCCGTCCACCGTGCGGATCCCGCGCAACTCTCCGACCTTCATGGGCCGCAGGGTCTTGGCGAGGTCGCGCACGCTCGCCTCGCTGATCAGGCCGCGCTCGACCAGGGGCTTCAGCCACGCGAAGCGCCGCGTCTGCCAGAAGTTCTCCACAGTCATCGGGTGGATCATGAAGGCCGTCACGACCTCGTCGGCACGCTTGCCCGCCAGCGGCACCTGATCGCCCAGCCGGGGCTCGGTGCCGTCCAGAATGCGGCCCAGGTTCTCCTTGAAACGCCACGTGGCGGCCAGCAGCAGCCCCAGCCCCGCGAGTTTCGCCGTGACCGGCGTGGGCAGCAGCGCCACCGCCACCGCGAAGGCCAGGAGGCCCGCCAGCGTGCCCATCGACACGAAGCCCCAATACCCGCTGACCCCGGCGTAGACCACGACCGGCAGCGCGGCGGCCCACAGCGGCACCGCTCCCGTGACCGCCAGCCCGGCGAGCACCCCCAGCAGCACGAGGTTTCCCCGGCCACGCGGCGGCATCGGGCCGTACAGGCGCGGCGGCGGATTCAGGTGCCCCAGGTACGCGGCCAGGGCGCCCAGCACCGCCACCTCGGGCAGGTGCAGGCTGGCGGCCATCAGCACCGCCAGAAAGCCCTTTGCGGCGTCCAGCAGTGCGGTCGTGATCGCCAGGCCGGGGCCGACCCGGCGCAGGACGTTCTCGACCCCGAGGTTGTAGGGATTGTTCGTCCTGCCATCGACGCCCACCCGCGCCAGCAGCGTGTGCCCGACGGGGGCGCTCCCCACGAGGAACGCGACGGCCAGGAGCAGCACGGACAGAAACAGCATGAGCGGCATTCTAGACCAGCCGCGCCGGGGTCCGGCTCCCTGAGCGTCACTGGTCAGGCAAAGGGCGTCCTGTCCACAGAGCTCAGGGTGCCGTGTGCGCGGCCAGATCCTGCTGCACTTCCCACACCAGATCGCGCCACACCCAGCCGCTCCCCGGAAACCGCAGGCCCATCCGCAGCTCGTTCAGTAGCCGGGCGCGGGCCTCGCGCAGCGGCATGCCCTCGGCGATCAGCTGCCCCAGCGGCTGCAGCGGTTCCGGCTGCGCACCCGTGCGGCGCGGCGCGGCCTGCAACTTCAGGCGGAACCACTCGAAGCGCTCGCGGGCCTCCAGCCGACCTTCGCGCAGCGCCCGCACCACGAACTGCGCCACCTGAAAGACCGGCACCTCGGCCTCCCGCGCCACCGCGCGCACGGATCGGCCGCCCTCCAGATCGAACAGGGGCTCGGCGCCACGGTAATAGCGGCTGGGACTGCTGATCACCGCGCACACCTCCTGCCACTCGTCCGTGGTGCGGGCCCAGTCGGACACGACATGGTTGAAGGCCCCCAGCGGGCGGCCGGTCACGGGTTTCTGCTGAAAGGCGAACGATCCGGTCTCTGCCAGCAGCGGGCTGGCGTACAGGGCCTCCAGGCCGATCCAGTCGACAATCCCGCCGGATACGATTTCACCGCCCACGAAAGCCACGGTGTAGGGCACGTCTGTCTGCACCTCCAGCACGCCGGTCTGCCGGGTCGTGTGGATCAGTTCCAGTGCGCCCAGCAGCGGAATATCACTCAGCAGACCCTGCATACTGCGACCCTACCATGCCCGCTCGGGCGGGCTGTGCCCAAGGTCGTCCCAGGCCCGTCCGAGTTCCAGCGCGACGTCCGACGCGATCAGGCCGTACCCGTGCGCGGCTCCGGCCCGCTCTCCGGCCCGCGCGTGCAGCCGGACCCCCGCGACCGCCGCATCCACCGCAGGGACGCCCTGCCCCAGCAACGCCGCAAGGATGCCGGACAGCGTGTCGCCCATCCCGGCGGTCGCCATGCCCGGATGCCCGCCGCGCGACACGCTCAGCCCACCCGCATACGCAACGACGCTCGGGCCGCCCTTGAGTACTACCACGCCGCCCAGACGGGACTGCAGGGCGCGTGCGGCCTCCAGCGGCTCCCGCGTGATCTCGGAGGACTCAACGTTCAGGAGCCGCGCCGCCTCGCCGGGATGGGGCGTCCAGATCACCTGCGCGTGTCCGTGTCCGGCCAGTTCCGGCTGCAGGGCGTCGGCATCCACCACCGTCGGGAGTTTCAGGCTCAGCAGGGAGCGCGCCACGGCAGTCGCCTCCGGGCCGAGGCCCATGCCGACGGCCAGCGCATTTGGGCTTGGGCCAGCCAGCCACTCGGCCATGGCCACGTCCCACGACGGATGCCGCCTGACCATCAGTTCCGCCGTGACCAGGGGCACGTCTGCCGTGGAGTGGACGGTGACCAGTCCAGCGCCTGCCCGCAAGGCCCCCACCCCCGCCAGGGCCGGCGCGCCCGTCGTGCCCGGATGACCGCCGACCACCCAGACCCGTCCCGCCGTGCCCTTGTGTGCGTCCGCGTGCCGGACGGGCAACAGGGCCCCCACCTCCGCATCGGTGGGCCGGGCCGCCAGCGCCTCCTGCTCGACCCAGCCGGGCATCACCGACAGCGGGGCGAGACGAACCGAACCGGCCTGCACGGCGGCCGGGCCGAACAGCAGGGCGGGTTTCACACCCATGAATGTCACGGTCGAGGTGGCGCGCAGGGCGCCTTCCGGCACCCGCGAGGAAAGCGCGTCCAAACCGCTGGGCAGGTCGATGGCCACGACCCGCCCGCCCTCCGCCTGCCAGCCGTTCACGCTGCTGATCAGGGCCAGCAGGGCAGGGCGCAGGGGCGGTGTAAATCCGGTGCCGAGCAGACCGTCAATAACCACTGCGGCGTCGGCGAGCGCCCGCCGCAGTGAGGGCGGCGTCAGGGGACTGACCGTACCGCCCAGCGCCCGCCAGCGCCGCCGGTTCAAGTGGGTCAGCGCGTGCTTCGATGGCAGGGCCAGAACCGTTGGGTCAAAGCCGCGCACCCGCAGATACCGAGCGGCCACGAAGGCATCGCCGCCGTTCGCGCCGCCGCCCGCCAGGAGCACCACGTCTCCAGCAGGCCAGACCGTACAGACGTGATCCGCCACGGCCCGGCCCGCGTCCTCCATGGCCAGATCCAGCAGGCCAGCGCGTTCCAGCCGCACGTCCACGCGCCGCGCGCCCACCGGGGCCAGCACCCACTCGGGCATGGGTCAGTGCCCCAGGCCGCGCAGGGCCAGCAGCACCAGCACCACAATCACCGCGATCACCACAATGCGGATCCAGCGCAGCAACGGACTCCCGGCGAACTGTTCGCGCATCTCGGCCTGCGTGTCGTCCTTCGAGCGGCGCATGCTCAGCCGCTGGCCACGGCGGATCGCGCTGACGGCCTCGCCCACGCGACCCTGGCGGCGCAAGGCCACGCCCAGGTTGTGGTGGGCGCCGTCGTACTCGGCATTCAATTTCAGGGCCTCGCGGTAACGGGCTTCGGCGGCCTTCGCATCACCGGCCTCCAGGCTCAGGTTCCCCAGGTTCGTGATCGCCCGGTAGTGACCGGGATCCGCCTGCAGGGCCTCCTCGAACCGTTCACGGGCACGGTGGGCATTCCCCAGCACCGTGGCCCGCACGCCCAGGCTGTTCAGCGCCTCCGCGCGCGTCAGGGGCACGGCCAGCGCTGGAGTCAGAATGCCTTCCAGGCCGTCCTCCTCGAGTGCGGCCGCCTCGGGTTTGAGATCCAGCACGGCCAGCGCCCCTTCGATGACGTCCGGATCGAGTTGGCGGCGCAATAGGGCGAACTCCGGGGTGCTGCCCTCGGTCAACGCCTCACGCAGTTCCTTCAGCGTGCGCCGGGCCACCGGGTAGCGCCGCGCCCGCACGGCCTCCAGGATCCCGACCACGGCACTCAGGGCGTCCTCCACGTGGGCGTCGGCGCGGGTCACGCGGGCGGTGGCCAGCGCCCGCCGCCACTCGCCCGCCCGGATCAGGTCAGCCAGGTCCGGCAGGGGAGGAGTCGTGGGGCTGGGCGCGTCCGTGCGCTGGCCCGCACCGGCAGGTTCCGTCATGGCGGAAGTATACTGACGCGCCCTGAGCCGGACGTCCCTGCGGCGTCCAGTTCGGCCGGAGTCCCCTTGTCCCAGTCCGAGCCCCCACCTGACGCCACCGCACCTGCCCGCACGCCCCCGCTGTACTCCCCGGCCCGCGTGCGCGAGCTGCTCGACCGCCATGGCCTGCGGCCCACCAAGAGCCTCGGTCAGAACTTCCTGATCGACGGGAATATCCTGCGGGCCATCGCCGAGGCGGGCGGGGCCGCGCCGGGCGTCCCGGTGCTGGAGATCGGCCCCGGCCTGGGCGTCCTGACGGGCGAGGCAGCCTCGCGCGGCGCGCGGGTCACCGCGCTGGAAAAAGATGAGCGGCTGCGGCCCGTGCTCGCCGAGACCCTCGCTGGTCTGGACGTGACCGTCATCTGGGGGGACGCGCTGGAGTTCGACTATTCCAGCCTCGAACCCGGCACGCGCGTCATCGCGAACCTGCCCTACTACATTACCGGCGTGCTGCTGTCACGGTTCATGAATGCGCCCGCCATCACGTCGGCCACTGTGCTCGTCCAGAAGGAAGTCGGGCAGCGCCTCACCGCGCGCCCCGGCGAGGACAACTACGGATTCCTGAGCGCCCTGGCCGCCCTGCACGGCACGGTGAAACATGTCCGTGACGTCCCGAAAGGCGCCTTCCTGCCCGCGCCGGATGTGACCAGCGCCGTCATGCGCCTGGACTTCGACCGCTCCCGGCCCCTCCCGCCCCGCGAACTGCTGACCTTCATCGAGGCGGCCCTGCACCACCGCCGCAAGACGCTGCGCAACAACCTGCGCCTGGCCGGACACGCGGGCGAGGCCATCGGCGCGGCCCTAACGCACGCCGGCCTGCGCCCCGACGTGCGTGCCGAGGACGTGCCCCTGGCTGCACTTGAGACCCTTGCGCGCGAACTGGGCGTGGTACGGTAACTTCAGGTCACCGACCAGTTTTCTCCACCCCCATCACCCAGCAGGGGCCAGCATGCCGGCCCCGGAGGTCTCTACCGTGAAGTTCTACGTTATCGGCGATGTCACCGTCGACCACCTGTACCACCTTGGCCGCCTGCCGCGCTCCGGCGAGGAAGTCACGCCGCTGCGCGCCAGCATGAAACCCGGTGGGGCCGGCGGCACCATCAGCGTCACCCTGGCCCGCCTGGGGCACACCGTCACGCTGGCCGCGCGGGTCGGCGTCGATCCCTTCGCCGAGTACGCCCTGAGCCACGTGCGGCGCAGCGGCGTCGGCGAGGGCGCCATTCAGCAGGACGACCAGCACCTCACCAGCACCATCACCGTCATGCAGACCGAGGACGGCGACCGCACCATGATCAGCGACGGGGCCGCCAACCGCCAGCTCGACCCGGCGAAACTGAAGAAGAAGGACATCGAGACCAGCGACGCCCTGATCGTGAACGCCTACGCCCTGATCGAGGGCCCTCAGCGCGAGTACGCCCTGCAGGCCATCGCTTACGCCCGCACCGCGAAGAAGCCGGTGCCGGTGTTCATCGACCTCGGCACCGGGGCCGTGAACAAGGCGCAGACGAGTCTGGTGGACGACGTGATCGGCGCCGACTACCTGACCCTCAACCAGCACGAACTGCAGGCCCTGACCGGCACGGGCAGCATCAGCGCCGCCCTGGCGAAACTCGGGCAGGCGGGCGCGCAGCGCGTCGTCGTGAAGGTCGGCAAGATGGGCTCGATCACCTGGACGCCCACCGACACCGAACTCGTGGACGCCGTGCCCCCTGAGAACGATGTGGTGGACAGCACCGGCGCCGGCGACACCTTCACGGCCACCTTCGCGCACGCCGTGCTCGGCGGCTTGAACATGGCCGAAGCCGCCCGCGCCGCGAACGCCGCCGGGGCGCTGGCCGCCACCAGCCTCGGTGCGCAGGAACGCTCCATCACCCAGGCGGATCTGGCCGACGTGCTGCCCAAGACCCGCAAAACCCGTGAGACTCCCACCCGCGATCCTTCCTGAAGCGCCGTCCCCAAGCGCCCGCGTCTGCCTCTGGCGGAGCGGGCGCTGTCCAGTTCACACGCGGCGACCTTCATCCCCCCTGCACATCACATTCGTATGCTTGACCCATGAACTCTGACCCCGTCGGACGTGGCCGCGCCCGGCAGACCCAGGTGTACGTGCGCGGCCTCGGCGGCGAGAAACCGGCGGTGCCTGTCGCGCCGGAGCGGCTCCAGGAGGCAGCGCGGATCCACCTGAAGGCCCCGGATTTCGCCTACCTGGCGGGCGGGGCCGGTGCGGAGCGCACCCTGCGCGCGAACCTGGCGGCCTTCGAACGGATTCAACTGCTGCCCCGGCACCTCCGCGGCCAGACCAGCCGGGAGCTGAGTATCCGGCTGCTGGGCCAGACCTACGCCACCCCGCTGCTGCTCGCGCCGCTGGGCGTGCTCGAATGCGCCCATCCGGAGGCCGATCTGGCCGTCGCCCGCGCCGCCGCCGCCGAGGGGATTCCCTTCATCTACTCCTCGCAGGCATCCGTGCCGATGGAAGACTGCGCGGCCGCCATGGGCGAGAGCCCACGCTGGTTTCAGCTGTACTGGAGCCGCGACGACGACCTGACCCGTTCCCTGCTCCGGCGGGCCGAGACGTGCGGCGCGCAGGCGATCGTCCTGACGCTCGACACGACCATGCTCGGCTGGCGGCCCCGCGACCTCGACCTGGGCAGCCTGCCGTTCATGCGGGGGCGGGGGCTCGCCCAGTACCTCAGCGATCCCGTATTCCGGGCGCACCTGAGCGAACCCGCCCTTGGCCCGGACGTCACGCCGCCACGCACGCCGGCCCTCCTGCGTGTCGGAGCGGAACTCGCTGCGAAAGGCCGCACCTACCACCTGAGTCTGGAGCAGATGCGCGCGGCCGTGGCCCGCTTTACCGCCACCTACACCCGGCTGGATCTCACCTGGGATGACCTGTCCCGCCTGCGCAGCTGGACGACTCTTCCCATCGTCCTCAAGGGCATCCTGCACCCGGACGATGCCCGCGAGGCCGCCGGGCGCGGCGTGGACGCCCTGATCGTCTCCAACCACGGCGGCCGGCAGATCGACGGAGCCATCGGCGCGCTCGATGCTCTGCCCGGCGTGCTCAGGGCGGCCGGTGACCTGCCGGTGCTGTTCGACAGCGGCGTCCGCACCGGCGCGGACATCGTCAAGGCACTCGCCCTGGGCGCCCGCGCCGTGCTTTTGGGTCGCCCCTACGCCTACGGTCTGGCCATCGCGGGCGAGGACGGGGTGCGCGAGGTCATCCAGAACATCATCGCGGATTTCGACCTGACCCTCGGCCTGCTCGGCGTGGGGCGTGCCTGCGACCTAGACCGCAGCGTCCTGGCCCTCTGAAGTGCCGATGGGGCAGACACCCCCCTGACGGGGGGGCGTATCCTGACGGGGATGAAATCCATCCTTCCACTGACCTTTGCGCTGTTGCTCAGCGCGGCCGGCGCCCAGACCGTGGATCTCCGGATTCTGGAGACCACGGATCTGCACACTGCCGCCCTCGGGTATGACTACTACCAGGACAAGGCCACCGGCGAGTACGGCCTGGAATACACCGCCACGCTGATCAAGCAGGCGCGCGACGAGAAGGTCAACACGCTGCTGTACGACAACGGCGATCTGATCCAGGGCAACCCCCTCGGCGACTACGTGGCCCGCGTGAACCCCCTGCCCGCCGGCACCATGCACCCCATGCATGCCGCCATGGCCACGCTGCACTACGACGGCGGGAACCTCGGCAACCACGAGTTCAACTACGGCCTGCCCTTCCTGCAGCAGGTCGTGGCCGCCGCGCCCATGCCCATCGTCAGCGCGAACACGTACACCGAGGACGGAGACGGCAACCCCGCCAACGACAAGAACGCCTTCACCCCCTATCTGATCCAGCGCAAACTGGTGCGCGACACCTACGGCCGCCCGTACTACATCAACGTGGGCATCATCGGCTTCCTGCCGCCGCAGATCGTGCAGTGGGACAAGACCAACCTGGACGGCAAACTCACCACCCGCGACATCGTCGAGACGGCCCGCAAGTTCGTGCCCGAGATGAAGGCCAAGGGCGCCGACGTCATCGTCGCCATCGCGCACACCGGCATCGCCGCCGACTACCAGCCCGGCCAGGAGAACGCCGCCACCGAACTCACCAAGGTCGACGGAATTGACGTGGTGCTCAGCGGCCACAGCCATCAGGTGTTCCCCGGCCCGGTCTACAAGAGCATCCCCGGCGCGGACATCACCAACGGCACCATCAACGGCAAGCCCACCGTCATGGCCGGGTTCTGGGGCAACGACCTCGGCATCGTGGACCTGACCCTCACCCGGAAGGGCAACCGCTGGGCCATCAGCAGCGGCAAGGCCAGCGTGCGCCCCATCTGGGACGCCGCCGCCAAGAAGAACCTCGTCACGCCCGACCCGCAGATCGCTGCCGCCGTCAAGGCCGCCCACGAGGGCACACTCGCCTACGTGCGCGGCAAGGTCGCAGACCTGACCACGCCGATCAACTCCTACTGGGCCCTGGT
Source organism: Deinococcus sp. KSM4-11 (assembly GCF_004801415.1). Taxonomy (NCBI): domain Bacteria; kingdom Thermotogati; phylum Deinococcota; class Deinococci; order Deinococcales; family Deinococcaceae; genus Deinococcus; species Deinococcus sp. KSM4-11. The sequence goes on along the minus strand of NZ_SSNX01000001.1, from coordinate 1,268,392 downwards.
GCAGGACGACCCCAGCGTGCAGCTGGTCAGCAACGCCCAGACCGCGTACGTGAAGAACGCCCTGAGCACCACCGAGTACAAGGACCTGCCGGTGTTGAGCGCGGCCGCGCCCTTCAAGGCGGGCGGCCGCGCCGGCCCCAGCTACTACACGGACATCCCCGCTGGGACGCTGGCCATCAAGAACGTCGCCGACCTGTACGTGTACCCGAACACCGTCCAGGCCGTGGTCGTGACCGGCGCGCAGGTGCAGGAGTGGCTGGAACGCAGCGCCGGCCAGTTCAAACAGATTGACCCCGCCAAGACTGAACCCCAGGTGCTGGTGGACGATTCCTTCCCCACCTACAACTTCGACATCATCGACGGCGTCACCTACGAGATTGACGTGACCCAGCCCAGCCGGTACAACAGCAAAGGTGAGGTCGTCGCCCCGGACGCCCACCGCGTCAAGAATCTGATGTTTGGCGGCAAACCGATCGACCCCGCCGCGAAGTTCGTGGTCGCCACCAACAACTACCGTGCCTCTGGCGGCGGCAGCTTCCCCGGACTGGACGGCAAGAACATCGTCCTGGCCGCCCCCGACGAGACCCGCCAGGCCCTCATCGGCTACTTCAACCAGCAGAAGACCATCAACCCCACCGCCGACGGCAACTGGAAACTCACGCCCATCCCCGGCGTGACCCTGCTGTACGTCAGCAGCCCCACCGCCCAGAAGTACCGGCCAGCGAATGCCACGCTGATCAAGACCCGCGACGACGGGTTTGCGGAGTACACGATCAAGTTCTGACGTTCAGAACATGAGGGCCGGCACATCATCGTGCCGGCCCCTCGCCAAGAAATCAGCTCTGCTTAGTTGTCACCCTGCTTGCTACCGAAGCTCACGACACCGCTTACCGCAACCGTCACGGGTTGGCCATTACTGCTCGTGCCATAGAACTCAAGATCCGTGACCCGGCTGACGCTGGCGTTTGTCGCCACGACAAGGTCTCCCAGGCCACCTTCAAGCCCGATGGTGAGTTGACCGGGAACACCGTTGGCCGGAGTGGTCGGGGCGGCATCGGTGCCGTTATAGGGACACGAGCTCTGGGCCGTCCGTGAAGCACAGGCATATCCAGAGGTGAGGTACAGGTCAGCCTTATTCACCTGGCCGTCGGTGGTCGTGGTGGTCGTGCCGCTCGCCGTGGTCAGCACATCCTTCACCACTCGGTAGCCGGTCAGATACACGCCGTCCGAGCCTGGACGGGTCATGAACGTAAATGTCACACCGTTCCCCTTCGAAATGGCCCAGCTCGTCTTGGCAGGTGCCGTAGCTGTTGCCGGTGTAACAGTTTTAGTTGCCACTTCCGTGGATTTGGAGTCGTCAACGGACACCCCCACTGAAGCGCGGCTGTTACCAGAGATCTGACCCGGTGCGCTTCCGCAGGCGGCGATCAGCAAGGCGAGCATGGGAATGGCGAGCAACTTCTTCATTCGGTGTCCTCCGTCATGGGGGCGTCTTTCAGGTGTGGGTTGAGGATGTAGAAGGCGAGGCGCTTCATGCCGGCGAGGAAGTCGACGTTCTCGATTATCACAGCACGCCATTCGTCACTGATTTCTTGCGCGTTCACTCCACTTTCGGTGGGCGGCTGGATGACGACCGGAGCAAAGTTCAGGATGCCTCGCACGCCAGCGTCGACGAGGGCTTGTGCTGCGTCCTGGGCACGGTCTGGGGGAACGGCCAGGAAGCCCATGTCCACCTTGTTCTGGGTGATGAAGCCCTTGAGGTCGTCCATGTGCCGCACGGTGAGGTTCCGGATCTGCTGTCCGACGATGCTCGGGCTGACGTCGAAAAGGCCGGCGTACTGGAACTGGTAGTCGCTGGCCCCGGGGTAGTTGGCGATGGCCTGTCCGAGGCGGCCCATCCCCACGATGACGACGTTCCAGGTCTGGTTGAGGCCCAGCACCCGGACGAGTTCGCGTTTGAGGATGGGAACGGTGTAGCCCATGCCGCGCGTGCCGAAGCGCCCGAAGTACGCGAGATCCTTGCGAACCTGGAAGGCGCTCACGCCGGCGCGTTCGGCGAGGTCACTGCTGCTAGTTCGGCTGACGTCCTGCGTCTCGAGTTGTTCCAGGATGCGCAAATACGTGACCAGCCGACTGATCGCGGCAGTGGGAATCTCGGCCACTTCAGCGCACCCGGAAGTGATCGAGGCCGCTGGCGCTCAGGCGGCTTTCCGTGCGGGTGACGGCGTCGCCGCTGTAGGGGCCGACCAGCACCGTGACTTTCTTGCCGTCGGGGGCGTTCACGGTGGGGGAGTAGCCCAAGTCGCGGAGCTGCTGGACGAGCTTCTGGGCGCTCGCGACGCGGTCAAAGGCCCCAACCTGAAGGTAGGTGGGGCCGCTGGGCACGGCGGGTGCTGTGGGCGTGGCGCTGGCGGTAGGAGTGGCCGTCTGAGTGCCACTGGGCGTGCTCTGGCTGAGGCTCTTGTTGCGGGGTGGGTACAGCAGGGCGCCCGGATAGGCCCGCTGGATGTCAGCGAGGGCCTGGCGTGCGGTGGCCTCGTCGGCGTAAGGGCCGACCTGCGCGACGACCTGGGAACCGAGGTCGATGGGGTAGACGGTGTAGCCCAGCACACTGACCGGTGCGGTGCCGGTGGTGGCCGCCTGGGTGCTGCTGAACGTGCCGAGTGTGATGCGGTAATCGCTGCGCAGTGGCACCCGACGCTCGCTGGCCGCAACGGCTCCACCCGATCGGGGGGTGGTGGTCGTGGCTGGGGTCGCTGTCGTGGCCGTGGTGGACGGCGTGGTGCTGTCGGGAGTCGCGGCGGGGGTGGTCGTGACGGGCTGGGTCGCCTCGACGGGAGCGGCCGCGATCGTGGGCGGTTCAGTCGTCGCGGAGGTGGACGGAACCGTGCTGGTATCCGGTGTGGTGGCGCTCGGTGCGGGGGCACTGGGGATGCTGGGCGTACCGGTGTCCGTGGTCGCCGGAGTGGTGGGGGTGACCGCCCCCGTGGCGGCGCGGTTCTCTGGACGGAACAGCAGCAGGCCGAAGCCCACCAGCAGCAGCGCGACCAGCAGGCCGATCAGCAGGTCAGGCCAGCGCCTGGCCCGTGGTGCGGGACGACTCACTTCAGCGCTCCTTCAGCCCGGAGGTTTCCCAGGGTCGCGGCGGTCTCCAGGGAGATCCGGGCGTCGTGTTCACGCTGCTGGGCGCGCTGGGCGAGACCCAGCATGAACCACGCCTCGGCGTTCTTCGCATTCTCGCTGACCAGGCCGCGCAGCACGGCCTCGGCTTCGGCGTAGCGGGCGCTGGCCAGCAGCGCCGAGGCGAGGTTCTGGCGGGCCATGGGGGTCGGGTCGAGTTTCACGCTCTCGGCCAGGGCCGTGGCGGCCGTGGCGTAATCCTTGGTGGCATAGGCGCTGAGCCCCAGCCACAGGGCCGCGTCGGCGCTCGGCGCGGTCGCCTGGCTGGCCCGCAGGGCTTTGATGGCCTGGGGGTACTGGCCCTGCTGGTAGGCGCTGATTCCCTGCACGTACTGTGCACGGGCGAGCTGGGCCCCTTCGGGCTTGAGTTTCAGGGCCGCGGCGGCGTCGGCGGCCGCGTCGACCGGCTGGTTCAACGTGAGGCGCACGCCTGCCAGAGCCACGCGATACATGGCGTTCTGAGGGGCAAGCTTCGTGGCGTTCAGGTAGGCGGTCAACGCTCCGGGCCGATCGCCCCTGGCCGCGCGGAGTTCGCCCAGGCGGGCGAAGGCGGCGGCGTTGCGGCCATTTTCTCGCGTGGCGTTCTGCGCGGACATGACGGCGTTGTACGTGTCGCCACTGGCCGCCAGCAGGTTCGCCTTGCGCAGCAGCAGGTCGCTGCGATCCGTGCCGACGGTCACGCGGGTCAGGGCGGCGTTCAGTTCCCGCATGGCCCGATCCGGCAGCCCCTGGGCCACGTAGATGTCCACGAGCAGCAGGGCCGCGTCTGCACGGGCGGGAGCCTGTTTGAGCAGGGCGTACACGCCGGGGAGCGCGGCCGCGCCCTGTCCGGACAGCGTGCGCGCCTGGGCCAGACGGTACTGCGCGTCCTGGTTGGTGGGGTCGAGGGCGACCGTGGCGGCCAGCGTCGCGCTCAGCGCCGTGAAGTCCGCCTTGCGGGTCTGCTCGGTCGCCAGGGCGTCAAGTACCTGCCGCTGGGCGGTGGGCGTGGCCTTTCCGACCATCAGGGTCGCCGCCTCGCCATAGAGCTTGAGGGCGTCGTCGTAGCGGCCGGCGCGGGTGGCGATCACGCCCAGGTTGTACGGTCCCTCGAAGCGGTCCGGTGCGAGGGCCACGAACTGCCCGAGCTCAAAGGACGCGCCCTTGTCGTCCTTCTGCGCGAGCAGCGTGAGGGCCAGCCCGAAATGCGGCTCCGGGTTGGTGTAATTCGCGGCGACCAGCGCCTCGAACTGCCGGCGGGCCTGGACATACTGTCCGGCCTGGAACGCCAGTTGGGCCGTTCCCAACTGCCGCTGCTGCCCGGCCGTGAGGGGCGTGACGGTCACGGCCGGCACAGCCGGGCTGGTAGCGGCGCTGCCAGTGGAGTCCGTGGCCGGTGCGGGCGTGCCAGGGATAGCGGGCACCTTCAGGGTGGTGCTGGCATCGGCGGAGTTGAGGGTGTTCTGAACGCTGGTGGTCGTCACCGTCTCCACCAGGGTCTGGGCGGAGGCGGGCACGGCGAGGGCCAGCATCAGGCCGGTCAGTACATAGCGGGTCGGTTGCGTCACCTGAAAGCCTCCTGGGGTGCGGAAACGCGTACAGCGTAGCATTTAGCTCTTGCTGAACCCTTACTCATCTGTCACAACGTGCCTGCACGGCACCAGACCTCAGGCGCTGCCGGCCACAGCTCCCGGTCGTTTCAGGGCCAGCTGACCGCAGGCCGCGCCCGCATCCTTCCCGCGCGAGCGTCGCACGCTGACATCGATCCCGCGTGCTTCCAGGGCGTCGTAGAACGCCTGGATCTGCTCCTCGCTGCTCGACTCGAAGCCTGAGCCGTCCCACGGGTTCATGGGAATCAGGTTGACGTGACTGACCAGGCCCCGCAGCAGTCCGGCCAATTCCTCGGCCTGCCACAGATGGTCGTTCACGCCGCGCAGCATGGCGTACTCGAAGGTCACGCGCCGTCCGGTGGCCGCCTGGTACTCGCGGGCGGCGTCCATGATCTCCGCCACCGAGTTGCGGTGCCCGGTGGGAATGATGGTGTTGCGCGTGGTGTCGTCCGGGGCGTGCAGGCTGATCGCCAGCTTGATGCCCAGGTCGTCCTCGGCGGCCAGTTGCCGGATGCCCTTGGGAAGGCCCACCGTGGAGAGGGTCACGCGGCGTTTGCTCATGCCCAGCGCCAGCGGGTGCAGCAGGATGCGGGCCGCCATCATGGTGTTGGCGTAGTTCAGCAGCGGTTCGCCCATGCCCATGAACACCAGGTTCCGCAGCTCGCGTGGTTCCAGGCCCTCGCCGCCCGCCACGGCCAGAATCTGACCGACGATCTCGCCCGGCGTCAGGTTGCGGCCGAAGCCCATGGCACCCGTCGCGCAGAACGCGCATTTGGCGGGACAGCCGACCATCGTCGACACGCAGATGGTGCGGCGATCCAGGTAAGGCATGTACACCGCCTCCATCTGGCGGCCATCATGCAGGGTAAACAGGTACTTGACCGAGCCGTCGGTACTGCGCACCGTCTCGATCTCGCGGTAGGGATTCAGCTGGTACGTCGAGGCCAGTTCCGCCCGGAGGTCGGTGGGCAGGTTGGTCATGGCGTCGAACGAGCCCGCGCCCTGCACGTACACCCATTCCAGCAGCTGCCGCCGTCGGAAACCCTCCAGGGGGTAGGCGTCGGGGTGCAGGTCGAGAAGAAGCTCCATCCGTGCAGTCTAGTCGTCGCTGACGGACGAAACCGTGGGCTGCGGCCAGGCGGTCGCGCGGCCCCCCACCCAGACCTCCACGCCGTCTCTGGTCACGTCGAACTGCACGGTCAGCCGCGACGGAGCGCCGGGCATCCGCTGGGCGGCCGTGAGCAGGTTCGTGTCAGTCGGAAGGTGCCCGATGCGGCCCAGCACACCCACCAGACAGGCGAGCATGTTGCTGCTCGCGGCATCCTCCACAAAGCCCTTCAGCGGCCCGAAGGCCCGGAAACTCACGTCCGCGCGGTTCGGGCCGCCCGGCGTGAACACGATCAGCCCGGTCGTGCCCGTCGCGCGGTTCAGGGCCGAGATGGCGTCGGCGTCCGGGGTGTAGGCGTCCAGCGCCGCCAGATCGGTCACCTCGACCACCAGATTCGGGCGTTCCGTGCGCGCCGTCCACATGGGCCGGCCAGCCAACCCGATGGGGGAGAGGTCAGCAGCCACGTCCTCGACCGTGACCACGCCCTGTCGCAGCAGCCACTCGCCGCCGCACAGCTGGGCACTGAACGTCTCGCCGCCCATCTCGACCTGCATCAGATCGGAGACCGACTGCGTGGAGGACAGCCACGTCAGGGCCGCGACCGCCGCGCTGTCCGAACTGCGCTTCTCACGAACCGGGGTGTACACCCGCAGCTGTAGGGTACCCACATCCGCGCCTTCCACAAAGACGCTCAGAGGTTCGCCCAGGGCGGCCCGCTGTTGAAGATCACCCGCCGCATCGGCGAAGACGGCCACGCGCTTGCCGCCATGGTCGGCGCTGGGAAAGGTGCGGTACACGGCCATATCACTCGTCATGAGGGTTCATTCCAGCACACGGCCCGCCTATGCGAAGGGGCCCTGTCCACGCTCAGGCGCTGACCCACTCGCGCAGCACCTGTTCCAGGTGGGCGTCGTCCAGCTCGTCCTGCTCGGCCAGCGCCTTGATGTGGTCGGTCACGCGGCGCAGGGCGTCCTCGCCGTAGTGCAGGCCCAGTTCACGGGCCTTGTAGGCGATGGCGTGCTTGCCCGTGACCTTGCTGCCCGCCTGGATGCGCCGGCCCACGCCGAAGGCACCGGGCGGAATGGCCTCGTACGCGCCGGGATTCAGGTAGATGGCCTTGAGGTGCATGCCGGCCTTGTGGTTGTAGGCGAACTCGCCGGTCAGGTAGTTGTTCCATGGAATCGGCAGGCCGACCATGCGCGCGATCATGGCGTCCAGTTCCGGCAGGAGTTCCAGGTTGTACTTCTCGCTCAGGCCCTGCGGATCGAAGGTGAACATGCGGGCCAGGAAGCCGCCCAGCGGCGTGATGCCGTTGCGCTCCCCGATGCCCAGGATGGTCGTGTCGATGTGGGTCGCCCCGGCCTCGATGGCCTCATAGGCGTTGCTGACCGCGCAGCCCGTGTCGTTGTGACCGTGGAATTCGATGCCGCACTCGGCGTGGATGACCTTACGCACCTCGCGCACCAGCGTGTACACCTGCCGGGGCGTGGCGACGCCCACGGTGTCGGCCAGCCCCACCCGGTTCACGCCCAGGTCGGACACGGCCCGGTACACGGCCATCAGGTCTGCCTCCTCGCTGCGGAAGGTGTCCTCAGCGCTGAAGCGGATCTGGAGCTGCGGGTGGTTGTCCTTGATCCATCCGATCACCTTCTGCGCCGAGGCGATGATCCCGGCGATGTCCTTGCCATGCGAGAATTCGCGCAGGAACGAACTGGTGCCGAACAGCAGATCCAGCCCGTGCACACCGGTGTCCACGGCCCGCTGCACGTCCTCCATGTGACAGCGCACATGCGTCAGAAACTTCGACTTTAGGCCCAGCGACGTCAGCTTGATGATGTCCGCGTGCGTCTGCTCGCTGACCATCGGCGTGGTGACCTCGATGAACTCGGCTCCGAATGCGTCGAGCGCACGGGCAATTTCGATCTTGTCGCCCGATTTGAAGTTCCCCTTGGCAAACTGCTCGCCTTCCCGCAGGGTGGAATCGATGATCGCCCACGAGCGCGCGGGAATCAGCGGGACGTAATTGACGGGAGCTTCTGGAAGTTCTGGGGTCATAGATGCCTCGTTGCGGGGTATTCTGGCGTTACGCTTGATGAATGTCAAGAAAATCTGCTTGATAGTTTTCGAATGATAATACTGATTGCGGTGCCTGGCCGTTGTCCATGTCTGCCCCGTTCACCCAACAGAGAGGCGGAGATTGAGATCGTTTGGCCAGCACCGGCCCGACGGAACTCGGAGCGATGAGTGTGTTCAGACGTAGGTTTACGCTGCCAGGGTCACCGTCCCCTCCGCCGACGCCGCTTAGACCTTGTTGGCCACCGAATCGAGCGGAACGGGTTCCATGATCTGCAACCGCACCTCAAGTCCACCTTCAGGACGGTTGACGCCGGGCAGGTGCTGGCAATGTTCGGCGTCTTCCCCATTACCACTTGGACGTACACCACCGGCAGCGTCGCGGTGAATCACCTGAATCCGATGACCCAGGACTTCCATGCGGGCTTCGGACTTGGCGGTGGGGACCATCAGCACATTGCGGTCGCCGACGAAGGTGGATTCGCACTGGCTGCGATACAGCGTCTGAATATCCAGAACCCGCGGCTAGACAAGCAGAACAGGACGGTGAAGGTCCAGCTGTCCGTCCTAGAGAAACGCTGATCCGCCGGTTGTCGATTGACTGGAGCAACGGGCCTATTCCGCGGCCCCGGCGTTGATGCTGGGCTCTGGCTGGGGATGCCCGCCGGATCCTGTGTCAGGCCGGGTGCAATCCCGCGAAGTCCAGTCCGGTAGTCTCGGCCCAGCCCTGGCTGATGTTCAGGCTCTGGATGGCGTGCCCGGCCGTTCCCTTCACGAGGTTGTCGATGGCCGACATGAGCACCACGCGCCCGGTGTCCTGATCCATCTCGAAACCAATGTCGCAGTAGTTCGTGCCGTCGAGCAGCATGGGATCGGGATAGCGGTGGAGCCCCCGTGCCACCTTCACGATGCGGATGAACGGCTCCTGGCCGTAGACCTCGCGGTACGCGCTCCACACGTCCTTGTCGCTCCAGCCGTCCGGCACCCACGCCTGTACGGTGGTCAGGATGCCCCGCACGCGCGGCGTGCTGATGGCGGTCAGGTGAATGGGGAAGTTGCCCGGGAGTTCCTGCCGCGCTTCGGCGGTGTGCCGGTGCCCGACGGGCTTGTACACGCGCAGGCTCCCAGCCCGCTCCGGGTGGTGGGAACTGTCGGATGCGCTTGCCCCGGCGGCGGAACTGCCCACCAGCCCGGTGGCCGTGATGTCTTTAGGGAGCAGCACGCCCAGCTTCAGCAGCGGGTACAGCGCCAGGATGACCGACGTGGCGAAACATCCGGCGCAGGCGATGCGGGTCGCGCCGACAAGTTCCTCGCGGTGCAGTTCGGGATTGCCGTACACCCAGTCCGGCAGTTGTTCCGGGGTCGGGTGATCCTCGCCGTAGGTGGCCCGGTACACGGCGGGGTCTTTGAGCCGGAAGTCGGCGGACAGATCGACCAGAATCCGGCCCTTGGCTTCGAACTCGGCGATGCGTTTGGCCGCGCTGCCATGTGGCAGGGCCAGCACAATCACGTCGGCGGGCTCCAGGTCGGCGGCCTTTCTGAATTTCAGGTTGGTGCGGCCCCGCAGGTTGGGGTGCACTAGGCTGACAGGCGTGCCGGCGCTGCGTTCGCTGGTCACCTGTGTGACGGTAAGGTGCGGGTGGTTCAGGGCGAGGCGCAGGAGTTCCCCGCCCGCGTAGCCGCTGCCGCCGACGATGGCGACGCTGAGTGGTTCCGGTGCTGTCATGGCGGGCAGGATAGCGTGCCCATAGTACTAACCAAGTGATATGTCTATGACCCCATTATGTATCAATTGAAAAGCCCGCCCCCAGTGGGAGGCGGACGGGGAGATTCAGGGCTCAGGCCTTCGCGGGCTGGCCTCCGGCCTTGCGTTTGCGGTTCCATTCCTCGAAGTACACGACCAGCGGGGCCACGATGAAGATCGACGAATACGTCCCGATGAGGATGCCCACCAGCAGGATCAAGCTGAAGTCGCGGAGCACCGGGCCGCCGAAGATCAGCAGGCTCACCAGCGGCAGCATGGTGCTCACGGATGTCATGATCGTGCGCGACAGCGTCTGGTTGATGCTGGTGTTCACGATCTCGCGGTAGCTCTTGCCGCGCATCTCCTTGATGTTCTCGCGGATCCTGTCCGAGACGATGATCGAGTCGTTCAGCGAATAGCCGATCAGGGTCAGCACGGCGGCCACGGTCGCGATCGTGAATTCTAGGCCCAGCAGCGAGTACAGACCCATCACGATCCCCACGTCGTGCACCACGGCCACGATGGATCCCAGCCCCATGATGAAATCGAAGCGGAAGCCGACGTAGATCAGGATCAGCGTCATGCCCAGCAGCACGGCCTTGATGGTCTTGTCCGTCAGTTCCTTGCCGACCGTGGGGCCGACCGTGGCGGTCGCCTGCACCTGACCGCCCGGCAGTTTGGTCACCGCGCTGCTCAGGGTGGCGATCTGCGCCGTGGTCAGTTCGGGTACCTTGATGTTGTACTGCGCGCCGCCCTGGCCGGGCGTGATGTCACGCTGGATGGTCGCACTCTGGGCCGTGACGTTGTTCACGCCCGCCCCCGCGACGGCCGAGCGCACCTGTTCCGTGGTGGTGCTGGCGGACGTTCTCACGGTCAGGGTCGTGCCGGACGTGAAGTCCACGCCGTAGTTCAGGTTCCGGGTGCCCAGGATCGCCAGGCCGGCCACGGCCAGCAGCACGCTGACGGTCGTCACGATCGGGGCCGCCTTGATGAAGTCGATGTTCGTGTGCTTGATCCAGTTCGGCGCGCTCATGTTGGAGCGGCGCTGCGCGAGCCAGCCCATGAACCACTTCGCAAACACCAGGTTCGAGAAGGTGCTGGCGATCACGCCGATCATCAGGGTCACGGCGAAGCCCTTCACCGGACCGGTCGAGTAGTTGTACAGCGCCAGCGCCGACAGGAGGTGCGAGGCGTTCACGTCCAGAATTGCCGCCGTGGAGTGCTGGTACCCGGCATTGATGGCGTTCTTGATGCCCTTGCCCTTGTTCAGCTCCTCCTTGATGCGCTCGAAGGAGATCACGTTGCCGTCGACCGCCGCCCCGATGGTCAGCACCAGGCCCGCTATCCCCGGCAGGGTCAGGGTGGATCCGAAGCCCGCCAGCATCCCCAGAATGACGATGCTGGAGAACACCAGACCTAGCGCGCCGACCAGTCCGAACCACAGTCCGTAGTAGAAGAACAGCATCAGGAAGACCAGCCCGATCCCGACCAGCGCGGCAATCGCCCCGCTGCGGATGGCGTCGGCGCCCAGCGTCGGCCCGATGGCCTGCTCGGCTTCTGTCTTGATCTTGATCGGCAGCGCGCCGGACTTCAGCACCAGCGCGAGCTGGTTGGCTTCCTCGGCGCTGAACGACCCAGTGATCTGCACGTCACGGAAGAGCTTCTGCTGAATCGTGGCCACGCTCTGGATCTGGTCGTCGAGCACCACGGCCATCAGCTTCCCGACGTTCTTCCCGGTGAAGTCGCCGAAGGTCGCCGCACCCTTGTCGGTGTTCGTGAAGGTCACCACCCAGCTGCCGGTGCGCTGATCCGTGGCGGCCTGGGCGTTGGCGATCACCTCACCCGTCGCCTCGACCGGGCCGAGCTGCGCGAGCGTGTACCCGCCCGTCTCGGGTTTGTTGGTTCGGAGCGTCGCGTCCGGTTGGGCATTCGCCTGCACAATGCGGAATTCCAGGCGCGCGGTGCGCTGGATGATCTCGCGGGCGCGCTGCTGCACGGCGGGCGTGGCCCCAGGAATTTCCACGACGACGCGCCGTCCGCCCGCCACGGTCACGGTCGGTTCCGCCACGCCCAGCGCGTTGATGCGGTTCTCGATCACGGTCTTCACGCGGTCGAGTTCGTCCTTGGTGGCGCTTCCGGATTCAGGCGCCAGCTCGATCCGCAGGCCGCCCTTGAGGTCCAGGCCCAGGGTCACGAACTCGTACTTGCCGGGATTCCAGATCGTCCAGATGTTGTCGCGGTGCTCCCACGGCCGCCAGATGTACGCCAGGCTGGCGAGCAGCGTGAGGAGCAGCAGGATCGGCACCCAGCGCGACGACGAACTGCTGCCGGACGGCGTGCGCCGGGGTGGAGGTGGACGGCGGTCGTTGCCGCCACGGTTGCGGGCTGAGTTCTTGTTGCCGTAGGTCACGGGTGGGTCTCCTGATCGGTGAAGCGCTGAAGCGGGTGGTTATTCGCAGAACGTCAGGTGTCGCGCTCACCCACCGTCGGTCTGTCGCCGTCCGAGTGCGGTCAGCTCGGGCCGACGCACCGGAACGTCCCACGTCCACGCCGTCCTCTCGGCCAGCAGCACTGGACGCTGTGCCCACGGCGGCAGTGGTGCAGGGGGCGCGAGCAGCGGTACTCCTGGACTCGGCTGTGGTGCCGGACGCAGTTCCGGGAGCAGCGGCGTCACATTCCCGGCACTCAGGCGTGGCGTCTGTTCCGGCACGCGGGCGGGTGTTCCCAGCACGACCGCCATGACCGACAACAGGGTCAACAGCCCCGGCCAGGCCGCCACGCGCGCCTGCCAGATCTGCGGAATGAACACCGGTCGTCTCAAAGCGCCACAGCATAGCAGACCCATCCTGAATCCCCTGGATCACGAATCCAGCCGCGGTCTGGACGGAGCCGACATACACGGCGTTGCGGCAGCGTGAGGACGCCTGAACCCGCTATGGGACGCCTCGCCAGCTCCGTTCCCCACGGTCGGCGGTGACATGAATCCGTCTGGACGATCCGGCGTTCAGCGGCCGTTCAGGTGCATTAGCTCAGCGCTAACCACCCCCGCGCACCCTTGCGGTGTGGACAGGGACTGGAACCCCCGCCACCCGAACCTCCAAGGAGAGTGACCTGTGAACGAGAACAAGACCCCCACCCCCCAGCCCGAGACCGTCACCGCCCGCAAGACCAGCCGCCTGCCGCTGATCGCCTTCGCCACCCTGCCCCTCACGGTCGGTCTGGTGCTCGCCCAGCAGGGCACCACCACGGCGCCCAGCACGACCACCACGCCGGACGTGACGGCGCAGGCGCAGCGCGTGCAGCCGGTGCAGCCCGGTCAGCGGCCCAGTCCGTCCGATACCACGCCGGCCCTTCCGGGTCAACTGCCGCAGCGGCAGACGAGTGGCACGAACTACGGCGACGTGTTCCTCCAGAAACTCGCCGCGCAGCTCGGCATTTCCGTGACCAAACTCAAGAGTGCGGCCATCGCCGCCGGCAGCGCCACCATCGACCAGGGCGTGAAGGCCGGAGACTTCCCCAGTGATCGCGCCGCCATGATGAAGCAGGGCCTGCAGCAGAATCCCTTCGCCATCGCTGGCGGACGGGGCGGCCCCGGTGGCCCGGGCAGGCACGGCCCCGGCGGCCCCGATGACAACGGCCCCGGTGGCCAGGGTGGCCCCGCCGGACAGACGACCCCCACCGCGCCGTCCAGCACCGGCACGGGCACCAGCGGCACCTGAGCAAGGGCTCCACTGAGCACGCACACAGCAAAGCGACCGGACAGTTCAAGTCCGGTCGCTTCCGTGTGGGTACAGCTTTGTGTGGTACAGCTCAGGCCTGCGTGACCTCGACCATCTCGCTGGCCTCGATGATGTCGCCTTCCATCACGTCGTCCCAGTCGAGGTTGATCCCGCACTCGTAGCCGGTCTGCACCTCGCGGACATCGTCCTTGAAGCGCTTGAGGCCCACAATGGTGCCCTCGTACACGACCTGCCGGCCACGCGTGACTTTGGCCTTCGCGTTGCGCTTGAGGCTGCCGTCCGTGACGTACGAGCCGGCGATATTCCCGCTGCGGGGGTGCTTGATGATCATGCGGACTTCCGCGCGGCCCAGGTACTTCTCCTCGAAGACAGGATCCACCGTGCCCTTGATCAGGCGGTCGACCTCGTCGATCAGTTCGTAGATGATGCGGTAGGACTTGATCTCCACGCCCTTGCTGTCCGCGATCTTCTTCACGCCGCCCGCCGGAGTCACGCTGAAGCACAGGATGGTGGCCTCGGCGGTGCTCGCGAGCAGCACGTCGGCCTCGCTGGGCGATCCGATCCCGGCGAACATCACGTTGATCTTCACGTCGTCGCTTTCCTTGCGGGCCAGGATGCCCTGCAGGGCCTCGACGCTGCCCTGTGTGTCGGCGCGCACGATCAGGTTCACGGTGCGCACCGAACCGATCGGCCCCATCATCTCTTCCAGGGTCAGGCGGTTGCGGACGCGGGCGTTTTCGGTGTCGTGGCGGTCTCTGGCGCGAGCCTCGACGATCTCACGGGCGGCGTGCTCGTTCTTGGCCGAGACGACCTTCTCGCCGCTTTCGGGCACGTCGCTGAAGCCCAGCACCTGCACGGGCGTGCTCGGGCCAGCCTCCTTGATGCGGCCGCCGTTGCTGTCGCTCATGGCCTTGATCTTGCCGTAGCGCTCGCCGACCACCAGGAAATCCCCGATGTGCAGCGTGCCTTCCTGCACCATGACGGTCGCCAGGACGCCCGCCTGCTTGTCGACCTTGCCCTCGATGACCACGCCCGCGAACTCGCCCTGCGGATCGGCGCGCAGGTCTTCGAGTTCGGCGGTCAGCGAGATGTACTCCAGCAGGTCTTCGACGCCCTCGCCCGAACGGGCGCTGACGGGCACGACGACCAGGTCGCCGCCGTACTCTTCCGGCACCAGGTTCAGCTGCGTAAGATCCGTCTTGACGCGTTCCGGATCGGCCTGTGCGAGGTCGATCTTGTTGATCGCGATGATCATCGGCACCTTCGCGGCCTGCGCGTGGGCGATGGCCTCGCGCGTCTGCGGCATCAGCGAGTCGTCGGCGGCGATCACGATGATCGCGATGTCGGCCACGTTCGCGCCGCGCGCCCGGATGGTCGTGAACGCTTCGTGTCCGGGCGTGTCGATGAACACGATGCGGCCCTTGCTGGTCTGCGCCTCGAAGGCCCCGACGTGCTGCGTGATGCCGCCCGCTTCCTTCGCGGCGACCTTGGTCTTGCGGATGTAGTCCAGCAGGCTGGTCTTGCCGTGGTCGACGTGTCCCATGATGGTCACGACCGGCGCACGGTGCGGCACTTCACGCTCGGCAGGTGCGGCCGGACGTTCCTCGACCTGGGTGGCCGACGCGGCCGGGCTGACGGGCTGGGCGGCCACGGGGGCCGGGGTGGGGGTTGGGTTCACGGGACGACCCTCGCTGGACATCTGACCGGGCGCAGGCTCCGGCGTGGGAGCGGCCGTCGGGGCCGGGGTGGGGGAGACCGGCTCGGACGTGGTCGCCTCGGCCGCCTGGGTGACCGACTCGGGTGCCGGGTCACTCACCTGACCGCCGGTGGCGTCATTCCCTTCTTCCGCCAGGATCTGCTTGATGAGTTCGACGGTGTCTTCCTCGATGGTCGAGCTGACGCTCTTGTACTGCACGCCGAGCCCGTCGAGGATTTCGAGCATTCGGTGGTTCTCCACGCCCACTTCCTTGGCGAGAGTATAGATTCGGATTTTCGACATGCTCACCTCCGGTGAGTTCCGCGCCCCCTGGGGCAGCGCGGCCTGAAATTAATCGCTGGAGTTCAGCCGCGCGCTTAGGTCGGGCGCCTGCGCGCCGAACGCCCGGCGCAGCCGCTTGTCCTGCCAGCACGCGGGCGAGTCCGCGCACACGTACGCGCCCCGTCCCGTGCGGTGTCCGGCCACCAGTGTCCACTCCCCGTCCACGCGGCTTACGCGGCGGAACTCTGTCTGGGGCCGTTTGCGGCGGCACGCCACGCAGGTGCGTTCCGGCACATGCCGGGACACCGGGAAGGGATTCGGGCCGGTCACGCACTTACTCCTGCGTGTCGTCCGGGCTGGCGGTCGCGACCGACTTGCTGTCCTTGAACAGCGCGTCGAACGCGGACTTGGCGGCGTCACCGTCGTCACGGCTGCCCTGCTCGTCCTGCAGCGCCTGCTGCATGGCGCTGTCCAAGTCGCTGATCGCGGCCGTCTCGCGCAGGTCGATCTTGAAGCCGGTCAGCTTGGCGGCCAGGCGGACGTTCTGCCCGCCCTTCCCGATGGCCAGCGACAGCTGATCCGGCGTGACCGTCACGGTCGCCTCGCGGCGATCCACGTGCACGTCGATCAGCCCCACCTTGGCGGGCGACAGGGCGTTGCGGATGAAGTCGCGGGTGTTGCCGTCCCACAGGATCACGTCCACGCGCTCGCGGCCCAGTTCGCCGGTCACGGCCTGGATGCGGTTGCCGCGGTGCCCGATGCACGCGCCGATCGGATCGACGTTGCTGTTGTGGGAGAACACCGCGACCTTGCTGCGCTGCCCGGCTTCCCGCGCGATCGCCTTGACCTCCACGATGCCGTTGGCGACTTCGGGAATCTCCTGGCGCAGCAGGTAGTCCAGCAGGCGCTCGTCGGCGCGGCTGGCCAGGATGGTCGGCCCCTTGGGCGTCTTGCGGACTTCTTTGAGGTAGATCTTCACGCGGTTGCCCGGCGTGAGCTTCTCGCCGGGAATCTGCTCGCGGGGCGGCAGGATCGCCTCACCCGCGCCGAGTTCCACGAACCAGTTGCCCTTGTTGTCGCTGCGGACGACTTGCGCGGTGAGCACCTGGCCCTCACGGTCCTTGTACTCGTTGAAGACCACGTTGCGTTCGGTCTCGCGCATCTTCTGCGTCAGGGTCTGCTTCGCGGCCTGCAGGGCGATGCGGGAGAACTTCTCCTTCTCGACCGGGAACTCCATCTCCATGCCAAGTTCCACGCCGGAGTCCAGTTCCAGCGCGTCGGCCAGCGAGATCTGCAAGTTCTCGTCCTCGACCTTCTCCACGACCTCGCGCACGACCAGCACTTCCAGTTCGCCGCTCTGCGGATCCAGGTGCACTTCGATCCGGCGGTCCGGCTCGACGTTGCGCGTGTACGCCTGCGCCAGCGACTGCTCGAAGGCCTCGATCAGCTGGAGTTCGTTGATGTTGCGGGCCTGCGCCACCTCGCGCAGGGCGTCCGCAAAATTGAATTCTGGTTGGGTCATCTCACTCTTCCTTCCGGCCACTGTGCCGGCGTGTGGGAACGGTGCCTGGGGCCGCGCTCAGCGGTGCCGATCCGGGAATTCCGCCAGGTTCGCCTGGAAGGTGCCCGCTCCCAGGGTGACGTCCTCCCCGTTCACGTCGAAGGTCACCTGATCCCCGTGAATTCCCTTGATCGGGGCCGTGAAGGCGCGGCCGTCGGCCCTCACGCGGGCTTTGAGGCCCAGCATGCGCTCGAAATGCCGGGCGCGCAGCAGCGGGCGCTTCGAGCCGGGCGACTCGAACTCCAGCCGGTACTCGCCGGGAATCGGATCCAGGCGGTCGAATTCGGCGTCCGCCGCGCGGCTGGCGGTGGTCAGGTCGGCCATGGTCACGGGCTGTTCGTCCAGCCGGTCGATGCGCACCAGCACGATGCGTTCGCCGCCGGCCATCTGTTGCTGGACTTCCAGCACCTCAAAGCCGAGCGGTTCCACGGCCGCCCGGGCAATGTCCTGTAGTGTTGAGTTGTCGGCTTGGTTGTTATTCATATTGTGTCGGCCCCATGCTGGCGGCCCGGAAACCACCCCCTTCACGAAAAAAGGTGGGTCAGCCCCACCCCTCGTCCGAGGAATCCAGGCGCCAGTATACCGCACCGCCTAGAACCTGCGCCGGCCATGGTCACACTCGCGCCGCCCAGTGATGCCATTGGCGGCTTGGCGACCGCTGGAAGACCCTGCTACTTCTGGACGTCGATCACGATCTGCCCGCCCTGCAAGCGGGCCAGTTCCGCGACGGGCGTGGCGTCGCGGCGCTGCATGTTGCTCAGGCTGCTGCCCTCGGGCGCGCGGGCCACGGCGTCCCCGATGCGGATCTGGGTGCTGGCGATGGGCCGCGCCCACACGATGGCGTCCGCGTACCCGCCCTGACCCGCGTGGGCAATGCCGCGCAGCGCCCCGATCACGATCACGTCCCCGCCGGCGATGATCTCTGCGCCAGGATTCACGTCGCCCAGCACGATCACGCTGCCCTTGTACTCGCGGCGGTTCCCGGCCCGGACGCTGCCCGGCACGATCACGGTGCGGGCACTGTCCAGCGGGCTGGGCAGCGGTTCGGAGGGTGCGCTGGCGGGGGCATTCACCGTGACCCTCGGCGCCCGCACCCGTCCCGGCATCCCGCCAGCCTCCCGGATGGCGCTCAGGGCGGCCTCCAGCGCGCCAGGATCGGCATCCCCGGCGATCTCGATCGTCACGGACGCGCCCGTCACTTCCTCCCGGCCGCGCAGGGCCTCGCCGACACTCTGGGCGGTGTCGCCGGGTTCCAGCAGCAGGTTCAGTCCGCCCAGGGTACCGCGCAGCTTCATGACGTCAATCTAGCGTTGCGGCCTTCCATCCTGCGCCTGTCTGCCCCCTGAAGGGTGGACATGACCGCACCACGACAACAGGCACCCGCCGAGGGGTGCCTGTGTGGCCTCGAGACACTCAGGCGCGGCGTTCGGCGTCGCGTTTCGCTTTGGCGGCCGCGTCGGCCACGTCGTTCACGGCCTTACTGGCCTTGTCTCCAGCACTCTGCGCGGCGCCCTGCACGTCATCCTTGGCCTTCGCGGCGCTCTGCTCCATGTTGGACTTCACGTCCTTGGCTGCGTCGCGGGCGCTCGCGGCGAGGTTCTTCGTGCTGTCCGCCGCCTTCCCGGCCACGTCCTTGGCACTGTCCTTGGCGCCTTCCGCCGCGTCCTTGGCTTGACCGGCCACGTCCTGCGCCTTGTCCTTCACCGTGTCGGCGGTTCCAGCCACGGCGTCACGGGCGCTGTCCGCCGCCTTGCTCACCGCGTCTTTCACGTCACCCGCAACTTCCTTGGCCTTGTCCACAGCGGCCCCAGCCCCACTGGCGGCGGCGTCCTTGACGTCGCCCGCCTTGTCGGCGATTACAGCGCCAGCGCTGGCCGCCGCGTCCTTGGTCTTCTCCCAGCTCTTCGTGACGCTCTGGCCCACATCCTGGGCGGCGTCCTTGAGGCCCAGTTCGGACAGCTTGGCGTCCAGCGCCCGGCGGTTCTGTTCGCGGCTGAAGTAGTACGCGCCCGCGCCGATCAGGGCGCCCAGCAGCAGCAGACGCTTCAGGGGAAAATGGGATCCGTTACGATTCGACATGAGAATCAGCCTACGCGGGCACTTCTCGAGCAGGATGAGCCTGCGTTTACACCGGGTTTACGCGTTGCCCACCGGCAGGCCGAGCCGGGCCGCGAACTCTGCGGCCAGAATCCATTCCTCGGGTTCGTCCAAGCCCGTCACGCGCACGAGCACACAGCCCCGGTCGAGGTAGAAGGCCGTGATCTTCGCCCATGCCTCCTCCTCGGTCGTCGCGGTCTCGTCGATGTCCTCCAGGGTTCCCCAGACATCACCCTCGACGTCCCCGCTCTGAAAGGCCTCGGCATACGCGCTCAGGGTGTAGGCGTCCACCTCCTCGTCCCGGTGATACCTTTCGCCCGCCTGGCGGATGGCCAGCATGTGGTCGCGCTCGTACAGGGAGTCCAGCAGGATCTGCCACTGCGCGGCGTCCAGGGTGATCACGCTGCCGTCGGCAGCCCAGGAGGGTGGATTCATGCCCGGAGTGTAGCTGCGGGAACCCCCGCCGTCCGTGCGCCGTAGACTCCAGGTATGCGCTCCTTTGCCCCTCATCCCGGAGGTTCCCTCCGCCGATCCTTCATGGCCATGCGCTGGCTGGGCGTGCTGGCCGCGCTGCTGCTGCTCCTGACGCTGCTGCCGGGCCACTCGGGCAGCGCGCAGTCGGGTGGCGGTTTCGGGGGCAGTTCCAGCGGCCGCAGTTCGGGAGGCTCCTCGTCCGGTTCCTCGGGTGGCGGGTACAGCGGTGGGGGCTACAGTGGCGGCGGGTACTCCGGCGGGGGCGGCTACGGGCCGGTGATCATCAACAACGGCGGTTACGGCGGCGGGTACTACGGCGGCGGCGGCCTGAGCGGCTTCGGGATCGTGCCGCTGATCATCTTCGCCATCGTAATCTTCGTCGTGGTCGGGGCCATGCGCCGCAGCCTCGGGGCTGGCGGGGCCCGCAGCCTGGGCGGCGGCATGATGTCCTCGCTGAGCGGCACCGCCCAGGCCGTGAGCGTGCAACTCCTGCTGTCCGAGGGCGACGAGGTCAAGAGCGCCCTGCAACGCGTGGCGCAGAGCGGGGATCCCGACACCAACGAGGGCCTCGCCCGCATGCTGCAGGAGGCCGCCCTGGTCGCCCTGCGCCACCCGGAGCGCTGGGTGTACGGCAACGTGGAGCGCGCCCAGGGCGCCCCGAACGCCGCCGAGAGCCAGGTGGGGGCGTGGGCCACCGAGGCCCGCTCGGCCTTCACGGATCAGACGACCAGCAACTACCAGAACCGTGATCCGCAGAGCGGCTTCACGCAGCGCAAGGACTACTCGTACAAGAAGGAAGTCGGTGACCAATACCTGGCGGTCACGATCGCCGTCGCGGCACACGCGCTGGGGACGCTGCCGCCCGCCGGGGTGACCACCATGGCCGAGGCCCGCGCCGCTTTGCAGACCATCAGTGCCGTGAGCGCCGACGACCTGATCCGTGCCGAGGTCGTGTGGAGTCCGGACGTGGAGGGCGAATTCCTCAGCGAGGATGAAGCCATCCTGAAGTATCCGAAACTGACGAAACTCTAGGTCGGGTTGCGTAGTCTCAGGAGCAATGGCCCGCCGCTCCACCGCCACGTCCTGGCCACCGCCACCCGCTGTGCCCAGCACGTGCGCGCTGTGTGGCCGGGCCGTTCCCCTGCTCACCGAGCACCATCTGGTGCCCAGATCGAGAGGACGGCGGCGCGGCCTGAAGGTACACACCCTGCCCACCGTGATGCTGTGCCGCGCGTGTCACAGCTTCGTGCACCGCACCTTCACGAATGAGGAACTCGACCGCGAGTACGCCACGCCGGAGCGCCTGCTGGAGCACGAGGAAGTGCGGCGATTCGTAACCTGGATCCGCACCCAGCCCGCCACGAAGGCGGTGCGGGTGCGGTGAACCTATATTTACGGCGCCATGGAGCTGATGTAGGCCACCACGGCATCGAGGTCGGCCTGCGTGTAGTCCTTCAGAATCACCCGCATGGCGTCCGGGTACGGAATCGGAAAGCCAGGCGAATCTTTGAACTCGTGCAGGACACGGTTCGCGTACTCCGGCGCGAGATTGGTGATGCTGGCTACGCCCAGGCGGTCGTCTCCTCGGCCATTCGCTCCGTGACAGACCACGCAGGCGATGATATTCCGCTTGCCATCACCCGCATTGAAGAGGGCCGCTCCCTTGGCCCGCAGGGCGTCGTCGGCTTTCCACGCGGGGCCGGGACTGAGGGTCGCGGCGTAGGCGGCCAGATCGGCGATGTCCTGGTCTTTAAGCTCAGCAGCGACCTTCTGCATGGTGTCGTTCGGTCGGAGTTTCGCGCGGAACGCCGCCAGTTGCAGGCGCAGGTAGCTGGGTTGCTGTCCGGCCAGCGACGGCAAGCCCGGATAGGAGGTGACCAGGCCGCCCCCGTGACAGCTGGCACACTCGTGCTGCCCGGCGAGCACCTGTCCATGCGTGGCGTCGGGCGTGGTGTAGGTCAGGGCCAGTGGATTTCCGCCGGGCGGCGCCGTCTGGGCGACCGCTCCGATGAGACCGGCCCCCACAGGGAGGGCGAGCAGGACGGGAAGGAAGCGACGGGTGCGGTGCAACATGACGACCTCCGTGGAAGGCGCAAAGCTGGAAGGAGCGGACTTTAATAGTACTCTTCCTCACACTCCAGTGGCTAATGGAAGCTCTTCCATGTCCGTGTCCGGTCGACCCCACAGTTCACGTGCAGTCACACACGTGCAGGAGCCTCCGCAGTCGCGGACGGCGCCGGGTCGACGCGCGGCAACCAGCGGCGCAGCAGGACTGGGACACCCTCGACGGCCACGAGTACCAGCACGGCATACCTCAGGGCGCGCACCAGACCCAGATCCCGCAGGCCGTGCGGCAGGGCCGACAGGCCGAAATACACGGCGAACACCACGAGCAGGCCCAGCAGACCCACGATCACCCGCCCAGCCACGGTGTCCGGTGTGCGGAAGGTGGGCCTTGAGAACCAGAAGCCCGCGAACAGACCCAGGCCCACCGCGTACTCGCGCGGCCCACCGGAGGGCAGGAAGGCCGCCACGACCAGCGCCACCAGCGGCGGCGCCCAGCGCAGGACATCGACCTGCGGGAAATGAACGCGCGCCGCCAGCCCGGCAAAGACGGCGCCCAGCAGCAGGCCAACCAACACGTCCACCGGGTAGTGGACATGCAGCGCGAGCCGCGATCCCGCGACCAGGACGACCAGCACGGCGGCCACGGCCCACATCCAGCTCCGGTTCACCTGCGCGGCGATGCCTCCCCACAATGTGGCGGACATCTGCGCGTGGCCGCTCGGCAGGCCCGGCCCGCCAGCCGTAGCTTTCGCGGCCTCGGACGCCACGGCCGGATCCGTGGCGAAGGGTCGCGGCTCGTTCAAGCCGTACTTCAGGGCCGTATTCACGAGATAACTGAGCGCGAAGGCCACGCCCAGATCACGCCCGCCAGTCGGACGCACCAGCCAGGTGTACAGCGCGAGAACCACGATGAACGCCTCGTCGCGCCCGAGCGCCGTGACCACCAGCCAGAAGGACTCCATGTGGCCATTCTGACGGCTGCCGCGCCCCTGCCCTAGGGGATTCGCCCACCCGGTACAATCCGCGCATGAGCGCCCCCACTGCCGACGTGCTGCGCGAGGTCCGGCATCAGTCCGAGTACGCCCTGGAACTGCGCGGCATCACCAAACGCTTCCCGCTGGTCCTCGCGAACGACAACATTTCCATGCAGGTCCGGTGGGGCAGCGTGCACGCCCTGTGCGGCGAGAACGGCGCGGGCAAGAGCACCCTGATGAAAATCGTGTACGGCATCCAGCCGCCCACCAGCGGTGAGATCGTCGTGGACGGCGAGGTCGTGAACCTGCACGATCCCTCCGATGCCATCAAACGCGGGATCGGCATGGTATTCCAGCACTTCATGCTGGTCGAAACGCTAACCGTGACCGAGAACGTCATCCTGGGTATGGAACCCACGGCGGGTACGTCCATCAACTACGGCGCCGCCCGCAAACGCGTCGGGGAACTCATCAAGCAGTTCAACTTCGCCCTGAATCCCGACGCCATCGTGGGCGAACTGCCCGTCGGGCTTCAGCAGAAGGTCGAGATCCTCAAGACCCTCTACCGGGGGGCGCGCATCCTGATCCTCGACGAACCCACCGCCGTCCTGACGCCCAGCGAGACCGACGAGCTGTTCGACTTCCTGGTGAACCAGTATGCGAAGAGCGGCAACGCCGTCGTCTTCATTTCCCACAAGCTGCACGAGGTGCTGCAGATCAGCGACACCATCTCGGTCATCCGCGACGGCAAGATGATCGGCACCATTCCCACGCCGGGCGCAACGACCGAGACCCTGGCCCGCATGATGGTCGGCCGCGAGGTCGTCCTAAAAGTCGACAAGGAACCCGCCCGGCCGGGCGAGGTCGCCCTGGCGCTGGAGAACGTCGTCGTGAAGGGCGAGCACCGCAACGCCGTGGACGGCGTGAGCTTCGAGGTGCGCGCCGGCGAGATCGTGGGGATCGCGGGCGTCGAGGGCAACGGGCAGAGCGAACTGGTCGAGGCCATCACCGGCCTGCAGGCCTACAGCGGCACCATCACCTACCAGGGCAAGCCGGCGCAGGGCGTCCTGGGTGTCGAGGCCGCCGGGCTCGCCCACGTGCCCGAGGATCGCAACGAACGCGGTCTGGTCATGGACATGACGACCGCCGAGAACTACATCCTGGGCAAGCACGACAACGCGCCCTACGCCGGGCGCTTCGGCCTGCTGGATCTGGACGTGATCGCCCAGAACGCCCGTGACCTGAGCGAGAAGTACGACGTCCGCCCCAGGAGTGCCAGCCTTCAGGCCAGCCGCTACTCCGGCGGGAACGCGCAGAAGATCATCGTGGCGCGCGAGATGAGCAAACACCCTAAGATCCTGGTCGCCAGTCAGCCCACACGCGGCGTGGACATCGGCGCGATCGAGTTCATCCACGCGCGGATCGTCGAGGCGCGCGACCAGGGGCTGGCCGTGCTGCTCATCAGCGCCGATCTGGGCGAGGTCATGAACCTCGCCGACCGGATTCTCGTGATGTACGAGGGCAAGGTCGTGGGTGAGGTGCCGGCCGCCCAGGCCACCGAGACCCAACTGGGCCTGCTCATGACCGGCAGCGGCTCCCATTGAGTCGCGCGGGGCCGGCCGTTACACGGGTTCCCGGCTCCAGTCGCCATCGACCCGTCGCAGGAGGTTCAGGGGGTTGGCCGCCTGGAGGGCGGGCGGCAGGGCCGCGTCCGGGAAGTTCTGGTAGGCCAACAGGCGCGTGAAGCGCGTGATGGCGTGCGTGCCCACGCTGGTGCCCGAGCCGATGCTGGTGGCGGGGAAGGGGCCGCCGTGCACCACGGCGTGCCCAACCTCCACGCCCGTGGGAAAGCCGCCGAACAGCACCCGCCCGGCCCGGTTCTGGAGGGCGGCCAGCAGGTCGCCCAGCCGCGAGAGTTCTTCCGGATCGGCGTGCAGAGTGGCCGTCAGCTGCCCTTCCAGGCCGCGTACCAGGGTCGCCACCTCGCCAATGTCGTCATAGCGAACCGCGAGGCTGACCGGGCCGAACACCTCGGCCTCCAGGTCGGGCGTGAAGTCGCGGGCGGGGACGCTGTAGAGCTGGGCCTGTGCGCCCGTGTCGGTGGATGGAACGGCGGTGATCGCGGTCACGCCGGGATGCACCCGGAGGCGTACCGTTCCCTGGTTGAAAGCGGTGTTGATGCCGCGCGTCAGGAGAGTGCAGGCTGGCGTCTGGTCGAGCTGCGTGGCAGTCGCCTGCAAGAACGCATCGCCTGTTTCCCCTTCTGGTACGAACAGCAGGCCCGGCTGCGTGCAGAGCTGCCCACCGGAACCGCTGATACTGGCCGCCAGCGCCGTTGCCAGAGCGTCTCCGCCCTGTGCCAGGCCCGCGACGGTGAACACCACCGGATTGACGGAACTCATCTCGGCATACACGGGAATGGGAACGGGACGGGCCTGCGCCGCCTGGAGAAGCGCCAGCCCCCCCGCGCGGGAGCCGGTGAAGGCCACGGCCTGGACGAGCGGGTGCCGCGTCAGGGTCAGTCCGGCGCCGTATCCATCGTCGTAGACGATACCGAACACGCCTTCAGGCAGACCGCTGGTGCGTGCCGCCTCCGAGATCGCCCGCGCTGCCAGTTCGGACGTCCCCGGATGTGCCGGGTGCGCCTTGACGATTACCGGGCAGCCTGCCGCCAGCGCGGAGGTGGTATCGCCACCGGCCACCGAGAAGGCCAGGGGGAAGTTGCTCGCACCGAACACGACCACCGGCCCGAGCGGCACGCGCATGGAACGCAGATCGGGCTTCGGGGGCATTCGGGCTGCGTCCGGGCGATCCAGGCGGGCCTCCACCCACGACCCTTCCTGGGCCACGTGGGCGAACAGCCGCAACTGGTTCGATGTCCGGGCCAGTTCACCGCGCAGCCGGGCCTCGGGCAGCGCCGTTTCCAGCATGGCCCGCGCGACGATGTCCTCTCCCAGCGCTTCCAGGTTGGCGGCGGCGGCGGTCAGGAACTCGGCCCGCCGTGCACCTGACGTCCTTGCATACGCGTCGGCGGCAGACGCCGCGGACTGCACCGTCGCCTCCAGGGTGGCGGCGTCCGTCACCGGGTAGGGCGGCTCCAGCGCGTCGCCCGTCGCGGGGTTGATGCCCCTGAAGTCGCGGGCCGTCATGCCTGCGCGGCCCGCAGCAGTCCGCGCACCATCGCCTGCTCCTCGTCGGTCAGTTCCAGGCGCGGAGCGCGCACGCGGGCGCTGCCATGCCCGACCTCCTCCTGCACGAACTTGATGAGCTGCACGAACTTGTTCACCGTGTCCAGGCGCAGCAGTGGCAGGAACCAGGTGTACAGGTCGCGCGCCGCTGCCCAGTCCCCGGCGCGGGCCAGCTCGAACAGCTTCACGCTCTCGGCCGGGTAGGCGTTCACGAGGCCAGCCACCCACCCGGTGGCACCCGCCGCGACGCCCTCAAGCGCCATGTCGTCCAGGCCGACCAGGATATCCACGCTGTCCGGCAGGGCCGCGCGCAGGGCCGTGACCCGTCGGGCGTCGCCGCTGGATTCCTTCACGCCGCGCAGGTTCGCGTGTTCGGCCGCCAGTTCCGCGACCTGTGGGGCCAGGAAGTCCGTGCGGTACGCGATGGGGTTGTTGTACAGGATCACCGGCAGCTCGGTCGCGGCCAGCACGGTCGCCACGTGGGCCTTCATCTCGCGCCAGTCGCTGGTGTACACGTAGGGCGGCAGCACCATCAGGCCCCGGCAGCCGATGTCGCGCGCGGCCTGCGCAAGCTGCACCGCGCCGTGCGTGGACAGGCTGGCAATGCCGGGGATCACGGGAGCGTCCCCGAGGGCGTCCACCAGTGTCTCCAGGATGGCGGTCTTTTCCGGGAAGTCCAGCGTGTTGCCCTCGCCCAGCGAGCCCAGCGGAATCATGCCGACATTCCCGGCCGTCATCATCCAGCGGGCGTGTTCGTGCAGGAATCCGTGATCGACTCTGCCGTCTGCATTAAAGGGCGTGGTGATGGCGGGAAAGACTCCCTGGAACGTGGTCGGCGTGGTCATGGTGGGGCCTCCTGGGCAGTGGGTGGGCAGATCGAGGGCGTTACGGCGGGGTGAGCAGGTCGGATATCGGCAGGGGCGTCAGAGGTGGGCGGACACCGCTGAAGCGCCAACCGTACAGCGCCTCCGTGGCTGGCCCGCACACCCGGCCCTGGCACGCGCCCATGCCGCAGCGCGTCTGGAGCTTGGCATCGGTCCATCCGGCCTGGGTGCGGAGCTGCGCGTGGGTGACGTCCTCACAACGGCAGATGACGGTGTGCGGAGCGGGCAGCTCCCGTAGTTCGGGGCGGAGGGTGAACGCGCGATCCAGCGCCGCCTGGAAGGCAGAGTGCCGGGCCGAGGTGGCTGCCGCGTCGCGCAGGCGCTCGATCTGCCCGCTGGCCGCACATCCAGCCACGGTGCCCTCGTGCAGCGCCTTGTCCACGCCGCCCACGCCCGTGATCTCGCCCGCCGCGTAGACGCCGCGCACGCTCGTCTGGCCCCAGGCATCCACCTGCACCGCTCCGGAGTCGGTCAGGGCGCAGCCCAGCAGCGCCGCCACGCGCGTCTCGGGCACCAGACCGAAGCCCACGGCCAGCCACTCGCAGTCCAGGGTCGTGTTCCGGCCGGCGCGGCGCAGGGTCACGCGCTCCAGCGTGCCGTTTCCCTCGGCCAGAACGGGATACGTGCCCGGCCAGTAGCCCACGCCGCGCAGCGCCCATGCCAGACCGGCGGACTCGCGCGCCTTGCCGCCCAGCCGCGCCGCTGCCAGCCCGAAGCGGGCTGCGCTCGCCAGCGGCGCCTGCTCGGCGATGCCCAGCACTCGGGCTCCGGCCTGGCGCAGACCCGCCGCGACCGCCAGCAGCAGCGGCCCACTGCCCGCCACCACGACCCGCGCGCCCCGCACGTCCAGCCCGGCCTTCACCATCGCTTGGAGTGCCCCGGCGCCGGTCACGCCGGGAAGGGTCCAGCCGGGAAAGGGCAGGAAGCGCTCCACGGCGCCCGTGGCCAGGATCACGCGGCCCGTGTGCAGGCGGGTCAGTCCGTCCGGCCCATGCAGGATCAGCGTCCGGTCGTCGCCTGAGGCCTCCACCCACGCGATCTCCGTCTGTCCCGGCCAGCGCACGTTCGGGCAGGCGTCCAGGGCATGCAGCAGCGTCGCCGCCGGATGGGGCGTGTCGACCTTCGCGCCGCGCCAGATCTGCCCGCCCCGTCCGGGCTGTGCGTCGATCAGGGTGACCGTCTGGCCGGAACGCGCGGCATTCAGGGCCGCGCTCAACCCGGCCGGTCCGGCGCCGACCACGGCGATGTCCGTGTGCGCCTCAACGGTCATGGACGCCCTCGGCGAACAGGGTGATGTGCTGGCCATCGCGCACGGGCGTCAGGCAGGTGCGGACGACACGTCCATCCACCAGGGCGCGGCATTCCAGACAGCTGCCCATGCCGCACAGGGCGCCGCGCGGTTCGCCGCTCAGGCTCTGGCGCAGCGTCCGGATCCCCGCGTTCTGGAGGGCGGCCAGTACGCTCGAACCGTCGGGAACTCTCACGGCCCGCCCCTCGATCCACAGTTCAGGCATGCACGGCCTCCGGCCACCTGGCCCCATGAAAGCGGCCCACACCGAAGTCGAAGGCAGTCAGGGCGCTGGAGGTGCCGAATACCTGCGCGGCCAGCAGTTCCGCCGTGCCCAGCGCGGTCGTGATGCCCAAGCCCTCGTGCCCGGTCGCCACGTAGACTCCGGCGCGCTCGCCATGCCAGCCGATCAGGGGCAGGTGATCCGGCGTCGCGCAGCGTTGCCCTGTCCACACGCGCAGGGCCGACAGAGACGCCACCCCTGGTAGGTACGCCTGGGCGCGTTCCAGCATGCGCCGCAGCAGCCGCCAGTCCAGGTCTGGATCGGGCTGGTCGAACTGACGGCTGGAGCCGATCAGCAGTTGCCCGGTGGGGCGGGGTTGCACGTTGAAGGCCACGCTGTCGGCGTCGCTGGCATGGGCGCTTTTCAGGTACCCCAGCTCGACCAGTTGGTGGGTCACGTCCAGCCCGCCGCGTTCCGTGATCAGCAGGTGGCCCTTGCGCTGGCGCAGCGGCAGTTGCGGCAGCAGCGCCAGCGAGCCGATGCCGCCCGCGACCACGATCAGCTCGGCCGACAGGCGCGAACCGTCGCCCAGACGGACTGCCCCGTCCTCCAGCCCCACGACGGCCGCATGGATCAGGGTGGCGCCGCTGCGCTCCAGCAGGAAGGCGGCGGCCACCGGGGCGTACACCACGGCGTCGCCGGGCACGTGCAGGCCGCCGGCCAGTCCGGGCCGCAGCGACGGTTCCAGGCCAGCCAGCTCGTCGGCGTCCAGCACCTCTGCAGTCCGTCCCGAGGCCCGGTAGGCGGCCTGTTTGGGCTGCACGGCGGCCAGTTCCTCGTCGTCGCTGGCGACCCAGACCGTGCCGCACTCGCGGTAGTCGGCGGCGGCAGGCAGCGTCGGGGCCAGTGCAGCCCACAGTTCCAGGCTGCGCGCCGTGAGGGCCAGTTGCGCGGGACTGTCGTCCATGACGACCAGATGGCCCATGCCCGCCGCCGTCGCCCCGCCGCCCACCGGGCCGGACTCGACCACGGTGACCGCCGCCCCGTGCCGGGCCAGGACGTCCGCGCACGCCGCGCCGACCATGCCGCCCCCGACCACGACCGCGCGCAGACCGGACGTCATGATGTCTCCGTCATCCTGGAATGCCCCATGCGAAGGGATCGCCGCCCTGCACGATCAGTTCCCCGCTGGCCGTGATGAACGCCTGCCCGGTGATGACCGGATGAACCTCGCCGCCTCGCAGTGTGTATGTGCCCTCGAACGCGCTCCCGATCACGCTTTCCTGCCGCCAGACCTCGCCGGGGGCGAGCAGGCCGTCGGCGGCCAGGCACGCGAGCTTCGCGCTGGTGCCCGTGCCGCAGGGACTGCGGTCGTAGGCGCGGCCCGGACACAGCACGAAGTTGCGGTGCGCCGTTCCCCCGTGCCCCATGAGCTCGATGTGGTCGATCACGGCGCCGTCCCGGCCCGTCACGCCCTGGGCCTCCAGTGCGCCCCGGATCGTCCACGCCAGCTCCGTGAGGGTCTCGATGCGCTCCGGGCCAATGGCCGCCCCGCCCAGGCCCGGCTGCTGCATGTCCACCAGATAGAACCAGTTGCCGCCCCACGCGACGTCGCCCCGGACACTCCCGATACCCGGCACCTCCACGACCACGTCCTTCGCGTGCCGGAAGGCGGGGACGTTCGCCACGCTCACTCGGCCGTCGGCGTGCAGCGTGGCCGTGACCACCCCGACCGGCGTCTCGATGCGGTGCTCGCCGGGCGCGATCTGGCCCAGGTGCGCCAGGGTGGCCACCACGCCGATCGTGCCGTGCCCGCACATGCCCAGCGGGCCCACGTTGTTGAAGTAGATCACGCCCGCCGCGCAGCCCGGATCGTGGGGCGGCACGAGCAGGGCGCTGACCAGCACGTCGTTCCCGCGCGGTTCGTTGTTCACCCGCCGGGCCCACGGCGCGTACTCACCGGCCAGGGCGGCTCGCTGGTCGGCCAGCGTCGCTCCCGGCAACGTTGGAAAGCCCGAGAGGATCACGCGCGTCGGTTCCCCGGCCGTGTGCGAATCGACGAACCGGATGGCGGTCATGTCTTCAGGGTAGGCTCCGGGCCGCGTTCTGTCTTGTATTCCTTGCGTACGTCTCGCGCCGATTCGGGCATAGTTCAGGACGTGGTTCCGCTCTCTGCTCTGGCCCTCCCAGCCTCAACTCTCGCGGGTTTGACCGGCCTGCTGGATGTCCTGCCGGATACGGTGGCCTTCGTCAAGGACGTGCATGGCCGCTACCTGTACGCCAACCGCACCCTGCTGACCCGATTGCGCCTGACCCGTCAGGAAGATCTGCTGGGCCGCCTGGCCCAGGACGTCTTTCCCGGCGGACTCGGCACAACGTATACCCGGCAGGACGCGCGCGTGCTGGCCGGACATGACCTGACCGAGCACCTGGAACTCCACCTGTACCCCGGCGGCCAGACGGGCTGGTGCCTGACCACCAAACGGGCTCTGAATGAACAGGGGAGGGCCGTGGGACTGGTGGGCCTGTCGCGCGATCTGACGCTGCCCACGGCGCATGCCAGCGCCCTGGCGGCCGCCATCGCCCGCCTGCATACCGGGTATGCGTCACCGCTGGGCGTCGCCGATCTCGCCCGGACGGCAGGCCTCAGCGTGAGCGCCTTCGAACGTCAGACGCGCAGGGTCTACGGCCTGACGCCCACGCAGCTCCTCACGCGTGTGCGGGTGGACGCCGCCATCACCCTCCTGCGCGAGACGGACCAGCCGGTCGCGCAGGTGGCGGTCGAGTGCGGGTACTTCGACCACAGCGCGTTCACCCGCGCCTTCCGCGCCGCCGTGGGCCTCGCGCCCCGGGCCTACCGGGCCTTTGCACGCCGTCTGGGCTGAGCACGCCCCTTCAGGCCACGAGGGGCAGGTCCGTCCGTTGCTGGGTCAGCTGCACGCCGGCACTCGCCACGATCACGCACAGCATCGCCAGCCACTGGGTGAGCGTCAGGTGCTCGTGCAGGAAGATCAGGCCGCTGAGCGCTCCGAACGCCGGTTCGACGCTCATCATGATGCCGAAGGTGCGGGCGGGCAGGCGGCGCAGGGCGCTCATCTCCAGGCTGAACGGCAACGCCGCCGAAAGGGCTGCGACCCCCAGCCCGGCCGCCAGCACCGGCAGCGAGAGCAGCGCCGTGCCCGCATGCGCCACCCCGAGGGGCACGCTGATCACCGAGGCGACCAGCAGTCCGGCCGTCACGCCGGTCACACCGGGCACGCGGCGGCCCACCACGCCCCCCAGCAGGATGTAGGCGCCCCAGAAGGCCCCGGCCAGCAGGGCCAGCGCCACGCCCAGTGGATCGACACCATGGGCCGTGGCGGTGCTGTGAGGAGCGATCAGCGCGATCCCGAGCGCCGCGAGGGCCACCCACACGAAATCCACGGCGCGCCGCGACAGGAACAGGGCCACGCCCAGCGGCCCCACGAACTCCAGCGTCACGGCCAGCCCAAGCGGCAGCCGGTCGAGCGCCTGGTAGAACACCAGATTCATGATCCCCAGCACCGCTCCGTAGGGCACGATGGCCAGCCAGTCGGCGCGGTTCAGGGCCCGCAGGTTTGGCCGGAACAGCGCCAGCAGCAGCAGGAAGCCCAGGCCGGCGCGCAGGGCGGTCGCGCCGGTGGGGCCGACCTGCGGGAAGAGCATCTTCGCGAAAACCGCGCCCCCCTGGATGCTCAGCATGGCCAGCGCCACGGCGGGCAGTGGGGGCAAGGTCTTCAGACGCACCGGGGCATTAAAGCACCACGGCGGCCATCCCGTCCGATGGTTGACGTCGAGCGGATGCGTCCCTTCAGCTCCTTCGCCTCGTCCATCACCTTCCAGCGATTGGCCACTCTGCGCTGCTCGTACAGCCCCTGGGAAATGCCATGAGCGTCCCCCGGGCACAGGAACGCCCCCGACGCCAGACCGGCGCGGGGGCAGTGTGAACGGTGGTCAGTTCGGGCAGTTCAGGGGTTCCGGCTCAGGCCCACTTGATCAGGCCCGCTTCGAGGTCGTTGCTGAGGCCTTCGGCTTCGGGGATCATGCGCACGCCGACCGAGTACAGGCCGCTGTCCTTCAGAGGCACGTTCGCCTTGTAGGTTCCGTCGCCCTGGCTGGCGAGGGCCACGCGCGTGATATGACCGTTGCGGTCGAGCACGGCCTCGACCCGCAACTGGTCGAGGTTGATCCCGGCCGCGTTCACCTGCGCCGTGACCGGCACGCTTTCGCCGGGCTGGCTGGTTGCAGGGAGGGTCGCCTGCGCGCTGATGCTGGTGTACGGCCACTGCTGGCGCACCCAGGTCTTCCAGGCGGCGATCTCGCGGGCCTGCGCGGCGCCGCCCGAGGCCACCTTCGCCCCGCGGGCCGCCAGCGGCATGTAGTACTTCTGCACGTAATCGATCACCTGACGCTGCATGGAGAAGCGCGGTGAACACGTCTGGATGGCCTGGCGTACCGTGTGCGCCCAGGAGTCCTTGCCGGCCTTGCCGCCGTAGTAGCGCGGCACGATGTCCTGTTCCAGCGTCTGGTACAGGCTGAAGGCGTCGGCGTCGTCCTGCACGTTCAGGTCGGCGTACTCGCGTTCCTCGCCGATCGGCCAGCCGTTCGTGCCGTCGTAGCCCTCGCGCCACCAGCCGTCCAGCACGCTGAAATTGGGGCTGCCGTTGAAGGACGCCTTCATGCCGCTGGTGCCGGAGGCCTCCAGCGGGCGACGGGGGTTGTTCAGCCAGATGTCCACGCCCTGCACGAGGTGGCGGGCGACGTTCATGTCGTAATTCTCCAGGATCACGATCTTGCCGCGGAACTCGGGTTCCTGCGACACCTTGTAGATCTCCTGGATGAAGGCCTTGCCGGGGTTGTCGGCGGGGTGGGCTTTGCCCGCGAACACGAACTGCACCGGGCGTTCCGGGTCGTTCACGATGCGGCTCAGGCGGGCGCGGTCGCGGAGGAGCAGCGTGGCGCGCTTGTACGTGGCGAAGCGGCGCGCGAAGCCGATGGTCAGGGCGTTCTCGCTCATCAGGGTGTCGGTGGCGGCCACGTCGGCGGCCGAGGCCCCGTTGCGGAGCATCTGCTCGCGCGCACGGGCACGCACGAAGGTGATCATGTCGCGCTTCATGACCAGCTGCACGTCGCTGAGCTGCTGATCGGTGAGCGCCTCCACGGCTGTCCACATCTGCTCGTCTTCCAGGCGTTCCGTCCAGTTGGCGGGCAGCACGGTCGAGAGCAGGTCGCGCATGGCCTGCGACGTGAAGGTCAGGTTGTGCGCGCCGTTCGTGACGTGCCCGATCGGGACTTCCTCCGGCTCCGCGCCCTCGTACAGGAAGTTCCACATCTTGCGCGACACCTCGCCGTGCAGTTCCGACACGCCGTTCGCGGCGCGGCTCATGTTCAGCGCGAACACGGTCATGGAGAAGGTCGGCACCAGGTGGTTGTCCCACACCTGCTCGTGCTTGGCCAGGGTGTACAGGTCTTCGCGCGTGGTGGCGAGCAGCGAGGGCCATTGGCCCAAATACCGGTCGACCAGGTCGTAAGCGAAGGCGTCGTTCCCGGCCGCGACCGGGGTGTGCGTGGTGAACAGCGTGCTGCTGGCGACGGTTTCCAGTGCCGTGCGGAAGTCAAGGCCGGACTCGACCTGTTCGCGGATGCGTTCCAGCGACAGCAGGGCCGCGTGCCCCTCGTTCATGTGGTACACGTCGCCTGGAACGTTCAGGACGCGCAGCGCACGGATGCCGGCCACGCCGAGCAGCACGTACTGCTGCAGCCTCAGTTCCTGGTTGCCACCGTACAGGCGGGCGGTCAGCTTGCGGTCGTCGTCGCTGTTCTCGGGAACATTGGTGTCGAGCAGCAGCACCCGGATGCGGCCCACGTTCAGGTTCCAGATACGCGAGTGGACATCGCGGTTCCCGATGCGCACCACGACCCGCGCTTCCTCGCCGGCGGCCGTGAGGGCTGGGGTGATGGGCAGGGTCGTCAGGTCGAGTTCTTCGTAGGTCTCGTTCTGCCAGCCGTCTCGGTCGAACAGCTGCGTGAAGTAGCCCTGGTGGAACAACATGCCCACGGCCGTGAAGGGAATCCCCAGGTCGGACGCGCTCTTGCAGTGGTCGCCGGCCAGCACACCCAGACCGCCGGAGTAGATCGGCAGGGACTCGTGGTAGGCGTACTCCATCGAAAAGTACGCCACCGGCTTCATGGCCGGGGCGTGCTGGCTGGCCCAGGTGTCCTGTTTGGTCATGTAGGCGTCGAAATCAGCCATGACCTGCGTGTAGCGGGCGACATACGCAGGATCGGCGGCCATCTCGTCCAGTCGCGACTGCGGAACGTCGAGCAGGGTTCGCACAGGATTGTGCTGGAAGCGCTCCCACGCCTGCGGGGCGAGTTCCTGGTAGAGCGCCTGGGCGTGGGGTGTCCAGGACCAGTAGAGGTTGTAGGCCAGCTCGGACAGCCGCGACAGAACCGGCGGCAGCTGGGGCAGCACGGTGACTTTCCCGATGACGTTCATACCCGCTGAGCTTACACTACGCCCCTGCCGGGCGGCAGGGCCACGGAATGCGTTGACAGCGCGAAAATCCTGCCTGTCCAGACAGGAGCTAGGCCCGGCCACCCCGCCATCCAGGCATGGAATCACGGATGAAATTGCTCCAATGCCAGAGTGCTGCGGATTCGATCCATGGCGGCACTCCTCCCGCCCGGCAGGTTGGCCCGGAAGGCTTGGCCTGGAATACCAGGAGCACCCTCCCTTCGGCTCAGGCGTCCAGGTAGAAGGCCAGACGTCGCGCCAGCCGCGCCTCCAGGCTTGCAGCGTGCCGATCTTGAGGCCACAATGAGCAAGGCCCATGACCGCAGCTCCCGCACCCACCCGGCCGTCCACCCGGTGGCTTCCCCTGGACGACCACCCGGCCGCCCTCTGTCCCCTGGAACTGGGGATCGTGCGCCTGATCCTGCAAGGTCAGGCCCGCACCCTCCTCCAGGCCCTCAACCTGAGCGATCCGGACGGCCTGAGCACGCGCCTGCTTTCGCAGCAGGGCGGTCGCCTGTACCTTCACGCCGCGCACCTGGACGCCCTGACCGCGCCGCTGAACCGGGATCAGGCAGTGGCCTTCCAGCTGGCCCTGGGCGTGACCGTCGAACTGGAGGAACCGGCTGTGCCCGCGCCCCGGCCGCGACTGGACCTGCTCCATCAGGCGGCCCTGGGGTCGCGCAGTTCGTCCGGTTCCACGGTCCGGGGCGCAGCCGAAGTCGGCGCGGCGGTGTCACCGGCCACGCAGCTGTCGCGGGCCATCCAGCGCCTGAACCACGACCCCGACACCCTGACCACGTACAACGCCGTGCTGGCCACCGAGGCGCTGCGCGCGGTGAGCTGGCATTGGCTGGAGCAGCGCAATGTCCTGCACCTGGAGCTTCTCAGCGGCCTCAATGCGACCGGCGGTTCCGGCGCGCACAGCGCGGACGCCGCCCTTCAGCAGCTCATGACCACCCTGACGGGCGCGCGGCGCGGGGCGGCCCGCAGTCTGGTCGAGGCGGCCCGCGCGCAGCACGCCGCGCTGTACGCCCACCAGGCCGCTCAGCGACAGGCCCGCCGTGACCTGATCCGGGCAGCCGTCCGGGCGGCGGCGCTGCTCACCGAGGCCGGGTGGCTGATCCGCCCGGCCGATGCCCGCTGGCTCACGCCCACCGAACTGCGCGACGCGCTCGACGGCACGCTGGATCCCGCCACGCTGCGCGGCCTGACCCAGCTGCGCCGCCTGCAACACTCGCCTGCGCCACAGGTTCCGACCTGGACGCTGGTCGACCGGCACTATCCGGTGGTGCCGCTGTCGCCTGGCGTGCGCGACGGCCTGCTGTACCAGTGGATTCCCGGTCAGCCCGTCCCGGAGGGCCGTATTGCGCTGTGCGCCGACGTGCGCCCCTGGCAGTGGCCACAGCTGGCGGGAGCGGCGGCCGTGATCCTCGACCGGGCCGGACCGCTGTCCCCGGCCGCCCTGCACGAACGCAGCGTCGGACGACCGGCCGTGGGCCTGCGGGGCCGCCGCCCGGAGTGGATGCAGCCGGACGCCTTCGTTCGCATGAACGCCCACCAGGGTGCCGTGACGCTGCTGCGCCGCGCAGATGTGCCCGGCCTTCCCGCCGACCTGCCGAACGTGCCCGTTCCTGCGCTCCCTGCGCCAGAAGAAGAGGCCTTACTCGCCGGAACGCCCCCGATTCCATCGACCCACGGATCCCGTGAGGTCACCTCACTGCGCCTGGACTTCGACCTGACCTGAAGCGGCATCAGGACACTTCACCGTCCAGACGGTCACGGCAGAGTGGCGAGCCGTTCCAGCAGCCGCGCAAAGAAGGCCGGGTCATCTACCCCCACGGCCACCCGTGCCGTACCTACGTGGCCTGTCACACCGTACAGGTCACAGGTCGTGCGGCCCAGGTTCGCGCCCTCCTGCACCTCGACTTGCACGTCCATGGCCGCCCACGTCAGCAGGTCAGGCCAGATCACGGCCGCGACCGCCAGCGGATCGTGCAGCGCTCCGCCATTCAAGCCGTACTTCTCGCGGTAGACGCCGGCGTAGAAGGTGAGCAACTCGGCACTTACGGTTCCAGCCCGGTTGCCCAGGTTGCGCAGGGCCTGCACCCGCTCCGGCGTGGCAATGCACTGCATCGTGACGTTGAGTCCCACCATCCGCAGCGGCACCCCGGACTCGAACACGATCCGCGCCGCGTGCGGGTCGGCCAGGGCGTTGAACTCCGCGGCCGGCGTGCGGTTGCCCTGAGCGGTGCTGCCGCCCATCCACATGACCTCCCGCACAAGTCCCGGCAGATCCGGAGCCAGCCGGAAGGCCAGCGCCACGTTCGTGAGGGGGCCAGTCGCAATGACGGTCACGGCCCCCGGCCGGGCGCGCACCACGCGGATCATTGTCTGCACCGCGTGTTCCGCCTCCGGGGGCCGGGCGGGCTCGGGCAGTCCTGCGGCCGGCAGGCCGGTGGCTCCGTGAACGGACGCGGCCGTCACGCTGCCGCGCACCAGGGGCCGGTCGGCCCCCGCGTGGTACGGCACGGACGCCTCTGCCAGGGCCAGCACCACCCCGGCGTTCCGGGTCGTGAGCGTCAGCGGCACGTTGCCATGCACGGTGGTGACGGCCAGCACATCCAGTTCCGGGCTGGCCAGGGCCAGCCACCACGCGACCGCGTCGTCCAGACCAGGGTCACCATCGAGAATCACGGGCAGCGGGAGCGGCGACATGCCCGGAGTGTAGGGCGCGGCCACCCGGCGGTGGCAGAATTCGGAGCGTGGAAAGTTTTGCGCAGTTCAGTGTCGATGGCAGCCGCCTGTACGGCATGGTGCACACGCCGGATGCCGACGCCCCGGCCAGCGGCTGGCCGTCCGTGGTGTTCGTGCACGGCTTCACGGGCAACCGCATCGAGGCCCAGCGCCTGTTCGTGCGGTTTTCCCGGCGCCTGGCCGCGCAGGGCATCGCCAGCCTGCGCTTCGACTGCCGGGGCAGTGGCGAATCCCACGGGGAGTTCAGCGACGTGACCGTGGGGACGGAGGTGCAGGACACCCTCGCAGCGGTCACCTACCTGCGGCGGCAGCCGGGCATCGATCCGCTGCGCGTCATGCTGCTGGGCTTCAGCATGGGCGGGCTGGTCGCCACGCTCGCCGCGCCGGACGCGCTGGCCCACCGGCTGCTGCTGTGGGCTCCAGCCCTGCCCGACGCGTGGCTGCCGCGTCTGCCCGGCGGTCAGATGCCGGCCACCGTCGCGGATCTGGGCGGCTGGCCGGTCGGCCGGGCCTTCTACCAGGACATGCTGCGCCAGCGCCCGCTGGACGTGGCGGCCCGCTGGGGCGGCGTGGCCCACGTCCTCCACGGCGACGCCGACGAAGTCTGCCCGCCCGAGTACGGAGTGCGCTATGCCCGAGCGCTCGGCTGCGACGCGACCGCCATTCCCGGCGGCACCCACACCTTCGCCAGCCTCGACACGACCGAGATGCTGTACCAGGAGTCGCTGACGTTCCTCAGGGGAGGATGACCTCCAGGTAGCGTCCGGACGCCCTCCCGCCCAACAGATGCGTCAGGTGCCGGGTATGGCCTGGGGGACGTCGCCGGGATGGCCCTCCAGGGCGCGCAGCACCGCAGGAACATGGGCGGCCGGGTTCGGGTTGCGCCAGCGGGCCGCCACCACGCCATTCGGGTCGATCAACACCGTTTCCCGCGCGGCCATGTTCAGCAGCCCCCCCAGCGGGCCGAGCACCCCGTACGCGCGGCACACGCTGCGGTCGCTGTCGGGCAGCAGCGGATAGCTGAGCGAGCAGGTGTCCCGGAAGCGGGCCTGCCTGGCCTCGGTGTCCGTGCTCACGCCGATCACCACGGCGCCGAGCCGCTCGAACTCCGGCAGCGCCGCCTCAAAGCGCTGCGCCTCGATCGAGCAGCCGGCCGAGTGGGCACGCGGGTAGAAGAACATCACCACCCAGCGTCCACGCAGGTCCGCCAGTCGAATCACCCGACCGTCGTCACTGCGTTTCTCGAACAGGGGTGCGGGGGCACCAGGACGGACACTCATGCCCACAGTCTACCGGCCTTCCCCTGGAAAGACCGTGAACCTGAGACCGCGCCCGGCGGGGGTGATCGGCTCCGTAAACCCAGGTCGGCATGGATGGCTCCGCCTTCCTACAATGCGGCCTGTGCAACGTGCCGCTCTCCGTTCTCCGTTGGCCGGCGTACCTCCTGCGCTGGCCCGCCCCCTGGCCGGCTTCGCGGGTCGGCGGGTGGTCGCGGGCGTGTCGGGCGGTGCGGACTCCGTGGCCCTGCTGCTCGCCCTGCACCACGGCGGGGTGCGGGTCGTGGTGGCGCACCTTGATCACGCACTGCGCCGCGGATCGGCTGAAGATGCCGGGTGGGTGGCGGCCCTGGCCGTGCGGCTGGACGTGCCCTTCCAGACCACGCGGGTCGATGTGGCGGCCGTGGCGGCGCGGCGCGGCTGGAACGTGGAGGACGCCGCCCGGCGCATCCGCTACGAATTCCTGGCACGGGTGGCACGTGCCCACGGTGCCGACACGATCCTGACCGCCCACACCCGGCGGGATCAGGCCGAGACGGTGCTGATGCAGGTGCTGAGAGGAGAGGCCGTGCTGGGCGGCATCCAGCCTGAGCGCGGCCCCCTGCGTCGCCCGTGGCTGGACGTGGGCCGCCAGGAGATCGAGGCCTTCCTGCGTGCCCAGGGTCAGGACTGGCGTGAGGACGAGTCGAACGCCGATCCTGCCTACACCCGCGCGTGGGTGCGGGCGCAGGTGATGCCGCAGCTGGAGGAGCGGTTTCCCGGTCTGGAGGTGGCCCTCGCGCGGCTGGCCCGCTATCAGGCCCAGGACGACGCGGCCCTGCAGGGCGCGGCGCGGCAGCTGACTCCACATGCGCCGCGAGCGCGGATGTCGCTGGCCGTGCTGCGCC
Source organism: Deinococcus sp. KSM4-11 (assembly GCF_004801415.1). Classification (NCBI taxonomy): domain Bacteria; kingdom Thermotogati; phylum Deinococcota; class Deinococci; order Deinococcales; family Deinococcaceae; genus Deinococcus; species Deinococcus sp. KSM4-11. The sequence continues at coordinate 1,228,771 of NZ_SSNX01000001.1, read as the reverse complement.
GCTGGGTGCGTCAGGAACTCGCAACTGCCCGGCAGGACGTCCATGCCCCACAGGTGGAAGCCCTGGCCGCCGCGCTGCAAGGAGGTCAGACCGCACACCTCACGCTGCCGGGTGGCCGGGACGTCACGGTCACGGGCAGCCACTTGCACCTGGATTCGGCGGTGGGTGCAGCTCCAGCCTTTTCGCTGCCGGACGGCTGGACGCTCCGCACCCGGCAGGCCGGTGACCGCATCCACCTGCCGGGCGGCACCCGCAAGCTCAGCGACGTGCTCACGGATCGCCGGGTGCCGCGCGGCGACCGGGACCGCGTGTCCGTGATCGTGGACGAGAACGGAGCGGTGCAGTGGGTGGGCCTGACTGCACCCATCTGGGCGGTGGGCGCCCGCGAACGAACCGCCGAATCCGTCGAGCCCCTGCATGCGGCGATGGGGGAGGCGCTGACCCTGGCCCACGAGGCGGCCGCTGCGCAGGAGGTGCCGGTCGGTGCGGTCGTGCTGGGATCGGACGGCGCGGTGGTCGGACGGGGCCGCAACCGCAGCCGCGAGCACGCGGACATGACCCGCCACGCGGAGCTGGAGGCCCTGCGGAACGCCGCCGCGACGCTCGGTACGCCGTACCTGACCGGCTGCACGCTGGTCGTCACGCTGGAGCCGTGTCCGATGTGCCTGGGCGCGGCACTGGAAGCCCGGATCGGTCACATCGCGTTCGGCGCGGCGAATCCCAAGGCGGGTGCGCTGGGCGGCGTCACCGATGTCCTGGCGCACCACTGGGGAGTGCGGCCTACCGTCACGACCGGCGTGCGGGCCCACGAGGCCCGGCGAGTCCTGCGCGACACCTTCGCGGCCCTGCGGGCGAACGGCACTGGGAGCGGCTGACCCGCAGCTCGGTTCGATGGCCCAACTGGCCAGTCCCACCCACCTGCACCACTGGCCTGGCCTGCGAATCCCGGGTGCAGCAATGGGTTAGCCCGCGCGGGAGCGGGTCACCTCGGCATACGTCGCGCGCACGGTGTCCACGAGGTGGGCGGTCGCGCGGACGCTGCTGAGATCAAGCGCCTGCACGATCTCCTGCGGGTTCAGAGACGGGTTGGCGCAGGCGCGCATCAGCGCGAAGTGCACCACGCTGGTGCCGGGCCGCACGCCCCCGACCGGGAACCACACGTCGCGCAGGCGCGGCATCAGCTCGGCGGCGAAGGCCACGATCTCCGAACCGTGCCGGCGCAGCTCCTTCTGCAACGCTCCCACCGAGTTCACGCCCACGTACTGCAGCAGCGTCGCCAGCCGCTGCGGGCGTTCCGGGTCGGGCCAGCCGGTGAGCAGCAGCACGTTCAGCGCGCCGGCCACCTGCTCGTCCAGCGTCCTGACCGGCGGCATTTCCATCATGAAGGTCAGGCTCTGCGCGTCGATGAACACGCTGTCGGGCGTGTCGCGCACGCGCTCGGGCAGCGTAGAGGCGTAATGCTGGGACAGGCGGTGCAGGGTCATGAACTCCTCGTCGGCCATTTCCAGTAGGCCCGCCAGCCGGTAGAAGCGGCGGCTGACCTCCCGCGGCACGGCCGCGCGGTTCTTGTACCCCAGGTCATGTTCGATCTCGGCCCAGGCGTGCTGGAGGATCGACCGGATCTGGATCTCGAACTGCCGATCCGGGACGGCACTCCCGTCGGTTCCATCCGGTCGCGGGCGCACCACGTAATGCACGCCCATGTACCCGAACCGATCCGGGTCGTGCATCTTGCTCTTGTCGATGGAATGCTCCCAGTCGACGTCGAAGGCCTGCTCGACCAGCCTGGACACGGTGGCCACATCCGACTCGAAGTACGTGATGACGCGCACCGCGACCAGATCCGTGACCTCGTCCAGCGTGTGGTACTGACCAGGCTTGCGCAGCAACTTGTCCGCCAGACTCAGGGGCCGTTTCACGCGGCCGGTGACGTGGTGGATGTTCAGGCCGGAGGGGGCCAGCAGGGCGTTCGTGTGCGCGACGGCCGCGTCACGCAGGCGTTCGTACTCGGGCAGGGCCGCCTCGTACGTCTCTACCAGCACGTCGTTCATGAGTCCACCCAGCATACGCCCCCGCGGCGGCCGGGCCGGCTCATTTGCTGCCGCGAAGCCCGTGCTACACCTGTCGGATGCGCCCGTCCATGCGGCAGCTCGCCGCGTTTCTGCTCCTCACCCTGTCAGGAGGGCAGGCGGCGGCTCCCGCCACGCCATCCGGGGCGCCTGACGTGTTCGTCGCGTATCCGGATCCCGGCGCGACCGTACCCTTCGACCACGTCATCCTGGAGGGCAGCGTGAGTCCAGGGGCCGACCTGCGGATCGACGGCAAGGCCGTGACGGTCGGCCCGGACGGCCTGTTCATGGAGTGGTGGCCGCTGCGTCCCGGCGTGAACACCCTGCACTTCCTGACGACCCGCGGGGGCAAGTCGGGAACGGGCACCCTGCGCGTGACCCGCCCGGCCCCCCGGGTGTGGCCGGCCCGGCCCACGGCCATCGACGCGGGCAGCGTCACGCCGAGGCTGTCCCGGACGTACTGGGACGCCGCGAACGACCTCCCCGACGAGCGGACCATCCGCGTCTCGTTCCAGGGTTCGCCGGGCGGACGGGCCACGTACCGCCTGGCCGGCAGCCCGCCCGTGCCCATGACCGAGGGGCCGACCGGAACCTACGCGGCCGTCTACACCCTGCCGTCCACGGCACGCGTTCTGGACGCTGCTGTCGTCGTCAGCCTGCGCGGCCGGGACGGGAAGACGGTCACGGCCACCGCGCCCGGCCGCCTGACCAGTACGCCCGCCGGTCCGCGCCTCGCCACCGAGCGGGCGGGAACCGTGCAGGGCCAGGCATTGAACGACGCCGTGACCCTGCTGACCGATCTGGACGGTCAACCCCTGCTGTACCCGCGCGACGGCATGACCTTCACGGCAGTGGGCCGGGTCGGCGAGGATCTGCGGGTGCGGCTCGCGCCGGGGCTCTCGGCGCTGGCCACCGCCGCGCAACTCGACCTGACGGCGGGACGCCTGGGGGTCGCGCTCGGCGGGATGATCACGCTGGACGGGCCGGTCGAACTCGCGTCCATGCCGAGCCCACGTCCGTCCCCGCTGCTCCTGGCCCAGGCGACTCCTGCCCCTGTCGCGGCGGGAGCGACGGAAGCCGTTCCTGACCTGACCCCTCTGCCGATCCCCGACGCACCCGACCCGGTTCCGCCGGCAGTGTCGGGGGATCTCCGGGTGCGCGTGCCCCTCGGGGGCGTGCGGGTGCCCTACTCCATCGAGCAGCGCGCGGGCGGCTCGCAGCTGCTCCTCACGCTGTACGGCACCTTTGCCACGCCGCTGGGTGGCCTCGCGGACATCACAGATCCCCTGCTCCGCAGCGTCGACGTGCAGCCCGGACTGCCGGGTGTCACGCTCGTGACCCTGACGCTCGCGGCGGGACAGGCCTGGGGCTTCCAGACGGGCTACGAGGGGAGCGATCTGATCGTGACGGTTCGGCGCCCGCCCACGCTCGATTCCCGGCGACCCCTCCAGAGGCGTGTGATCACCCTCGATCCCGGCCACGGCGGAAACCAGAAGGGCGGGGCGGGCAGTCTGCGTACCCCGGAGAAGAACCTCGTGCTGCCCATCGCCCTGCGGGTCGCGGCGCTGCTGCGGGCGCAGGGGGCCACGGTCGTGCTGACCCGCACCGCCGACGTCACGCTGGGCCTGTACGAGCGGGGCCTGGCGGCCGAGGCGGCCCGCGCCGACCTGCTGGTCAGCATCCACGCCAATGCCCTGCCGGACGGTCGCGATCCGCGCGGTCTCCGGGGGCCGGAGGTCTACTACACGCACCCGCAGGCCCAGGCCGTGGCCGTCCGGGTGCTCGCGAGCCTGCGGCGCACCCTGCCGGAACTCGGCCCCGGCGAGGGCCTCAAGGGCGGCGCGTTCCTGGCCCTGACCCGTCCGAGTGCGCAGCCCAGCATTCTGGTCGAGACGGCCTACCTGACCGACGCCGGGAACCTGCGGGTGCTGCAGAGCGTGGCCGGGCAGGAGCGGTTCGCGCAGGCGATCGCGGCCGGCATCGTGGACTTCTACGCAGCGCAGCTGCCCTGAGCGCCGCTGCCCGGCGTTCGCGTGCGCGGCAGCAATCGGCGCCGGGCACGCGTGCTACGGTCGCGTCATGACAGGGAACACCACGACCACGGGCAGGAGCGCCTTCATCACGGGGGCCAGCAAGGGCATCGGCTATTCGGTGGCCGAGGCGCTCGCCAGGGCCGGCTACGCGGTGACCATCACGGCCCGCAGCGCCCCAGAGATCGCGGACGCCGCCACGAAGATCGGTCACGGCGCGCGCGGCGTGGTGTGCGATGTCCGCGACCCGGCCGCGCTGCAACGCGAGGTGGACGCGCACGTGGCAGCCTTCGGCGGGCTGGACGTGCTGTTCGTGAATGCGGGTGTGGGCAACTTCGCCAACGTCGCGGATCTGACCATCGAGCAGTGGCGGGACGTGATCGACACGAACCTCAGCGGCGCGTTCTACACCGTCAAGGCCGCCATTCCCGCCCTCAAGGTCAGGGGTGGCTACATCTTCACGCTGTCCAGCCTGGCGGGCAAGAATCCCTTTGCGGGCGGCGGCGCGTACAACGCCAGCAAGTTCGGACTGAACGGCCTCTCGGAAGTCCTGACGCTCGACCTGCGCCAGCACGGCATCAAGGTCACGCAGATCATGCCGGGCAGCGTCGCCACGCACTTCGCCGGGCATACGCCGTCGGACGCCGATGCCTGGAAGATCCAGCCGGAGGACATCGCGCAGCTCACCGTGAACCTGCTGAAGATGCCGGAGCGGACGCTGCCCAGCCGGGTGGAAGTGCGGCCCAGCCAGCCGCCCCGCAAGTAGGCCGGATGGTGGACGGCCTTCTCAGGCTCGCCTGCTAGAATGCCGCGCGTGTACACGAACCGCCGCGCTCATTACGAGTACGAACTGCTGGAGCGCTTCGAGGCGGGCATTTCCCTGACGGGCAGCGAAGTCAAGAGCATCCGGGCGGGCGGCGTGGATTTCCGCGACGCCTTCGCCCGCCTGACGGGCGGCAACATCGAGCTGGAGGGCCTGTACATCCCGACCTACATGGAAGCGACGTACAACAACCACGAGCCCCGCCGCACCCGCCGCCTGCTGCTGCACCGCGAGGAGATCATGAAACTCCGGCGCGGCCTGGAGCAGAAGGGCCTGACCCTGGTGCCCACCCGCCTGTACCAGAAGGGCCGGGTGTTCAAGATCGAACTGGCCCTCGCACGCGGCAAGAAGCTGCACGACAAGCGCCGCGCGGAGGCCGACAAGACCATGCGGCGGGAGCTGCGCGAGCTGTGATCCGATCCCTTTCTCCACGCCTGTCCTCCCGCCTGAGGTTCCTGGTGCTACTGGGCGGCACCGCGCTCGCCGCTTCGCTGCTGGCCGGGCTGGGCGGCGCGCAGGTGGCGTTCACGCAGCTGAACCTCGCGGGCCAGACCGTGCAGAGTATCCAGCTGTACGGCGCCGAGTACGCCAGCGATACCATCCTGGGCCGCCTGCTGAAGATCACGCAGGGAGACGGCATCGTAACCGTGACCGGCCTGGGCCACACGCTGCTGCTGCCGCTCGACGAGAACCAGCGCCGCGCCACGACCGACTTCAACACCGTGCAGCTCGATACCGAGCGCCGACAGGCCCGGTCTGCCACGCTGGTCAACGGCCACCTCTACCTGCCGCTGGACACGCTTGCGAGCGGCCTGGGGGCCACCTACCAGAACGGCTCGTTCACGCTGGCGCCTGCGCAACTGCTGGGCGTGAGCAGTCGCTCGGGCAAGGACAGCGACCGGCTGGTGCTCGATCTGAGCCGTGACGTGGACGTCGTGGACGAACGGCGCGGCGCGAGCGTGGTGCTTACCCTGCGCAGCCTCAGCGGTCAGGCGCGCCGGTACACGACGCGCGGGGCCTTCGTGCCCAGCGCCGAGGTCGCCCGCGTCGGCAGCGACCTGACCCTGACCGTGCCCCTGCCCGCCACCGACGGCTACCGCACCTTCAAGGTCGTCCGGGAGACGGGCGTACGGATCGTGCTGGACGCCGGTCCGGGCGTACCACGCAGCAGTCCCGACCTGCTGACCCGCGTGACCCGGCCCCTGATCGTGCTCGATCCGGCCCGCGTGCCCGGCGTGGGCCGCGACTCCACCCTGGACGTCGCGCGCCGGGCGGCGGAACTCCTCAGCAAGCAGGGCTGGCAGGTGCAGGTGACGCGCGATCCCAGCAGCGCCCTGAGCCTGGACGACACCCTTAAACTCGCCCGCCAGAGCGACGTCTACATCGCGCTGGATCTCGGCCGCTTCCCGAACTCGGCCCGCAGCGGCGTGACCGTGTACGAGCAGACCGGCCGCGCCAGCGCACAGATCGTGAACGACATTCGCGCGGGCGAGGCCCCGCCGTACGGCGCCCTGGTCGTGGCGGGCACCGGCAGTTCCCGTCGGCTGGGCGACCTGCTGCGCGGTGAACTCAAGGGCGGCGGCGTCAGCGCGCGGCGGGAAGGCACCACGCGCAGCATCACTCTGGGCGAGGCGCCGCAGGCGGCGCTGCTGCTGGAACTCGGCTGGGTGAACAGCGCCTCGGATCTGGCGAATCTGGGGGTTCCCTCGCGCCTGGAGGTCATGGCGACCGCCGTGGCCCGCTCGGTGGCCGTCTATCTCACGGCCCGCGCGAATAACAACGCGAACCTCTCGGCCGCGACGCCCGGGAGCACGCCATGAGGCGCCTGCTGTCGCTGTTCAATGTGTTGAGCGCCATTCTGCTGGCGGTGGCGGTGCTGGCGTCCCAGGCGGTGCAGCGTGTGCCGCCCGCACCGGACGCCCCGAAACTCCAGCTCGCGGAGCGCACGGCCCTGAGCCTCAAGGTGTACTTCACCGACGCGCAGGTGCAGCGTCTGATCCCGGAGACCCGCACTGTGCAGGTCACCCAGCGCACGCCCGCCGCCATCGCCCAGGCCACGCTGGGCGTGTGGGCGGCCGGCCCCAGCCAGTCCGGGCACCTCGGTGCCGTGCCCAGGGGGACGGCCACGCCGAAGGTCTATGTCCGCGGCACGCACTACTACGTGGATCTTCCCGCCGCATACAGCACCCTGCGGTACGGCACGAGTGGCGAGCGCATGCTGCTGTGCACCATCACCCGCACCCTGCTCGACACGCGGGGGCAGGACGTGAGCTTCGTGCTGAACGGCAAGCCGGTCGAGACGCTGGGCCACATGGATCTGCGCGAGCCGTTCACCCGCCAGGACTGTGCCGATCAGTGACCGGGGTGGGTACAGGAGGACGGGTTCCCTGAACGGTGCCGGCGGGGAGGTCGCCCAGCCCACCCCCGAACGTTCTGTGTTCCCCACATTCATGCTGCAGTCCATCACCCTTCAGGGGTTCAAATCCTTCGCCGACCGCACCCGCCTCGAGTTCGGCCCCGGCGTGTGCGCCGTGATCGGCCCGAACGGCAGCGGCAAGAGCAACGTGGTCGAGGCGCTGCGCTGGGCCACGCACCACGCCCGCGCGCGGGAATTGCGGGCCGGACGCGGTACGGAGCTGATCTTCCACGGCAGCGGCGGCAAGGCCCCCCTGGGACTCGCGGAAGTCCAGGTGGAACTCTACACGCCAGAAGGCCGTGTGAATCTCTCGCGGCGGGTCTACCGCGACGGCACCGGCGAGCAGGATCTGAACGGCCGCAGCGCCCGCGTCCGCGACGTGCAGGGGGCCCTGCGTGGTACCGGATTGGGGCCGGGGGGTCTGGCCGTGATCGGTCAGGGTGAGGTGAGCGGCGTCGTGCAGGCCGAGGGCCGCACCCTGCTCGGGTACCTGCAGGAGGCGGCCGGCCTGTCCCGCGCGGTGAGTGCCCGCCAGGAGGCCGAGGCGCGGTTGCGCGAGGCCGATGCGCACCTGGACAGCCTGCGCCTGCTGCTGGGCGAGCGTGAGGCTGCGGTCGCCCGTCTGGAACGCGCCGCGCAGGGTGCCCGTACCCACCGGCAGCTCACAGCGACCGTCCTGCTGCTGGACGACGCCCTGCGCCGGGAACGGCAGGCGGGCCTGCGCCGCGAGATCCACGTTGCCGAGACCGAGGTGCAGACCCTGGAGGCCCGCAGCGGCGTCCTAGGGGCCGAGGTGCGGGCGGCCGCCCGCGCCGTCGAGGACGCCCGGGAGGCGGCGCAGGACGCCCGCGCCCGCCGGGATGCCCACGCCGGAGCGCTGGACACCCTGCGCGCGGCCCGTGACGCCGCCGCGCAGGCCGAACGCTACCGCGACCACCTCCGGCAGGAGGGAACTGCGCTGGCTGCCGAACTGGCCAGCCTGCCTTCCAGCGCGCCCACCGAGGCCGCTCCGGATCTCGCGGCCCTGGAGGCCGGCGCCGCGCATGCCCGCGCCCATGCCGAGGCGGCCGAGCGACAGGCCCGCGCCCTGGACGCAACCCTCAACGCCGCGCGGGTTCAGGCCGCCCGCACGGCGGAACTGCATGCCCGCGAGGACGCCAGCCGCGAGACGCTGCGCTCCGAACTCGACCGGGCGCAGGGCAACCTCGAACAGGTACTGGACACGCTGGAGGCGGCCCGGGAGCGCCTGAACCTCGCCCGCGTGGCCCGCGAACACGCCGAGCACGCCTACGCCGCCCTGCGCGACGAGCGTGAGACCCACACGGCCCGCGAGCGCCACCTGAGCGGTGAACTGGCCCGCCTCCAGGCCAGCCTCGCGCCGCTGCGCCGTGAGCGGGAGCGTCTGGAAGCCGCCCTGAACTCCTACGCGCGCTACGGTGAGGGCGCCAGGAACGCCCTGCGGCTCGACCATCCGGGCATCGTCGGTTCCGTCGCGGATCTGCTCAGCGTTCCGGCCGACTACGAGGTCGCGCTGGGCGCCGCGCTGGGCCGCCGCCTGGAACAGGTGGTCGTGCAGCGGGCCGACGATGCCCGCGAGATCATCGATGAACTGAAGCGCGCGGGCGGCCGGGCCACCTTCCTGCCGCTCGACCTGATCCGTGCCCGGCCCCGCCGAGACGCGGCCCTCCTGCGCGAGGCGGGCGTGATCGGGAACCTCGCCGACCTGTGCCCCAGCGATCCCCCCCTGGTCGCCGAGGCGATCCTGGCCGATACCCTGGTCGTGGACGACCTGCGAACCGCGAACCGGCTGGCGCGGGCGCATTCCAGCCGGCCACGACTGGTCACGCTGGACGGCGAACTCGTCGAACCGGGCGGCGCGATCACCGGGGGCCGCCTGCGCGACGCGGCAGGCGGCGTGCTGACGGATCAGCGCCGCTTCCAGGAACTCGACGCGGAACTGGAAGCGGCCAGCGTGCAGAGCGGAACCCTCGATACGGCACTCGCGGCCGCGCGGGCCATGCTCGACGCCGCGGGCACCCAGCATGACCAGCTGCTCGCCGCCCGTGAACGCGCGGCCCGCGAGGAGAACGATGCCGAACGCCGCGTGGCGGAACTGGACGCGCAGGCGCGCAGCCTGGACGCCACCCGCGAACGCCTGCTGGGTCGCCTCACGCCGACTGGTTTGCCGGAGCCCGGCGGCGCTCTACACCCTCCGGTGGATCTGGAGACCCTGGACGTCCAAGCGCTGGCGGCCCGTCAGGCGGCCGAGGCGGGTCGCGCCGCCGAGCGGGCCAGCGCCGAGACCCTGGCGCTGGGACGGGAACTGGATGCCGCGTGGCGGGCCTGGCGGGCCGCCGAGGCCCGCGCCGCCGCTCTGCGCACCCGCCTGGACGCGAACGCCCGAGCGGCCACCACGCAGGAGACGCATCTGGAGGCCGCGCAGGCTGAAGTCGCGCGCCGCGAGCTGAGCCTGGGCAGCCTGGACGAGCACGAATTCCCGCGCGCCGAGCAGGCGCGTGAGGCCGCCGCCCAGACCTATGCCACGCTGATCGGCACGCAGAACAAGCTCCGCGCCCGCCTGGATGACCAGCGGTTGCTGATTGCCCGACGGCAGGGCAGCCTGGAAGATGTCCCGCCCGGCGCGCTGCCGCCAGGAACGCCCCGCGAATGGACGGCCACCCTGAACCGTGCCCGCGCCGATCTGGACACCCTCGGCCCCGTGAACGCCCGCGCCGAGACCGAGCACGCCGAGGCCCTCGCGTCCCTGAGTGCCCAGCAGGCCGAGGTGCAGGACGCGACCGATGCCACCCAGGAACTGCGCTCGCACCTCACCGAGCTGGAGGTCGCCGAGGGCGTCGCCACGCGCGCCGCGTATGTCCGCGTGAATGCCGCCTTTCAGGAGTACAGCGCTGAACTCCTGGGCGGCGAGGGCGACCTGGAAGCCGAGGAGGACGCGACGGGCCGCCTGACCGGGCTGCGGCTGGCCGTGCAGCCCAGGGGCAAACGCACGCGCTCCATGACGCTGCTGTCGGCCGGGGAACGCACCATGGCGGGCCTGGGCTTTCTGTTCGCGCTGAACCACGCGGGTGGCGAGGGCAGCGCGGGCGGCCTGCCGCTGGCCGTGCTCGACGAGGTGGACGCCCCCCTGGACGAGGCGAACATCCGGCGCTTCACGGCCTTCCTGGAACGCTTCAGCGCGCGCGGCGCGCAGTTCCTTCTTGTCACACACCAGAAGGCGACCATGGAGGTCGCGCAGGCCCTGTGGGGCGTGACCACCGACCAGACCGGGGCCAGCCGGGTGCTGAGCATCCGCCGGCCAGACGACGCGCGGGTCGGTTAGCCGGGCTTCCGCTCGCCGGTCCAGGCCGCGCTAGAGTGCGTCAGACCGCCGACTTCCGCCTCTATTCCTGTACACACCGTGACTCCCATGCCAGACACCACACTGACCTCCGAAGCCATCCGCACCCGCATCCTCGCGTGGCAGGGCGGCGACCTGGAGCGCGATGACCTCGTGCGCACCCTGATCCGCCTGTCGCCCGAAGATGGACAGGTGATCCACGACCTCTTGCACGATTTCTGCGACGGGGTGCCGGTGCCGGGCGCCGGGCAGGGCGCGTCGGCCGACGACTGGCGCGCGGAACTGATGGCGTCCCGCGCCCGCACGTGGCGGGTGCCGGATGTGGCGGGCATGCTGGTCGGCCCCGAGGTGCTGGTGCTGACCGATGGCCGCAGCGGCGTGGTGTTGCGCCAGTCCGGCACCCAGTGCCTGCCCGGCAGCGTCAGCGCGTCCATGATGCTGCTGTGCGAGACAATCGTGATGGCCCACACCGCCCTCGATCAGGATGAACTGCTGAAACTCCAGCGGCAGCGGGTGGACGCCACCTCGACGTCCCTGTCCGAGATCGACCGCATTCCCTGAACCACGGGGTGGCGCAGCGGCCTGGAGTGTTCCCAGGCCGCTGCTGTCGTGATGGACGTCAGGGCAGGGTGAAGGCGGCCGCATCCTGGGGCGGCAGGCTCAGGTGCAGGTAGCCGCCCTTGACGCTGACCTTCGCGTCCTGACCGGCGAACAGGGACTTCACGGCGCTCAGGTCGCCCACACTCAGGTCCAGCCCGGCGAGTTTCAGACTGTAGGTCGTACGGGATTTTCCATTGTGCCACGCGGCCAAAACGCGCTGCCCGTCCACCGTGCGGGTGAACAGCAGGAGGGTGCCGGCGCTGGCGTCTGGCACCGGCAGCAGCTTCAGGTAGCCCCGGCTCAGGGCCGGACTGGCCCTGCGCACGGCGATGGCATCTCGGGTCACGTCGTACACGGCCTTCTCGTCGGGCGTCCACTGGGCCTCGAAGCGCATCTGGCGCCGGTTGTCCGGGTCGGCCCCGCCGCGCATGGCGATCTCGGTGCCCTGCCAGATCACGGGGACGCCGCGCAGGGTCATCAGGGCGCGCAGACCGTACTTCGTGCGTTCCCGTCCCACGTCCTCGAACAGGCTGCCCTGGGCGAAGCGTGGCAGGTCATGGTTGTCGAGGAACAGGGCGACCTCGCCGGGCCGCACGAGTTCCCCCTGGCGGTCGAGCACGGCCCGCACCGCGTCCAGTCCCTGCCCGTTCATGATCGACGCCTTCATGGCACCCTGCAGGCTGAACAGGAACAGGGAATCCAGGCCCGCCTTCTGCCAGTCCGCGACCGTGCCAGTGTCGGCGTCGTACCACTCGCCCAGCGTCCACGTGCCGGCCGTGCGATCCTTCGCGAACAGCGTACTCAGGAACGGCCGCTCGACGTGCTTGATCGCGTCGTAGCGGAAGGCATCCACGCCCTGCGAGCGCCAGAAGTCGTCGTTGCCGAGCAGCAGGTCACGCACCTCCGGGTTGCTCTGCTTGAGGTTCGGCAGGCCCGCCAGCGGGCAGTCGATGTCCTTCTCGGTGCTCGCCTGACAGTCGGCGTCCGTGGTGAACCAGTTCGGGCGCAGCTTCACGGCCGCGGCCTCGTACCCATAGTGGTTGATCACCTGATCCAGCACGACCTTCAGGCCGTCCGCATGGGCTGCCTGAACGAACGTCCCAAAGTCCGCGAGTGTCCCGAAGTGCGGATCGACCGCCCGGAAGTCCGCCGGCCAGTACCCGTGGTAGGCCGCCGTGTCGAAGGAATTCACGGCCTGCTGCTGGTAGACCGGCGTGAGCCACACGGCGGTGGCCCCGAGCGCCCGGATGTAGTCGAGCTTCCCGGTCAGGCCCGCCAGATCCCCGCCATGCCATGCGCGCGGGTCGTTCAGGTTCACGCCCTGGTTGTTGTCCGGAGTGCCGTCGGCGAAGCGGTCCGGCATGACCTGGTAGATCACCTGGCCCTCGAAGGACGGAAGGGACGAGGTCTGCGCGCCCGCCACACCCACGGCGAGCAGCGCACCCAGCAGAAGTGAGCGCATACGCGCATGGTAGTGCCTGCCCACCCTTGCGTCGGCGTCCCGCGCGGCGCAGGCTGGGCGGGTGGAACTCCATTCACTGACTCCCGGCCAACGCGCCGACCTGATCGGCCTTCCCGCACAGGTCGGTTCCATCCATTTTCCAGCCGGCACCATCCTGCCCCCCACCACGCACGAACAGGACGAGATCAGCTTCATCCACCGCGGTGTGCTCCGGGCTACCAGCGGCGGCACGTCCGCCACCCTGCGGGCCGGGGACGTCTCCTTTATCCCAGCAGGCGAACTGCACAGCGCGGAGGTCGTCGAGGACGTGACCCTCAGCTTCGTGCTGCTGGCGCGCGGATAGCGTCGGGATATCGGCCCTCAGACGAGTCCGGCGCCAAGGATCCGGGTGGCCGGACACTGTGTGACACGGAAAAACACTCCCCGGCCCCCAACGCTGGCTACCGTCTTCCGACCCTGGCCGGCCAGATCGCCGTGGGGAGCTGGGCGGCCGGACAGACGTCGGTGGACAGCGTGCACGACTTCGCCGAGGTCAGCGTGATGCACGCCGGCATCATGCGGGTCACGGTGGGGAACCAGACCGTGGAAGAGGGGCCGGGCGAGAGCCTGTTCATTCCGGTGGGCGAGATTTACACACCCGTCGCGGTGACCGACTTCACCCTGACCTTCATTGCCCTCACGCCGCGCCCGGTGCCGTGCCAGCGCAAAACAGTCGGGCCGCCCGTTCGCCTCTCCTGGCCTATGGCAGGGCGGTCACATGGTGATGGAGGCGTGCGGCCAGGACAGCGCTGTCCTGGCCGCACACTGAGTCCTGAGGTCAGCCGGTGTTGCGGACCCCCGCCGCGATGCCCTGGATGCTGAGCAGCAGGGGCCGCTCGAATTCGTCCAGACCCCCCTCGGTCGCGCGGGCGCGGCGCAGCAGCTCGACCTGGATGCGGTGGATGGGATCGATGTACGGGTTGCGCAGGCTGATGCTCTCCTTGAGTCGTGGTTCGTTGCCGAGGAGTTCCGCGCCGACCACCCCGGACACCAGCGCCACCGTGTCCTGGTAGGCGACCTTCACCTGTTCCGCCAGCGGGTGTTCGCCCACCAGCCGCAGGTACTCGTCGAAGATCAACGGGTCGCTCTTGGCGAGGCTCATCTGCGCGTTGTCGAGCACCGTGCGGAAGAAGGGCCACCCGGCGTACATCTCCTTGGCCAGACTCGGCCCGATCACCTTCAGGCCTTCACGCAGGCCGTACCAGCCGGGCAGGTTCGCGCGGTTCTGCGTCCAGCTCATCACCCAGGGAATGGCGCGCAGGTTGTGCAGTGTGGGCGCGCCGGGCCGCCGGACCGGGCGCGAGGCGATATTCAGCCGGGCGATCTCGTGGATGGGCGTGACCGCCTCGAAGAACGGCAGGAAGCCCGGATCGTCGACCAGGTCGCGGTACGCAGCGGCACTGGCCTTCGCGGCGCGTTCCAGCGCGTCCGTCCAGACGGGATTCAGGTCGTCGTTGGTGCGGGCAGCGGCCAGCAGCAGGCCGTAGAGGGCCTGTTCCAGGTTGCGGCGCGCCAGGATCGGGTGCGAGTACTTGTCGGCCAGCGCCTCGCCCTGCTCCGTGATGCGCAGCCCTGCGTCAATGGTGCCCGCCGGCTGCCCGAGGATCGCGCGGGACGCCGGGCCGCCCCCCCGCCCGATGCTGGTGCCGCGCCCGTGGAAGAAGCGCCAGTGCACGCCGGCCTTGCGGCACACGTCGCTGATCTTCCGCTGCGCCTCGTGCAGCGCCCAGTTGGCCGCCAGGAAGCCCGCGTCCTTGTTCGAGTCGGAATACCCGAGCATGATCTCCTGCACACCATCACCCAGCACCGCGCGGTACTCGGGCAGGCTCAGCAGCTCCCACACGACATGCGGGGCGTTGTCGAGGTCTTCCAGCGTCTCGAACAGCGGCACCGGCAGCACCTTGAACCCCACCTCGCGGGCCAGCAGCAGCGGTTCGAGCACGTCGCTGACGGATTCGGACATAGACACGATGTAGCGGCCGAAGGCGAGTGGCCCCGAGATCCGCGCGGCCGTCTGCACCTCCCGGATCGGGCCGATGGCCGTTTCCAGCTCGTCCGGCAGCGCTTCGCCCGCGGGCCACAGCGGGCGGCGGGAGCGCAGCTCGCGGGCCAGCAGTTCCTGCTTGGCATGCTCCGCGAGCCCCAGGTAGTCGGCCTCCACGCCCGCGTCGCGCAGCAGCAGCGCCACGGCTGCGCCCGTCTGCGCCGAGTGCTCGCGCAGATCTAGGCTCACCAGGTGCTGCCCGAAGACCCGCGTCAGAACCAGCAGCGGCGTGAGCAGCGTGTCGGCCGAGCGGTGCTGGCCGTCGGCGTGCAGCCGTTCGTGCAGCGCCTCCAGCCGGGCGCCCAGTTCCACCGGTTTCCCATCGCGGACGGCGTTGTGGATGCTGCGCAGCTCGTCGCGGTAGCCCTCGTGTCCGCCTTCCTCCTGGCTGAGGTCCGCGTACGCCTGCCGCACGGCCTCGAGCAGCAGTTCACGGGCCCGCTCGCGGTGAACTTCCAGGGCCTCGCGGGTCGCCTCGGGCGTCACGAAGGGATTGCCGTCGCGGTCGCCGCCCATCCACGACGAGAAGTGCAGGGGTACGGCCGCCTCGGAATCCACGCCGTACACCTGCTTAAAGGCGCGGCGCAGGTCCCGCTGGAGTTCCGGCAGGGCCCGCGCGATGCTGGTGATGTAGTTCAGGCCGCCCTTGACCTCATCGAGCACCGTGGGCTTCAGGCGGCGCAGTTCGGGGGTCGTCCACATCGCCTCGACGTGGGCCGTCACCTGATCGAGCGCGCCCTCGTCCGACAGGTCGGGAATGGCGCGGGCCACCTCGACCAGGTGGTTGCGGATGGTGCGGCGGCGCATCTCGGTCGGGTGAGCCGTGAAGGTCAGGCCCAGATCCACCCGCTCGATCAGCGCCTCGACGTCCTGCGCGCTCAGGCCCTGCGCCTTGAGGTCCGTCAGGGCCTGTTCCAGACTCTGCGGACGCACGCCCGTCACAGCGCGCAGCACCCGCACCCGCTCGTACTCCTCGGCGAGATTCACAAGCTGGAAGTACCACGTAAAGGCCCGGGCCAGATTCCCGGCGTCCGTGCCGGACAGGCCCCCGATCATCTCGCGCAGTTCCGTGTCGTCGCCGCCCGCCCGCACCTCGCGCACCAGGGCGCGCGTGCGCTCGACCAGATCGAAGAAGGCCTCGCCCTCCTGCTCCTTCAATACCGTGCCCAGCGTGCGGCCCAGCAGATTTACATCGCTCCGGATACTCATGGCTTCAGTCCTCCCCACCCACCAGGCCCTGCGTGGGACTGTGCGTTACGGTATGCCGCCCCGGACGGGCCGCCGTGCAACGGGACAGGCGGCGCTCTCCGCCCAGCCGTTCATTCCTCGACGTAACGGTAGCGCTCCGCCCCCACCGCTTTGCCCGCCTCTATCTGGACAAAGACCGCATTCAGTTCCGCCCGGCCCGCCGCCACCCCGAAGCGGTGCGGGCGCTCCGTCAGGAACTTCTGCACCGGGCCGTGCACCTCCGAGCCGATCACGGAGTCGTGCGGGCCGGTAAACCCCGCGTCCGCCTGGAAGGCCGTGCCACCCGGCAGGACGCGCGTGTCCGCCGTGGGCACGTGGGTGTGCGTGCCGATCACGGCGGCCACCCGGCCGTCGAGGTGCCACGCGAGCGCCTGCTTCTCGCTGGTCGCCTCGGCGTGCAGGTCCACGAACACCGCGCCTAGGTCGGCCCGTTCCAGCAGGTCGTCCATGGCCCGGAAGGGATTGGCGACCGCTTCCATGAACACCCGACCGAGGATATTCACCACCGTGAGCCGCTCCGTTCCCGTGCCGGTCTTCACGTCGAAGGAGCGGTAGCCCACACCGGGCGCTCCCGGATCGCTGAGGTTCAGGGGCCGCACGATGGGGTATTTCACCTCGTCGCCCATCAGCGCGTAGATGTCCTTGTGGTGCCACGCGTGGTTGCCCAGCGTCAGGCAGTCCGCGCCTGCCGCGAGCGCTCCATCGGCGGCCTCGCGGTGCATGCCGAAGCCCCCGGCCGAGTTCTCCATGTTCACGATGGCAAAGTCAGCACTTCGTTTCAGGTGCGGTAACTGCGCGGCCAGCACCCGGCGGCCCGGCTGGCCGAAGACATCCCCCACAAACACGACGCGCATCATGCCCGGCAGCGTAGCGCGCCCGCCCAGGCCGATATGCTGGCCGGCGTGACGCTGCCCGACTCGCCGCCCACCGATCCCGTCACGCTGGTCGTGCGCCGCCGGATCCGCCCCGGCCAGGAGGGCGCGTACGAGGAGGCCCTGCAACGCCTGGGCGACCTGCTCACGCGCGTCCCCGGCTTCCGCGGCAACGGCATCCTGCGGCCCACGGGCGGCAGTGGCGAGTACACGGTGGTGGCGCGTTTCGACTCGCTGGGCAGCGCCGCCGCGTGGGAACTCTCGCCGGAACGCGGCCTGTGGCTGGACACCATCTCCGGACTGGTGGACGACCAGCTCAGTTTCGAGCGGCAGCCGGGACTGGATTTCTGGTTCACGCCGCCCGCCGCGCCCACCCTGCGCCAGCCGCCCCGCTGGAAGATGGCCCTGCTGACCCTGCTGGTGCTGTACCCGGTCAGCGTGGGCGTGACCCTGCTGCTGCTGCCGCACGTCGCGTCGTGGCCGCTGGGGCTGCGCGCCCTGGCGCAGATGCTCGTGATCGTGCCGTCCATGACGTACCTGTTCATGCCGCTCGCCACCCGCGCGGCGGCCCGGTGGCTCACGCCGTAATCCTCCGGTAATGGCGCGGGCGGACGCTCAGGGCGGGAGGAACCACCATGACACGCATTCTGGTCACCACCGACAGCAGCGATCTCGGCCACCTTGCCCTCGACCACGCCCGGCCGCTCGCGGACGCCCTGCACGCCGAACTCGTCACGCTGTACGTGCAGGTGGATCCCGTCCTGGCCCTCGCGGGCGAATTCGCCTACGCCCCCGTCTCCGATCCCGCTGCCCTCGCCGCCGAGGCGGACGCCGTGCGTGCCGACCTCACCCGCCGCGTTCCCGGCGCCCGCGTGCGGATCGACGCCGCGAAGGGCCAGAGTGTGGCGCAGATGATCCTCAAGGCGGTCGCGGCCGAACGGGCTGACCTGATCGTGATGTCCACCCACGGCCGCAGCGGCCTGGGCCGCGTGCTCATCGGCTCGGTGGCCGAGGCAGTCGTGCACGCCGCGCCGGTTCCCGTCCTGCTGGTGCGCGCCGGTCACACGCCCACGCAGTGGACGGCTCCGGCCGTCGGCAGCAGCGCGGAACACAGCGGCGTCAGCGGCTGACCGGCCACACCGCGCGCCCCGCACCGACCACCTGAGGGGCAAGTGTGGGGCGCGTCGCCCACCACCCATCCCCTGACCCGCTACACTGGCGCGTTATGCCCAGGCCCCGCGTGAAACCCGAAGTGATGAGCCCCGTGGGCGGTGAGCCGCAACTGCGCGCCGCTGTAGAAGCCGGGGCGGACGCCGTGTTCTTCGGCGTGAACTTCGGCCACGGGCGTTCGGACGGTGCGGGCGCCGGCTTCCATGCCCGGGCGAAGGTCGGCTTCGAGGCCGAGGCGCTGCCGGAGATCATGCGCGGCCTGCACGCGCGCGGGGTGCAGGCCTTCGTGACCTTCAACGTGCTGGTGTTCGACAGGGAACTGCGGCAGGCCGAACGACAGGTCATGACGCTGGCCGAGGCCGGCGTGGACGCCCTGATCGTGCAGGATCACGGCGTGGCCCGCCTGATCCGCGACATCTGCCCGGATCTGCCCGTGCACGGCAGCACGCAGATGAGCGTCACGTCTGCCGAGGGGGCCGAGCACGCTCGGCGCTTCGGCGCGAGCCGCGTGGTGCTGGGCCGCGAACTGAGCCTGCGGGACATCGAGCGGATTGCCACCCAGACGGATCTGGAGCTGGAGACCTTCGTGCACGGCGCGCTGTGCGTCAGTTACTCCGGACAGTGTTTTTCCAGCGAGGCCTGGGGTGGGCGCAGCGCCAACCGGGGGCAGTGCGCGCAGGCGTGCCGCCTGCCGTACGACCTGTACGTGGACGGCCACCGCCGCGACCTGGGCGACGCCCGTTACTTGCTGTCGCCCGGCGACCTGTACGCGCTGCATCAGGTGCCGGATCTCGTGCGGATCGGCGTGAACTGCCTGAAGATCGAGGGCCGCTACAAGGACGCCGAGTTCGTCGCCCTGACCACCGCCGCGTACCGCAAGGCCGTTGACGAAGCGTGGGCGGGCCTGCCCCTGAGCGTCACCCAGCAGGAGGAGCGCGACCTGGAGCAGGTGTACTCGCGTGGACTCGGGCCGCACTTCATGGCGGGCACCAACCACCAGACCGTGGTGCGGGGCCGCGCTCCCCGCCACCGGGGCGTGCGCGTGGCCACCGTCACTGGCACGGCCGAACGCGGCGTGCTGGTGACCCTGTCCGAGCCCATTAAGCCCGGTGACGGCTTGGTCTTCGACCCTGCCAACTGGCGCGCCCCGGAGGGGCGCGAGGAGGGCGGGTTCCTGTACGGCCTGTGGCAGGGCGGCGCGCAGACCGAGGACATTCACGCGGGCGGCACGTACGAACTGCGTTTCGGGCGCGGCGCCGTCGATCCTGCCCGCGTGCGCGTGGGCGACCCGGTGTGGCGCACGCACGACCCCACCCTGGACGCGCGGGTCAAGCCCCTCACGGAAGCCGGCGACCCCGTGTACACCCGCCCGGTGGCCGCGCACTTCCGCGGGTACGTGGGGGAGCGCCCCGCCCTGACCCTGACGGACGAGCACGGCATCAGCGCAACCGCCACGCTGCCCGATCCGCTGGCCCCCGCCCGCAACCGCGCGCTCGACGAGGGCACGCTGCGTGAGCAACTCGGCAAGCTGGGTGGCACCGGCTACCACCTGAACCTGCTGAGCACGGGTCTGCGCGGCGAGGGCTTCCTGCCCGTCAGCAGCCTGAACGCCCTGCGCCGGGACGCGGTCGCCCAGCTCACAGAAGCGCGCGGAGCAGCTCCCGAGCGGAGGATCCGTCCGCAGCTCGACGCGACGCTGGCGGCCCTGCCCGCGCCGGATAGGGCAAAAGTTCCGGGCCACGCGCGCCTGCACGTCCTGGTACGCACGCCCGAGCAGCTGGAGGCCGCCCTCGACACCCGCCCGGACTCGATCACGCTGGATTACCTGGAGCTGTACGGCCTCAAACCCAGTGTGGAACGCGTGAAGGCCGCCGGCATCGAGGTTCGTGTGGCCAGCCCACGCATCCTGAAGCCCACCGAGCAGAACCTCCAGAAGTTCTTGCTGTCGCTGGACGCGGGCCTGCTGGTCCGGTCCGGTGGCCTGCTGGAGGGCCTGCAGGGGGCCACGGACGCCCCGCTCACGGGGGACTTCAGCCTGAATGCCGCGAACGTCCTGACCGCCCGCGCCCTGCTGGAGCTGGGGCTGACCCGCCTGACGCCCACCCACGACCTGAACGCAGCGCAGACCACGGAACTCGCTGGTCTGGTCGGCCCGGACCGGCTGGAAGTCATCGCGTACGGGCATCTGCCGGTCTTCCATACCGAGCACTGCGTGTTCTGCCGCTTCCTGAGCACCGGCACGGATTACACGAACTGCGGCCACCCCTGCGAGACCCACAAGATCGCCCTGCGCGATGATCGCGGCGTGCAACATCCCGTCATGGCGGATGTCGGCTGCCGCAACACGGTGTTCGAGGGCCGTGCCCAGGTGGGTGCCCCGCACCTGCCCCTCTGGCTGGACGCGGGCCTGCGGGATTACCGGCTGGAATTCGTGCACGAGACCCCTGAACAGGTCACGGCAGTGATCGGCGCCCACCGCGAGTTCCTGGATGGAACCATGGACGCCGCCGCCCTGGCAGCCCGACTGGACGCCATCGCCGAGCAGGGGATCACAGAGGGCAGCCTGTACATTCCGTCTGACTTCGCGGGCCTGGAAGCCCTGCCGCTGATCGGCGGCGCCCAGCACTGACCCTGTGTTCATGGGCAAACCATGAAGGTGCCGGGGCCTCCGGATCGTTTCTTCGACGTGGTCGCATTGCCCGTCAGCCCGCCCGTCTGCCCAGGCCTGACCTGCAGGCGTTCAGCGGCTAGCCAGTTCATGAACCTGTCAGGCGGTCTCGGGTAGGCTGGCGTATGCAGACGTCGGCGCTTTCCGAGACCGCGCATCCGATCAAGGAAGAGCGGCATGACGTCCAGGCCCTCCAGCACCACACCAACACCGGCATCCGTCCCGTCCGTGCCTACCGTGAAACGCCCGTCGGCCTGTACGTCGACCGCGACTTCGTGGCGCACCCGCGCATCCGGCAGTGGCAGGCGCACCTGCTGCCCCTCCAGCACCTGGTGGTCTGCCGCTACCACTTTCATGGCCGGCGCGAGCACGACTACTACCTGGACGTGGCGCAGATCACCCGTGACGGGGATGTGTGGACGGTGCGCGACCTGTACCTCGACATCGTCCTGCACGACGGCCTGATGGCCGAAATTGTCGATACGGACGAACTGCTCGCCGCGCGGGAAGCGAATTTCATCTCGGAACGGGAGATGCACCGGGCGGTGGCGGTGGCCCACCACACCCTCGCCAGCCTGGCCCGCGCGCACTACTCGCTCCAGGAATGGCAGCAGGCCCAGCACCTCACGCTCGACTGGTCGGGCCAGCCCATCGCGGCCTGCTGACCGCCGCCCGGGGCGTCCGGGCGCGTGACGCGCCGGTCAGACGCGCGGGCCTAAGCTGAACGGGTGATCGAGGTCAGCCACTACACCAAACGCTACGGCCGGCACGAGGCCGTCAGCGACCTGAGCTTCACCGTGCAGCCCGGCGCGGTCTTCGGGCTGCTGGGCAGCAACGGGGCGGGGAAGACCACCACCATCCGCGCCCTGGTCGGCCTGACCCGCCCGAGCAGCGGCACGGTGCGCGTGCAGGACTACGACGTGTGGAAGGAGCCGGTGGAGGCCAAGGCGGCCTTCGGGTACATCCCGGATCGCCCCTACCTGTACGGCAAGCTGACCGCGCGGGAACTGCTGCGCTTCGTCGCCCAGCTGTACCGGGTGGACGCGGCCGACCCGGAAATCGACCGCTGGCTGGACTTCTTCCGCCTCACCGACTTCGGCAACGAACTGATCGAAACGTACTCGCACGGGATGCGGCAGAAGGTCGCCATTATCGCCGCGCTGTTGCCAGACCCGCCGGTGCTGATCGTGGACGAACCCATGGTGGGCCTCGACCCGCACGCCGCGCGGCAGGTGCGGGAACTGTTCCGCGCGCACGCCGACCGCGGCCGCACGGTGCTGCTGACCACGCACTCCCTGCCGCTCGCGGAGGCCGTGTGCGACCGGATCGTGGTGCTCGACCGGGGCAAGGTGCTCGGCGAGGGCACCATGGACGACCTGCGGGCCCGCACCGGCACTGAAGCGGGCGGCGTGGACGGCGACAGCCTGGAGCGCATCTTCTTCCGCCTGATCGAGGAGGAGCAGGAGGAGGAAGCCCGCCGCCGCGAGGCCACGCCGCCCGCATGATCACCACGCCCGTGCCCACCACCGCCCGCCGCTTCCGGCCGGCCAGCCTGCTGACCCTGAAGGCCACCGCTCTGCGGCACACCCTGGAAGGGGCGTCCAGACCCGGCCTGGCCTTCCTGATCCTGCTGGGCGTTCTGCTCGTGTGGGCGGAGGTCTACGGTGTGTGGCGCGCCCTGACCTTCCTCGGCACCTTCGGCGACATCGGTCTGAGCGTGTTCGCCCGCGTGCTGGAGATCGGCCTGATCACCCTGGGCAGCGGAGTGACCTTCAGCGCCACCACCGCCGCCATCAGCACGCTGTACCTCAGCGACGATCTGAACTTCCTGCTCACCCAGCCGCTGCCCACGTGGCGCGTGTTCGCCCTGAAGGTCAGCGAGACCTTCCTGAACGCCGCATTGGTGCCGGTCTTCCTGACCATCCCGCTGCTGCTCACCGTGGCGGTGTATTTCCACGCGCCCGCCTGGGCCTACGTGGTCATGATCCTCGCAGACCTCCTGACCTTCGCCGCCCCGGTCGGTCTGGGGGCGCTGCTCGCCGTGGGCCTCATGCGCGTGGCCCCGGTCGGCCGTGTCCGTGAGGTCAGCACCGCGCTGGGCGTGCTCCTCAGCGCCGGCCTGGTGTATGCCATCCGCGCCCTGCGCCCCGAGATTCTGGTGCAGAAGATGCAGGATCCGACACGCTTCCAGGAACTCCTGAAGTCGTTTGCCGGGCCGTCGAGCCCCTTCCTGCCGCCGTCGTGGGCCGCCCAGGGCATCTGGCAGGCCGCGCACGGGCATCTCGCCGCCCCGCTGGTTCCGCTGCTTGTGCTGACCATCGGACTGCTGCTGGCCGCCACCCTCCTTGCAACCAAGGCCTATCAGGAGGGCTGGGCGCGGGCGCTCGACTCCAGCACGCCGAAACTCGATCCCACGCCGAAGCGGGCACAGGGTGCGGAACGTCTGCTCACCCGCCTCGGCCCCGGCGGCAGCCTCGCCAGCAAGGATCTGCGCGTCACCCTGCGCGACCCCACCCAGTGGAGCCAGCTGCTCGTCGTCGCCGCGCTGGCCGGCGTGTACCTCGTCAGCGTGAAGGCCGTGCCCATCCCCATCCCGCAGTTCCGGGGCATTCTCGGGTACATCCAGCTCGCGTTCCAGGGCTTCATCATCTCGGGCATCGCCGTTCGGCTCGCGTTCCCCGCCGTGTCCACCGAGGCCAGGGCGTACTGGCTGCTGCGAACGGCGCCGATCGACCCCCGGCAGATCGTCCTGAGCAAGTTCCTGGGCGTGTTGCCAGTCACTCTGACCGTCGGCCTCGTCATGGGAATCGCCAGCGCGAAATCCATGGGCCTCGGCCCCACGCTGCTGCTCCTGAGCGTGCTCGTCAGCCTCAGCAGTGCCTTCGTCATCACCGCCCTGGGCGTCGGCCTGGGTGCCGCCGCCCCCAAGTTCGACGCCGACAATCCCGCCGAGATCGGCGTCAGTGCCGGCGGCCTCGCCTTCATGGGCCTCAGCCTCGCGTACTCGGTGCTGTGCCTGCTGTTGCTGGCGAAACCCGCCGCCGGCAGTGTCCTGCGCCCCGACCTGTACCCGGGGCTGAGCTCGCTGGGCACCCTGGAAGGGGTACTCGGCCTGATCGGCTTGGGGCTGGCAACCGTGTGTGGAACGTGGCTCAGCCTTCGCACCGGGTGGAAGCGACTGGATGGGCTGGAGTGACCGCCCGGGACAGCGGCCTTCCTTAAGCTGTTTCGCGCATGGCGTCGCCCGCCGATCTGTGCCCTCCTGTGGCCATGGCTGCCGACCTCTACCCGCCGCTGAACCTCAAGATCAGCACGCCCCTGCTGGAGCTGCACGGCGCCACCGATGATCTGCTGACCCAGTTGCTTCCCGTGGTTCGTGCGGGCGTGGCCGGGTCGCCCCCTTTCCCGTTCGACGATCCCATGTCGCTGTACGACGACAATCCTGGGCGGGAACGCAGGTGGCTTCAGGCCATCTGGCGCGGTCGTGGGACGGTGCGCCCGGATTCGTGGCGGCTGTATTTCGCGGTCATGGTGGAGGGGCAGGCCGTCGGCATGCAGGATCTGCTGGGCCGAGAGTTCGATTCATTTCGTACGGTGAGCACCTTCTCCTGGCTGGCGCCGGGTGTCCGGCATCGGGGCCTGGGGCGCGAGATGAGGGCCGCCATCCTGCACCTGGCCTTTGAAGGCTTCGGGGCGTCGGAGGCGACCAGTGAGGCGTTCTTCGACAATGTGGCGTCGAACCGGGTGTCGGAGGTTATGGGATACCAGCCCGACGGCTCGGATTGGGCGACGCGTCGCGGTGAGGCGGCTGTGTTGAAGCGCTGGCGCCTCACGCGGGATGCCTGGGCAGCGAATCGGCGCAGTGACATCGAATTGACCGGCGTGGACGAGTGCAAGCCGGTGCTGTACATCACGGACACCGTCCGTTGAGGGCAATTCAGGGAATGAATGGGGCCGGTCGCCACGGCGGCAACCGGCCCGAGGCCTGAGGACTCAGTCCTTGACCAGCTCAATCCCCGCCAGCTCGTCCACCGGGAGGCCCCAGGTGTTCATGGCGTCAATGAAGGGGTCGGGGTCGAGCTGTTCCACGTTCCACACGCCGGGCTGCATCCACGTGCCGTTCAGCATGAGCATCGCGCCGATCATGGCGGGTACGCCGGTGGTGTAGCTCACGCCCTGCGCCTGCACCTCGCGGTAGCACTCGACGTGATCCTTGACGTTGTACACGAAGTGCACGTTGGGCTGGCCGTCCTTGCCCGGCCCTTTGGCCTGCACGCCGATGCAGGTCTGGCCGGTGTAGTTCGCGGCGAGACTCTCGGGAACGGGCAGCACGGCTTTCAGGAACTCGATCGGAGCGATCTTCTGGCCCCGGAAGTCGATGGGCTCGATGCTGGTCATGCCGATGCCCTCCAGGACGTTCAGGTGCTTGATGTAGTTCTCGCCGAAGGTCATCCAGAACCGCGCGCGCTTGATGGTGGGGAAGTGCTTGACCAGGGATTCGAGTTCCTCGTGGTACAGCACGAAGCTCTTGCGGGTGGCGACCTTGGGGTAGTAGATGTCCTGGCTGAGTTCCAGCGGCTGGGTCTCGACCCACTGGCCGTTCTCCCAGTAGCGGCCGTTGGCGGTGATCTCGCGGATGTTGATCTCGGGGTTGAAGTTCGTGGCGAACGCCTTGCCGTGGTCGCCGTTGTTGCAGTCCACGATGTCCAGCTCGTGAATCTCGTTGAAGTGGTGCTTGGCCAGGAATGCCGTGAACGCCTGGGTCGCGCCCGGGTCGAAGCCGCAGCCGAGCAGCGCCATCAGTCCCTTCTCCTGGAAGCGTTCCTGGTACGCCCACTGCCACGAGTACTCGAACTTGGCGACGTCCTTGGGTTCGTAGTTGGCGGTATCGAGGTAGTGCACGCCGGTTTCCAGGCAGGCGTCCATGATGGTCAGGTCCTGGTAGGGGAGGGCCACGTTGATGACCATGACCGGCCCGAAGTCCGTGATGAGCTTGACCAGTTCCGGCACGTTGTCGGCATCGACGGTCGCTGTGCTGAAGACCGCCTTGCTGCCTGGCAGGTGTTC
This sequence comes from Deinococcus sp. KSM4-11, assembly GCF_004801415.1. Taxonomy (NCBI): domain Bacteria; kingdom Thermotogati; phylum Deinococcota; class Deinococci; order Deinococcales; family Deinococcaceae; genus Deinococcus; species Deinococcus sp. KSM4-11. The sequence goes on along the minus strand of NZ_SSNX01000001.1, from coordinate 1,202,905 downwards.
CTTGATCTCCGCGACGATCTTGTCGGCCTTGCTGACGGTGCGGGTGGCGATCAGCACCTCGGTGAACACCGTGTCGTTCTGCGCGCATTTCTTGGCGACGACGTTCGCGACGCCGCCCGCTCCGATGATGATGACCTTGCTCATGCGGGGCAGTTTACTGTCCTGGCAGCCCGGGGCACGTCAGGGTAGGCTCGGGAAATGGCCAGCCGTCCTCCATCCAACCCCCTGAACGCCCTGCCGCAGCGCGAGGTCACGCCGGAGATGAGGCGGCGCACGGCCCGGACGTTCTGGCTGATCCTGCTGGCCTTCGTGACCGGAATCGGGATGATGGTGGCCGTGCTGGCATGGCAGGGGCGGGGAGCGCGGGACTACGCCCGCAGCGTGCGTGAGGCCGTCCTGGCGGGCAACCCGTCGCCAAACGCGTCGTACTCGGTGGGGTGTGGGCAGGTGAAGCCGGGAGCGTTGCCACCTGGCGTGACGAGTTGTGAGGTCAAAGTGCTGGCTGGCGCGGTGAGCGTGCACCTGATGTACGAGGGTGGGCGGGCGTTCAAGCTGAGCCGCTGACCCAGCGTGTCTTGAGATGCGGTTCATCCTGTTGAGAACGTTTCCTGTTTAGGATTGAGGTCGAGTCGATCCGACCCGGATTGGCCGCCGTTTCCCGAGTGCCAGGAGTAGCCATGAGCGACGACAAGACCTTCAAACCCAGCGAACCGACTGACCTGCAAACTCCGAAGAAGAGCACCACGGCGCTCACCAACGCGCAGGGCGACCCGGTCGCCAGCAACGAGAACTCCATAACTGCCGGGCCGCGCGGACCGGTGCTGTTGCAGGATCACCACCTGCTCGAGCGCATGGCGCACTTCAACCGTGAGCGCGTCCCCGAACGGGTCGTGCATGCCAAGGGCAGCGGCGCCTTCGGCACGTTCCGCGTCACCCGCGCCATTCCCGAACTGACCATCGCGCATCTGTTCCAGAAGGAGGGCACCGAGTGCCGCATGCTGGCGCGCTTCTCCACCGTGGCCGGTGAGAAGGGCTTCGCGGATACCGTGCGTGACCCGCGCGGCTTCGCCTTGAAGATGTACACCGAGGACGGCAACTGGGATCTGGTCGGCAACAACACCCCGGTGTTCTTCGTCCGCGATCCCGTCAAGTTCCAGGATTTCATCCACAGCCAGAAACGCCACCCGGCCACGGGCCGCCGCAGCGAGACGATGATGTTCGACTTCTGGGGCCTACGCCCCGAGACGCTGCACCAGACGCTGTACATCTTCGGTGATCGCGGGATTCCGCGCGGCTACCGGTTCATGAACGGCTACTCCAGCCACACGTACAGCCTGTGGAACGCCAAGGGCGAACGCGTCTACGTGAAGTGGCACTTCCACACCCAGCAGGGCGTGCAGAACCTGACGGAAGAGGAAGCGACCGAGATCGCCGGGAAGAACCCAGACTTCGCCTTCCAGGATCTGCACGACGCCATTGAGCGCGGCGACTTCCCGAAGTGGAAGGTCAGCCTCCAGGTCATGCCGGAGGCCGAGGCCGACACCTACCACATCAACCCCTTCGATCTCACGAAGGTCTGGCCGCACGCGGACTACCCGCTGATGGAGGTCGGGGAGTTCGAGCTGAACGAGAACCCGACAAACTACTTCGCCCAGATCGAGCAGGCCGCCTTCGAGCCGAACAACATGCCGCGCGGCTTCGGCGCCAGCCCCGACAAGATGCTCCAGGGCCGCCTGATGAGCTACGCCGATGCCCACCGCTACCGGATCGGCATCAACTACGCCGAACTGCCCGTGAACAAGGCCGTCGCGCCCGTCCACACCTACCACCGGGACGGCCACCTGCGGTTCGACGGCAACTTCGGGGATGCCCCGGTGTACGAGCCGAACTCCTTCGGCGGCCCGGTCGCGTCCGGCGAGGCGGTGCAGGAACCGCCCCGCAAACTGACCGGCGCTGCGGACCGTTACGGCTGGCCCGAGACGGACGAGGACTACTTCGCGCAGCCCGGCGCCCTGTTCCGCCTCATGAAACCGGACGAGCAGAAGCGCGTGTATGGCAACTATGCCCGGCATCTGGGCGCCACGCCGGCGTTCATCCAGGATCGCTACCTGGGCCACCTCGACAAGGTCGATCCGAACCTCGGCCAGGGCGTGCGCGACGCGATAGCCACGATGAAGGCCGAATCCAAGCCGGAACTGAAAACCGTGCTGGTCGAGGAGCACACGTACGCGGCTGGCGGAACCCTGAGGCCGCAGCCCCAGGCCGTCGGCACCGACGACTGACCCTCCCCCCATTCCCGACCCCGCCCTGACCGGCGGGGTTATTGCTGCTTGGCGTGTTAGACCATCGTGTCGTGGGGGAGACGACCGACCCGACGGCAGCGGGGCGCGTGTCGCAGCCCGTCCGGGCCCTATTTCAGATTGCTCTTGTGGAACAGGGCGGGGCCGCCGGCGTCGGGCGTGGTGTTGATCGCCTGCTCGACGGCGTCCACCAGGGCCGCGACCGGCAGCGTGAAGACGCCGGCCTCTCCGCGCGTGAAGGCGTCCCGCCAGCGCTCCAGGCCACCCTGATCCACGGGCAGCACCACGTCGTCCTCGATCAGGTCGATCACCGAGGCCTGCAGGGCGGACTCGCTGACGGGCGAGTGGGCCAGTTCCTCCTGAAGGCCGCCCGCCAAGTGTGGACTCCGCAGGCGCAGGCCGTCGAGGCGGATGTGCACCGCCACGTCATCCGGGCCAGTTTCCATCGCCAGGATCAGCACGGTGGACGTCTCCTCGCCGGGGCGGGTGTGGTACGTCCAGCGCTGGCCAGGAGCGAAGGTGGGCATCGTTCCAGGCTAGGCCAGGGAGGGCCAGGGCGCGTGTGAACTGCCTTCGGAAAGGCTGGATACTGACCCCGGCTGGTGGGTGGGGATACGACAGCCGGTGAGCGGTTGGCACGCGGATCAGATCGGGCGGCTCACCCCACCCGGAAACGGGCCGCTTTGGACGATTCCCGCAGTCCTACAGGGTGGCGCGGCCCTGCACTCCGCTGAGCCTGGATGGCCGCTGTCTTGCCCGCACCAGAGCGCCGCGCGCCGCAGACGCTAGCCTCGCTGTATGAGTGCCGATGGTCTGCCCGAACGGTTCGACGTGATCGTTCACCCCGTCAAGGAATTGCGTGGGGAACTGCGGGCCCAGCCCAGCAAGAACTACACGACCCGCTACCTGCTCGCGGCGGCCCTGGCGCAGGGAGAGACGCGGGTGGTGGGCGTGGCGACCAGCGAGGACGCGCAGGCCATGCTGCGCTGTCTGGAAGACTGGGGCGCCGGAGTCGAGCTGGTCGGCGACGATGCCGTGATCCGGGGCTTCGGCGCCTCCCCGCGCGCGGACGTGACCTTAAATCCCGGCAACGCGGGCGCTGTGGCCCGCTTTCTGATGGGCGTGGCCGCCCTGACCACCGGCACGACCTTCGTCACGGACTACGCGGAGTCGCTGGGCAAGCGGCCGCAGGGCGACCTGCTGGCCGCGCTGGAACGCCTGGGCGCGAAGGTCGACAGCCGGGAGGGCAGGCTGCCCATCCAGATCAGCGGCCCGGTGCGGGGCGGCGTGGTCGAGGTCGCGGCCGAGAAGTCCAGCCAGTACGCCTCGGCTCTGATGTTCCTGGGCCCGTTGCTGCCCGAGGGCCTGAACCTGCGCCTGACGGGAACCATCAAGAGTCACGCGCCACTTCGGCAGACGCTGGATACCCTGGCGGCCTTCGGGATCCGGACGACCGCGCGGGAGGATCTGAGCCGCATCGACATCCCCGGCGGGCAGGTCTACCGGCCGGGTCGGGTGCTGGTGCCTGGCGACTACCCGGGGTCTGCCGCCCTGCTGGCCGCTGCCGCCATGATCCCCGGCGAATTGCGCCTCTCGAACCTGCGCGAGCGTGACCTGCAGGGCGAGCGCGAGGCCGTGGCCGTCCTGCAGGAGATGGGCGCGGACATCCGCCGGGAAGGCGACACCCTGATCGTGCGGGGCGGCCAGCCCCTGCATGCGGTCACGCGCGACGGGGACGGCTTCACCGACGCGGTGCAGGCGCTCACGGCAGCGGCGGCCAGCGCCTCGGGCACCACGACCTGGGAGAACGTGTCCACGCTGCGCCTGAAAGAGTGCGACCGCATCAGCGACACCCGCGGCGAACTGGAGCGCCTGGGCCTGAGCGCTGCCGAGACCGGAGATTCACTGAGCGTCACGGGTTCGCAGGGAATCGCGGGCGGAGTCACGGCGGACGGGCATGGCGACCACCGTATGATCATGCTGCTCACCCTGCTGGGCCTGCGGGCCGAGGCCCCACTCACGATCACCGGCGCGCACCACATCCGCAAGAGTTACCCGCTGTTTTTCCGTCACCTCGAGACGCTGGGCGCGACCTTCGAGTACCGGCCGACCGACGCGCCCTGAACCACTCCCCGACCCCCGGCAGATCCTCAACGCGGCGCCCTCCCGCCTTCATGGGGCTGCCCGTCCGTTCTCACGCCAGGATGATGAACTGGACGCATGAAATCATTCCTGAGGCCGCTCACCCTGGCCCTGCTGACCGTGTCCTGCACCGTGCCCGCCCCGGCCAGCGCCCAGACGACGCCTGCCCTGAAGGCACCGGCCGGGTTCAAGGTCACGGAGTACGCCACGGGCTTCAAGCAGCCGCGCTTCATGGTGGTGGCCAGCAATGGCGATGTGCTGCTCAGCGACATGGGCGCGGGCAGCGTGTATGTCATGCCGGACGCCAACAAGGATGGCAAGGCCGACAGCAAACAGGTGTATGTCACGGGCCTGAACCAGCCGCACGGCCTGGCCATTCACGGTGGGTACCTGTACGTGGCCGAGACGGACAAGGTGGTGCGCTTCGCGTACAAGCCCGGCGACCTGAAGGCCAGCGGCCAGCCCGAAACGCTGCTCAGCCTGCCCAGCGGGGGCGGGCACTCCACCCGCACGGTCGAGTTCGGTCCGGACGGAAAGATGTACGTGGCGGCCGGCAGTTCCTGCAATGTCTGCGAGGAGAGTGATCCCAAACGCGCGGCCATCTGGGTCTACGACGCCGACGGCAAGAACGGCAAGGTCTACGCCTCGGGCCTGCGCAATCCGGTGGGCATCGAGTGGGTGGGCGACACGCTGTACTCCACCAACAACGGCCGCGACAACCTCGGGGACGACATCCCGCCGGAAGGCTTCTACAAGGTCAAGGCGGGCGCATTCTACGGCTGGCCCTACTGCTACACCACCAAGCCCGGTGAGGCGCAGGTGTGGGACAAGGACTTCGGCAAGAAGAGTGCGTCCACGTGCACGAACGCCACGCCCGCCTTCGCCCTGACCACCGCCCATGCAGCGCCGCTGGGGCTCGCCGCGTACACGGGATCCAGCTTCCCGGCCGCTTACAAGGGCCAGCTGTTCATCGCCCTGCACGGCAGCTGGAACCGCAGCGCCAAGAGCGGGTACAAGGTCGTCACGGTCGACCCGGCCAGCGGCAAGGTCACGGACTTCCTCACGGGCTTCCTGAACGGGCAGCGCACCGAGGGCCGCCCGGTCGATCTGGTCGTCCTGGCCGATGGATCGCTCCTGCTGACCGACGATGGTGCCGGAAAGGTCTGGCGTATCCAGTACCAATCCTCCTGACCTCCGGACTCCGATCTGCGCCACGTTCAGACCTTCGTCATCTCAGGCGCGCTAGACTCGGGGGCGTGTTTGTTTTCAAGCCCCTGACCGCCCGCCCGGCGGCCCGGACGTGAAGCTCAGTCGCCTGCCGCCCGGTTTCGGCCTGGACACGGCCGCGCAGGGTCTCGCGCTGCGTGAGGGTGCCGTGCAGGACATTGCCCGGGAGTGGACGGACGCCGGCTGGCGGGCCACCGGTACCGTCCACGACGGCGGCACCGATTACCACGCCAGCGTGGAACTCACCCCGCCGCCGGACGTGCAACTGCGCGCGTCCTCCTGCACCTGTGGCCGCTACCGCTGCCGGCATGTGGCGGCCCTCGTGCTGTCCACGGATCCGCCGTCCTCCCCGCGCCCGGTGGCCGCTCCGGTGACCACGACGCCGAGAGCCACGCCTGAGGAAACCCTGGACGCCCGCACGCAGCAGTGGCTCGCGTCCTTCCACGAACAGCCCGGCCAGGCGCGGGGCCGGCAGTTCGAACTGCGGTACGTGCTGCGCCTCCTGCCGCCCGCCAGCGGGAGCGGCAGCGTCCGCCGGGTGGCCATTCAGGTCATGCGCGTTCCCGTCCGGGGCGACGTGCCGGATCTGCGCGGCGCGGAGCGCTACGCCATTCCGCGCACGCTGTCGACGGCGCCGGGCTTCGTCCGCCGGGATGACCGGATCCTGCGGCTGCTCGACATGGCCACCGCCCCCGCCCACGAACCGGGCCGCTACGGCGAGGAACTGTATGCCCTGACCGATCACCCGGCTGGGGATCTGCTGATCGACTCGCTGCTCAGCTCCGGCCGGCTGTGCTGGGAGCGCGCCGACCGGCTTCTGCGACGCGGCCCCGAGCTGGCGGGCGAACTCGCGTGGTCGAGCGACGCGCGCGGAGCCCAGACGCCGACCCTGAGCGCTCCGCAGACCCCGGGCGCCGTGGTGCTTCCGGTCACGCCCCCCTGGGCCGTGCAGCCGGACATCGCGGAGCTTGGCCGCCTGAACGTGAATGCCAGCGGAGAACAGGTCGCCCGCTTCCTGTCCGGCCCGACGCTCGCGCCCGCCCAGGCGACGGCCCTGGCCCACGCCATCACGGCCTCCGGCCTGAACCTGCCCATCCCGCAGACCGTGCAGGTGCGCGAAGAGGACCTGCCGTACACGCCGCAACTGCACCTGTCGGGCCGCACGGCCACCGTGTATGTCCGCGACGGCTGGGCCCGCCGACCCGAAACACGCGTGTTCCCGGCCGCCGAACTGCGCCACGCCTACGGGGGGCTGGCGGTGCCAGACGGCGCCCACAGCAGTGGCCCCACCTTGTACCGCGACGGCGTCCTCACCCGCGTGACCCGCCGCCCCCAGCAGGAACGCGACGCCAGCCGCGACCTGCATCTCGCCGGGTTCCAGCGCCTGGAAGACCTGTACCAGGATGAGTTCACACTGCCCGGCGATCTGGGCGAACAGCTCGGCCTCAGCGATGACGAGGCCTGGACGGATTTCATGCGCGGCGGTCGGCTGGATCTGGAAGCGCAGGGCTTCACCCTCCTGATCCACCCGGACTTCCCGCTGAACTTCGCGCAGATCACCGACTGGTACGGCCACGCCGACGACAGCGCCGGCGGCTGGTTCACCCTCGATCTGGGGATCGTCGTCGACGGGCAGCAGGTCAGCCTGATCCCGGTGCTCGCGGATCTCATTGCACGTCAGCCGGAACTGTTCACGCCGGAGGCCCTGCAGGAGCTCCAGGACGACGAGACCATCACCGCGACCCTCGCGGACGGCCGCCGTGTGGCGCTCCCGGCGGGCCGCATCCGCGCCATCCTGAGCGTGCTGGTCGAACTGAACCTGCGTGACCTTCCGCCCGGCCCGCTGAAGCTGCCCCTGCTCGACGCCGCCCGTCTGGCCGAACTGGAGAGTGCCGTGCAGGCCCGCTGGCTGGGCGCGGATCGCCTGCTCGACCTGGGCCGCCGCCTGCGCGACTTCGGCGGGATCGACCCGGTCGAACCGCCACCCGGCCTGCACGCTGACCTGCGCCCCTACCAGCTCCAGGGCCTCGCGTGGCTGCAATTCCTGCGCCAGTACGACATGGGCGGCATCCTGGCCGATGACATGGGGCTGGGGAAAACGGTGCAGACCCTGGCGCACCTGCTATTGGAGCAGGAGTCCGGCCGGGCCGACCGCCCCAGCCTGGTGGTCGCGCCGACGTCCGTGATCGGCAACTGGCAGTCCGAGGCGGCGAAGTTCGCGCCCTCCCTGCGCGTGCTGACCCTGCACGGCAAGGACCGCCGCTCGCTGTTCGAGCTGATTCCGGAGTACGACCTGATCCTGACGACGTACCCGCTGCTGCCACGCGACCTGGAGGATCTGTCGGCCTTCCAGTACCACCTGGTGATCCTGGACGAGGCGCAGAACATCAAGAACAGCAAGACGGCGGCGGCCAAGGCGGCCGGCAGCCTGGACGCCCGCTACCGGCTGGCGCTCACGGGCACGCCGCTGGAGAACCACCTGGGCGAGCTGTGGTCGCAGTTCAACTTCCTCGCGCCGGGCCTGCTGCACGACGAGCGCACCTTCCGCGACCTGTACCGCACGCCCATCGAGAAACGCGGGGACGCCCAGCGGCGCATGGCCCTGGCGGCGCGGGTGCGGCCGTTCATCCTGCGGCGCGAGAAGCGGGACGTGGCGCGGGAACTGCCGCCCAAGACCGAGATTCCCGTGCGCGTCACCCTGGACGGCGACCAGCGCGACCTGTATGAGACCGTCCGCGTGACCATGCAGGGCCGCGTGCAGGAGGAACTGAGGGCGCGCGGCCTGTCGCGCAGCACCATCGCCATCCTGGATGCGCTGCTCAAGCTGCGGCAGTCGGTCACCGACCCGCGCCTCGTGAAGCTGGAGGCGGCCGCCGGCGTGCAGGGCAACGCGAAGTTCGACTGGTTGCAGGGCAACCTCCCGCAGATGCTGGAGGAGGGCCGGCGCGTCCTGATCTTCAGTTCCTTCGCCACGCTGCTCGGGCACCTGGAACCGTGGCTGCAGGCCGAGGGCATTCCGTACTCCATGCTGACCGGGCAGACCCAGAACCGCCAGCAGCAGATCGACGACTTCCAGGCGGGCAAAACGCACGTGTTCCTGATCACCCTCAAGGCCGGTGGCGTGGGCCTGAACCTCACGGCGGCCGACACGGTCATCCACTACGACCCGTGGTGGAACCCGGCGGCCGAGGATCAGGCGACGGACCGCGCGTACCGCATCGGGCAGGACAAGCCGGTGTTCGTGTACAAGCTGATCGCGGCCGGCAGCGTGGAGGAGCGCATCCTCGACCTCCAGGCCCGCAAGGCGTCCCTGGCGCGCGCCGTCCTGGACGGCGGCCTGAGCGACGCCACCCAGCTCACGGCCGCCGATCTCGACCGCCTGTTCGCGCCACTGGAAGATGGCGAGGGAGCCGGACTGACCCCGGCGGAAGCGGACGGAGAGCTTCGCATCTGAAGGCCCCTTGAGGACATAGGGGTGGCGCGCTATCCTCGGCGCATGTTGCAGAGCGGTGCGTGGTGGTGGCCCAGGGTTGCCTGGGTGTAACGCGCCGTATTCCCCTTCAAGGACGCGCCCAGGTGGATGACCCCACCGGGCGTTTTCGTTTGCCTCCAGACCGGCCGCTCAGGGCCAGCCCACGTTTCCCAGGAGCCGCATGACCCAGACCACCCTGTCCGTTCACCTGTCCGCCACGGAACTGAATGCCGACCTGGACACCCCAGTGACCGCGTACCTGAAGGCCGCGCAGGGCGAGACCGTGAGCTTCCTGCTGGAGAGCGTGGAGGCCGGCGAGAAACTCGGCCGCTACTCGTTCATCGGCGTGGGGGAGCAGGGCCGCTTCGAGTACGTGGGCGGGCAGGTGTACAGCAGCGGCGTATTCGGCGACCACCACGGGCCGGACGCCGATCCGCTGGCCCGGCTGTACGCCGCCACGATCCGTCCGGTGACCGTGCCGCCCGGCCTGCCCGCTTTCGTGGGCGGCGCGGTCGGGTACTCGGCGTATGACATCATCCGCGCCTACGAGCGCCTGCCCGACGCCAACCCGGACGAACTGAATGTCCCGGACGCGTGCTTCATTGCGCCGCGCGGCATGGTCATCTACGATCACCTCAAACACCGCCTGATCGCGGTGGCGGCGGCCGGTTCGCCCCGGCAGGCAGAAGCCCAGGTGGCGGCCCTGGTCAGCCGTCTGCGTGGCCCCCTGCCCGAAGTGCCGGGGCAGAACCCCGCTCCTGCCCCTCAGTTCAGCAGCAACTTCACGCCGCAGGGCTACCAGGACGCCGTGGGACGCGCCCTGGAATACATCCGCGCCGGAGACATCTTCCAGGTGGTGCCGAGCCAGCGATTCAGCGCCGATCTGGGTGACGTGCACCCGTTCGCGCTGTACCGGGCGCTGCGCCGCGTGAATCCCAGCCCGTACCTGGGCTACCTGCAACTCGGGCCGGTCACGCTGGTCGCCAGCAGCCCTGAGAGTCTGCTTGCCAGCGACGGGCGAACCGTCACGACCAAGCCCATCGCCGGTACCCGCCCGCGCGGCGCGACCCCTGAGCTCGACGACGCCCTCGCCAGCGAGTTGCTCGCCGACGAGAAGGAACGCGCCGAGCACCTGATGCTGGTGGATCTCGGTCGCAACGACCTCGGCAAGGTCAGCGAGTACGGCAGCGTGCGCGTGCAGGATGCGTTTACCATCGAGCGCTACAGTCACGTGATGCACATCGTGTCCAGCGTGACCGGGCAGCTCCGCGAGGGGCAGACGCCGCTGCATGCCCTGGCGAGCGTGCAGCCCATGGGAACCGTGAGCGGCGCGCCCAAGATCCGCGCCATGGAGATCATCGACGAACTGGAACCCGTGCGGCGCGGCCCGTACGGCGGCAGCTTCGGGTACATCGCCTTCGATGGCAGCATGGACATGGCCCTGACCCTGCGCACCATGGTGATCGCCGGCGGGCGCGTGCACATCCAGGCGGGCGCAGGCATCGTCGCCGACAGCGACCCGGCCAGCGAGGAACTGGAGACGCGCAACAAGGCTGCCGCCCTTATGCGCGCCGTCGAGCTGGCCGCCGGGGGCCTGTGACCATGGGAGGACTGTGATGGGACACGTCAAGATCTACGGCCATACTGAGTTCATCACCGCGCGGCGCCAGCAGATCTCGGACGCCATCCACCGCGCCAGCGTGCAGGAACTCGGACTGCCCGAGGGCAAGCGCTACCACCGGTTCATTGGCCTGGACAGTGCGGACTTCATTCACCCGGACGACCGCAGCGCCGCCTACGTGATCGTGGAAATTCACCTCATGAGCGGGCGCACCGACAAGACCCTGCGCGCCTACCTGCTGGCCCTTCAGGCCGCCCTGGAGGATTACGCCGGAGTCGCGCCGAACGACCTGGAGGTGATCCTCCTGGAAACGCCGCCCGCCCGCTGGAGTATCCGGGGCGTGATCGGCGACGAACTGCAACTTCCCTATGAGGTCAACCGATGAACCCACCCGCGACCCCGGCCCCCCTGCGCGTCCTGCTGATCGACAACTACGACTCGTTCACGTACAACCTCGTGCAGTATTTCGGCGAACTGGGCGCCGACCTGACGGTGTGGCGCAACGACGCCTTCACGCTTGAGGAGGTACGTGCCCTGAATCCCGATGCCATCGTGGTCTCGCCCGGCCCGTGTACGCCGCTGGAAGCGGGCCTCAGCGTGGACGTGATCCGTGAACTCGGCCCCCAGTACCCGGTGCTGGGCGTGTGCCTGGGCCACCAGAGCATCGGTGAGGCCTTCGGCGCGACCGTGGGCCGCGCCCTGCAACCGGTGCATGGCAAGACCAGCTCCGTGCGGCACGATGGCACCGGCCTCTTCGCCGGCGTTCCGGACGGCGTCACGGTGACCCGCTACCACTCGCTGATCGTGCGGAACCTGCCGCCGGAACTCGTGGCGACCGCGTGGACGACCGATCCTGGCGAGGAGATCGTGATGGCCCTGCGTCACCGCGAGTACCCGGTGTACGGCGTGCAGTTCCATCCGGAGAGCATCGCCACCGAGCGGGGCATGGACATGATCCGCAACTTCCTGGCAGAGGTGCGCGCGTTCCAACGCCGCGAGGTGACCGCATGATGCACGCCCGCCTGATGAACGGCGAGCAGCTCTCGCAGGAGGACGCCGCCGCATTCATGCGTGAGGTCATGACCGGCGAGATGAGTTCCATCCGCCTGTCGGCCGCGCTGGCCGCCCTGCGCGTCCGGGGAGAAACCCCGGCGGAGATTGCTGGCTTCGCGCAGGCCATGCGGGAAAACGCGGTGCGTGTGAACGTGCGGCCCCGCCCGGTACTGCTGGACGTGGTCGGCACGGGCGGCGACGGCGCGCACACCTTCAACATCAGCACCACGACAGCCTTCGTGGTCGCTGGTGCGGGCGTGCCCGTCGCGAAGCACGGCAACCGCGCCGCCAGCAGCCGGGCCGGCAGCGCGGACGTGCTGGAGGCGCTGGGCGTGAACCTTGACGCCAGTCCCGAGGTCGTGGCCGACGCCGTGGACACCCTCGGCATCGGCTTCATGTTCGCCCGCAACTACCACCCGGCCCTGCGGCATGCGGCGGCCGTCCGCTCCGATCTGGCCTCCCGCACGGTGTTCAATATCCTGGGACCGCTGAGCAACCCGGCCGGGGCGACCCATCTGGTCGTGGGCGTGTTCCGCCCCGACCTGACCCGCACGCTGGCCGAGGTGCTGCGCCTGCTCGGGGCCGGTGGAGCGACCGTCGTGTACGGCGACGGCCTGGACGAGTTCACGGTGTCCGGCATGAACACTGTCTCCGGTCTGCGCGACGGCGAGATCATCGACCGGCAGCTGCACCCGGAGGAGGTCGGTGTGGACATGCATCCCAGAGAAGCCATCGTGGGCGGCACACCCGCCGAGAACGCCGAGATCACCCGCGCCCTGCTCACCGGCGGCGGCACAGCGGCCCAGCGGGACATCGTGGCCCTGAACGCCGGGGCGGCCCTGCGCACCGCGGGTGCCGTGGAGTCGATCCGGGACGGCGTGGCCCGGGCGCGCGAGATCATGAGCGGAGGCCAGGGCTGGGATGTCCTGCACCGGTACGCGAACCATACCCGACAGGGCTGAACCGGGACTGCGCTGCTTGGAGTGGTGCCGAATGGCGCGGGAACCCGGCCCCACCGATCCGGAGAGCGGGATGTGGAGGACGCCCCGGCGCCATGCTGGGTATGGCGGCCCTGGCCGCAGTCCGGGTCAGCTCGGGAATTGAGCGCTGCATCGGTTCAGGTAGGCGAGAGGTCGCGCGGCGGTACCAGTGATGGAGTTCAGCTGATCAGTCGGCGGTGGTAGTTGATCTGCCCCAGGTGCCAGTTCAGGTGTCCATGCAGGTGAATCAGGAAATAGCCGCTGGTCATGCCCTCGGGAAAGCCCGGCGGCTGGCGCGGATGGACGGCCGTCAGTCGGGCCTCGTCCAGCCCTTCCAGGGTGTGGTTCACCAGCGTTCGGACGTGGGTCACCCACGCCACCAGGTCGGCCAGCGGCACGTCACGGCGCGAGAATTCGGCCGGACGATCCCGCTCATAGGGCACGCCGCCCAGATCCTCGCCGATGAACTGCGACAGGTTCCCGATCAGGTGCAGCGCCAGGGTGCCCGCCGGATTGGCAATGGTGCCCGCCACCCGCCACAGCGACGCCTCGTCCGGGTAGGCGCGGAGCTCCTCGATCAGCACCGACAGATCACGGTCGTACAGGGCCTGAAGGTCACGCAACATGGCCTACGATACGGCCCACCGGATCAGGTGGAGGCACGTTGGCCTCCGGTGGACGGAACTGAACCACGGGGTCAGTCCACCTTGCGGGCCAGGGCCAGGTGCATGGTTGTGCGCGGCAGATCCGGCTGGTCACGGATGATGCGCGTCGCATACCGGTTGAAGATCCCCTCCAGTTCGGCGCGCAGTTCCGTCAACGTCGCCGCGTCGAACCGGGCCGTCATCCACAGGTTCAGGGCGTTGCCCTCGGGCACCAGGATGTCCTGGCCGATCAGATCCACAGGAATTTCCTGCTGGGTGACCAGGCGATCCTGGTACAGCCAGATCCTGATCGCCCAGCGCGACGCGACCAGATCCGTGTCGTGCGCGACAGCTGCTCGCAGGGAAGCCCACATTGGGCCGTAGGTGCGGTCTACGATCTCCTCGGCGGCATAGCCTCCGGCGGGCAGCAGCACGAACTCGGCGGCCGTGACGCGGTACAGCTGGCCACGCGACCGGGTACCGCGCGCGGGGGGCGCGTCGCCCACGCCCTCCAGAATGCCGGCCTGCACGTAGCGGTTCACCCAGTACGCCATCTGGTTCGCCTTCACGCCCCGATGGGTGGCGGCGTCGGCCACGGTGTGCGGAGCCTGGAAGAACGGCAGCAGATTCAGGGTGCGCTGGTGGTCGAGCAGCAGCCCGATCACGTCCGGGTCGTCGATGATCAGGCGTTCAAGCACGGTGCCCCCAGGGTAACAGGCGGGCGTTTCGGACTCGCTCAAAACTGTGCCTGGTTTTTGAGTGACCCCGAACCTAGAGTTCAGTCCAGAAGGACGACAACCACCGCGCGCCGCGCCACGTCCGCACCACCGGGAGGAACCACCATGCTGAAGCTGACCACGACCGCCCTCGTCGCCCTCACCCTCGTTGCCGTCAGCGCCGGTACGGCCAGTGCCACTCCGGGCCTGATGATGTCGGATCGGGCCACGACCGTCACCCGTGACGGCCTGCTCGTCAGTGACCGCGCCAGGGTCGGACGGAACGGCTTGCTGGTGAGCGACCGAACGGCGAAGGTCATCCGGCAGGGCTTCCTCGTCAGTGACGGTACCGGGCTGCTGATCTCCGACCGGGCGGGCTCGGTCACCGTGACCGGTCTGATGCTCTCCGACTGAATCCAGGGGACGTGCGGGCTGGCCCAGACGAGCTGTGAACTGGGCCAGCCCGCACGTTATTTGGGCGGCAGCAGCAGCTTTCCTTCCAGCGGCGTACTCAGCACGATGCTGGTGTCGCAGGTGAACCCCATGGCGATCAGGTCGGTCAGCATGGCTTCCAGCGCGCCCACGTCCGGCACGGCGACCTTCAGGATGCAGGAGTTGTCGCCAGTCACGCTGTGGCATTCGAGCACGCCGTCGTGCTTGGTGGCCCAGCGCACCAGGGTGGGGTCGTTGCGCCCACTGTCCTGCACGCCGATGAACGCCGTGATGGTGCGGCCCAGGGGCTTGCTGGCCACCCGCACACCGTAGCCGAGGATTACCCCGGCATCTTCCAGACGGCGCACCCGTTCGGTCACGGCGGGAGCGCTGAGTCCGACGCGGCGGCCGAGTTCGCGCATGCTCAGGCGGGAATCCGTCTGGAGTTCCTGCAGGATGCGGTGGTCGAGGGGATCGAGGCTGCCGCCGGTCTGTCGCACCCGGTCATCTTAGCATTCGTAAGGTCGACAGTGGCGTTTGCGAGGTTCCTGTGCGCTGGAAGTGGCATGTGAAGGGCATGCTGCTCATTCAAAACGGAGGGGCCGTGACCGGACAATGGGGGCAAGCAATTCACCCTCTCAGGCGCACCGGAGGCCCTATGAGCACCCATACCCTGCACCCCCAGGCGACCACCCGGTCGCAACAGATGCTCCCCAGGAACCACCGCGCCCCCAAGTGGCAGGGCGTGCCCGACGAGCAGTGGTACGACTGGAAATGGCAGCTGAAAAACCGCATCAACACTGTGCCCGAGCTGGAGGAAGTCATCCGCCTGACCGACAGCGAGCGCCGGGGCGCCAGTGCCGAGGGCATCTTCCGCCTGGACATCACGCCTTACTTCGCCTCGCTGATGGACGCCGACGATCCCACCTGCCCGATCCGCCGACAGGTGATTCCCACGCACCACGAACTGGAATCCTTCACGTCCATGATGGAAGACTCGCTGGCCGAGGACAAGCACAGCCCCGTGCCTGGCCTGGTTCACCGCTACCCCGACCGGGTGCTGATGCTGGTCACCACGCAGTGCGCCAGTTACTGCCGCTACTGCACCCGCAGCCGCATCGTGGGCGATCCCGCCGAGACCTTCAACCCTGCCGAGTACGAGGCGCAACTGAACTACCTGCGCAACACGCCACAGGTTCGAGACGTCCTGCTGTCCGGCGGCGACCCGCTCACGCTGGCGCCGAAGGTGCTGGGCTGCCTGCTGGCCGAACTCCGCAAGATCGAGCACATCGAGATCATCCGCATCGGCACTCGCGTGCCCGTGTTCATGCCCATGCGCGTCACCCAGGAACTGTGCGACGTGCTCAGCGAGAACCACCCCGTCTGGATGAACATCCACGTCAACCACCCCCGCGAGATCACCCCGGAGGTCGCAGACGCCTGCGACCGCCTCACCCGCGCCGGCGTGCCGCTTGGTAACCAGAGCGTGCTGCTGCGCGGCGTGAACGACCACCCCGTCGTCATGCAGAAACTCCTGCGGGAACTGGTCAAGATCCGCGTGCGGCCGTACTACATCTACCAATGCGACCTCGTCCACGGGGCCGGGCACCTGCGCACCACCGTTAGCAAGGGCCTGGAAATCATGGAAAGCCTGCGCGGCCACACCAGCGGCTACTCCATCCCCACCTATGTCGTCGACGCGCCCGGCGGCGGCGGCAAGATCCCCGTCGCGCCCAACTACGTCCTATCGCACAGCCCCGAGAAACTCATCCTCCGGAACTTCGAGGGCTACATCGCCGCGTACAGCGAACCCACCGACTACACCGGCCCTGACATGGCCGTGCCCGCCGACTGGCAGCGTAAGGAACCCGGCCAGAGCGGCATCTACGGCCTGATGGAAGGCGAGCGGATCAGCATTGAACCCCGTGAATTCAGCGAGAGCCGCAACCGCCCCGGCGCGACCAAACACCGCCTGAACAGCCGCGAGGACAAATGGGCCGCGCACGGGATAGGGGAGAGTCTGGTGGTCACGGACACCGCGCCGGATGGGATGGTTCAGGAGCCGGTGCCGGTGAGCGGAGATTAAGTAGGCCTTGCCAACGTGGGCTAATTTTCTATTGGCGTGAGTGTTTATCAGGCGGATAATCTGCAACCATGTCGAATGAATTTGAGCAGTTGTGGGAAGACGGAGCGACTATTGATTTTAGAGAAGATAATGAAGTTTTCATCTTGCAAGGCAATGCGGCAGGATTGCGAACGCTTTCTCGGATGCTCATTGATCTTTCCCAAAGACCGCACGGTGTCCACCAACATCTCGAAGATTTTAGCGGTTTAAATCTCGGCTCGCTCCCCTTGATTCTTGTCCATAGCGACATAGCGCAGATTTAGAGTCTGCAGCGCCACTTATCGATGTCCGTGCTCATCATTCAATTTCATGCCTTAGAGAGGAGTTTCCATGACCACCCTCCCCAAACTCCGCCAGCCCGAACTCAAGACCTCCCTTCCTGGCCCTAAGACCGCCGCGATCATGGAGCGCGATGCCCAGCACCTGTCGACCTCATACATGCGGCCCTATCCGTTCGTGCCGGATCACGGTGAAGGCGTGTGGCTCACCGACGTGGACGGAAACACCATGCTGGATTTCTTTGCGGGCATCGCGGTCTCCACGACCGGGCACGCGCATCCGCACGTGGTGAAGGCCGTGCAGGAGCAGATCACGAAGTTCACGCACGTCTGTCTCACCGATTACCCGCAGGAGATCACGACCAGCCTTGCCGAACGCATGGTGAAGCACGTGGAGAAGCCGGGTGAGAAGTGGCGCGTGTTCTTCGGGAACAGCGGCGCGGAGGCGGTGGAGGCGGCGGTGAAACTTGCCCGCAACCACACGGGGCGGTCGCACATCATCAGCACCATCGGGTCGTTCCACGGGCGCACATACGGAGCGATCACGTTGACCGGCAGCAAGACGAAGTACAAACGCGGGTTCGGGCCGCTGCTGCCGAATGTGTCGCACGTGCCGTACCCAAACCCGTTTCGGCCTCCACTGGGGTCAACTCCAGACACCTGCGGTCAGGCGGTCATCGACCACATCGAGGGGCTGTTCCAGACGATCATCCCGGCGGACGAGGTGGCGGCGATCATCATCGAGCCGATGCAGGGCGAGGGCGGGTATATCGTGCCGCCCGCCGATTTCCTGCCAAAATTGCGCGCCCTGTGCGGCAAGTACGGCATCATGCTGATCTTCGACGAGGTGCAGGCGGGCATGGGCCGCACGGGGACGATGTACTCCTTCCAGCAGTTCGAACAGTACGGCAACGTGCAGCCCGACATTGTCACGGTGGCGAAGGGCATCGCCTCGGGCATGCCGATCAGCGCGATGCTGGCAAAGGAGAGCGTGATGACGTGGCCGGTCGGCTCACACGGCAGCACCTACGGCGGGAACCCGGTGGCGGCGGCGGCAGCGCACGCGACGCTGGATCTGCTGGAAGGCGTGGTGCCCCACCCCGGCTGCGGCCCGAGCCTGATGCAGAACGCCGCGGAGGTGGGCGCCTTCATCATGGCCGAGTTGAAGGGCATGCAGGTGGAATTCCCGTTCCTGGGCGACGTGCGCGGCGGGGGCCTGTTCATCGGTCTGGAGTTCGTGACCCCGGACGGCCGACCCGACGGCAAGTTGCGCGACGCGGCGAGCATGGCCATGTTCCGGCGCGGCCTGCTGAATCTCGACTGCGGTGAGGCCGTCATCCGCATCAGTCCACCCCTGATCCTGACCCAGGAAGAGGCAGCGACGGGACTGGAGATCATGCGGGAAGCGCTGCGCGAGCTGAGATGATTTGCAGAGAGGATGCGGGCCACTGATTCGGTAGGGGGCCCGCATCCTCGTTGATCGGACTTGGCCAGTGCGTGCGGTGGGCCTCGGGAGTCGCTGCTCTCTTGTCTTAGGCTGTAAAAATGAAGCCCATCAGCGGCCAGAATGGACATGCTACGATCGACTTCCCCCCGGTTCGTCCCCTCGCAGCCTATGTACAGGAGGTTGAGATGTCCGGATGCTTGTCGGCACAATAAATACATGGATTGATATTGATACAGGGCGCTTAGCGTGAGTTCCTGAGGCTGGAGCGTGTCCACGGCCGTCCACGGAGCCATTCTTTTTCGACCACCTGGGGAGGGAATTGAGATGAAGAAACTGCTTGTGTATGCGTTGTTGGGCCTAGTGTCATGTGGTACCTCGTCCCCGAATCCCACGCCCAAACCCACGAAGACAGTCAACGACATTGTGCTTACGGCGACTCAGCTCAGCCTGCCGCTGAGCACCTATGATGCCGGCCCATACCCGATGCTGTCTGTGCTCGTCGGGAACAGCATCTATTTCGGAAACTGGTCGAACACAGCGAATACGCAGTTCTTCACCCGTTACAACATCACGTCCAACACTTTCTCGTCACCGCTGGCTGTCTCGGCCAACGTCTGTGGCTGTGGCTACAGCAGCAAGCTGGTGAGCGACGGTGTCAATATCTTCTATATCGCCAACGGTGCCACCAAATACACGGCCTCGTCGAATGTCTGGACGAACATCAACTATCCGAGTACGGCCCAGGACAATGCGGGCGAGGCTGGCGTGACCTACTATAATGGCAACCTTTACTACCTGGGTGGTCGAACGCCCAGCAATCTTTTCAAATACTACAGTATTGCTCAGGATTCATGGTTCACGGCTCCCAATTATCTGTACGCAACCAACAGAAGCCAGATGGCCGTTTACAAGGATCGAATCTACGCTCTGGGCGGCGAGGGCGCGACGAAGAAGATGGCCTACTTCTCCGCCACCACCAGCACCTGGACTCCGCTCTCCGACACGCCTTTCACGGTTGCTTCCGAATATAACAGTGCCTACACAGCCGTGCTGGGCGACGATCTGTATATCCTGCAAGGCGATTCCATCTACATCTACGACCTTTTGAAGGACGTCTGGGCTACGGCGCCCGCCAAGATCAGCGGACTTCCGGCCTACGCCAACCTATTCTCGGATGGACAGAACCTTTACATCGCTGGAAAGAACTCCTCGAACATTCCAGCCGTGTTCAAAGTGGCCGTTTCGGTCAAGTAGAGCGGCGGGCCGTCTGAACGGTTGGGTGCGGGCTCCGGCTCCTACCCAACCGTTTCCAATGCCATCGGGTACGAGCCGATGATCTTCGCGTAACTGGCCTTTCGGAGCACTCCTGCCAGCGCCTGGGCCACCTTGGGGTCACGGGCGTCGCCCTCGATGTCCACGTACATCAGGTAACTCCACGCGCGGTCACGGCGGGGGCGGCTCTCGATCCGGGACAGGTTCAGGCCGCGCAACTCGTTCAACGTCTCGACCAGGAAGCCGGGCGTGTGGCGCACGGCGAACACCAGACTGGTCTTGTGCGGCGCGCTCGACGGCGTCGGTTCGTGGCGGTGCAGGATCATGAAGCGCGTGAAGTTGAACGGTTCGTCCTCAATGTTGCTTTGGAGGATGTTCAGGCCGTACAGCTCGGCCGCGCGGCTGCTGGCGATGGCGGCCAGATCACGCTCGCCGCTCTGCGCGAGGTTCTTGGCGCTGCCGGCGGTGTCGTGCGCGGCGACGGGTTGCCAGCCGTGTTTGCGGATCAGGACGGTGCACTGATCCAGCGCGGGTTGCTGGCTGGCAACGCGGCGGATTTCCTCCAGGGTCACGCCGGGCAGCGCCATCAGGCAGTGCGAGACGCGCACGACGACCTCGCCGGTGACGTGCAGGTCGGTTTCGCTCAACAGGTCGATGGACTGGTGGATGGCGCCCATCAACGAGTTCTCGACGGGCAGCACACCGTACCCGGCCTCGCCGGATTCGACGGCCTGAGCGACCTCGTGGAAGGTGGGGTAGCCGCGCGTGGTTGTCGCGCCGGGCACGGCGTTCAGGGCAGCGATCTCGCCATACGAGCCGGGGTTTCCCTGGTAGGCTACGGTCACGGCGGCAGACGGATCGTTCATGGGTGCGAGGCTACCGCAGGAGCGACTGTACGTGTCGGCTGGCACGTAGACAGATGCTTTGGCGGGCATGGCTGCTTCAGTGCCCGCGAATCTCGCGGTGCAGGCGGTCGGCGGCGACCAGCAGCACATCCCACACGCTGGAGAAGGGCGGGGCGTACGCGAGGTCGCAGTCGAACAGATCCTGCACCGTGGCCCGCTGTTGCAGGAGGGCCGCGACCACGTCCACCCGCTTGGCCGACAGGTGGTTGTGCGCGACGATCTGCGTGCCCAGCAGGCGGCCGGTTCCCCGCTCGGCGGTCAGGCGCACGTGCACGGGTCGGGCGTCGGCATAGTACCCGGCGTGATCGGTGCTGCTCACGTCCACCGAGTGTGCCTTCAGGCCCAGGGTGTCGGCGTCGGCCTGGGTGAGGCCGGTGCGGGCCACGCCCAGCGAGAAGGTCTTGAAGATGCCGGTGCCCAGGATGCCGGGAAAGGTCGCGTCGCCACCCGCCATGTTCACGCCGGCCACGCGGCCCATGCGGTTGGCGGTCAGGCCCAGCGGAATGTGCACCCGGCGCCGGGTGACCCGGTGCGTCGCCTCGGTGTTGTCGCCGGCGGCGTAGATGCCGTCCACGCTGGTCTCCTGCCGGGCATTCACGGCCACCGCGCCGGTCTTGCCGATCCGGGCCCCGGCCGCCTTCGCGAGCGCTGTGCTGGGCTTCACGCCCACGGCGACGATCACCACATCCGCCCGCACCAGCCCGCTGTCGGTCTGTACACCGGTCACGCGGCCCCCCTTGCCGGTCAGGCCGGTCACGGTCGTGGCGCAGCGGACATCCACCTCGTGTTCCTCGATCTCCTGCCGGATGCGCCGCTGGTAGCCCACGTCCAGGATGCGGCCCGCGACTTCCGGCCCCTTCTCCAGCAGCACCACGCTCAGCCCACGGGCGCGCAGGTTCTCGGCCAGTTCCAGCCCGATATATCCGGCGCCGATGATGCACGCCCGCCTAGCCCCCTTCAGGCTGGCCTCGATGGCCTGACCGTCCGGGATGTCCTTCAGGACGTGGACGCCGCTCAATTCGGTCTTCGCCCAATCCGGCACGACCGCCGAGACGCCCGTGGCGAGCAGCAGGCGGTCGTAGGGTTCGGTGACGGTGTGGCCCGCGTCCCGGTCGAGCACGGTCAGGGTTGCGGCCTTCGCGTCGATGCCCGTGACCTCGCTGCGCAGCCGGACGCCGATGCCGCGCGCCCGCATCTGCTCCGGCGTGCGGGCGACCAGCGACTCGAACCCGTCCACGTCGCCGCCCAGCACGTATGGCAGGCCGCAGGCGCCGTAACTGACCCAGTCGCCCCGGTCTAATACCACGATGTCCGCTCGCTGGTTGAACCGCTGCGCGCGGCTGGCGGCACTCATTCCTGCGGCCACGCCGCCCACGATCACGATTCGCATGGCCCGAGCCTACCGCTGGGCGGCCGGGGCGCCCTTTACCGCCCGTACACCTGCGCCCAGTACGTGGTGAAGATCGACGTGCCGGTGCCGTTGTTCACGTCCATTCCCACGTGCGTCCAGCGCGGCTCCATGATGATCGTGCAGTGCGCGGGGCTGGCCAGCAGCGTCTGCACGGCCTCCTCGGGGGTCAGGGCGTCGTACGCGAGGGTTTCGGCGACCTCCGGGTCGATCCAGCCGGCCGCTCGGGCGCGCATGGGCGGCGTGCTGCCGGTCACGGGGTTGATGTGCCCCCGGTAGTTCACCTTGGGGAGATCTGTGACCTGCTGCGTGGCCGCGCGCGTCAGGGTCGCGTCCCAGGTCAGCGGACCGGTGCCGGGGTAGAGGGTGTCGCCACAGCGCTGCCCCTCGCGGCGGGCTTCGTTCAGGCCACGCAGCACAGCCTCGTTCCACGCCTGCCGGGCCGACAGGTCGAGTTCGGCGGGCCGGGCGTACACCAGGGCGGCGCGGGTGCCGTCCACCGCCACGCCGTAGCGCGGGTAGCCCACGCGGTTCCCGCACTGGTTCGCCAGCGAGTCCCGCACCCTCTCCCAGCTCGTCAGTTTCGGCACCACGATCATTCCGGCCGACTTGACCGGCATGCCTTCCGCCTGGAAGGCCGCGCGGTCGAGTCTGTTGCCGCGCAGCAGTCGTCCCGCCAGGACATTCAGGCGGGGGTCCGGCTGGGCGTCCTGACCACATGCCTGGAAATCCTGTTGCACGACCTGCGCGAAGGTCAGGGCGTCCGTGACCTGGGCGTTCGCTGCGGGCGGCCACGGCCGTCCAGCCAGTGCGGCGGCCGTCACGCCGGTCACGCCCACGGTGTCGGCCTGCGCGGGCGTGACCACGCCCAGCAGGGCAGCCAGCAGGGCGAGGCGACCGGAGACGCGGGGCGGCATTCATCCACTCTTCATCTCTGGCTCTTGCGGTTCCCTGACGGCAGTGTTCCTAAAGGGGGTGAAGCTCAGCGACCGACATCGCGCCGGTTCAGGAATGGAAGCGAGCCCCAGGCCAGCGCAAGACCGACCAGCAGGGGCACGAGCAGCGGCGTCACGCTCACTGCGTGCAGGAGCGGGGAATCGCGCAGCGGCACCGTCCACGGGTTCAGCCAGGCCAGATCGCGCAGGGCGGCCACCTGGGCGCTCAGGGTGTGCAGCACCAGCAGGCCGACGCCGAGGCCTGCCCCGGCTGCCGCCGCGAGCCCCGCCCGGCCCGTGGCGGCGCCCAAGGCGAGGGCCAGCGCCCCGAAGACCCACGCGCCCAGCGTGTGGAGTGCGGCCGTGTCCAGCACCCGCCCGGCTGGCAGGGGAGCCTGGAATGCCTGCCCGAACCCCCACGTGCCCACGAACAGCACGCTGCCCAGGGCGAGCAGCAGGATCAACAGCGTCAACGTGCGCCCCAGCAGCAGGGCGCCGCGGGATACCGGCTGCGCCAGCGGCCCTTCCAGCAGGCCGCGCGCCTCGTCCCCGGCGATCATGGCCGCGCCGGTCAGGCCCGCGTACACCGACAGCAGCACCGGCATCAGGCTGAACAGCCGGCCGCCTACATACCCTGCCGGGCTGGTGAAGTCCGTGCCGAACAGTGCTTTCAACGCGTCCGGGAGGTTCTGGACGATCTCGTTCACGCTCGGGTCGTTCTTCACGGTGGGGTAGAAGGCGAGCACCAGCAGTGCGTAGGCGAGCAGGCCCCCTGCCCAGCCCAGCCACGAGCGGCGGTGGTCGGCCAGTCCCTGCCGCAGCACCTCAGGCCACATGGCTTCCCCCGCTGCGGTATTCGTCCAGGAAGGCGTCCTCCAGGGTGGACGGCGTGAGGCTGAAGGCGGCCAGCGACTCGGTGGACAGCGCTCGGATCAGGTCGTCGGGCGTGCCGCGCCACAGGCCGCGAAGCTCGGTGCCGGTCACGGTCACGTCCGACAGACCGGGCAGCGTAGTCAGATCGGGCCGAGGGGGCCCGGCGAAGCGCACGCTAAGGCGCTGCGGCAGGCTGGCCTTCAGGGTCGAAAGGTCATCCACCCGGATCAGGTCACCGGCGCGGATGATGCCTACCCGGTCGGCCACGCGCTCCACTTCGGTCAGAACATGGCTCGACAGGAACACCGTGCGGCCCTCCTCCCGCGCCTCGCGCAGCAGTTCCAGCACCGTCTCCTGCGCCAGCGGATCGAGGCCGTCGGTGGGCTCGTCGAGGATCAGCATGTCCGCGCGGGTCATCAGGGCCACGGTCAGGCCCACCTTCTGCCGGTTGCCCTTGCTGAGGGTGCCGACCCGGCGGGTCAGGTCGAGCTCTAGGCGCCGGGCCACGTCCACTCCGTATGCCGTGTCGACACTGCCGCGCAGAAATGCCGTGCGCCGGAGCAGCTCACCGGCCGTCCACTCGCGGCGCAGGTGAACCTCGCCCGGCAGGTAGCCCACGCGGGCGTGCACCGCCTCCCGCTGCGTCCAGACGTCATGCCCGAGGATGGTGGCCGCGCCAGCTGAAGGGCGCAGGAAGCCCAACAACGTGCGGATGGTCGTTGTCTTGCCCGCCCCGTTCGGCCCCAGAAACCCGAAGATCTCCCCGGTGGGCACGGTCAGGGTCATGGGGTGCAGTCCCACGCCCGGCGCGTACTCCTTGCCTAGGCCCGTGATCTCGATGGCGTTCATGTCCTCTCCTTGACGCGGTGCCATTCGGCCAGCACGCTCGGAAACAGCTCCAGCCACAGTCGGTAGAAGGCCGCCATCTCGCGCAGTGGCCCGGAATCGCCGCCCGGCGGCAGGGCGGCCAGACCCTCGTCCGCGAGTTGCACGAGGGTCTCCAGTTTGCGGTTGCCCTGTTCCGTCAGGATCGCCCAGGCGTTCGGCCGCATGCGGAAGCGGTCGGCGCGCTCGCCGGGGTTCGGGGCGTGCTCGATCAGCTCCATCAGGGTCAGGTGCTTCAGCCCAGTGCCCACGCCCGCGCGGCTCGACTGGAGCTGGGTGCTCAGCTCGGCCGCCGTGTGCCCGCCCGGCGGCCCGCACAGCAGCGCGCCCAGCACGCGCCCGGAGATGCGCGGCATGCCGATCATCTCCAGCATCACGCCCGCCCGCTCGATGAACTGCAAAGAACCATCTATGCCAGAAGCGTACGACTTTCTAGGAATATCTGGAAACTGTGGTTGCAGTGGTTCAGATGCCTGCCGCCCCTTGAACCGTCGGGGGACTACCCTGGAAGCATGACCCAGATCGCGCCCGCGCCCACCCTGGCCCCCGATCCAACCCAGGTGCCCGACTACACCCCCCTGAACCGCGCCCGCCTGATCGCGCCCGGCCCGGTCGAGGTCGCGCCGGACGTGCTGCTGCAACTCGCACAGCCGCAGATGCACCACCGCGCGAAGGAGGGCATCGCCAAGCTGATGGAGGCCCGCGCGCAGCTCACGCAGCTGCTGGGCGACCCCTACGACGCCGTGATCACCACCACGTCCGGCACCGGAGCCTTCGAGGGCGCGCTGATCAGCACCACACCGCCCGGCGCGAAGGTCGTGAACGCCCAAGCCGGCAAGTTCAGCGAACGCTGGGGCGAGATGGCCGGCCGCTTCGGCTACGACACGCAGATCGTGGCCCGGCCGTGGGGCGAGGTGCTCGACCCGCAGGAGGTCGCGGACGCTGCCAGGGACGCGCACACCCTGCTGATCACGCACAGCGAGACGAGCACCGGGGCGCTGCACGACCTCCAGGCCATCGCGCAGGCGGCCCGCGCACAGAATCCGGACCTCATCATCATCGCGGACTGCATCACCTCCTACGGGGTGGCGGAATTGCGGCCTGCCGCGTGGGGCGTGGACGTGATCGTGTCCGGCAGCCAGAAGGGCACCGCCACGCCGCCCGGCCTGGGCTTCGTGCTGTTCAGCCCACAGGTGCAGGAGCGCATGATCCGGAACCCGGAGAAGGGCTTCTACCTCGACATGACTCGCGAACTCGCCGGACAGAAGGCCGGAAACACCCCGCAGACCCCGGCGATCAACCTGATCTACGCGCTGAGCACCGCCCTGGAGCGCCTGCTGGCCGTACCGCTGGACGTGCTGTGGGCCGAACAGCGCCGCAAGACCGACGCCCTGATCGCCGCTGGCACCGCCCTGGGCGCACCCGCCTGGGCGCCGCGCACCAGCCCCGCCGTGGCCGTGCTCACGCCTCCCGCCGGAATCACAGGCCGACAGGTCGCCGCCCGCCTCGCCGCGATGGGCCAGCGCGCCCTGCCCGGCCAGGCCCCCCACGAGGACACCGTCTTCCGCGTGAGCACCATGGGCTACGCCGACCGCTACGACGCCCTGGCCATCGCCGGGATCATGGAGGACGCCTTCGAGGGACTGGGAGCCAGCTTCGAGCGTGGAGCCGGAGTGCAGGCGGCGTGGACGGCATTGAAGGACTGAGACCGGCAGCAGAAGAGGCCGGACATTAACTGTCCGGCCTCGATTGCGTCATTCCCGGTGTTATGCAGGTGTCGCCATTCGCCGTGCCCTCGCCCGCAGCACCGGCGGCACGACCAGCGCGAGCAGCACGATGAACAGGATGAACACGGTCAGGGGACTACGCAGGAAGATCGTGAAGTCACCGTTGCTCTGCTGCAAGGCCGTGCGGAAGAAGGTCTCGGCGGTCGGCCCGAGCACCACGCCGATGATGGCGGGCGTCACCGGGAAGTCGAAGCGGCGCATGCCGTATCCGATCACGCCGAACAGGGCCAGTAGGAACAGGTCGAACACGCTGTTGTTCAGCGAGTACACGCCGACCGTGCTAAACACCAGGATCCCGGCATACAGGAACGGGCGGGGAATCAGCAGCAGCCGGGCCCAGATGGGCGCGAGCGGCAGGTTGAGCAGCAGCAGCATGACATTCCCGATGTACAGCGAGGCGATCAGCCCCCACACCAGGTCGCCGTTCGTGAGGAACAGCAGCGGGCCGGGTTGCAGGCCGTACTGCTGGAACGCGGCGAGCAGGATTGCGGCAGTGGCGCTGGTGGGCAGGCCCAGCGTGAGCAGCGGCACCAGCACCCCGGCCGCCGAGGCGTTGTTCGCGGCTTCCGGCCCGGCCACGCCCTCGATGGCGCCCTTGCCGAATTCCTCAGGGTGCTTGCTGAGGCGTTTTTCCAGCGTATAGCTCAGGAAGGTGGGGATCTCCGCGCCGCCGGCGGGAATCGCGCCGAAGGGAAAGCCCAGCGCCGTGCCGCGCAGCCACGGCCCCCACGAGCGCCGCCAGTCCTGGCGGGTCATGCTGGCTCCGCCCTCCAGTTTGATGACGTCCTGGGTCTTGCGGTAGCGGCTGGCGACATAGAGCGTCTCGCCGATGGCGAACAGGCCGATGACCACGGTGATGAAGTCGATGCCGTCGAGCAGTTCCGGGCGTCCCAGGGTGAAGCGTGCCTGGCCGCTCTGAAGGTCCGTGCCGATCAGGCCGATGCTCAGGCCGAAGAACAGGCTGATCAGGCCGCGCAGCGGGGAGCCGCCGAAGGTGGCGCTGATGGTCACGAAGGCCAGCATGATCAGCGCGAACTTGGCGCTGGGCGGAATCTGCACGGCCACGTCGGCAATCGCAGGCGCGAAGAAGGTCAGCAGGACGGTGCCGATGGTGCCCGCGATGAACGAGCCGATGGCGGCGGTGGCCAGCGCGGCGGCGGCGCGGCCCTTGCGCGCCATCTTGTTGCCCTCCAGCGCGGTGATGATGCTCGCCGATTCGCCCGGCGTGTTCAGCAGAATAGAGGTGGTGCTGCCACCGAACATGCCGCCGTAGTAGATCCCGGCGAACATGATGAACGCGCCGACCGGCGGCAGTTTTGCGGTCACGGGCAGCAGCAGCGCCACGGTCAGCGCCGGTCCGATGCCGGGCAGCACGCCGACCAGGGTGCCCAGCGTCACGCCGATCAGGGCCCACAGCAGGTTCAGAGGGCTCAGGGCGGTGCCGAACCCGGCCATCAGGGAATGCAGGGCGTCCATTACAGGATTCCTTTCAACAGGCCAGCGGGCAACGTCAGGCCCAGGCCGCGCGTGAACACCACGTAGGTCACGAGCGCCACGATCAGCGAGACCAACGCCATCAGGCCGTAGCGGCGCTCCCCGAAGGCGAAGGCCACCGAGAAGTACATGATGGCCGTGCCGATCACGAAGCCCAGCGGGGCGAGCAGCACGCTGCCCAGCAGGAAGCCGCCCAGAATGACACCGGGGCTCGACAGATCGACGGGCGCGTCCGGATCAGTATCCTCCTCGGCGCTCGGTTCGGCACGGTCGCCGCGCAGGGTCAGGGCGGTCATGATCAGGCCCAGCAGCAGGGTGCCGCTGCCCACGATCAGCGGGAACACGCGCGGCCCCACCACCGCATTGATGCCGAAGGGAATGCTCAGCGTGCCGACCAGCAGCAGCACGCCGATCACGGTGATGCCCAGCGCGACCAGCAGGTCGGGCACGCTGACACCCGGCCGGACGCGCGGGGGTGAAGAGGACATGGACGGATCGTACATCGGGGACACTCCTCGGAACGGCTCAGCTCGCCGCGGGGTCAGGACGGTGGACGCAGCGCATCACAGGGAGCGGCGCGACCGGCTGCCGGGTCGCGCCGCCCCTGAAAGCCGGGCTTACTTCACCAGGCCGATGTCCGTCAGCACGCCCTTCACGCGGGCCGCTTCGAGCTTCAGGAACAGCGAGTACTTGCTGCCGCTCATGTACAGGTCGGTCCAGTTGCGGGTCTTGAGGGTGTCCTGCCAGGCCTTGGTGGCGTGCATCTTGTCCAGCGCGGCGATCATGGCGTCCTTGTCGGCCGTGCTCACGCCGGGGGCGGCGACCACACCGCGCCAGTTAGCCAGCTCGACATTGAAGCCCTGCTCCTTGAAGGTGGGGCCGTCGATGCCCGCCTGGCGCTTGGCCGAGGAGATCCCGATCAGGCGAAGTTTCCCGGCCTTGATCTGCGCCTCGAACTCCCCGTACCCGGCAATGGCGCCCGCGACCTGGTTGCCCAGCACGGCCGCGAGGGCCTCGCCGCCGCCGCTGAAGGGCACGTAGTTCATTTTCTTGGTATCCACGCCCACCGACTTGGCCAGCAGGCCCAGCAGGATGTGGTCGGTGCCGCCCGCGCTGCCGCCCGCCACGGCCAGACCGGGGTTGGCCTTCCACGCAGCGGCGAAGTCCTTCATGGTTTTGTAGGGGCTGCTGGCGGGAACGACCAGCACCTCGTACTCGCCGGTCAGGCGGGCCAGGGGGGTCACGCGGCTCAGATCCACCTTGCTGGAGTTCGTGAGGATCGCGCCGACCATCACGAGGCCCATGGTCATCATCTGGCTGCCGTCGCCCTTGGCGTTGTACAGCTGTGCCAGGCCGATGGTGCCGCCCGCGCCGGGCACGTTGAATACCGTCACGGGCTTGACGATGCCCTCGTCCTGCATGACGGTCTGGATGGCGCGGCTGGTCTGGTCCCAGCCGCCGCCGGGGCTGGCGGGCGCCATGATCCGCAGGGTCGAGAGGCCCTGGGCGAGGGTGGTGGGGGTCGTGAGCAGCAGGGCAGACAGGGCCAGAATGGTGTTCTTGGCGTTCATGGTGAACCTCCGGGGCGCCAGGGCGCCGTGGTGTGGGTTGTACGTCCCCTCACCCTAGCCCCACATCCGGCCCGGTTCAAGGCTTGAACACGTCTGGCACGGCTTTTTTCGTGACCACAATGCACAGTCGTGAACGCAATGCACGTTAGGGCACGGCGCGCCAGCAGGGGGGTTTTACAATCGGAAGCACGTCCTATGGCCACCTTCCGCCTTCCCCGCTCCGGTCTCCAGGGCCGCCTGGTGCGCTGGCACCTGCTGGTGCTGTGCGGCATGACCGTGCTGCTGCTGGCCGTGCAGACCCTGCACCTGTACGGCGAGGCCCGGGATCGCCTGGGGGAGCGCGCCATGACCGCCAGCCGCATCGTGGCGACCCTGCCGGAGGTGATCCGGGCCGCCGACCTGGGCACCCAGAACGCCGCGCTGAACGCCCAGGTGAACGCCATGCGTGCCCAGGCGGAGGCGGATTTCATCGTGGTCGGTGACCGCAACGGCATCCGGCTGGCCCACCCGCTGACCGACCGCCTGGGCAAGCCCATGGAGGGCGGCGACAACGACGATCCCCTGGCGGGCCGCGAGGTGATCTCCGTGGCGCGCGGCAGTCTGGGCGTCAGCGTGCGCGGCAAGGTGCCCATCTGGGAGGGCGGCCTGCCCGGCACGCGGGTGGTCGGGGTGGTCAGCACCGGCTACCTCATGCCGCAGGCGTGGCATCTAGTGGGGGCGGCCCTGGTGAGCCTGCTGCCGTGGATCCTGCTCGCCCTGGCCCTCGGCCTCCTGGGGGCCGTGTGGGCGGCGCGTCGGTTACGGGCCGAGATCCTGAACCTGGAGCCCGACGAGATCGCCGCCCTGGCCCGGCAACAGCGCGCCGTGCTGGCCGCGCTGCGCGAGGGGGTCATCGCCGTGGACAGCGCAGGCTGCATCACCCTGGCCAGCGCCCGCGCCGCTGACGCCCTGCTGGTGCCCAGCACACCTGTGGCGCTGGCCCGCGTGTGGCCGGAACTCGCGGATCTGCGGCTCGGCACGCACCGCCAGCAGAACCTGGAACTCCAGCTGCGCGGCCAGCCCTTCCTGGTGAACGTGGAGCCGCTCGACGGCGGCGGTTTCGTGGCCGGGTTCCGCAACCGTGCGGAGGTGCTGGCCCTGGCCGACGAACTCACCCATGCGCGCGGCTTCGTGGATGTGCTGCGCGCCCAGACGCACGAGTACCAGAACCGCCTGCACGTCCTGTCGGGCCTGCTGCAACTGGGCCGCCACGACGAGGCCCTGCGGGTCCTGAACGCCGAGATCCGCGCCGACGCCGAATTCCGGCAACTGCTGCGCGATGTGCAGGTGCCCCGCCTGGTCGCGCTGCTGGCGGGCAAACGCGAGCGCGCCCAGGAACTCGGCATCGACTTTCAGGTCGTCGAGGGCAGCGTCCTCTCGCCACTGTGGGAACGGCATGCCGACACGCTCGTCACGGCCGTCGGGAACCTCACCGAGAACGCCTTCGAGGTGCTGGCCGGTCAGCCCGGCGTGGTCACGGTGCTGATCGGCGAGGATCCGGACGGCGTGCAGGTCGAGGTCGAGGATTCCGGCCCCGGCGTGGCCGACGGGGTGCGCGAGCGCCTGTTCACCCGTGGCGCGAGCAGCAAGGGCGAGGGCCGGGGCTACGGGCTGGC
Source organism: Deinococcus sp. KSM4-11 (assembly GCF_004801415.1). Lineage (NCBI taxonomy): Bacteria > Thermotogati > Deinococcota > Deinococci > Deinococcales > Deinococcaceae > Deinococcus > Deinococcus sp. KSM4-11. The sequence goes on along the minus strand of NZ_SSNX01000001.1, from coordinate 1,171,683 downwards.
GGGGGTGCAGGGCCGCGTGCAGGCGCTGGGCGGCCAGCTCCGCTACGTGCGGCGCGGGGGGCGCACCGTCTTCCAGGTCAGTCTGCCCCCGCCCGCCAGCCCAGCCCCGCCGCTGGAGGTGACCCCATGACCCCCCGCAGCCCGAGCGTGCGCGTCCTGCTCGTCGAGGACGACCAGCGGGTCGCGCGGATCAACCGCGATCTGCTGGAACGCGATGCGGACGTGCACGTGGTCGGCAGCGCCGCCACCTGCGCGCAGGGTGACGCGCTCGCGCAGGCCCTGAACCCCGACCTGATCCTGCTGGACGTCCACCTGCCCGACGGCAGTGGCCTGGGCCTGCTGCGCCACTGGCGTTCCGTGGGCCGCACCACCGACGTGGCCCTCATCACCGCCGCCGACGACGAGGCCAGCGTCCGGCTGGCACTGGCCCACGGGGCCTTCGACTACCTCATCAAGCCCTTCACCGGAGCGCGGCTGGCCGACCTGCTTGCCCGCCACCGCGCCCGGCGCCTGCCCACCACGCCAGGGCCTGACCATCCCCGCCTGGATCAGGGCAGCCTCGACCGGCTGCTGGGCGTGCAGGGACGCGGCGCGGAACCCCTGCCGCGCGGCGTGGATCCGTACACCCTGGAACGGGTGGCCCTGGCCCTCGATGAAGTCCGCCGGGGAGTGAGTGCCGAGGAGATCGGCGAGCGCCTCGGCCTGAGCCGCGTGACCGCGTGGCGGTACCTGGAACACCTCGTCCGCAGTGGACGGGCCAGCCTGGAACACCAGTACGGGCATTCCGGTCGGCCTGCGAAGCTGTACACCTCCCGTTCAGATGCGGCCCTGCCGGTGGACTGACGGGGAAGCCGGTTGATCAGGACTGTCGCACCGGGAGACTTGAAGGGCATCGCCAAGCTTTGACAGTCGAGGATGCGTTCCGGACGTCGAGTTCACTTTGGGCGGAACCAGGCCCTGAGCGCTGGCTGGTCGCGCGTGCGGTGAGGCCATCTCGGGACACTTCCCTGAACCGTGGTGGCTGGCCCCTGCCGAGGGCGTGAGCGGCGTCATGATGCGGCCCATATCCCCGCCCTACACTGGGCGGCCGTGCGTGCCTTGCCCCGCTCCCTCCTCCTGGCTGGCCTGCTGGTCTGGCTGACCGCCTGCGTGCCTCACTGGCTGGTGCAAGGCACGCGCACGCCGGCCCTGGATCTGGATGGGCCGATGCCGGACGTGGTGGTCATCGGGATTTCCGGCCGGTGCTCGCAACCCTGCCTGGCTCCACGGGACAACCGGGATTACCTGAGTTCCCGCGGCACCCTCGACAGCGTCGCGGACGTGTTCAGCTCAGCTGGATTCGCCGTGGAGGTCGCCGGGTATGCCAGCCACCCGGCCGCCTCGCATACCTCGCCGTACCTGCCGCGACCCCAGCCGGGGTTCGAGGCGCTGCTGGCCGATTTCACGCGCCTGCACGACACCTGGCTCAAACAGCCCCAGCCCCCCCGCATCATCGTGGTCGCCCACTCGCACGGGGTGACCTGGGCGCACCTGCTCACGCGCACCTTCCCGGACGTACCAATTACGGCCCAGGTGGATCTGGACGGGATGTGCGTGGCGTGGCGCCCGGACTACAGCGCGGCCGTGCGTGCCCTGCCCCCGACGGCACCGCAGCGGACGCAGATGCTCGATGCCTGTGATCCCATCCAGATCGGCGGGCGGAAGGTGCCCCTCAAGGATGTCGTGTGGCCGAACGTGGCCGTGAACTACGAGGTGCAGAGCAAACGGCTGCCCGCCCGCACCAGCGCCAGTGGCGGTTTGCCTGTCAATTACCTGTTCGAGCTGTCCCGCAACACGCGGCTGGACGGCACGACGTCTGGCATCGAGCGCTTCGTGTCCGTCCGCGAGGACCACAGCTCGATCACCTACCCCAACAGTGACGCGATGGCCTGGGTCACGACGCACCTGCGGGAACTGATCCAGTCCTGGCCGGCACCGACCGTGGAGTCGACTGTTCATCCAGTGCCTGTCGATCCTTCCGAGGTACGCTGAGTCACGGGCCACAGCCCAGCTGGCGTCGGTCAGGGCTGCACTTCGTACAGTTCGACCTGTCGCAACACCACGCCACCCAGCGACAGCACCGCCCGGTACGCGCCCTTGGCCGGGGCGTCCATGGTGAAGGAAGCGTTGGGCTGTGAGACGTCCAGATACACGCTGTCCTCGCCCAGGGGGCGGCTTCCGTCGAACCACTGCACTTTCAGGTAGGCGGGCTCGAAGCGGCCGGTTACCTGCGCCTTCACGGTCAGGGACGTGCCCGAGCGTTCCAGGGTCGCGCCGGTCACGCGGGGCGTCAGGGTCACCTCGACCGGTGTGGGCACGGCGGGCACGAAGGCGTACCGGCACCCCGACAGGCCCCCGGCCAGCACGGCAGCCACGGTCAGGATCAACGGAGAACGGCGCATGCGGTGATGGTAGTGCATCCCTGTGAGTGGCCCCGGCCTCGGGCACCTGGGCCACGGGCCGGATCACTCAAGGCAGCCGGTGGGCCTCGATGAACGCGATCACGTCCTGCCGGGTTGGCCCCAGGAACGTCAGGAAACGCGTCATGGCCGCAATGATGGTGATGTGCCCCATGCCGGGCAATACCGTGAAGGTGACGGGGATGCCCGCCCGTTCCAGCGCGGCCTTCATGTGGTCGCCGTTCTGGGGGTACACAGTGTGGTCACTGCCCGCCACCAGCAGCAGGTGAGGCGGCGCGTCCGGGCGCACGTGCCGATCCGGCATGACCTCGTCCGGCGTGGCGTTCTCGGGGAAGGCGCGTGCGGTGGACATGCCCCGGAAGTCGTAGGAGTACGGTCCGGCCACGCCGATCACGCCCCGAACGGCGCTGATGGGGACGCCCGCCTCGCGCAGCCAGCGTGCGTTATCCACAGCCTCGACCGCGTTGTAGGCCCCAGCCGAGTGGCCCATCACGAACATATTGTCCGGGTTGCCGCCGAAGGTCTTGGCCGTCTCGCGCAGCACCTTCAGCGCGGAGGCCGTGTCCTGCACGAAGGCCGGGTAGCGGTTCTGCGGGGCCAGCCGGTAGCTCATGACGGCAGTGACGTATCCGGCGCGGGCCAGCGACTCGCCCACGAACTTGTGCCCGTCCTTGTCGCCGCCCTCCCACGAGCCACCGTGCACGAACAGCACCATCGGGGCGTTGGTGGCCCCGTGCGGTGAGTACACGTCCATGCGGTTGCGCACGTCTGGGCCGTAGGGAACGTTATGCACGACCTCCAACCCACCCGTGGACACCACGCGGTTCAGGGTGTCCTGGGCGCTGCGTTGCGAGCACCCGACCAGGGCGACGGCGGCGAGAAGACCGGTCAGCACGAACAGCGAATGGCGGAAACGGGCAGACAGCGGCAGCATCACGGCAGAATAGGGCCGGAACGGGCCTGCGGGAATGGAAGCCGCACAGGCTTTCTTCACTTCCATCGGGCGGGTCAGGGCAATCCCTACACATTCCAGCGGAGCCCCTTGCTAGCCTGACCCGCATGCAGGGTTCCGAGCACAGCGACGTTCTGGTCATGGGCGGTGGCCCGACCGGCACCGCGCTCGCCACTGCGCTCGCCCGCCGTGGACTGCACGTCCGCGTGGTCGCCCCGCACCCGCCCACGCCGTTCCCCGCGACGTACGGCGCGTGGCTTGACGACCTGCCCGGCTGGGCCCACGGGTGCGCCGCCCAGGTCTGGACGGACGTGCGCGTGTACACCGGCCCACAGCCCACCCCGCTGCACCGCCCCTACGCCCTGCTCGACAATGCCGCCCTGCTCGACACCCTGCTCGGCCGAGCCGACGCTGGACTGGAGTGGACGGTCGGAACGGTGCTCCGCACCGAGGACGCGGGCACCGAACGGATCATTCATGGCGTGAACGGGGAACGCTGGACGGCCGGGCTGGTCGTGGATGCCAGCGGCCACGGCGGTACCCTGACGCCCACCGCGTACCCGGACGGGCCGGCCTTCCAAACCGCGTGGGGACTCACCGCGCGGTTCGACCGGCCTCCCATTGCGCCGGGTTCGATGTCCTGGATGGACTACCGGACGGATGGCACGGCTGATACGCCCCCCACCTTCCTGTATGCCATGCACCTGGGCGGCGACCGGTACTTCGTGGAGGAGACCAGCCTGATCGCCCAGCCCGGCGTGAACCGCGCCCTGCTCGAGGCGAGGCTCCACGCCCGCTTGGAGGCGGCTGGCACCCCCCCACGCGAGATCCTGTCCACCGAGTGGGTCGCCTTCCCCATGAACGGGGCGGCCCCGGCACCCGCCGCCGACCTCTCCTTTGGCGCGGCGGCCGGACTGGTTCATCCGATCAGCGGGTTCCAGGTGGCCACGTCGCTGAACGTCGCCGAAACGCTGGCGGACGCCATTCACGGGGCCATCCTAGCGGGAACTGATCCGGTGAAGGCGGGCTGGGCCGTGCTGTGGCCAGACTCCAGACGCGCCGCGCGGGAGGTGCATCTGCTCGGCGTCCGCGCCCTGCTGGGCCTGCCTGCCGACGCCCTGCCGGAGTTCTTCCGGGCGTTCTTCCAGTTGCCGCCCGCGCAGTGGCAGGCGTTCCTCGATCCGGCCACCCCGGCCGGCCCACTGGCCCGGATCATGCTGCGGCTGTTCGCGCAGGCACCGGGCGGTGTGCGTGGCCCGCTGGCCCGCGCCGCCCTGGCCCAGCCCGGCGCCAGCGTGAAGGCCCTCCAGGCCGCATGGCGTGGTGCACCCCAGGTGCAGAACCGGTAGCCTCAGCCACCGTCCCCGCGTGGGACTACACTCGGCACATGAGCCTTCTGGACATGATCGGGCCCGTCATGATCGGGCCCAGCAGCAGCCACACGGCGGGCGCGTGCCGGCTGGGGCTGGTCGCGCACCACCTGCTCGGAGAAGCGCCCCGGCAGGCGACCATCTCCCTGCATGCCAGCTTTGCCAAGACGGGCCGGGGGCACGGCACCCATCTGGCCCTGATCGCCGGACTGCTGGGCTACCGACCCGATGACAGCCGGCTTCCTCAGGCCTTCGAGGAAGCGCAGGCCGCCGGACTGACCTTCGAATTCCGCGATGCCGACCTGGGCGACGTGCACCCGAATACTGCCCACATCGACGTCCGGGGCGACCACCAGCACCTCACGCTGCAGGGCAGTTCGACGGGGGGCGGCGTGATCCGGGTCACGCACGTCCAGGGCCTCGGCGTGAACTTCAGCGCGGCCAGCCCTACGGTGCTCCTGCGCTACGCGGACGCGGTCGGCATGATCGCCCGCATTGCCAGCACCATCGCTGCCGACGCCGTGAATATCGCCGCGCTGACCTGCACACGCGACACGCGGGGCGGGCAGGCCCTGCTCGCCATCGAACTCGATCAGGCGCTCAGCTCCGAGGCCCTGGCCTTCCTGAACCGCTGGCCGGACGTGAACTGGGTGCGCATGCTGCCCAAGCTCATGGACGGTTAGGCCCGCCGGTAGCCCAGCCCGTCGCTGACTCCATCCGCCGCGTCCCGGAGTGCCCGCAGCAGAGAATCCCGCTCGCGCAGCCGGGGTGTCGGAACGCTCACGCCCAGCGCCGCCAGGACGGTTCCGCCGGCACCTCGGATGGGCACGGCCACGCTGCCCGTGCCGGTCGCCCATTCGTCCGCCGTGACCGCGTACCCGTCCTGGCGGATGCCGGCGGCCAGAGCGGGCCACGCCTGCGGGTCGGTGAATGTAAGGGGCGTGAAGGCCGTCACCTGCGGCGAGAGCGGGTGACCGGCCAGCGCCAGCAGCAACTTTCCGCTCGCCGTGGCGTGGGCAGGCAGCTCGAAATCCAGTTCACCCGCCACGGGCGGCCCGTCGCGTCCCTGCACGCTGCGCGCGATGCACAGGACCCGTCCGGCATCCAGGACACACAGGAAGGCCAGCCGGTGCGTGCCGCGTGCCACGCGCTCCATCGCGTCATGGGCCGGGGCATACCACGGCAGGCTTCCGTACAGGGCGCTCGACAGTTTCAGCAGCCGCCACCCCAACCGGTACTGGCCCCGACCCACCTTCAGGAGCAGACCCGTGGCGCTCAGGGCCGCGAGCTGCTCGTGCAGCGTGGAGGTCGGCACGTCCAGGTGCCGGGCCAGGTCGGACAGCCGCCACTCCGTGTGGTCGGCATCGAAGGCGGTCAGGACATCCACCACCGACTTGAGCAGGGGCGGCGACATGACGGACATACGCTTAGGGTACGTCATTTCCGGCCACACCGGAAAACGGCCAGACGAATGGTCGGTCGGCTGGGGAAGATGTGGAACATCTCCTGGTTCCAAGCACTGCTGGCCCTCCCATCCTTCGCATAACAGGCCCTCCAGAGGTATTCCATGAACCAGCCCACCGCCGAGCCCGCCCCCGTCATCCGCGCGCCCAGAGGCAGCACCCGCACTGCGAAGGGCTGGATTCAGGAGGCGGCCAAACGCATGCTCATGAACAACCTCGACCCCGAGGTAGCCGAGCACCCGGACACGCTGGTGGTGTACGGCGGGCGCGGCAAGGCCGCCCGCAACTGGCCCGCGTTCCACAAAATCGTCGAGACCCTCGACCGGCTGGAGAACGACGAGACGCTGCTGATCCAGTCCGGTAAACCCGTGGCGGTGCTCAGGACGCACGAGTGGGCGCCGCGCGTGCTGCTGGCCAACAGCAACCTCGTACCGCACTGGGCCAACTGGGAGACCTTCGACAAGCTGGATCGGGCGGGCCTGATGATGTACGGCCAGATGACCGCCGGAAGCTGGATCTACATCGGCACGCAGGGCATCCTCCAGGGCACCTATGAGACCTTCGCTGCGGCTGGCCGCAAGCATTTCGGCGGCACCCTGAAGGGCACCATCACCGTCACCGCCGGGCTGGGCGGCATGGGCGGCGCGCAGCCCCTGGCCGTGAAGCTCGCCGGGGGTGTGGCAATCTGCATCGAGATCGACCCGACCCGCATCCAGAAACGCCTCGAGACCCGTTACCTCGACGAAGTGGCCGACTCGCTCGACGACGCCATCACGCGCGCCGAGAGATATAAGGCGGAAGGAGTTGCGCGCTCGATCGGCGTGCAGGGCAACGCCGCCGTCCTGGTGCCGCGACTCGTCGAGATGAACTGGACGCCGGATCTCATCACCGACCAGACGAGCGCCCACGATCCCATGTGGGGGTACCTGCCCGTCCTTGCTGCCGACGAGGACGCCTCCGAGCTGCGGGCACAGCGCCCGGACGAGTACCGCCGCCGCGCCTACGACGCGATGGCCGCCCACGTCCGCGCCATCCTCGACCTTCAGCAGCGCGGCGCGGTCGCCTTCGATTACGGCAACAACCTCCGCCACCGCGCCCAGGAAGCCGGCGTCACGAACGCCTTCGACTACCCCGGCTTCGTGCCCGCCTTCATCCGCGACTCCTTCTGCGAGGGCCGTGGCCCCTTCCGCTGGGTGGCGCTGAGCGGCGATCCCGAGGACATCCGCGCCACGGACCGTGCCCTGCTCGACCTCTTCCCGGACGACGACCGCCTGCAATCCTGGCTGACCTACGCTGCCGACCAGATCGCGTTCCAGGGCCTGCCCGCCCGCATCTGCTGGCTCGGCTACCGGGAGCGCGACAAGGCGGCGCTGCTGTTCAACGAGATGGTCGCCGACGGCCGCCTGAAGGCCCCCATCGTGATCGGCCGCGACCACCTCGACGCGGGCAGCGTCGCCAGCCCCTACCGCGAGACCGAGGCCATGAAGGACGGCAGCGACGCGGTCAGCGACTGGCCCCTGCTGAACTTCGGCGTCGGTATCGCCAGCGGTGCGGCGTGGATGAGCTTCCACCACGGCGGCGGCGTCGGCCTGGGCTTCTCTCAGCACAGCGGTCTGGTGGCGCTCGCCGACGGCACCGAGGACGCCGCGAAGCGCCTGTCCCGCTGCCTCACCAACGATCCCGGCATGGGCGTCATCCGCCACGCCGACGCCGGCTACGACCTCGCGCTGGACGTCGCCGCAGCCCGTGGGATCGACCTGCCCAGCCTGGGCATCGCGGATCACCAGGGCCGCGAGTGACCCAGCCCAGCCACCTCCCGTACGGCGGCATTCCCACCTTCGCCCGCGCGCCCATGGTCGATCCGGGCGGCGACTGGCGGGCAGATGTGGCCGCGCTGGGCATTCCCTTCGACATCGCCCTGGGGTTCCGGCCCGGCGCCCGTTTCGCGCCACGGGCGCTGCGAGAGGCGAGCCTGCGGAGCGTGCCGCCCTTCACCGGCCTGGACGGCGTGACCCGGCTGGCGGGCGTCTCCTTCGCGGATGCCGGGGACGTGGTGCTGCCCAGCCTGGAACCCGAGCTTGCGCGGGAGCGGATCACGGCTGGAGCACGGTTGGTCAGATCCCGTTCCCGTCTGCCGGTGTTTCTGGGCGGAGATCACAGCGTCACGTACCCGCTCCTGCGCGCCTTCGGCGACGTGCCGGAGCTGCACGTGGTGCAACTCGACGCCCATCTGGACTTCACGGACGTGCGGAACGACACGAGATTCAGCAACTCCAGCCCGTTTCGCCGGGCCTGCGAGGAACTGACGAACCTCGTGCACATCACGACCATCGGCCTGCGCGGTTTGCGGTTCGATCCGGAAGCGGTGGCCGCCGCCAGAGCGCGTGGGCACACCCTGGTGCCCATGGCGGACGTGACCGCCGACCTGAACGCCGTGCTGGAGCGCCTGCCTGTCGGAAAAAACGTCTACCTCAGCGTGGACGTGGACGGGTTCGATCCCAGCGTCATCCCCGGCACCAGCAGTCCTGAACCCGACGGCCTCACGTACGCTCAGGTCATGCAGATGCTCGCTGCTACCGCAAGGCAGAACAGAATCGTCGGCCTGGACGTGGTGGAACTCGCCCCAAACCTCGATCCCAGTGGAAGAAGCGAACTGCTGATGGCCCGCCTCATCATGGAAACTCTGTGCGAGGCCAGCACCGAGTGGGACAGCGCATGACCGAAACGCTGTTCACCAACATCAGCCAGCTCGTCGCGGCCAGCCCTGGAGCGCAGCGCGGCGCGGCCATGCGAAACCTGACCCTCGTTTCCGACGCCGCGCTGCTTGTCGCCGAAGGGCGGATTGTGTGGGTGGGGCCGCGCGCCGAGGCTCCCGGCACGGAGCAGGAGCACGATCTGGGCGGCGTGGCCGTCGTTCCCGGCCTGGTCGATCCGCACACGCACGCCGTATGGGCCGGAGATCGCCTCGCGGATTTCGAGGCGCGCGTGCAGGGCGTGCCCTACGAGGAGATCCTGGCGCGGGGAGGTGGCATCCGCCGCAGCATGCAGGCGACCGGCGCGGCCAGCGTGGACGAACTCGTGGCGCTGGCGCGGCCCCGTCTTGCCGCGCTGCACGCCTCCGGCGCGACGACCATCGAGGTCAAGAGCGGGTACGGGCTGGACTTCGCGGCGGAACTCCGGATGCTCGAGGCGGTGAGGACGTTGCAGACTGAGTTCCAGCTTCAGCCGACCCTGCTGATCCACGTTCCACCCACGGAGCACCGTGCGGAGTACGTGCAGGGCGTCTGTCACGACCTCATTCCCCGCGTGGCGCGCGAAGGGTTGGCCGCTGCCGTGGATGTGTTCTGCGAGAAGGAAGCGTTCACCGTGGAGGAGTCCCGCGCGATCCTGGAGGCCGCGATGGCCGCTGGCCTCCGCACGAAACTGCACGCCGACCAGTTCCATGCCATCGGCGGCACGGAACTCGCGTGTGAACTCGGAGCGCTGAGCGTGGATCACCTGGAGGCGAGCGGCCCCGCACAGATCGCCGCGCTGGCCGCCGCGAATACCGTGGCCACTATTATGCCCGGCGTGACGCTGCACCTGGGCCTCCCGGCCGCGCCGGGACGGGCGCTGATCGACGCGGGCGCAGCAGTGGCGATCGGCACCGACCTGAACCCTGGTTCCTCACCCGTGTTCAGCGCTCAGCTCGCGCTGGCCCTCGCCGTGCGCCTGTGCCGCCTCACCCCCGCCGAGGCCCTGACCGCCTGCACCGTGAACGCCGCCGCCGCCCTCGGCCTGAGTGACCGGGGAGCCCTCGCGCCCGGCCAGCGCGCCGATTTCCTCACCCTGCACAGCCACGACTGGCGCGACCTGCCGTACACCCTCGGGACGAATCCGGTGCGGGACGTGTGGGTGGGCGGGCAGCTGGTCACATGGCCTGGAGTTCACCCATGATGCTCGATCAACATCTGACCCTCGAAGCCTTCCTGTCCGTCGTGCGGGGCGGCGAGCCTGTGCACCTCTCGGATGCCGCCCGAACGCGCATCCTCCGCGCCCGGGCGGTAATCGAGCGGATCGTGGACGGAGACGCGGCAGTGTACGGCGTGAACACCGGCTTCGGGAAGTTCGCGAACGTGCAGGTGCCGCGTGAGGGGCTGGAGCAACTTCAGCACAACCTGATCATGTCGCACGCCATCGGAGTGGGGGAGAACCTGCCGACCGAGGTGGTGCGCGGCATGATGCTGCTGCGCGCACAGTCGTTGGCGCTCGGGCACTCGGGCGTGCGGCCCGAGGTGGTGGAACTGCTGCTGGCCCTGCTGAACGCGGGCGCCCATCCGGTCATTCCGGCGCAGGGCAGCGTGGGGGCATCCGGGGATCTTGCGCCGCTGGCACACCTCGCGCTGGGCCTGATCGGCATGGGGGAGATGGACTACGCCGGGCAGCTCCGGCCCAGCGGAGACGTGCTGGCCGAGCTGGGCCTTAATCCCGTGCAGTTGCAGGCCAAGGAGGGGCTGGCCCTGATCAACGGGACGCAGCTGATGGGAAGCCTGTTGGCCCTGGCGGTGGCGGACGCCCGCACGCTGCTGGGCACGGCGAACCTCGCGGCGGCCATGACGGTCGAGGCGATGTACGGCTCGCACCGGCCCTTCCAGGCGGACGTGATGCGCCTGCGACCCCATCCCGGCGCGGTGGCGGTCGCGGAGGAGCTGCGGTTCTTCCTGCGGGACTCGCAGATCGCGCCGTCGCATGCGGTGGGAGACGGCAAGGTGCAGGACGCGTACTCGCTGCGCGCCGCGCCGCAGGTGCACGGGGCAAGTCTGGATGCCCTGGCGCACGCCGAACGGGTGCTGGCCGTGGAGTTCGCGTCCGTGACCGACAACCCCCTGATCTTCCCGGACACAGGCGACGTGGTCAGCGGTGGGAACTTCCACGGGCAACCCCTGGCCGTGACCATCGACGCGCTGAAGGTCGCGGTGGCGGAACTCGGGAGCATCAGCGAGCGCCGCTGCGAACAGCTCCTGAACCCGGCGCTCTCAGGCCTGCCCGGTTTCCTGGCGCCGCAGGGCGGGCTGAACAGCGGGTTCATGATCGCGCAGTACACGGCCGCCGCGCTGGTCAGCGAGAACAAGGTGCTGGCACACCCGGCCAGCGTGGATACCATTCCCACCAGCGCGAACCAGGAGGATCACGTCAGCATGGGTGCCCACGGCGCCCGGCAACTCCGCGCGATCCTGGAGAACGTGCAGAGCGTCATCGGCATCGAACTGCTGTGTGCGGCGCAGGCCCTCGATTTCCAGCAGCTCCGCGCGGGGCGGGGCGCGCAGGCCGCGTGGGAGCACATCCGCGAGCAGATCCCCAACATGACCAGTGACCGCTACTACCGCCCGGATCTGCTGCAGATCGTGCAGATGGTGCGCCGTGGCGACCTGCTGGAGGTGGCCAGGAAGGCCTGACGCTGGTCTTCCCTCAGGGATGGAGAGGTCACGACAGATGGGCCGGGTGAGGGCGATCCTGCCCGCCCAGGCGAAAGGGAGGCGGGCCAGGCCTGGCCGCCTCCCTCCTGAGTCGCTGTGGTGTGCTTAGCGTTGGCCTCCGAACATCCCGATCAGGTCTTCCAGGGCGTTGCTGCTCTGCGTCTGGGTCGAGCTGCCGCCGCCACCCCCGAGCACGCTGTTCAGGGTGCCCATCAGGCCGCCCAGGTCACCCAGGCCCCCCTGGGTGCTCTGCGAGGGCAGACCGGGAATGACGGAACCGCCGCCCAGGCCGCTGTTCTGTGTCGGCTGAAGCTCGGGCTGCTGAACCTGGGGCTGCGCCTGGGCCTGACCTCCACCGAGCAGGCCGCCCAGGATGCTGCCCAGGCCGCCACCACCCAGCACACTTCCCAGGACACTGCCCAGATCACCCATGCCGCCGCCCTGGTTACCACCGGTCTGTCCCTGCCGCTGACGGCTCAGGTAGCCCAGCACCAGCGGCGCGAGCATGCTCAGGATCTGGATGGCGAGCTGCGGGCTGATGCCCGCCCGCTGGCTGACGGCATTCGCGGCGGCTGTCTGCTGCCCGCCGAACACGTGTCCCAGGATCTTCTGCCCCTCCTGCACGTCGGGCACCTGGCCCTGGCCGAACTGGTCGAGGGCCGAACCGTCATGCTGGTCGAGGGCGCCGGACAGGGCGTCCAGACCGCCGGGCTGCGTCGCGTTGCGGGTCAGCGCCCCGAGCAGCAACGGCACGGCCGCCTCGATCGCGGACGCCGTCTGCTGTGGAGAGGTGCCGAGCTGCTGCCCGACCGTCTGCTGCGCCTGCCCCATGCCGCCGAGCGTGTTGAAGATGTCCATCATGGTGGTGACCTCCAGTGAAATGACGTGCGGCTCAGCGTACTCCGTTCGCCCGTACGGGCGGGTTGAGCCGGCCCGCCTGCCCAGGCGTGTTGTGAGGCCGGGAGGCTGAGCCATCCGGCGTATTCCCCACAGGCCGGCCTGCCGCTACGTTAAGCCGTTCATAAGGCGCAGTCCGTGCCGCCCCGGAGGTTCCCCTGCATCCATCCGCTGCCCTCAGAGCCAGATCCTCGTCCAGCGTCGCGCTGTATGCCTCGGTGGCCCGGCTGGGTTTCCGGCGGCAGTTCGCGTACCCGCAGGCGGCCCTGTGGGGCCTGCTCACCAACACGTTTTTCGGGGTGCTGCGGATTGCCATTCTGGTGGCCCTGTTCGGCCGCCGGCCGCAGGTGGCGGGCTACACCGTGCAGGACGCGATCACGTATACCGGCATCACGCAGCTGATGATCGCGACGCTGGCCCTGTTCGGCTGGTACGACTTCATGCGCGCCGTCCACCGGGGCGAGGTGGTCACGGATCTGCTGCGTCCCCATGATCTGCTGGCCTTCTGGACGGCGCAGGATGCCGGACGGGCCGCCGGGCAGTTCGTGTTGCGGGGCCTGCCCATGCTGCTTCTGTTCACCGTGGCCTTCGGCGCGAAACTGCCGGTTGGGCCCGTCCTGACCGCAGTGAGCCTGCTTCTGGCGTGGGCGCTCAGTTTCGCGTTCCGTTTCCTGGTGAACAGCGCTGCGTTCTGGTCGGCGGACGCCGTCGGGATCGGCCGCTTCGCGTGGGCCTTGTGGGGGCTGGGCTGCGGCTTCCTGATGCCCCTGGCGTTCTTTCCGTCCTGGCTGCAACAGATCCTGGCCTGGACGCCCTTTCCCGGCATGCTGAACACCCCGGTCGAAGTGTGGCTGGGCGTGAAGACGGGCCACGCGGCCCTCGTGGCGGTGTGGACACAGGCCGCGTGGACGGTCGCACTGTTCTGGCTCGCGCAGGTCGTCCTGGCTCGGGGACTGCGCCGCCTGGAGGTCGCCGGTGGATAGGCCGGGAACCGTCCTGCTGGGTCACCTCAGGCTGTACGTGCTGCTGCTGCGTGCCCAGATGCGGTCGCAGGGGGTGTACCGCGTGTCCTTCGCCCTGGACGCCGTGGCCGCCGCACTGATCACCGGCCTGGAATACGCCGCCTTTGCGCTGGTGCTGCCCCGCTTCGGCACGCTGTCCGGCTGGACGCTCGGTGAGGTCAGCCTGCTGTACGGGCTTGCCGAACTGGCGTTCGTGCTCATGGACCTGATCTTCGGCGGTTTCGATGCCCCGAACCTCTCGGCGCACATCCGCACCGGCACCTTCACGACCTTCCTGCTGCGGCCCGCGCCGCTCCCCGTCCAGGTGTTCGGCTCGGATTTCGCGCTGCGCCGCCTGACCCGCGTGGCCCTGGCCACCGGCATCCTGGCGTACGGCGTGTCGCAGGTCGCGGTCGCGTGGACGCCCGGCGACGTGGCGCTGCTGGCGGGCAGCATCCTGGGCATGATCTGTTTTTTCGGAGGCCTGTTCGTGATCGGTGGAACCCTGACCTTCTGGACCGTGGACAGCGTGGAGGCCATGAACGTCCTCACGTACGGCGGGCGTGCCCTGATCTCGTACCCCATGGACATCTACGGCGCGGCCCTGCGCAAGACCTTCACGTACGTGCTTCCCGCCGCGTTCCTGTCGTACTTCCCGGTGCTGCACATCCTGGGCCGTTCCCTGCCAGATGGCCTGCCGGGCTGGGCCGCGTTCGTCTCCCCGGTCACCGGGCCGCTGATGCTCGCCGCCGCCTTTGCCTTCTGGACGGTGGGCGTGCGCCGCTACCAGGGCACGGGCACATGACCGGCGAGAAGAGTGGGCCCATGATCGACGTCCAGCACCTGTGCAAGACCTACCGTGTCCGCAGCGGCGGGCTGCTGCACGGCCGAACGCGCGTGCTGGAGGCCGTCCGGGACGTGAGTTTCACCATCCAGCCGGGCGAGATCGTCGGCTACCTGGGGCCGAACGGAGCGGGGAAGAGCACCACCATCAAGGTGCTGACCGGCCTGCTGGTGCCGGACAGCGGTGTGGTCAGCGTGGGCGGTCTGGTGCCGTGGCGCGAGCGGCGCCGTCACGTGGCCCGGCTGGGGGCGGTGTTCGGGCAGCGCACGACGCTGTGGTGGGACCTGCCGGTGCGGGACAGCCTCGACCTGCTGCGGCACGTGTACCGCGTGCCGCAGGGCCGCTTCCGGGAGAACCTCGCCCGCTTCACGGCCCTCCTTGATCTGGAGCCGTTCCTGGGCACGCCGGCCCGCTCCCTCAGCCTGGGCCAGCGCATGCGTGCCGATCTGGCCGCCGCCCTGCTGCACGATCCCAGCCTGCTGTTTCTCGACGAGCCCACCGTGGGACTCGACGTGGTGGCCCGCGAACGCATCCGCGAGTTCGTGGGCGTGATCAACCGCGAGCAGGGCGTCACCGTTCTCCTGACCACGCATGACCTGATGGACGTGCAGCGCCTCGCCGGGCGGGTCATGATCATCGACCAAGGCCAGCTCCTCTACGACGGCGCACTGGCCACCCTCCAGCAGCGCTACGGCGGGGCGCGGGAACTCGTCGTGGACTACGAGGAGGTACCCGCGACCCCGCACGTTCCGGGCCTAGAGGTGCTGCACGCCGCTGGCCCCCGCGTCCGGTACGCCTTCACGGGAGCGGCCGCCGCGCCCATCGCCCGCGTGACGGCCCACGCCCCGGTGCGTGACCTCACGGTGCAGGAACCGGACATCGACACGACCATCCGCCGGATCTACGAGGGCGGCCTGCTGAGCCGGTGAGGGGGCTTCAGCCCCCCGTTGCCACAAGGCAGGAGGTCAGACAATTCGGGCAAGTCGACACCCGGCGTGACCGGCGGGCCACTACAGTGCCGGCATGCCTCCGGAAGTCGTGACGGTCATCCTCTGCGTCTTCAACGGCGAGCGCCACCTGGACGAAACCATCCGCAGCGTCCGCGACCAGACCTACCCGCACTGGCAGCTCCTGATCATTGACGACGGCAGTGCCGACCGGAGCCACGAGATCGCGCAGCGCCACGCCCTGGAGGATGCCCGCATCCGGGTGATCCAGCAGGCCAACTCAGGCGTGCGGGTGGCCAGAAACCGCGCCATGGAGCTGGCAGACACGCGCTGGGTGGCCCTGCTTGATCACGACGATGTCTTCCTGCCCACCAAGCTGGAGCGGCAGATGACGTACCTGGCTGCCCACCCGCACCTGGCCGCCCTCGGCACGTACGGCTACCGGATCGGATCGACGGGTGGCCGCCTCGGGTACTTCGATGTGGGCCCCAGGGATGAAGTCCAGTACCGGCAGCTGATGGATCAGCACGCCATCATCTACCTGCTGGCGGCCAGCGTGGTCTTCGACCGGACGCTGGCGCTGTCAGTGGGCGGATTTCCACTGCTGACCGCCGCCGAGGACGTCGGCCTGTGGAGCCGGATGGCCGACCATGCGCCCGTGCTGGCCCTGCCCGAGCGCCTCGTGAACTACCGGGTGCATTCCGGCAGTACGAGTGGCCGCAAGCTGCACCTTCAACGCCTGGAACTTGAATTCATCCGGCGCGGCAACCTCCGGCGCCATACCGGTCAGCAGGGACTGGCCTTCGAGCAGTTCATGGCCGAGTGGCATGCTGAACCGGCCGCCGCCCGGCGGGCCTTCGAGCGGGAGTCCGCCAGCCTGAATGCCTACCGGATCGCTGGGGGCCTGCTGGCCGACCGGCGGCCCTCCGGCCTCGTGTGGCTGGCCCGCAGCATCGCGCTGAATCCAGCCGGACGCCTGCGGCGCGTGGCCACCCAGCTCAACCTGTGGGGCCGCGTTCGTCGCCGCTCCCGTCCTGCTCCACCGGCCCCCTGAGGTCACGGCGCAGAACCGGGGCGGCGGGCTATCGTGGCGATATGGGCAGAGGACTCCAGACGCGAATGCTGCGGCCCCACGGGTGCCCGATCCAATGACGGAGCCGCTGCGCCCGGATCACTTCGATGCCGATCCGGTTCGTCTGGCACGTGACCTGCTTGGAGGGACGCTGATCCGCGTCACGGCGCAGGGCGCCCGGCTGACGGGCAGGATCGTGGAGGTCGAGGCGTACGACTGTCCACGCGATCCCGCGTGTACGGCCGGGCGCTTCCATGCCGCGCGTTCCGCCGACATGGCCATCGCGCCGGGCCACTGGCTGTTCTGGATGGCGCACGGGCACCCGCTCCTGCAGGTGTCGTGCCGCCCCCTGGGTGTGGCCGCCAGCGTGCTGATCCGGGCCATCGAGCCGCTGGAGGGGCTGGGGCACATGCTCACGAACCGGCCCGTGACGCGCGAGCGTGACCTGACGAACGGCCCGGCCAAGCTGGTCTACGCCCTGGGACTGGAGCCTGCGCGGGTGGCCGGAACCGTGGTGAATAGTTCGGCGCTGCACCTGCACCGGCCACCGGTCGCCGTCCCAGACGGAGCGGTCGAGGTCACGGCCCGGATCGGCATCCGGGAGGGCCGCACCCTGCCGTGGCGCTTCGTGCTGAGGGGAAACCCATGGGTATCGCCCGCGACACCGAGCATGGAACTGGCCTCGGTGCCGGCCGACTAGATCAGGCCGCCCGCGTGGGGACGCGGGCGGCCTAGTCAGCACGGGATCAGTGGAAGCTGCTGAGGGTCGCGCTGGAATCGCCCAGGGTGAAGGTCAGGCTGCAGCCGGCCATGGCGTCGTTGTCGGCGCTGATCTTGGCGCTGACGCTGACGTCGTTCTTGCCGCCGGTGGTCAGGATCATCAGGGCCTTGGGGACATTGGCGTCACCCTTGCCGACTGACACGCTCTTGGCCTCCAGCGAGTAGGTGCTGGTGCCCACGCCGGAGTCCGTGCGGGTCGCCGCGATGTTGAGGTTGGGCGTGGCGCTGAGGGTGACGGCGCCCGCCTTGTTCGAGGAGTCCCACACCGACACGGCGAAGGCATCGACGGTCAGCGTGAATGAGGCAGGCATCGCGCACGCGCCCGTCATGACCACGGACTTCAGGCTGGCCTTGATCTCGGCGGCGTAGGGCTTGATGCCTAGCGGAATGGACGAGGTATCGAGGTCGTCGAAGGAGCCGGCCGGGATGGTGGAGCTGGTGTCGTACTGGATGGACGTGCCGACCCGCTGGACGGTCAGCGGGCTGGAGCTCGTGAGCGTCGCGCCGTTCAGGTGGGCGGGGTTGCTGATGGTCTGGGGCGGGATGGCGGCGCCGACGATGCTGCCGCAACTCGCCAGCAGGGGGAGGCCGGCGCTGAGCCAGGCCAGGGTCTTGAGCTTC
The DNA here is from genome assembly GCF_004801415.1 of Deinococcus sp. KSM4-11. NCBI lineage: Bacteria > Thermotogati > Deinococcota > Deinococci > Deinococcales > Deinococcaceae > Deinococcus > Deinococcus sp. KSM4-11. The sequence continues at coordinate 1,153,821 of NZ_SSNX01000001.1, read as the reverse complement.
ATGGGTTCTCCTCGTTCGGTCTCACCATTGGCTCGCTTCGCCCCAGGTGACCGGGTAGGGGGCGAAGGTCATGGCCTCCGAGGGCATCGGGTGACGGACGTCACCGGCCAAAGTGAACCTCTGGTTGCTGCCAGTCTGTCGACGGGGCTCTGACAGGATTCTCACCCAGGCGCCAGCCGCCTGCCAGACGGCCTTTCACGCACCCCATCACCCTGTGTGGAGACGTCCCGACACTGGACGGAAATATGATAAGCGTCATACTCTGAACCCATGACAGCCCGGAACCCCTCTCCACGCTGGAGACCATGATGACCTCACCGCAGCGCACCCGCACGTATACCTGGGGCGACCCCCTCGGCGGCGCGGACGCGGCCCGCCGAATGAGCGGCCTGGACTACCTGCGGGCCATGGCCCGCGGCGACTACCCCGCTCCACCGATCGCCGACAGCCTGGACTTCACGCTCGCCCAAGAGGACGACATCCAGCCGGGCAGGGTCACCTTCCGCATGACCCCGCAGGAATTTCACTACAACCCCATCGGCAGCGTCCACGGCGGCGTGTTCGCCACGCTGCTTGACTCCGCGCTGGGCTGTGCCATCCACACGCGGCTGCCCGCCGGCGTCGGCTACACCACCCTGGAACTCAGCGTCCGGTACCTGCGGCCCCTGCTGGCCGGCATGGGCGAGGTGCGCGCCACCGCCGAGGTCGTCAGCGTCTCCCGGCAGATCGCCACCGCCGAGGCCCGCCTGCTGGACGCCGGGGATCGCCTGTGCGCCACCGCCACCACCACCTGCCTGATCCTGCGCCCCGAGGCCGCCCGCCGCGAAGGAGCCACGCCATGACCGAAACCGATCCCCGGATGCTCAGCACCACCGACACGCTCATCGACCACCTCGGTATTCAAATGCTGGAGGTCAGCGGCACCCGCGTCGTCGCCACCATGCCCGTCGAGGCCCGCACCCATCAGCCCATGGGCCTGCTGCACGGCGGGGCCAGCGTCGCCCTGGCGGAGACTGTCGCCAGCCTCGGCGCCCACCTCAGCGTGGCCGACCAGGGCTTGACCGCCGTGGGGCTGGAAATCAACGCCAATCACCTGCGCGGCGTCCGCAGCGGCCTCGTCACGGCCACGGCCACGGCCATCCACCAGGGCCGCAGTACCCAGGTCTGGCAGATCGACATCGTGGACGGGCAGGGCCGGGCTGTCTGTACGTCGCGCTGCACGCTGGCGATCATTCCCGCCACGCGGAGCTGATACCTCTCAGGAGGGGAGGCTCGTCATGCAGGCCGTGCCAGGAGCGCGGCCACTCCCTGCACGGCCGTCAGGGTGCCCGCCTGCACCTGAAGCCGGACGGCCTGCAGGCGCTGCGTGTCCAGCCCCTCCCGGAAGGCCCGCCACGCGGCCTCGCGCAGCAGGTCGTCGAACCACTGGGCAGTCTGCGTGTGGCGTTTTGCCGTCAGGTCGGTGGCGTGCGTATAGCGTTCCACGGTCTCCCATACGGCCTCCAGCCCCTCGCCGGTCAGGGCGGAGGCCCGCAGCGCCACGGGCCGCCACGGCGCGGCATGCGGCGTGAGCAGGGTCAGCGCGGTGCGGAGTTCCGTCTGGGCGCGCACCGCCGCCTGAGGACTGACGTCGGCCTTGTTCACCACGCAGATGTCGGCGAGTTCCATGATGCCGCGCTTGATGCCCTGTAACTCGTCCCCGGCGTTCGGGAGGGTCAGCAGGACGAACAGGTCCGTCATGGCGGCCACCTGCGTCTCGCTCTGGCCCACGCCCACGGTCTCGACCAGGATCACGTCGTATCCGGCGGCCTCGCACAGTGTGATCGCCTCGCGGGTGCGCCGGGCCACGCCGCCGAGCGTGCCGCTGCTCGGACTGGGCCGGATAAAGGCACGGGGATGCACGGTCAGGCGCGGCATGCGCGTCTTGTCCCCCATAATGCTGCCGCCCGTACGTGCCGAACTGGGATCCACGGCCAGCACCGCCACCCGCCGTCCCTGATCGGCCAGCCGCACGCCCAGCGCCTCGATGAAGGTGCTCTTGCCTACGCCCGGCACACCCGTCAGGCCCACCCGCACGGAGTTCCCGGCGTGCGGCAGCACTTCGGCCAGCAGCGTCTGGGCCTGCTGCTCGTGCTCCGGGCGGGTCGATTCCGCCAGGGTGATCGCCTTCGCCAGCGCCCGCCGGTTCCCCGCCAGCAGCTCCGGAGTCAGCGGGTGTGGCATGCGGGAAGGCCAGCGGTCGACCCTGCGCCGCTCAGGAGTCACTCCCATCCGGCGGGTCGTTCTGGGCAGTGGGGTAGATCCGGTGAAGCCCCTCGGCAATCGGATGGGCCGACGGCTCGCCCGTATTCGGCTGAGGCGGTGTCGGGGCCACTGTCTGCGGAGATGCCTGCCTGGGCAGCGGCCGGATCAGGTCCAGCACGGGCGTGGTCATGTCCGGCGCACGGTAGCCTTCTTCCTTGACCAGCCTGCCCTGCGCGTCGAAGGTCGCGGTCACGTCCAGCACCCGTCCCGCGAACCCCGTCCACGTCACCCGTGCGCTCTGGAGCGTTCCGCCGGGACCGTGGCGCTGCTCGACGACCTGCACATTGTCGGGAAAGCGGTGCCCGTGCGTGTACACGGTGCCGCCGTCCGGCAGGGACTGGACGGAATCGATCTGCCCGCTCTGCGGATCACTCATGGAGGGCCTCCTGGGGCCAGGATCGCATGTCCATCAACACGGGGCCATGTGTGGCAGCGGACGCAGGTACGACGTCAGCGGAGCGGTCACGCCCCTGGCCCGGAATCCGCTTTCCCTCACCAGGCGGCCCCGCCCGTCGAACGCGCCGCGCACGTCCAGCAGGCGGCCCGCGAACCCCGTCCACTGCACCGACGCGCCCGTGAGGGTTCCGGCGCGGTCGTAACTCTGCCGCACGCGCAGCGTGTTGTCCGGGATCAGGCGCGCGTACTCCAGGCCGCGCACCTGCCCGGCGCGGTCGAGCAGGTAGCGGGTCTCGCCGACCGTGCAGGTTCTCAGGCCCCCGGCGGAGGCCGGAGAGGTGCTTGGCGCCGTCCTGTACGGCACGGGTGGGAGGCCCTGTGCTCCGGCGAGCGAGACCAGGGCCAGCAGCGCGGCCAGCACTAGGCGGTTCCTGCCGTGCCCGCCGCGCCCGTGCTCAGGCGGGCTGCCCATGCCGTTCCCTCAGCAGCCGCAGCACCTCGCGCGCACTCTCGAGGATGGGCGTGCCCGGCCCGAAGATGCCCGCCGCGCCCGCCTCACGCAGCGCCGCGTAATCCTGCTGCGGAATCACGCCGCCCACGACGACCAGGATGTCGCCCGCGCCCTCGGTTCGGAGCGCCTGGATCAGCTGGGGCACCAGCGTCTTGTGGCCGGCGGCCTGTGAACTCACCCCCACGACATGGACGTCGTTCTCGATGGCCTGCCGCGCGGCCTCCTCGGGCGTCTGGAACAGCGGGCCGACGTCCACGTCGAAGCCCAGGTCGGCGAAGCCGGTGGCGATGACTTTCGCTCCCCGGTCGTGCCCGTCCTGGCCCATCTTCACGACCAGAATGCGCGGGCGTCGGCCCTCGGCGGCGGCGAACTGTTCGATCTCGGTCTGCAGGGTTCCGAAGTCCTCGTCGCCCTGATACCCGGCCGCGTACACGCCGCTCAGCGTGCGGATCTCGGCCGAGTGGCGCCCCCACACGCGTTCCAGGGCGTCGCTGACCTCGCCCACCGTGCAGCGGGCCCGCATGGCGTCCACGCTCAGGGCCAGCAGGTTGCCCTCGCCCGAGCGGGCCGCGTGTTCCAGGGCGTCGAGGGCCGCCTGCACGGCCGCGCCGTCACGACTGGCCCGGAGCTGCTTCAGCCGGGCGATCTGCGAGTCCCGCACGGCGGCGTTGTCGATGTCCAGCACGTCCACGCTGGTCGCCTCCGCCGGGCGGTACTTGTTCACGCCGACGATCACGTCCTCGCCCCGGTCGATCCGGGCCTGCTTGCGGGCCGCCGATTCCTCGATCCGGAGTTTCGGCACGCCGCTCTCGATGGCCTTGGCCATGCCTCCCAGCTCCTCAACCTCACGCATCAGCTCCCGCGCCTTCCCGGCCAGATCGTGCGTCAGGCGTTCCATCAGGTAGCTGCCGCCCCACGGGTCGATCACGTCCGGGATGCCAGTCTCCTCCTGAATGACCAGTTGCGTGTTGCGGGCAATGCGGGCGCTGAAGTCGGTGGGCAGGCCGATGGCCTCGTCGAAGGCGTTCGTGTGCAGGCTCTGCGTGCCGCCGAACACGGCCGCCAGCGCCTCGACGGTCGTGCGGACGACGTTGTTGTACGGGTCCTGCTCGGTCAGACTCCAGCCGCTCGTCTGACAGTGCGTGCGCAGGGCGAGGCTGGCGGGATTCTGGGGATGGAACTGGCCCATCAGCTCGCTCCACAACAGCCGCGCGGCCCGCAGTTTGGCGACCTCGGTGTAGAAGTTCATGCCGATCCCGAAGAAGAAGCTCAGGCGGGGGGCGAACCCGTCGATGGAAAGCCCCTTGCCTAGCGCGGCCCGCACGTACTCCAGGCCGTCCGCGAGGGTGTACGCGAGTTCCAGCGCGGCGTTCGCCCCGGCTTCCTGAAGGTGATACCCGGAAATGCTGATGGAATTGAAGCGCGGCATCTGCTGGGACGTGAACTCGATGATGTCCGCGATGATCCGCATGCTGGGCGTGGGTGGGTAGATGTAGGTGTTGCGCACCATGAACTCTTTCAGGATGTCGTTCTGGATGGTGCCCGACAGCTGACCCAGCTGGGCGCCCTGCTCCAGCCCGGCCACGATGTAGCCCGCCAGGATGGGCAGCACCGCGCCGTTCATGGTCATGGACACCGACATCTCCGAGAGCGGAATGCCGTCGAACAGCGCCTTCATGTCCTCGACGGAATCGATGGCGACCCCGGCCTTGCCCACGTCGCCCTCCACGCGCGGATGATCCGAGTCGTAGCCCCGGTGGGTGGCGAGGTCGAAGGCGACCGACAGGCCCTTCTGTCCACCCGCGAGGTTGCGGCGGTAGAAGGCGTTGCTGGCCTCGGCGGTGCTGAAGCCCGCGTACTGCCGGATCGTCCACGGGCGCGCGGCGTACATGGTGGCGCGTGGGCCGCGCGTGAACGGGAGCAGGCCGGGCAGCGTGTCGTCGTCCAGACCGGCCACGTCCGCACGGGTGTACAGGGCCTTCAGGGTCAGGCCTTCAGGCGTCACGCGGTTGAGGGTGGCGGGGTCGGCGCCCTTGAGATCCTTGCGGGCCAGGGCCTTCCACGCGTTCAGGTCGACGGGAGTGGGGTCAGTCATGCGGGCCTCCGTGTGCGCCCATGATGCCACGCGTGGCCTAACGGGCGTTTGGCCCTGCCACGGCGGGGGCCGGACGTCTCGATTCGGTAAAGTCCATCCCATCCATCCCATCCTGCTGGCCGTTTACCGTTCAGGTGATCTGTCGACTGGGAAGGCCGCGCACCCGGCGGAGGCCGCTCCGGTCGAAGTGCCCCATTCTGTTGTAGAGGAGAGCCGATGACCCACCCCATGAAAGCCCTGAGTCTGCTTGCCGTCGGTGCCAGCCTGGCCGCGTGTGCGCCCACCACTTCAACCATGATCGGAGGTGCGAATGCGGGCAACGGTGGCCTGATTCCCGCCCAACGCCTCAGCGTGGCCCAGCCCAGCCCGAGTGCCACGTCCATGACCCTGCGGATGACCAGCCCGACCCTCTCGAACGGCACGGCGCTGCCCCTCCAGAACGTCGGCAGCGGCAACGGCTGCACCGGGGGCAACGCCAGCCCGGCCCTGAACTGGGGCGGCGCGCCCGACGGCACCGTGAGCTACGTGGTCACCATGTACGACCCGGATGCGCCCACAGGCAGCGGCTTCTGGCACTGGATCGTCTACAACATCCCCGCAAGCGCCACCGGCCTGGCCGAGGGGGCGGGCAGCGCGGGCGGCACTCTGCCGGATGGAGCCGTTCAGCTCAACAACGATGGCGGCAGCCTCGGCTACACCGGCGCGTGTCCGCCCCCCGGCGACCGCGCCCACCGTTACGTGATCACCCTCTACGCGCTGAGCAAGACCATCAGCCTCCCGGCAGGCGCTTCGGCCGCCTACCTGGGGTTCAACCTGAACGGCGCGACCCTGGCGAAAACGAGCCTGACCGCCTTTTACGGCCGCTGATCCTGGCCTGGACGGTGCTCCTGTGGCCATCACGCGGGGGCACTGTCGCGCTGGGTTCATCCGTAACTCAGTCTTGAACAGAATTGCCACACTGCGTTCTGTTTGCAGTCAACGTGAGGAATGTTAGACTCGGAAACGTGACTCACGACTCCCCCGAGCCGCGCCGCGTGCAGCTGGCCCCCAGCCTGCTGTCCTGCGACTTCACCCGACTGGGCGAGGAACTCCGCGCCATCCAGAGTGCCGACTGGGCGCACGTGGACGTGATGGACGGCGCCTTCGTGCCGAACATCTCCTTCGGCCTGCCAGTCCTGGCCGCCGCACGCCGCGCCTCGAACCTCTTCATGGACGTGCACCTGATGATCGACCGGCCCGAACGGTACCTGCGCGACTTCGCGGATGCCGGCGCGGACGGTTTGACCGTGCATGTGGAGGCCACGCCGCACATCCACCGCGCCGTGCAGCTGATCCGTGAACTCGGCAAGAAGGCTGGCGTGACGCTCAATCCGGGAACGCCCCTGGAGGCCGTCAGGCCGGTGCTGGCCGACGTGGATACGGTGCTGGTCATGAGCGTGAATCCCGGCTTCGGCGGGCAGAAATTCATTCCGCAGAGCCTCGACCGGATCAAGACCCTGCGCCGCTGGCTGGACGATCTCGGCAGCCCCGCCGAACTTCAGGTCGATGGCGGCGTCAGTCCCACCAACATCCGCGCCCTGGTGAATGCCGGAGCGACCACCCTGGTGGCCGGGAGCGCCGTGTTCGGCTCCGACGGGGCCGCTGCTGGCCTGGAACGCCTGCGTGAGGCCCTGAAGTGAGGCGCCGTTGAAACTCCGGGTGGACCTGCTTCCCCACGGACAGTACCCGGACGTCGTGATGGTCATCGACGTGCTGCGCGCCACCACCACCGCCGTGACGTACCTGGAACGCGGCGCGGACGCGCTGCTGCTGACCGCCACGCCCGATGTCGCCCTGGGCCTGAAACTGGGTTCCCAGAGCGGCACCTACGCGCTCGGCGGCGAACGCGGCGGCCTGCCCATTCCCGGCTTCGACTTCGGGAACAGTCCGGTAGAGGCCGCCGCTCAGAACTTCACCGGGCGCACGGTCGTGATGAACACCACCAACGGCACCGGCGCCGCCCATACGGCCGCGCAGAGTGGCAAGCACGTGTTCCTCGCGGCCCTCACCAACGCCCATGCGGCGGCCCGCCGGGCGCGCGCCACCGCCACCGAGGAGATCGCTATTGTGTGTGCCGGAACCGACGACCGGGTGGGGCTGGAGGACGTGTACGCCGCCGGGGTGCTCGCCGAGTACCTGCTGGCGATGGGAGAATTCAGTATCGACGACGGTGCGCGTATCGCCCTGACGGTTCGGCGCAGCGGTGGCAACCCGCTCGAGGCGCTGGGCAGTTCCGCCCACGGCGCCCGCCTGGCCAGCCTCGGTCTGGGCGAGGACGTCCGCTTCGCGGCGGGCCTGAGCACCAGCACCCTGGTGCCCACCCTGGATACGGCCAGCGATCCACCCCCGGGCACGCTGCGCTTCATTGGCGGCTGACCGTCCGCGCGTGGCTGACTACACTGGGGCATGACCCGCACCACGGCCACCCTCGCGGCGCTGCTGCTTCTTGGCAGCGCCACCGCCGCCACGTTCACGGACAGCAAGAACGGCTTCAGCGTCACCCCGCCCAGCGGCTGGGACAAGGTCGACTACGCGGGCACGGCGGTCGTGTACATGAACCCGGTGCGGGTGAAGGGCTTCGGGCCTAACCTCAACGTCATCGTTCAGACCGTTCCAGCCGGCACCACCCAGGCGCAGTTCCACCAGGGTAGCCTCGCGCAGATCAAGAAGTACGTGACCGGCGGCCAGATCATCCAGGTGCGCGCCGTCACGCTGGGTGGCCGCCCCGCCAACGAGGTCGTGTACACCGGCCGTCAGGGGGACTTCAGCCTGTACTTCATCGCCATCTACGCCGTGAAAGGAACCTCGGCGTACATCGTCACCGGCACGACCGTGCTTGGGCAGCAGGGTGACATGGCGCAGAAGACGCGGGCGTTCGCCGCGAGCCTGCGCATCACCCGCTAGGGGAGGCCCTACTTGCGCCGCGGGCGGCCCGGAGCGCCGCTAGCATGAATGGAACATGACCGACGCCGCGCCCGCGCCCCTCTCGCTGCTCAAAACTGGCCAGTACGACCACCTACACACCTACCTGACCGCCCTTGAGAACCAGTTCGAGAGTGGTCAGATCGGGGAACAGGAGCTGCTCCGCGCCTTCCAGGGGTTTTACTCGTTCGACCTGACCCTTGGTGAGGGCTTTCAGGCGTGGACGATGGCCCACCCGGACACCTACCCGCTGACCGTCGCCATGGCCGCGTGGTTCCTGGGCCGCGGCTGGGAAGCGCGCGGCCAGATGACCTCCAATCTCGTCAGCGACCAGGGCTGGCGGGCGCTCCACCACTTTCTGGAACAGGCTGAAACGTGCGCCCGGCACGCCACCACCCTCACCGCGAACCCGCTGGTCGCCTGCACCGTCCTGGGCCGCGTCAGCAGCACCCGGGGCTGCGACCTCACCCTGGAGGACGTGCAGCGCCAGGCGTATCCGGACTGGTTCACGCTCGGCGTGCACCACAACCCGCGCAGTTACGCGCTGCGGCGTTCCATGCTGTTGAACCTGCGGACCGAATGGGGCGGCAGCGAGGAACACATGCTGACCTTCGTGCGCCAGCAGCAGGAGGCCGGGCTGCTCTCCGATACTGACATCCAGCGCCTGTGGGCGGAATTCCACTCGTACGTGTCCCACCACGCCATGCACTTCGCGAAGAATCCGGCACAGGGGGTGGAGCGGGCGCGGCTGGCCGCCGAACTCCATCCCGCTCAGGCAGAACAGCTGTTCATCGCCCTGACCGGCGCGAAGGCGTCCACCGCCGACCGCCTGGACGCCCTGCTCCGCTTCCTGACAGCGGCGGAGCAGGACGCAACCGTCGCGCCCGGGGGCAATTTTGCGTGGGCCCTGCACAACAGCGGCGATTGGGCGATTCCTGAGGCGCCACGCATCGGGGCGCTGCTCACCCGCGCCGCGGGCGCCGGCGATCCGGACGCGGCCGTCATGCTGGGCAAACTGCAGCTCACGCACCCGAACTGGCGCCTGCCGGACGCCCTGCCGCTGCTCAAGGCCGCCCGCGACCAGGGCCACACCGAGGCGGCCGAGACCATCGTGTACCTGCGCCGCCTCATCACAAACCCGACCGAGTCCGATGCCGCGCAGCGGCGTGACGACGTGCTCAAGGCCGCGAACCTCCTGAGCGCTCAGATGAGCTGGGAGGTATACCGGCAGTTCGACGCGTACCGGGCCCAGTTCGACCTCGATCCACGGCAGAAGTATCGGTATCTACACCGCGCCGCAGATGCGGGCGAGAACGATGCCCGGTTCGAACTGGCCCAGCAACTGCGGGGCGGTCACGTCGAGATGGGCGACGACGGCGTCCTGCAGCCCGTGGATACCGCCCCGCTTCAGGTCAGCCTGGAGTACGCGAAACATCTGCTGGAACGCGCGGCGGGCAGCGGGCATCCACCCTCCGAGAAGCTGCTCAAGCGCACGTCCGAGAAGGACTGGCAGGCGGCCACGGCGTCCCGCCTCAAGGTGCAGCCCCTCGCGGCCAACGCGGCCACCCCGGCGGCTCCGGTCGGACAGAAGATGCGGGTGCCGTGGATTCTGCTGCTGGTCGTCGGCATGGCGATCGTCCGGGCGTGCAGTCATGCTGCCGGATCGACACCGGGCCTTCACGTTGGCCTGCCCTCGCCGGACAACAGCGTACTCGCGGTGTCGGCGACCCCGGACGCGCAGCAGGCGGTTCTCCTCAAACAGCTCCAGGCCGGGCAGAAACTCACCATCGACCTGGATGGGCGTCGGGTCACGCTGAGCGCCCACTGATCCGCACCCCTCGAGGCGAGGTGAATATGACCGTTCCAGGACGGCGCACCCGTTACCCTGTCGAGCATGACCGTCGCCGCCCTGATCCTTCCTGACGTGACCCCCGTGGAGACCATCGACTGGGCGTCCATTCCCAGTCCGGCCTTCGTGCTCGACGAATCCCGCCTGCGCCGCAACCTGGCCCTGATCGAATACGTACAGCGCGAGAGCGGCGCGCAGATCATCGTGGCTTTCAAGGGCTTCTCGATGTGGTCGGCGTTCCCGCTGCTCCGCGAGCACGGCATCACGGGGGCGACGGCGAGTTCACTGAACGAGGCGATCCTGGCGAAAGAGGAGATGCAGGGCGAGGTTCACGTATACGCGCCCGCCTACTCGGCTGAGGACTTCCCGAGGATCCTGGAACTGGCGGACCATCTGGTGTTCAACTCGTTCTCGCAGTGGGCCCGCTTCCAGCCGCAGGTGCTGGCCGCGCGGGCGGCCGGGAAGACCGTGCATGTGGGCATCCGCGTCAACCCGGAGTACGCGGAGGTCGAGACCGACCTGTACAACCCGGCCGGGCCGTACTCGCGCCTAGGTGTGACCCGACGCGAGTTCCGCGAGGATCTGCTCGACGGGGTGGATGGCCTGCACTTCCACACGCTGTGCGAGAAGGACAGTGACACGCTGGAACGCACGCTGGAGGTGCTGGAACGCAACTTCGGGGACTTCCTGCCGCGCATGACCTGGGTGAACTTCGGCGGCGGGCACCTCATGACCCGCGAAGGCTACGACCTTGCACGCCTGATCCGGGTGGTGCGCGCGTTCCGCGAGAAGTGGAATGTGCACGTGATCCTGGAGCCGGGCAGCGCCTTCGGGTGGCAGACCGGCTGGCTGGTGAGCAGCGTGCTCGACGTGGTGCATAACCTCAAGGACGCCGCGCTGCTGGACGTGTCCGTCTCGGCACACATGCCCGACGTGCTGGAGATGCCATACCGGCCGCGCATCCTGGGCGCAGGCGACCCGCCGGAACTCGACCACCACCGCGAGACGGATCAGGGTTCGGCGGGAAATGCCTACATCATCGGCGGCACCACCTGCCTGGCAGGGGACGTGGTGGGCGAGTATGTGTTCGATCGCGCGCTGGACGTGGGCGACCGGGTGGTGTTCGACGACATGATCCACTACACCATGGTCAAGACGACCTTTTTCAACGGGGTCAAGCACCCCGATATTGGCATCCTGCACGTGGATGGATCGTACGAGCGCGTGAAGTCGTTCGGCTACGAGGAATTCAAGGCGAAACTCAGCTGAGACCGGGTGGCCAGTACAGCGCCGCGCCCCCTTCCGCTGAGAGTCGGGGGCGCGGTGCTCACGAGTTCGGTGTCTTGCCACTGGGAAGAGAGGGTGTTGCGTGCCGCTGGAGACGGCGCGCGCCGATTCTGACCCGGCCGCCGGCGCACATTGCCGGCGGGATTCCGGGAGGTCTGGGAGCCAGGAGCGGGGCCGATGGGAAAGCCAGTCGCGCCCGGCGCAGATCGGGAAACTCCCTCGATTGGTCTTAACCTGTTTCGAGGTGCCCGTAATCTACCGGCTGAACCTGACGGACGGCTGAACGGAAAAGCGCTGTCCCCAACGCTTAAGACGGCTGATTCTGAACGCGCTTGCATGTGCCTGCTCTGAGAGTGGGAGCTTGGGCCGCCTGCTGACTGTCGAGCCCCAGAACTGGCCGACGGGCTCTCCGGTGGTCATACGCTCAGCGCCGTTGCATGGCCAGGAGGGCAGGTGCGCCGTCGGTGAACCAGGCCGTGCATCAAATGAAGTGGGCCACCGGCAGCGCTGTCGGTGGCCCCAGGCGTCAGGTAGACGGCCTTACTTGCGGTACACCTTCGGCGTGCCGTTCACGGTGCGGATGGTGCCGCCTTCGAAGTCTGCGGCCCACGCCCCGCCCACCGTGAACTGGTCGCGGATGGGGAAGCCCAGGAACGAGCCGCTGCCCCCCAGGCCCTGGTAGGTCTTGAGCACGGCACCCTGGAGCCAGAACACCCCGTACTTGTCGGTGCCGTACAGGGCGCCGTTCTGGAAGAACCCATACAGGCCGTTGGTGCCCATGGGGTTTTGCGGGATGACCTTCTCGTCACCGGCGGCCCAGCCCAGGCGTGCGGGCGGACGGGTCGCGCCGTTCTCGGCCTTGGCCAGCGCCAGGTAGCGCTCCAGCAGCATGCCATGCACGGCGTACGAACGGCTGCTGCCGTTGGCATGCAGCAGCACGGCGTCACCGTAGGGGCCGACCCCGGAGAACTTCTGCCACAGGCCGTCTCCCCATGCGGTGGCGTAGGTGGTGGCCTTGCCCAGGGACTCGTCACCCTTCAGGCGGGCGTAGGCGTCCACCATCGCCTGATCCAGCGAGGAATCCTGTTTCTCACCGGGCTGGTACGTCGCGTCGGCCGGGGCAGGCTGCGGAGCCGGTTGAGGTGCGGGCTGAGGTGCGGGCTGTGCGGGCGTGCTCGTCACGGTGCCGGTGGTCGTGCCCATCGGCTGTCCGCCCACCCGGAACGTCACGACATCGGTCGTCCAGCCGTCGGCGGGCAGTGGGTTCACGACGATGCTCAGGGCGCGGGCCAGGTTGTCCTGACCCTCGACGCGCACCTGTGCGAACCCCTGGTTGCCGGCGAACCGGGCAATGTCATCGATGGTCAGCTGCGTCAGGCTGGCCAGCGCCAGGAGCTTGTCCTGCCCGTTCGGGCCGCCCACCGACAGGCTGTACTTCGCGTCCTGGGTGGGGAACACGCGGGTCACGCCGGCCTTCACGAAGTTGCTCTCCTCGTAGCTGTTCGGGAAGAACAGGTCGATCTTGCCATTGGCATTCACGTTGAACAGGTACACATACGCGTCCTGGTTGGTGCTCACGCCGATCTCGATGCCTTCGCCCTTGCGGTAGGCCGGATTGGCCTTGCCGCCTGGATCCTTGTTCACCCAGACGTCCACGTTCAGTTTCGTCTCGACCGGGTTCACGATAATGCTCTGGGCGGTGATCTTCGCCGGGCTGGCGTGTGCCGCGCCCAGGCCGAGCAGGGCAGAGAGGACGAGGGCAGCGGGCGGCTGGAACATGATCCGGATGAACATGGTGGAACCTCCTTGGGTGGAGGCACCCTACCCGCCCAGCCTGACGGGCGACTTAAGAAAAGGTGCGCCCACACGGAGATTCAAGGAAGCCTGAACGTCTCCGCAAGGCTTTGTTGGGGATGCTCAGCTCAATTGGGCCCACTCATCCATGAAGCCGCACCGCCACCCACAGGGCCAGGGGAGCGATCACCAGGGCGGGCAGCAGACTGCCGACCCGGACGCGACGGTCATCGAAGCCCAGGCCCGCCAGCATCAGGTTCCAGCTGATCCCGATGATGACCATGCCGCCCGCTCCGGTGATCAGGAGGATGTACGGGTTGGTTTTCAGGATGGCCGGATCGGCACCGCCCAGCAGACCGGCCGCGAATGCCCCTGCCGCCAGGCTGATCCCGCCCTGCACGACCAGCACCGTGACGGCGCTGAAGGCCACACCCACTCCGTAGACGCCCGCCAGCGCCAGGGCCGCGATGCCGTCCAGGACACTTTTCAGCACGTACGTGGAACTGTCCCCGGTCAGGCCGTTCTGCAGGCCGCCGATCACGGTCATGGGGCCCACGCAGAACAGCAGACTGGCCGCCACGAAGCCCTCCGTGAACCGGCCCCCGCCCTGGAACCGCGCGCGCAGCCGTTCGCCCAGGCGTTCCAGGCGATCCTCGATGCCCAGCGCCTCACCCGTCACCGCGCCCGTGGCGAGGCTCAGCAGGGTCAGGATCACGCCGGGCACCACGCCGCCCGTCACCCTGTTCACGTTCCCGGCCATGTCCAGCCCGATGAACAGCACGGCCAGACTCAGGGTCTGGAGCAGGGTGCGCTGCGTGCGCTCCGGCAGGCGACCCCCGATGGTCAGGCCGATCAGCGTGCCCAGCAGGACGGCCGAAACATTCACGAAGGTGCCGGACAACTGGGAGAGCAGGGTCATCGCACGTGACTGTAGAGCACGGCTGGACCAGTGAGGGTTCTGCTGCACCCCCGAGCGTGGCTGGAACACACGGCAGGGCGACGGCTGTCTCCGCGCTACACGCCTTCATGGTTTGCGTGCTGAAGTTTGACATCCCTGTGACAACCCGTGTGTTATGTTCTGCGCAAGTTGATGCGAGTGACTGACTGTCCGGGCGTTCCGTTCCCCCAGGGAAGCGGGCCGGGCGGCGGCGCGCGGGCGACCGAACTCAAGCGATCTGAAATCCAGTTGGGGCTGCCGTGTGGCGGCCCCACGTGCTTTTCTGGAGGGCTGCTATGACCCTGACCGAACAGTTCCACACCCTGCCGAAACTCCTCAAGGTCGCCGAGGTGGCCGACTTCACGGGCACCCACGAGCGCACCGTGCGCCGCTGGATTAGAGATGGCCGCCTGGTCGCCGTGGAACACGACAGCGGCCTGCGGGTGCCGCGCCGCGCCCTGTGGCGTTTCTTGGGCCTGGATCTGGCCCTCAGCGCCTGAACACTGCCGGTCACGCGCTACCCTGAACGGAATGCTCCCACACGGTCACCGGACGAAATCGGTCGAACGCTTCCCGGCTGCCCGCCCCGAGCGGAGTCGGCGACGTTGAGCCTGGCCGCGGCTCTCGACGCCGGGTACCCGGACGTGCTGACGGTCTACGCCGCCCTCGCCCCCTCTGAGCGGGTGGGGGCGGCGTCGCTGGCACTGTCGTACGGTCGACCGAGCCTGGCGGCGCGCTGGGCCATTGACGCCGGGCACCACGACCCGCTCACCCTGGCCGCAGCCCTGCTCCGACTGGGCCGGGCCACGGACGCCCTGGATCTCCTGGAGGCCCAGCCGGATGCGGCACGGACAGCCGTCCTGCGGGCCCGCGCCCGCTGGCAGCTCGGGCAGCGGGCCGACCAGGCCGACGTAGCCCGCATCCTCGCCCGCCGCGAGGGAGACACCCCAGCCCTGATGGCTGCCGTGACCCTGGCAGGCGAGCAGGCCCTCGGTGCCCCCTATGCCGCGCTGCGCACGCTGGCCGAGGGCCTCCGGGTGTCCGAACAGCTCGGCCAGCCGGCCGACGCCCACCTGCTCTCCGTGCTCGCCCACGCACAACTCAAGCTCGGCGGTTCCAAGGGACGGCGGACGGCCGCGCGGGCACTGGAGCGGAGCGTGGCCCGCAGTCCGGCCCGCGTGCTGGCCCTGCTGGCCCTGCGCCGCGACAGCGAGGCCCTGGCGGAAGCGCGCGACGGAGAAATCCATCCGGTGTGGTGGGAGGCCTTGCAGTCTGGACGCCCGGAACCCGATTCCGCCAGTTCGGCCTCCAGTCGCGAAGGCTGAACGACGACCTCCTCCTCACTCGGATCGAGTCCGCATTGCCAGAACCGCTGTGAGGAGCGTTCCACCCAGAATGGGCTCGCCGCGGCTCCTCCTACCCGGCCGTCACGTCTAGGCGGGCGAGGCCCCGGATGACGAAGCCTCCGGTGTACTGACCTGGTTCCTGCGGATCGCTCAGACGCAGGTCGGGCAGCGCCCGGCACAGCGCGCGGAGGCTCTGCGCCAGTTCGAGGCGGGCCAGCGGGGCTCCCAGGCAGTAGTGGATGCCCAGGCCGAAGGTCAGGTGCGGGTTCGGGGTTCTGTCCAGCACGAGGGCATCCGGCTCCACGAATGCGGCGGCGTCACGGTTGCCGCTGGCGTACAGCAGCGCCACCCGGTCGCCGGGCTGGAGGGCCGCGCCGTGCAGCGTCACAGGCTCCAGGGCGATCCGCTCGAACATCGGCAGGGGCGTGTCGAAGCGCAGGAGCTCCTCGGTGGCCGTGCGGAAGATCGGCAGGCTCCCCTCATGGGGCGCGGCGTCCACCAGTTCCCGCCACAGGTGCGGCCGTCTGAGCAGCGCGAGGACTCCGGCCGACAGGCCATTCACGCTCGCCTCGTGTCCGGCGTTCAGCAGGAGGATGCAGGTGTCCACAAGTTCCTGTTCGGTCAGCCGGTCGCCCTGAGCCTCGACCTGCACCAGGGCGGTGATCAGGTCATCCTGCGGGCTGGCGCGGCGCTGGGCGCTGAGGTCTCGCAGCAGGGCACTGAAGTCGCGCACCGCCCGCTCGGCCGCGTACTGATCCTGGCCGGAGGGCGAGGGCTCGTAGAGTTTCACGATGGCCGCCGACCACGGACGCAGCTGCCAGCGCTCGCTCTGCGGCACGCCGAGCAGCTCCGCGATCACTGTGACAGGCAGGGGTTCGGCATAGGTGCTGACCAGATCGAAGGAACCCGCGCCCTGCACTCCTGCGAGCTGGGCCGCCAGCAGCGCCTCGATCCTGGCTTGTAGGGCCTCCACGCGGCGCGGCGTGAAGGCCAGCCCCACCAGTGAACGCAGTCTGGTGTGTTTGGGCGGTTCGGAATCCAGCAGGTGGTTGCTGTTGAACGCGTCGAAGGTCGCCTGCCTTGGATCGGGGGGCGGCCAGCCCAGTTCGTCACGCGAGTATCGGTGGAGGGCGCTGCGCCCAAAGCGGCGGTCACGCAGCAGAGCGCTGATCTCGGCGTGCCGGGTCAGGACGACGCGGTTCAATCCAGGATCGAATACCGCGGGGGCCTGAGCGCGCAGTTCCGCGAGCAGCGGATACGGATCGCGGATGAAGTCCGGGTCGCTCACCGGGAGCGCGAATTCGGGAAGGGCAACGCCCACGCGTTCAGGCACCCGGACGATCCTCGCGGCTGGCCTCCGGCTCGTCCGGAATGGCGCCGTCCTCAGAGCGGGTGTCGAGGCCAGCCTCCAGCACCTTCGACTGGAGCACGGTGTCCCGTGACTGGGCCGGATCTTGCCACGCGCTCTCGGGCGCCTGTGGCGGGATGGTGGCTTCCAGGTGCTCGGCGGTCGGCCCCTCGACCAGCGGCAGCGTCTCGTGCGAGGGCAGGCGCGGAGCACTCAGCGCCGCCTCTGCGGGCAGCAGATGCTGTGAGGACATCTCCGCGAACGACGACATCAGCGAGCGGTATGCACTGAGAAAGTGCGAATACTCCGTCCGGGCAGTGGTGAGCCGCGTGCTGAGTTCCGAGTGCCGTTCCGTGAATTCACGCTCCAGTTCCATCAGCCGATTGGCCTGCACCCGGTCGCGATCCAGGGTCAGGTCATGCAGCCGCCGTTCCAGTTCCGCGAAGCGCGTCCGGAAGGCGGCCTCCAGAGCGGCGGTACGCGCCTGGTGCCGGGCCTCCAGTTCGGCCGTGCGGCTCTGCGAATCCCGCAATACGGCCTCACGCTGCACATTGGCCTGCGCGATCAGCAGGTCGCTCTCGCGGGCCGCATTCTCACGCAGCTCGTGCGCGATCCGCTCGGCCGACACCACGGCGCGCCGGATCTCGTCCTCGTGCTGCTTGCGTTCCTCAAGCTGCTTTTCCAGCTCCAGGAGGTACTCCTGCTGATCCTGCTGGCGCTGCAGGAGCAGCTCGAATTCCTCGGCCACGTCGCTCAGGAAGGCGCGGACGCTGTGCCGGTCGTAGCCATTGAAGCGCTGCGGGAACTCCTGGTGCCGGATGTCGAGCGGAGTGGATTTCACGTGAACAGACTCCTTCCCACCCGGATCAGGGTGGCGCCGGCCTGCACGGCCAGGGGGTAATCAGCGCTCATGCCCATGCTGAGTTCAGCCAGGCCCAGGTCGTGGGCACGGTCGGCCGTGTCCTGGAACACCCGCAGGATACCCGCCTGATCTGCGCCCGTCTCCACGTCTGGCGCAATCACCATCAGGCCGCGCACCCGGAGACCCGTCGCCTGGACGGCGCGCAGCGTGTCCGGCAGGTCTGCCGCGAGCACGCCGTGTTTCTGGGCCTCTCCGTTGTGAAGTTGCAGCAGCACGTCCGGCGCGTGGCCCCAGCCCTGCGCGGCTTGCGCAATCGCCTCGGCCTGCCACGCGGCCTCGATGGTGTGTACCAGGCTGACCCGCGACAGGTACTTCACCTTGTTGCGTTGCAGCGGCCCGATGAAATGCCACTCCAGCTCCGGACGCTCGGCTGACTTGTCCCGCAGTTCCTGACCACGGCTCTCGCCCAGCGGGAACGTGCCGTGGGCCAGCACGTGCGTGTCGATCTCCGCCAGCGGGTGGCCTTTCGTCACGGCGACCAGTCGGGCACTGCCCGCCGGCCGGCCAGCCGCCTGTTCGGCGCGGCGCAGGCCCGCCAAGACGTCGGGCAGGCTCACGGCGTGCTCGGCCTGGAGCCACGCCCCGGCAGATCAAGGAAGGTTCGACGGACGGTCATCACCGGTGATTGTCCCGTAAGCTTCGGGTCAGCTCAAGCCCCATACCGCCCCGAGTCCGGTCTGATCGGCACTTCTTCACCCTTCTCAGGCGCGGAGCGGCAACTGTGGACTTGGTTTTCGCCGCGCCTGGCCCCCACCGACATCGTCGCTGCGGGGGCGATTTCAGGGCCATGTGCGACACTAGGAGAAGCATGCGACACCCCCTCACGCTCGCCGTCACCGTCCTCCTCGCCGCGCCCGCCGTCGCCCAGACGACCGGCACCGTGCAGGATGTGACCGTGGTCGGCACCAGCGAACTGCTGGCCAATTTCCTGCGCGCCACCCTGACCGTCCAGGCGGGCGTTCCGCTGTCCAGCGTCAACCTGCGTCAGGTCGAGCAGGAGGTCATCGCCAGTGGGTACTTCAAGACCGCCGTGGCCGAACTGCGCACGGTCAGCGGCAAGGACACCCTGTACATCACGGTCACGTCCAATCCCACCATCAGCGCCGTCGAGGCGAGCGGCCTGACCTTCCTGCCGGCCGACGGCTTCAAGAAGTCCATCGGGGAACTGCTGAACATCGCGCCCGGCGCGACCCTGAACACCCAGCGCCTCGAGCAGGCCAAGGAAGCCCTCGCCAACAACTACAACGCGGAAGGCTACCCCTTCGCGCCCAGCATCAGCACGGACGTGAAGACCAACAAGGACGGCACCGCCACCGTGAGCTTCGTGGTCGACGAGACCGCACCCATCAAACGGGTCGAGGTCTCCGGCGTCACGCTCCTGCCGGCCAGCACCGTGACCGCGATCTTCAAGCCGCTGTACGACAGCAAGAAGTTCACCCCGGACGCCTACTACGCCGCCGTGACGCAGCTCCAGCAGGCCTACGACCAGGCCGGCTACCTCCAGAGTGGCGTCGACACGAAGGGCAGCACCCTCGAGGGCGGCGTTTTGAAGGTCAAGGCCTTGGAAGGGAAGGTCGCCGCGATCGACACCAGCGACCTGGGCGACATCAAGGCCACGCTCCAGACGCAGGCGGGCAAGCCGCTGACGCTCGCGTCCATCCAGGCGGACGTGCGCACCCTGGCCAACCAGACCGGCAAGCCCGTGGGCTTCGCGCTGCAACCCGACGCGCAGAACCCGGCGCAGGTCACGGTGCTATTCGGCGCGGCCGATGTCGCCACCGGCCCGGTGAAGTCCATCGCCGTGACTGGGAACACCCTGGTGCCCACCGCTCAGCTGTTGGCCGCCGTGAAGACCAAGGTCGGCGACACCTACACCCCGCAGCTCGCGCAGGACGACTTCCTCGCGCTGCGCGACGTGTACCGCAAGGCCGGGTACGAGATCAGCACCCGCGACGCGATCACCTTCAAAGAGGGCGTCCTAACCTACACCGTGCGCGAGGTGAAACTCGTCGGCTACGAACTCCAGTGGGCGGGCAAACACCGTACGGTCGACCGCGTGATCCTGCGCGAACTGCCGGCACCGGGGACGGCCTTCAACCTCAACCAGCTGCGTGCCTCGCTGGGCTCGATCTCGCGCCTGGGCTTCGTGAAGGTCACGACCGAGACGGTCAAGAGTGACCCGGCCAACCCGGAAAACGTGACCTACGTGCTCGGCCTGAGCGAGACCACGACCGGGATTCCCGTGAACCTGGGCCTCACCTACGATTCCTTCGCGGGCGGCTGGGGCGGCGACGCCGCTTACACCAACACCAACGCCTTCGGGCTGGGCCACAACTTCACGGTGGGCGTGGGCGCGCAGCAGAACCAGGCGGGCCAGAACCTCGTGGGCAACGTGTCCTACACCATTCCGTGGCTGGATTTCGACTTCCTGGACTTCCGCAAGGTGCCCACCAGCCTGAGCGTCACGGCGGGCAGCAACGTCACCGGGAACACGCCGATCCTGACCACGGCCACCAGCGGCACCCTGACCGGCTCCGACGGCACCACGGTCGTCACGCCGGACGCGGGCAGCGACACGGGCTTCGACTACACCACGCGCACCACCAGCTTCAGCGTCAGCGCTGGCCGCAACCTCACCAAGTACCTCAGCGCGAACGTGGGTGTGGGCGTCTCGTACCGGACGTACTACCTCGAGGCCCTCGCCGAGGACTCCACCACCGGCATTCAGGACGGCAATGCCAAGGTGAAGGTCAAGTCCACCGACAGCGCCGGCACCACCACCGAGACAGAAGTGCTCGTCCCGGCCACCTACGCCACACCGCTCATTCCGGATTCGTCCGTCACCACGCGCGTCAGCGGCGGGCTCAGTTACGACAGCACGGACAACGCCGAATTCCCCGGCCGGGGCCTGCGCAGCGGTCTGGCCGCTGGGTACAACGTCGGCCGTCAGGGCAGCACGCCGCTGTCGTGGACCGACGTGCAGGCTGGGATCATCGGGTACTACGGGTTCGGCCGCACGCTGGAGAAGGAACTGAACGTCCAGACCAAGCAGCAGGTGGTCGCGGTGCGCCTGAACGCCGGCACGATCCTGAGCCCGGACACCGCGCCGGCCGGCACCGGCTTCTCCATCGGGGGCGGCAGCAGCCCGAACCCCGCGTTCCAGCTGCGCGGCCTGGACAACGCGGCCCTGTTCGGCACGCACTACGTGACCAGCAGCGCCGAGTACCGTTACGACTTCGGCCTGAAGTCCGGCATCGCCCAGGGCCTGTACGGCGTCGTGTTCGCCGATGCCGGCACGGCCTGGAGCGACACGACCGCCGCCAAGCTGAATTACGGGTTCGGGGCGGGAATGCAGCTGAACCTCGGGATCGGCGGGGCCCTGCTCCCCAGCCTGCGCTTCGACTACGGGTATTCCCCGCAGAACGGCAACGGCAAGTTCTCCTTCCGTCTCGGTAACTTCTGGTAAGCGACCGACGACCCTGAACACACGGACGGCCTCCATGCGGGGCCGTCCGTGTGCCCGTGTGGGCGCTACCATGACTGGATGACCTCCGTTCCCGTTCCCGTGTCTGCCGGAGGTACTCCGTGGAAGGCCTGATGCTCGCGCGGGTGCTGCGCGACCTCGCCCCCCACCTGCCCGCCCGTACCCTCGGCTGGGTGTTCCCGGACGAGACGACCGCCGCCCTCCTGCTCGAACGGCAGGGCAACCTGGTGCTCGCGTACCGGCCGCCCCAGCCCGCGCTGTTTCTGTCCCGCGAACGGTTGCGAGGTGATCCCCGCAGTCCCTTCCAGCGTACCCTGGTGGCCCGCGCCCGGGGTGATTTGCTGCAGGTGGAGCAGCTGAAACTCGACCGCGTGGTGGTTCTGCACTTCGGCGGCGAGGCGGGCTTCGTGGATCAGGCCCCGACCCGCGTGATCTTCGAGGTCACCGGTCGCAACGCCAATCTGCTGCTCCTCGAACCCGGCGAGGGCTTTGCCGGACGCATCCTGATGGCCGCGCGCGAGGTGACCGGTCGCCGCAACCGCTTCCGCACCATCCGCAGCGGAGGGCCGTACACGCCGCCGCCCCCTTATGACAAGCCCGACCCGCGCACGCTGACGGGCACGGACGCTCAGGCGCTCTCGACCGTGCCCGTGGGCCGCTGGCGGGAGCACCTGGACGGCCTGGGGCCGCTGCTCGGTGCGGAACTCGTGCGCCGCTCCGGTCTGCGCCCGGACGAGATTCCCGGCGATCGCTGGCCGCAGGTGCTGGACGCGCTGGCCACCCTGGCAGACGACCCCAGCGTGAGCGAGGGCATCATGCAGGACGGCGCGCGTGAGGCGATTCGCAGCGAGAAGGCGGTCGCCCTGCGCAAGGCCCTGCGCGACCCGCTCGACAAGCGCCTCACGCTGCTGCGCAACCAGCTCGCGGATGTCGGCCGCGCCGAGCAGGGCCTGGAGGCCGCCCACCACGACCGCCAGGAGGCCGATCTGCTGATGGCCTACGCGGCCGAGGTGCCGGGTGGGGCCAGCCACACGGAGCTGCCTGCCTTCGACGGCAGCGGCCAGCGACCCATCGCGCTGGAGCCGCAGCTGAGTGCCGTGCAGAACGCCGAGAAACGCTACACCCGGGCCCGGCGGCGGGAGGACGTGTACGAACGCCTGGCCGAGCGTGAGCCCACGCTGCGCACAGAACTCGCGGAGGCGGAGGCCAGGGTCGCCCGCCTGGACGACGCCACCCTGGAGGAACTGGAGGCGCTGTCCGACTGCCTTCAGGCAGAGCGGCCCGAGAAGAGTCCCTACGGAATGCGCGCCGTCACGCCTGGCGGGTTCGAGGTGCTGATCGGCCGCAACAACAAGGAGAACGCCACGCTGACCCACCGCCTGGGCCGCAGCCAGGACTACTGGTTTCATGCCCAGGGCTATCCGGGCAGCCATGTGCTGGTGCGTACCGGCGGCAAGGAACTGGCGCCGACGGACATCCTGTACGCCGCGCAGCTGGCGGCGGCCCACAGCAAGGCGCGTGGCGGCGGCAACGTGCCCGTGGACTACACCCGCGTGAAATTCGTGTGGCGACCACGCGGCGCGCCTGCCGGGCAGGTGCATTACACGGATCAGAAAACGGTCTGGGTCGACAGCATACCGCCCACCACACCGGGGGCCTGACAGCCACCCCTGCGCCCCCGGATGGCCCCCCAGAAGGTGTGGAAGTCGATCTTTAGGGGCGCTTCATGGAATGCTACACTTCTGGCGTGTCCCGACCGTCCGCGTGGTCGCTCCTGCTGCTCCTGCTGTGCCTGGGTGCGGTTGGCTATGCGGCCCTCACCCACCAACCCGTCCTGCTCGCCGGAGGAGCCCTCCTGATCGGCGTGGTCACCTGGCCCATGGGCGGCGCGGCGCGCTGGCTCGCCGTCGGCGTGTACGCGGTCGGATTCGTCGTGTCGCTGGTGGTTCCCGGCAGAACCACCGGCGTCTTCGACCTCGTCGGTGCCCTCCTGATGATCGGGGGTCTGGGTTTCATCACCCTGCGTGAGCAGGGCTCCACCCGAGAACTGACGTGGCAGCGCAATACCGTCGCTGCGCTGCGGGCGGGCAGTGAACGCCTCGCGGAAGCCAGGGATGCCGACGCCATCATCCGCGCGGGCATCAACATCCTCGATAAATTGCAGGTCGCGCCGAACATGGCCTTCGTCGCGTACCGCCAGGGCACGCCGATGATCCTCGCGGCGCGCGGGGCCTTCGAGGCTTTCCTGGAACGACCGATCCACCCCAGCGACAGCGACAGCCGTTCTGTGCAGGCGGATCACTGGGTCGCCGAGGAAGTCCTGGCCCTGCTGAAAAAACCCCAGCGGCGCCGGTATCACGTGGCCGCCGTGTACGGGCGCGCCACGACGCATCTGGGCGTGCTGATCCTGACCCGGAGCGAGGACGTCGAGTTCGACGAGGACGAAACCAGCGTGATCGCGTCCTTCGCCCGCCTGCTCGGCGCGCAGCTGGGCCAGTGGAACGCCATCCGCGAACTGCGCGACGCCAACGACCTGACCCTGCGGTCGCTGGGCGCCGCACTGGAACGCCGCGACGACGACACCGGCGGCCACACCAGCCGCGTCGTCCGCAGTTCCGAGCGGCTGGCGAGTCGCCTCGGCTGGGCCGAGGACCAGGTCAAGGCCCTGCGCTGGGGCGCGTACCTGCACGACCTCGGCAAGCTGGCCATCCCGGATGCCGTGCTGCACAAGCGCGGGCCACTCGATCCGCAGGAGCGCCGCGTGATCCAGACGCACACCACCGTCGGGTACGACATGCTCCAGGATCTGCACTTCCTGCCCGCCGAAACCCTCGACCTGGTGCGCTACCACCATGAACGCTGGGACGGCACCGGGTACCCCGCCGGACTGCGTGGCCAGAACATCCCGGACACGGCGCGGCTGTTCACGATCATCGACGTGTACGACGCCCTCACGAACGCCCGGCCGTACAAGCCCGCGTGGACGCGTGACCGCGCCCTGAACGAGATCCGCATGCAGGCCGGCCGGCAGTTCGATCCGCAGTACGTCGATGCCTTCCTGCGCATGATGGCCGAGCAGGACGACGCCCACCTCGTCCTCTGACAGGGCGGATCGGCCTCTGGGAGGCTTGAGCCATTTCGCGCAGAACTCAGTGGGCTGAGCACACTGGGATGCACGTCCAGAACGAAGCGGAGGCCTATAAGTGGTCTCCGCTTAGATGGTGGGACGGGAGGTCGTCAGCTCATGGCGTCCAGATCCGCCTGCGTCGGGGCGTAGGCGCCGGCATGGGCGCAGGCCACGGCGGCGGCCTTCAGTCCCACGCGCAGGTGTTCCGTCCAGATGGCTTCCGGGCGGCGCGTGGCGCTGACCAGCAGGCCCGCGCACAGGGCGTCGCCAGCCCCGACGGTATCCGCGACCTGCACGGGGAAGGTCGGCAGGTTCACGGTGCCTGCTGAGTGGTACAGCGTGGCCCCCTGCGCGCCGCGGGTGATCACGATCGGCACGTCGTGGTTCAGGCCGCGCAGGAGCCGTAGCGCCTCTTCCTCGGTGGTTTTCGGGTAGAAGAAGTCCAGGTCTTCATCGCTGAACTTGATCAGGTCGGCGGCGCGCAGCACCCGCTCGAACACCGCCGGATAGTCCGGGTGGCGGTGGGTGATCCGGGCGTTGGGGTCAAAACTGATCTTCACGCCGGCCGCCTTCGCGTGGTCGATGAGGGCCAGCAGCGTGTCAGCCAGCGGCCAGCGGCTGAGGCTGATCCCGCCCACGTGCATCCAGCGGGCCTGGGACAGCCAGCCGTCCGGAAGCTGCGCCGGGTCGAACAGCAGGTCCGCGCTGTTCTCGCCCAGGAAGCGGTACGCGGGTGGAGTGGCCGAATACACCACCGCGATCAGTGTGGGGGCCGGAAGTTGTTGCAGGAACCTCAGATCGAGGCCTGCTGCGTCGCTCTCACGCTTCAGGTCATCCCCGAAGTTGTCCTGCCCGACGGCCCCCGCGAAGGCGCTGGGCACGCCGAGCGCCGCGCAGGCCCGCGCCACATTCCACGCCGCGCCGCCCGGATGTGCGTGCCACGCGTTCCCGCCGCCCGTCACGAGGTCGATCAGGGCCTCGCCGGCACTCACGATCAACGGCAATGGAGGCGTCACGGCAGCGGTCGGGTCAGTGGACTGTGACATACACCTTGATCGTACCCTGCGCCGGGCACCGCACCGATCATGGTCTGATCATGCCCCGTGTTCGATGATTCAGGCAGGCGTCGTTCCGGCCGCACTTCCGGGGGGGAGACACTCGCCGGAACACGCCCACCCACAGGAGGGAAACCATGACCACCCATGCCTCAGCGGCCACCGATGCCCAGCCGGCTCTCAAAGTGGTACCCCACGACCTGAAGGGCCTGAGCAAGGACGTCCGCGCGCTCAATGCCCGCCTACGCGATGTGGCCGCGTCGGATCACCTCGAGGAGCTCATGAAACTCATTCCCCGCCCCGGCTGGACGACGCCGGCCGAATTCGAACTGGTGCGTGGCATCGTTGCGCAGATGGCCCTGCAGGTGTCGGCGCTGGAGCAGGCGCAGGGCATGCTGCTCAGGGGCGCGAATCTGGTCGGTGCGCGCACTTAAGCCGCCGACCTACTGCAGGTCGAGCACGTACAGCGTGACATTGAACCCGAAGACGGTCTTCTGACCGACCGGGCGAAAGCCGCTGCGTTCATACAGGGCGCGGAGCTTGGGCCGGTCGGTGCCTGTATCGAGTTTCAGAGCCTGGACGCCTGCCCTACGGGCTTCCGCTTCCGCGTATTGCACCATCCAGCTGGACAGACCGAGCCTCTGGGCCTCCGGATGCACGGCGAGCTTGTGCAGGTAGAGGGCCACACCGGGAGGGTCGTCCGGCCAGAAGGGCAGGTCGCAATCCAGCAGTGACATGCACGCGACCGCCCGCTCGCCCTGCCACGCGACCCGCCAGGACGCGGCGGGGTAGTGCCGGAGCAGCCGCTCGGGCGTCAGCGTGTCGGGTGGCCACAAGGCCTCGCCCCGCGTGACCAGCGCCGTGGCCGCCGCGATCAGGATGGCCGAGGCGGCAGCGACGTCGCCGGTGGTCATCCGCAGGGTTCCGAGCTCGGCCATGTCCGCCATTCTCTCAGCTTTCCGGCGCGGGGGCCGGTTCGATCCCGGTCGCCCAGATCTGTTGGCCACGCTGTTCCAGGCGCACGCGGGGCAGGGGCGCCCGGGCCTTGCCGAACTCGGCCACGCCCGCGTGCAGGGGATCGAACACGCTGAAGTGGCAGCGGCAGCCCAGGCGCGGGTACAGCGCGTCCTGTGGCGGGCGGTAGTTGAAGGCGAAGGCCAGCACCTCCGGATTCCGCACGAGGTTCACGGTGCAGCCCAGGTGGGTGCAGATGCGCGAGTACGCGATGAAGTGGGCACCGCCCGCTCCGTCCAGGCCGCCCGCCACGGCATCCGGCACGCGCAGCAGGGTACAGGGACGGCCCGCGTAGGTGAAAGGACGCTCCGCCCACTCGGAGGGCAGGTCGGCCAGCGTGCCGATGACCTGTGGCGTCTGCGCCGCGAACTCGGGCGGCCCCGCGCCCTCCTTGCGGAAGGTGACCCTAGTGGCGTACCAGCCGAGGTAGGCGAAGGTGCCCAGCGTGCCCGCGACCGGCAGCATCCACCAGCGCTCCAAGACGGCCCGCCGCGTCAGTCTGGGCTGGGGGGGGCTCACTTCCCGGCCTTCTGCCAGCCCTCCAGCAGGTTCAGCAGGAGGGTCAGATCGGTGGCCTTCAGATTCGGGAAGGCGGGCATGGCCCCCTGGCCGTGCCGGATGATGTCCGCCAGGGCGTTCCGCGTGAGGGTGGAGGCACGCAGGCTTGGGCCGATGCCGCCCCCACCCGCCGGGCCGTGACAGCTGGCGCAACTCGCCGCGTACACGCTCAGGGCCGGGTCGCTCTGTTGCAGGCGGGCGCGCAGGGCCGTGATCAGCTCGTCGGCGTCCCGGCCGCTGGGATTCAGGGTGCGGTAGCGTTCCAGGGCGCCCAGGGCGTCCTGACTCTGACCGAAGCGGGCCAGCGTGTACCCCAGCAGCAGTTGCGATTCCGGGTCGTTCGGAGCGAGCTGCGCGGCTGTGCGCACCAGCAGCGCCGCCTGCGTCGATTCCTGCTCGCTGATCTTCTGGCCGGTCTGCTCGCCCCGCGTGAGCAGCAGGATGCCCAGGCGCCGCAGGGCGACCGGCTGGCGCGGATCGAGCTTCAGGGCGTTACCGTAGGCGGTCAGTGCCTGGTCGTATTGCCCGGAGTCGAAGGCAGCCTTCCCCCACGCCATGTAGTCGGCGTTCGCTTTCGACTGTTCAGCCCGTGCCCGGAGTTGCGGAAGGCTCAGCACGGCCTGCACGTTCGAGGCCTCCGACGCGTCGAGGGACGCGAGCTGCCAGCGCGGCACGACCGTCACGGCGGCGATGCCCGTGACCAGCGCGGCCAGGATCAGGCCGCCCAGGGCCAGCCGCCGCGCCCCGCCGGGGCCGGGGGCCGGGGGCAGGCCGTCCAGGGCGCGCAGGGTTCGCGCGGCGCGGCGCTCCAGGTCGGGCCGCCGGGCCTCTTCGGCGGGGGCCGCCAGCTCGGTGTACAGGCGGTCTCGTTCGGCCAGCAGGTCATCTCGCCGCGCGGCATCCGGATCGGCCAGTTGCCCGCGCCGCAGGGGTTCGACAATCAGCCACAGCGCGACCAGCACGATCACGACCAGCAGGATCATGCTGGCCATCAGCCCTCCCCGCCGGGGCGGGTCTCGCGCCGCACCTGATCCAGATAGGAGTCGAAGGGCTCCGGCTCGGTGACCGGCGTGATCGTCGCGGACGTGGGTCGGCGCCGCAGAAACGTCCACCACACGCCTCCGCCCGCCAGCAGGGCCAGCAGGGGCGCTCCCCACAGCAGCAGGTTCCGGCCGCTCTTGGGCGGGTCCAGCAGCACGAAATTCCCGTAGCGCTGCGCGAAGAAGGCGTAGATCTCGGCGTCGGGCTTCCCGGCAGCGACCTGTTCGCGCACATCGGAGCGCATCTTCACGCTGATATCGCTGCGTGACTGCTCAATGGACTCGCCTGTGTCGCACAGCGGGCAGCGCAGGTTCTTCTGGATGGCGATGGCCCGCGCTTCCTGGACGGGCGTCAGGGTGGGGGAGGCCCCCAGCGCGAAGGACATCACCAGGGCGGCCGTGACGGTGGGGGCAAGGCGGTGGAGCTGCATCAGATGCCGGGGACGCCGATGGTCACGAGCCCGGCGTTGAGACGCTCGCGGGTCAAGCCGCCCCGGTCCATGTAGCGCACCACCCCGGTCTTGTCGATGAACACCGTTTCGGGAATGCCGGATACGCCGTAATCCACGCCCGTGTTGATGCCGGGGTCGTTCAGGTTCGGGTACGCCAGCCCGTACTCTCGGATGAAGTCGCGCGCGCTCTTCTCACTGGTTTCCTGAAACAGGATGCCCAGGATCGCCACGCCGGACGCTCCGCCCTGTTTGTCGGCCAGCTCGCGGAACATGGGCGCTTCCTCGCGGCACGGCACGCACCAGGAGGCCCAGAAGTTCACGACGACCGGACGGCCCTGAAGCTGGCTCAGGCTGATGGGCACGCCGTCCAGGCTCTTGAGGGTAAACGGCGGGGCGGCCTTGCCGATCAGGGGACCGCCGGTGGTGGCGTTGTGGGCGGGCCGCAGCAGGGTGTAGCCCAGCACCGCGACCAGCGTGGCGGCAATTACGGGCGGCAGCACACGCCGCCACGTTGGCACGGCCGGAGAGGAAGGACGTGGAACGGTGGATTCAGGGGATGGTGTGGTCATCGGGGTTCTCGATCTCCGGAAGGGCGGGCCGGACACTTGGGCGTGGAGGGTAGATGGACGGTCAATCCGTGGCCGGGGCGAGGCCCGCAGGCACGCTGCGGGCGGCCACGCGGCCCGGCGGTACCAGGGTCAGCCCGGCGCCCACGCAGATGATCAGCGTGCCCCACCAGATCCACGACACTAGCGGGCTCTCGATCAGGTGCACGCTCGCCCATCTCGGCGTGGCGGCAGAGTCCAGCGCCGTGAGGACGAGGTACGTGTCACCCAGGACGGAGTAGCGGACGGCGGGAGCGGGGTAAGCGGTGTTTCCGGCCTGCGTGTAGGTGTTCAACCGGGCCTGGAAGGGCCGACCGTCGATCAGGACGCTTGCCACGGTGGTGCCGCCGAAGGGAAGGGTCTCCCGGCGGATGGACTGCACCTGCACCTGCTCCCGCAGCAGCGGGGTCGGGCTGGCGCCCAGGTTCAGGGTCGCCTGCGCCTCGGCGCGGTAGGTGCCGCTGAACGCGAGGCCCAGCGCCACCACGACCAGCCCCACATGTGCGAGGTACGCTCCATACCGACGTGGGTTGAGCTTCAGGGTGCGCCCTGCTCCGCCGCCCTGCCGAACGGCGCGGGCGGTGAGCAGCCCCAGGCCCAGCAGGTTGTACGCAGCCAGGGCCACCGTGGCGAGGACGCCCACGCTGCGAACTCCGAATACGAACGCCAGCAGCGCCGCGCCCAGCCCGGCGATCAGCAGGGGCCGCAGCGCCCGCCAGAAGGTCTGTCCATCGGCCCGCCGCCAAGGCAGCAGCGGCCCCACGCCCATCAGCAGCAGAAGGCCCAGCCCCAGCGGAATGGCGAAGGCGTTGTAGAAGGCCGGCCCGACCGAGGCGTCCCGGCGACCCTGCCACGCCTCCACGAAGGTCGGGAACAGCGTGCCGAGCAGCACCATGAACGCGAACACCAGGAAGATCCAGTTCCCGGCCAGGAACGCCCCCTCGCGGCTCACCGGGTCGGGCAGCTCACCCTCGTCGCGCAGGCGCGGCGACCGCCACGCGGCCAGCGCGATCCCGGAGACCAGCAGCAGCGCCAGGAACCCCAGGAATACCGGCCCGACCGGCCCACCGGCGAAGGCATGCACGCTCTGGACGATGCCGCTGCGGTTCAGGAAGGTGCCCAGCACGGTGCTGGAGTACGCCAGGACGATCAGCCACACGTTCCACGAGCGCATCAGGCCGCGCTTTTCCTGGATCTGCACCGAGTGCAGGAAAGCGGTGGTCAGCAGCCACGGAATGAAACTGGCATTCTCGACCGGATCCCATGCCCAGTACCCGCCCCAGCCGAGCGTCTCGTAACTCCACCAGCCGCCCGCGACGATGGCGGCGGTCAGGAACGTCCACGCGACCAGCGTCCAGCGGCGCGTGACGGTGACCCAGTGGTCGCTCAGGCGTCCTGTGACCAGCGCGGCCACCGCGTAGGCGAAGGGCACGCTCAGGCCCACGAAGCCCATGTACAGCAGCACCGGATGCACGGCCATCATCCAGTGGTTCTGGAGCGCCGGGTTCGGGCCGAGGCCATCTGCAGGTACCGTGGCCAGCGGCGTGAACGGCGACGCCACGCTGGCACACACCCCCACGAAGAACAGCAGGCTCGCGAACATCGCGCCCAGCGCCCAGGGTCGCAGCGCGTCACGGCGTAGGGTCAGTCCAAGGATGAAGGTGTACCCGGCGAGCAGCCACGTCCACAGCAGGATGCTGCCCGCCAGCGCGCCCCACAGGCTGGTGATCTTCACCCACAGCGGCGAGGCCCGCATGGAATGCTCGGCCACGTACCGCACCGTGAAGTCGTCGCGCAGCAGCGCGACCATCAGAATCACGCAAGTCAGCGTGACCAGGGCGAACACCGCCCAGGTGCTGCGCCGGGCGGCCTCCGTCACGCGGGCGTCCGGGCGCACGCCCCCCGCCACCGACAGGCCCAGGCCCGCCAGGGTGAAGCCCAGCGCGGCCAGCAGGGAGAGCTGCCCCAGCGCGCCCAGTGGGCTCGACGACCACGAGATCAGGTTCAGCATCGGCGGGTGCGTCTCCTCACTGGCTCTGCCGCAGCAGGTTCTTCATGTCTGCCTGGGTCTTGGGCACGTTGTACTCCTCGGAGTGCTTCACGATCAGCTCGGAAGCGTGGAAGGTGTCTCCCTGGAAGATTCCGCGCACGACCACGCCCTGATCCTCCTTGAAGAGGTCGCTCACGGCTCCCTTGTACGTCACCGGGACGCTGGCCCCGCCGTCCGTGACCGTGAAGGCCAGCTGCAAGGTCTGCGGGTCGTACTTCACGTGCTGCACCAGCCCCCCGATCCGCAGGGGCCGGCCTTCCAGTTGCGCGCGCTGCTGCGCGTACTCGGTTGGGGTCACGAAGTACTCCAGACTCTTGCCGAGGTTGCCGAAGGCGATGAAGCCCGTCAGGCCGACCAGCGCCACCACGCCCAGCACGACCGGCAGCGGTGACCGGCGACGGCGTCGCGCCTGCGGCAGGGCCGACACGGGCGGGGGAGACGTCGTCACCGTTTGTCACCGCCTTCGTGCATAGACCGCAGCCGCCACCACATCCACACCAGATATGCCAGCAGGAGGCCGAAGGTCACTACGTACACCACGATCACGTAGGCCGCGTACTTATCCACGGGCGGTTCCCAGGGTGGTCAGGCCCGCCTGCACGTCCAGTTCCTCGCGGGCGTCCTCACGGGCGGCAAGGATCGCGCGCACCCGCAGCAGGTAGAAGTACAGCAGCGTGAAGGCCACGGTGGCCATCAGCAGCACCCAGCCGTACACTGGCGCCGCATCGAAGCGCACCTTTCCGAGTAGCTTCAGGGTCTGCGTCTGGTGCACGCCCCGCCACCACTCCACGGCCATGTAATTGATCGGCACGTACAGCGTGCCCACCAGCCCCACCACCGCCGACACGCGCGCGCGGCGATCCGGGTCGTCGATCAGCGTGCGGATCAGCAGGTACGCGCCGTACACCACCAGACTCAGGGCGGTGGTCGTCAGTCTCGCGTCCCATACCCAGTACGTGCCCCAGGTCGGTTTGGCCCACAGCATGCCGCCCACAATGGTCACCACCGTGAACAGCACCCCGATCTCGGCGCTGCTCATAGCCAGCCGATCCCAGCGGCGTTCACGGCGGATCAGGTACAGCAGGCCGAACAGGCCCGTGCCGCCGTACGCGAGGTAACTGAGCCACGCCGAGGGCACGTGAACGAACATCAGGCGGACCAGGGAGCCCTGGTTGATATCGAGGGGGGCGCTCAGGCCCAGCCCGGCCGCCACCAGCAGCGTGAGCAGGGTCGCCGCACCGAGCAGCGTCGTCGTGAGATCTCTTCGCATGTCGTTCCTCATTCTGAACCCCCGAACAGGGTGGCACCGTGAGCCGGTGCGGGTCGGACTGTTCACTTGCGGCAAGATCGCGCGCCCTGGCCACGGCCACAAGTGCGAGTGTCCCCAGGGAGCCGTCCCCTATGCTGACAGCACACCCTGCGCCGATGCCGCTCCACCGCGCTCCCGGAGGTTCCCTTGGTCACCCGCTCCACTGCCCGGCCTGTGGCCGCCCCCCTCGCCCTGCTGCTCCTGCTGATCGCGTGTGCGCCGGTGCCGCAGGCCCAACCCACCCCCGGCGCGACCACCTACCAGCCTGCTGTGGGAGACGTGCAGCACGTCCCCAGGATTGGGGACGTGGGCGTCTGGATGATGACCGGCAACCTGCGTCCCTCTACCTGGCTGGATCAGCCCTACCACAGCCGGACGTTGCGCGAGCCCGTGAACGTTGTGCTGATCGACCGCGCGGCCCGCACCCCGGACGAGGCGAGCTCCCGCCTGCTCGGCGCCATGTCGGCCGCCGGGTACCCGCCCCGTTCCATGCACAGTGACGGGTACTGGGGCCTGCTGAACGGCGAGTTCCGGCCACAGTTCCCCCGCACGGGCCGGAGCGAGGCGTTCAGCGACGGCCCCGCCTACACCTCCAACAATCACGGCCGGCTGTTCGGCCCGTGGAAGATCGCTGACGGCTACGTGTTCACCGGGGCGTTCAGCCGGGAGGATCTCAGCCTGCTGCCCACGCCCCACCACACATACAACTCGTTCCAGGTGGCGCGCGAGGATCTGGCGGCCCGGCTCACAGCGCGCTCCATCTACAGGCGGTCGTCATACCTGAACCTGGGTTCGCGCGTCGAGACGCCCATGACCACGACCGGCGACCACGATGGCCGCGCCGTGCTTCTCATTGCTGTCCGCTGAGGACGCGCCGGCCCGGTCAGCCCTCGGCCGCGAACGGGAACAGCAGGGTCGCCAGGATCACCGTGCCCAGGTCGAAGGCCGCCAGGAACGACAGCCAGGTTCCCACCTCGACCGACCAGCCCTCGGCCAGCAGCAGGGCCGTGGCCTTCACCGTGGCGATCACGACCGGCACTACGATCGGGAAGGCCAGCGCGGGCAGCAGCGCCTCGCGCGCCCGCAGGCTGACCGTGATGCTCCCGTAGAAGGTCGTCCCGGCTGCGAACCCCACCACGCCCAGGAGGGTGGTCAGGGCCAGGGCGGGCCACGGCACCGCTCGCCCGGCCCCGGCCGCCCCAAACAGGATCAGGCCGACCGGCACGGCGAAGGCGGCCACCAGCAGAAGCGGCCCCAACACACCCAGCAGTTTGCCCAGGTACAGCGCTCCGTGCGGCCCCGGCATCAGCATCAGCTGTTCCAGGGCGCCCGCCTCCTGCTCCTGGGCAAAGGCCCGCTGCGCCCCGACCGCCGCCGACAGGGCCAGCGCCGTCCACAGCGCCCCTGCGGCCATCGCCGCGGTCTGAGCCGGCGTGCGCGTCTCGTTGCCGACCAGCGCGAGTCCCAGGATCAGCAGCACCAGCCCCGCGAAAAAGGCCGTGGCCAGCAGGGAATCCCGCGTCCGGCCCGCCACGCGCAGATCTTTGGCGGCCACGGCCCACGCGACCCTGAACGCGCCGTTCAAGCGTCCACCAGCACGCCGCCCGCGAGTCTCAGCGCCCGTGGGGCGACCTGCCGCGCCAGCTCCGGCTCATGCGCGGCGATCACCAGGGTCACGCCACGCGACCGCAGGTCACCCAGCAGTTCCAGCACCAGCGCCCGGCCCGCCTCGTCGAGATTCGCGAAGGGTTCATCCACCAGGGTGATCGGCCGGGCCAGCAGCCACGCGCGGGCCAGCGCCAGCCGCTTGCGCATCCCGGCCGACAGGTACCGCACCCGGCGGCCGGCAGCCGCCTCCAGCCCCACGCGGGTCAGCGCTCCCGGCACGTCGCCCCGCTGGGCGTACATGCGCAGGGTGAATTCCAGGTTCTCCGCGCAGTTCAGGTCCGGGTACAGGCCCGCGTCCACCGGCATCAGGTGGATGACCTCCCGCACCGAGCGGCCGTCACGCAGGTCGAAGCCCAGCACCCGTCCCTCGCCGCGCGTGGGGCGAAGTGAGGAGGCGAGCACCCGCAACAGCGTGGTCTTCCCGGCTCCATTCTCTCCCAGCAGGGCAATGCCCTCTCCGGCTGCCACATCGACGGTGACGCCCCGGAGGATCACCTCGCGGCCCAGGCGCATCCACACGTCCCGGAGCTGCACGGCGAACGCGCCCTCTATGCCGGAGAGACCAGTGGTCGTGGGCGTCACACCCGCAGCCACACGGGCATCACCTGGTAGAAGAAGGCTGCCAGCCGCGTGAACTGCCCGGTCAGCATCATCACGCCCACCACGACCAGTACCGTGCCGCCCACCTTCTCGAACACGCCCGCGTAGCGGTTCAGGCGCCGCAGGTTCAGCCGGTGCCACAGCACGGCCGCCAGCAGAAACGGGACGGCCAGCCCCAGCGTGTACGCCGCGAGCAGACCCACGCCACTGGCCAGACTGGCCGTGCTGGCCGCCAGCCCCAGGATGCTGCCCAGCGCCGGGCCCAGGCACGGACTCCACCCGAACGCGAAGGCGGCCCCCAGCGCCACCGGACCGTAGCCGCCCGCATCGGCCAGCGCGCGGGTATCCCGCATCAACCACGGAAACCGGATCACGCCCAGCATGACCAGGCCGAAGAAGACGATCAGCACGGCGGCCACCTGACCCAGCAGGATCTTGTGCGGCGCGAGCACCGCGCCCAGAGAACTGGCCGTGGCGCCCAGCGCGATGAACACCAGCCCGAAGCCCAGGATGAAGCCCAGTGCCCGCCACAGCGGCGCTCTGGCCCCGCCGATCACGCCCAGGTAGCTGGGCACCAACGGCAGCACGCATGGGCTCAGGAACGACAGTACGCCCGCCGCGAACGCAATCGTCAGCGTCGGGGAGGCCACGGATACACCCATGCGCGGAGTGTAGCGGCTCCACCTGGGTTCCGGCGGGGCAGGCGTCCTGTTCTGCCCGTCAGGGCTGGGTTGGCACTGGGCCGAGGTGGGCGGAGCCGTCCAGTTCCTTCAGCCCCAGATCCCCCTGAAAGGTGCCTTCCCAGGCGTTCAGGATGTGGCCGCCCTGTACCAACAGCACGGCCGGGTAAGCGCCGACCCGCAGCGTCCGGGCGAAGGCCGTCGCCTCGTCGCCGCGCCATACGTTCACGCCCGCTGGCGCCGGAGCCGCGATGGTCTCGGCGTTGACCGCCCTCACCGGAAGCCCGCTCGCCAGGATGGCCTGCCACAGCTCGCCCAGATCGCCGCAGTCATGGCTGTACACCACGATCACCTCGCGGCCCGGACTGACCCAGGGATGCGCGGGCAGGGGTTCGCCCAGGCGCACACGCGCCTGCGCGGGCATGCTCGCCAGGGCCAGCAGCAGGGTCAGCAGGGGAGCACGCCTCAGGGTCATGTCCGCCATGATGCGCCGGGGGCCGGAACCACGTGTGGGGACGCGGTGAGAGGGCTTCACGGCGCGGCGGGCGTGGGTGCCGGTGCCGTCTGTGGAGCGGTTCCTCCCTTCGGCGTCCCCTTGACGGCCTCCGGATCGGGCTTCTCGTCCTGGAGGGGCTGAGGGTTGGGATCCGGCGCATACGCCGGAAGCTGCTCGAGGTACACGCGGCGCTCCACGATGTTCTCCGGCGGGGTGAACTCCGTGGCCTGCCGGTTGGTCGTGCGATCCACGCTGATCACGACCGTGCGCGGATCGGTCGTCGGCCGCACGTAGCTGGTCTCACGGTAGGTGGTGGGCGGTGGAGCATCGGCCAGCAGCTCGGTATTCGCGGCGTCCTTGTACTGCGGATCCAGCACCGCGATCTTGACCTGCTCGCCCAGATGGGCGGGATCCGGCGAGTCCGCGTACAGGATGCCGGGCGGCTCGCTGAACTGCCGGACGGTCTGCCCCTGGTGGGCCAGTTCCATCATGCGCCGCCAGATGGGCGCGGCCACCCAGCCGGAGTAATAGGTGCTCGCGTTGCCGCCGCCACGCTGCTTGCCCACCCACACGGCTCCTGTGTACAGCGGCGTGGTGCCCACGAACCACAGGTCCTTGACCTCGTTGCTCGTGCCGGTCTTCCCGGCCACCGGCCAGTCCCCGAACTTAGAGCGGGACGCGATCCCGCCCTGCCGCTCCGTCCAGTCGTTCACCACGCCCCGGATCATGTCCAGGCCCAGGAACGCCACCTGCGGCGTCCACACGCGCGCGGGGCGCATGGGGTCGTTGGCGGCGTCGTACAGCACCTCTCCCCGCGCCGTGGTCACGCGCGAGATGTAGCGGGGCGCGCGGTACAGCCCGCCGTTCACGAAGGGCGCGTACGCGGCGGCCATCTTGATCGGCGTGGTCTCCACGGCTCCCAGCGCCGCGGCCAGCCCGGTGCCGTCGTTCGGGGGAATGCCCAGTTCCCGCAGTTTGCCGAAGAA
Organism: Deinococcus sp. KSM4-11; assembly: GCF_004801415.1. Lineage (NCBI taxonomy): Bacteria > Thermotogati > Deinococcota > Deinococci > Deinococcales > Deinococcaceae > Deinococcus > Deinococcus sp. KSM4-11. The sequence goes on along the minus strand of NZ_SSNX01000001.1, from coordinate 1,116,947 downwards.
GGTCTGCAGGCCGATCCGGTCGGCCAGCCGCACCGTGACCAGGTTCAGCGAACGGTCGAGCGCCTCGCGCAGCGTCATGGGCCGGTTCTGCATGGCGCCCTCGAAGTCGCCCGGGGCGTACACCCCTCCCTTGCAGGTCGGGCAGGGGTATTCGATGGGCTTGTCGTCTTCCTCGTGCGCCTGCGACAGGCCGGTCGACAGGGCCGTGGTGTACAGCAGCGGCTTGATGGTCGACCCGATCTGCCGCTGGCCCTGCGCGGCGTTGTTCCACGCATCCGGTGGCGTGTCGCCCCTGAGTTTCTGGCCGATCATGGCGAGCACCTCGCCGGTGTACGGATCGAGGATCGTGGCGGCCAGGGTCGCTCCCGGCGGCAGGTAGGTGGTCTCGCGGCTGGCAGTCTCGGCGGCGGTCTGGAGTTTCGGGTCGAGAGTCGTGTAGACGCGCAGTCCGCCCGAGCCGTACACCTTGTCGCGCCCGAAGCGCCGCACGAGTTCCTGCTCGACCTGTCCCATGAAGTGCGGCGCGCGGGTGGTTACCACCGACTTCAGGAATTTGGCCGTCCGGTCGACCAGCGTCGCGCTCGTGACGTTGCCGTTGGCGTCATAGACGACCTTCCACCCGCGCGGCTGGAGGTTCTCGTGCCACGCCGCATCGGCCTGCGCCTGGGTGATCCACTTGTCCTCGACCATACGCGAGAACAGCGTTTTCATCAGCGGCCGCATGGCCTTGTAATTGAAGTACCTCCCTGCGCTCGGAACCAGCACCGTCAGGTACGCACTCTGCGCCAGCGTCAGTTTTTTCGGCGTGGTGCGGAAATACGCCTGCGCCGCTGCGTAGATGCCGTACAGTTCGACCGGCCCGCCATCGCCCCAGTAGACCGTGTTCAGGTAGGACTGGAGGATCTCCTCCTTGGTGAACGACCGCTCGACCTGCACGCTCAGCAGCCATTCCTTCACCTTCCGGTCCGGGGTGCGGGCCTGGTTGTACTCGGCGAGCAGCAGCGTGTTCTTCACGAGCTGGTTGGTCAGGGTGCTGCCCCCCTGCACCGTCTCGCCCCGCGCGACACGCTGGAACTGCCGCCCCAACCCGTAGGGATCGAGGCCGTAATGCTCGAAGAACCGGCGATCCTCGTTGCTGATCAGCGCCGCCTCCATGAAGGGACTGATCTCGTCGAGGGTCACGATGGTACGCGAAATCGCCTGATCCCCGATGCGCGGAATCAGGGTGCCCAGCGGCGTGTTGTCGCGCGCGTACACCTTCGTCTCCGAGCCGAGCGACCGGGTCAGGTTGTCGAGTTGCCGGTAGTCCGGCAGTTCGCGGAACCACTTGGTGCCGTAGGTGGCGGCCACGCCGACCCCGGCCACCAGGGCGGCGATCAGCAGCGAGAACAGGAATTTGAAGAAGCGCAGGACAAAGATCAAGGTGGGGACTCCGTTCCGCCTGCCCCCCGGTCTATCGCCGCCGCGCCTCCACCAGCTGGTTCACGCGGCCGCGCAGGTTCTTCCCGGACAGCGGCTTGTACACGATATCGTCTGCGCCCACGAGTTTGGCATGGTCGCGTGTCTGATCATCGTCGAAGCCCGTGAGAAGCAGCACAGGAATGGTTCGCAGGCGCTTGATGCGCTTCACGCGGGAGCAGATTTCAAAGCCGTCCATGTGCGGCATCTTGATGTCCAGCAGCATCACGTCCGGCGTATGGTCCCTGAGATAGTCGAGCGCGGCCTTGCCGTCCGACACTGCCACGATGTCATGCCCGTCGGCCGACAGGATGACCTCCAGCATGGTGCGGATGGCCGGTTCATCGTCCGCGACGAGGATGGTGTACGCCATGCGGGCATGATAGTGCAGCGTTTCTGACTCCAGTCAAACAGAGTCCGGCTGGGTCAGCGTGCGCGCTCAGTTCGCCGGATCGTGCTGACCGGGCCGGATCACGGTGTCCGACCGGCGGATGTCGTTGCGGCCCTGTGCCTTGGCGGTGTACATGGCGGCGTCTGCCCGTGCGAGCACGTGATCCGGATGCTCACCGGGCCGGGCATCGGCCACGCCGAAGCAGGCCGTAACGCCACTGACCGGCCCGTGCTGCTGCGCCTTCAGATCCGAGCGCAGCGCCTGCAACATGGCCTGCACAGCGTCTTTCGGCTGTGGGGGCAGGATCAGCAGGAATTCCTCTCCGCCCCAGCGGGCCGCCAGGCCGCCGGACGGTACGCGGGCCCGGGCGCTGGCCGCCACACCCCGGAGCACCAGATCCCCAGTCGCGTGCCCATGCGTGTCGTTCACCTGCTTGAAGTGGTCGAGGTCGAACATCACCAGCGTGAAGCCGCTTCCCAGCGTGGCCAGTTCCGCGAGCCGTTCCTCGGCCGAGCGGCGGTTGGCGAGCCCGGTCAGGACATCCGTGAACGCGGCGGCGCGCGACGCCATCAGGCGGTGGTGCTGCACCCCGATGGTGCGGTTCAGGACGATCAGCACCGCGCCGGTCAGCAGGAACTGCACCGCCGACCCCGCCACCCGGAGCTGCGTGGCGGCGGGCACAGTTCGGGTCACGTGCCACGCGCAGATCGCGGCGGCCAGCAGCAGCACCCCGCTCGTCACCAGCGTGGCCGCGCGGGACGGTAAGGTCAGGAACGCGGCGGCGTAGATCACCGCGAACCAGTACGTGTTCTCCATCAGGGTGACGGACGTGGTCGGCATCACCTGGAACTGGTGGTAGAGCGCCAGCAGCACGTAGATGGCCCCACCCAGGTACGCGGTGCGCAGGGCCGTGGTGAGGGGAATCCGGCGCAGGGCCAGCAGCGCCTGGAGGGCGACCATGACCAGCGCGTAGGATGGCAGGGCCCACACGTCCAGGCGGTCGTAGTGCGGACGCTGAAGGCCGAGCGCCGCACCGCTGGCCACAATCACCAGCACGACCAGGATGAGGAACATCCGCCGCTGGCTGAGGTGCCAGTCTGCGGACTGCGGTGGCTCGGGCGTGGCTGTGGGGACGCTGTGCAGGCGGACTCCAACGGTGGCCGTCGAGGGGGACTCGGGGTAGACGTCCAGAAGTGTATCGCTCCACGTTCAGCTATTCAGGGGATTCGCACGGTGTGCCCGCTTACAGAATCGTTCAGACGGCAAGTGGCCTAGCGGTGTGAGTCACGCACTGTCTAGCACCACGTGATGAACCCGGCAGCGGGCCTCGTAACTCTCCTGGGCCCCCACCAGCACCACCGGATCATCAAACCGGGCGGGCTGACCGCCGATCAGGCGTTGTGACCGGGTGGCCGGAGCACCGCACACCGTACAGATCGCCGTGAGCTTCTCGACGCTCTCGGCACGGGCCAGCAGCCCCGGCATAAAGCCGAAGGGCTCGGCGCGGAAATCCAGATCCAGACCCGCCAGGATCACCCGCACGCCCTGATCCGCCAGCGCCAGCGCCAGGCCCACCACGTCGGCGTCCAGGAACTGCACCTCGTCGATGCCGATCACGTCCGGGAGGGGCGGGAGCTCGCCCACCAGCAGGGCGTTCTCGCCGGTCAGGTGGGCGCGGATGTCGGCCGCACTCCTCACCGCCACGGCGTCCACTGTGCGGCCCGCGTGGCTGGCCACCGCGGCCGCATGGTAGCGGTCGTCCAGGGCGGGCTTGTACACCTGTACGTGCTGACGGGCGATCACGGCGCGCGTCACCCGCCGGATCAGTTCCTCGCTCTTGCCGCTGAACATGGGGCCGACGATCACTTCCAGGTGACCGCCGTGATAGGGGGACTTGAGCACGCCCGCGAGTATGCCAGACCGGGAGGGAACGGGTTCCCCCGAACAGCGCAGCGCCCGGCGTGGAAAGCCGGGCGCTGCAGGAAGGATGACCTTACTTCTTCTTGGTGCGGTACGAATCGCCGAAGCGCTTGTTGAACTTGTCCACGCGGCCTTCGGTATCCACGAAGCGTTCCTCGCCGGTCCAGAAGGGGTGCACGCCGCTCCAGACGTCCACGTGAATCTCGGGGCGCGTGCTCAGGGTCTCCATGACGACCTTGCCCTGGAAGATGATCTTGGTGGGAACGGCTTTCGGGTGAATGTCTTTCTTCATGCGGTGCCTCCTCCGTCACGTCTTGCCGGGCTCTGCCGGGTGTACGTCACGGGCAACCGAAGAAGTATACACGAGGTTCGGGTCAAAGCGGAAGCGAGGGTGCGCCCTCGACCTGAAGCCACGGCCACCGCGCCACGTAGGACTGGACTTTCGCGGTGAACAGCTCCGTGGTGTGGTTCCGCGTGTTCAGACGGAGGCGCCCGGCCGCCAGATCGGCCAGACCGCACGGGGCATACACCGCTCCGGACTCGTCGATGCCCACGCAGGTGCATGTCACCAGGAACTGATCGATGCCGTCCCGGACGCTGGTCAATGCGGGCCGGGTCAGGCCGGTACGCTCCGGGAACCACATGTGCACCCGCGCCTGGTTGCGAACCTCCACCTGCACGCCCAGGTCGGCGAACAGCCGGGCGGCCCGGCGGATCACTCGGTCTTCCGCCTCGAAGCTGAGTTCCTCGTCCCAATTGAAGAGGTCGTAATCGAGAATCTGCTTCCCTGGCGGCTGCCCGCTGCGGACATTCCACACCGTCTGGAACAGGGCTCCCGCCACCAGATAGGTCTGGTCGGTGCCGAGCGATCCCAGACGCTCGAGGAGCGCCGCGACCACCGCGTTCTCGCGAACCGTGTTCAGGAACTCTGCCTCTGTCATGCCCGCTGCGCCGCGCTCACCAATTCCGGGAAGTGCGGCACACACGTCCACTCGCGCTGCCAACCTGGCCAGGAATGCCCCAGCCTCAGGTCCGACAGCAGGTATTCGGGGGTTGGCAGGCCACGGGCACCCAGGAGTGCACCCGTCACACACGCGACCGTATCGCTGTCGTCACCCAGCATCACGGCGGGCTGCACGCCCTCCAGCCACGTTTCCGCCCGGGCGTGCGCGATGGCCGCCTCCAGCGTGTCGAGCACATACCCACTTTGCGAGGTTACGTGCCCGTCCAGCCCGGCGCGAACCCTGGCCCGCACCTGCGCGCGGGCTTCCCGATCCTGGGCCCAGAAGGCCGCGAAGGCCTCGCGCATCTCGATGCCCAGCACGCCAGCATCCAGCAGCACGGCCCGGGCATCCAGGGCCGTCATGACGGCCAGGCCGTGCGCTGCGGCCTCCGCGTAGCGCTGCCCGGAGTCCAGCGCCTCCAGGAAGGCCGTGAGGAACACGGAGGCGTGCACGCAGCGCGGATCGGCATGCGTGAGAGCCGTCACGACGGCCGACTCGCGGGCCAGCGCCTCCCCCCGGAAGCCCGCGATCCACACCGCCGCGATCCGCATCAGGCCGCCGTTGCCCGCGCTCTGATGCCCGCTCGCCTGCCAAGCCCGCACGCCGCCGTCCAGACGGGCTGTCGATCCCGAGCCCGGCTGAAGGGCACTGCCCGTGAGGGCGCCCACGTCCGGCGGGCCGGCCGCCAGCCACTCCCGCAGCGCCCCCAGTACCCCCGGGTGCCCGGTGCGGCGCGCATACCCGAACAGGGTGGCGACCACCATCTGCGAGTCGTCGGTCGCCTCGCCCGGCGCGAAGCCGAACACGCTGCCCGGCTGGTAAGTGTCGATCACGCCATAGCGCGAGAGGATGGCGTCCGGGGTCTTGAATTCCGTCGCCGCTCCAAGCGCGTCGGCGGCGCTCAGGGAAAGCAGGGTGGCCAGCGCAGTCTCGGACATGGTGCAGATGCTGCCATGCCGAAGCGCCTCATGGGGCGATTCCTGCCCGACAGGGCTGGTGCCTCCACACCGTGGTCAACTTCATCTGGCTCGACGGCGCGGCGGCAGATTGGCACCCGGCAGCCCCGCGGCCGCACCGGGCGACCCTCTCAATCGGGTCAGCACCGCCCCTCGGTAAGGTCTGTGGGCAGAAAGGCTTTCGTCAGGTGGAAGACACTACACTCTGGCTCTATGGTGCGCGGCGATCTGACCGTCTTCCCGTTCCTGTCCGTCATGCAGATGCTGCTGACCAGTGGACGGGCCGGGCGTCTCAGCGTGGATCATCCACGTGGCGGGCAGCTGTGGTTCGATCGGGGCGATGTCATCCATGCCCGCACGAACGCCTTGAAGGGCGAGGCGGCGCTGCAGCTGCTGTCCAGTCTGGATGGCGGCCTGTTCACCTTCGAGCCGGATGTGGAACCGCCGGAGCGCACCCTGAGCCTGCGCCGCGACATGGCCCTGCACCGCATGCTTGAGGAGAGCGAGGGCTGGACGACCGCGCTGCGTACCTTCCCCGACTGGAGCCGGAGCCTGCGCTTCACGGACAAGTGGACAGACGCGCAACCCGTCAGCCGCACCCAGTACCGTGCCCTGAGCCTGCTGGAAGGCAGCGCCACCATCCAGGTCATGCTCGAACGCAGCGGCGAGTCGCCCCGCGCCGTCCTCGATACCCTGCGCCCGTTCCTGATGGCCGGCCTGATCGAACAGGTCTAAGCCCAGCTTCCGCTCGTCGCGCCCTTCACGGCTGGCCACGGTATCGATGACAGGTCGCAGGGAGGTGGCCGATTTCTCGCCACCACGCTGTTCGACCTGTCCTGCGCGCCTTCCCCTGGTAGACTGAGCGCAGCACGGCAACGCGATCAGCACCACAGGTGCCCCCGGAGGAAGCATGAGCGCCATCACACGGCCCACCAGCAGCAGGGAAGAGGCCACGGCCGGACGGGACGAGCCAGCCCGCACGGCACCGGGCGTGGCGCCGCACCCCAGCTGGCGCTTCCATGACCGCTATGACCTGTGGGTGGACTGGCTGGAGCGCCGGGGTCACACCTGGGCGCCCCACCAGAACGTGCTGCACCGCACCTTCAGGTCTCGCGAGGACACCCTGCTGCACGCTGAGCGCTTCATCAGCCGTGGTGAATTTCCCATGCAACGGGGCGCCAAGGGCATGGCCAGCGCCGCTCCTGTCACGCTGCTACGGAATCGCCGCGAGGCGCTGCTCAGTGCCTTCCGTGAGGCTGAGGGTGACGGCGTGACCCTGATCCGCGAGGTGCAGTTTCCCATCGGCGAATACGCGCTGAGCGTGAAAGTCACCTGCGAACGCATTGCTGCCGAGGTGCGCGCCACGTTCGGGAATGCCGCGAATCCATTGCGCAGTCTGAGCGGCAAACCGGTGAAACTCACCACCCTGATCGAACATCCGTACGACGTGCTCAGCCGGGCCGAGGGCACCCTGGAAGTGCTGGAGCGTGGCGTGCGGCTGGGCACTCAGCTTCAGGACTTCGAGGGCAATGTGACCGTCACGGGCGTACCGTACCAGCACGCCACCATCGCCGTTTCGCGCGGCCTCCTGAAAAAACCCCTGTTGTACCGCTACGAGCTGGCCGACCCACCTACTGGTGACTAGACTTCCACTGGTCGTTGCCCTGCAGCCGGGTGCGTCAATTGGCACATGCAGTCCGGGCGGCGGAACCGTATACTTCCAGGCGCAGTGACCGGGAAGAGTACCCGGGGGGCACCGACAGGGAGCCAGGGCCGCGATTGAGAGCCCCGGCCGGAACGCCACCGGCGAACGTCACCCGCGAGCATGACGGCAGAACTCCGCCAGGAAGGTAGAGCCGTCCGGGTACGCCCGTTACCGCGTGAAACGAGTGTCCCACATGCAGTGGGGAACAGCGGTGGTACCACGGGACAAGAGTCTCGTCCGCACACGGAGCACTCCGGCGGACGGGCGTTTCGCGGTGCCGGATCAGCGAGGGAGGTCAACGCATGGTCACGTTCTACCCAAGCCAGTACACGGCCCGCGAGGATAGCGTCGCGCGTGGCCTGCGCGAAAGTGCCCTGCTGGATGCGGGCGTACAGCTGCCAACGGGCGACGTCGTCCCCGGCAGAACCCCAGCGCTGGCCTCCGCTTGCGAACGGCCGATGGTGGGGGAACGGGTCGCCTTCCGCTGGTTCCCCCTCCATGCCGCCCGGCCCTGGCTGTCGCCCATTCACGAATTCAGGATCTTCCCCACGCCAATTCAGGAGAACCACGCATGACTGACGCCACTTCCATCTCGGCTGCCGATGCCGCCCCAGACACCGATTCCGCCCTGGCGAAGACCTTCGACCCGCAGACCGTCGAGCCGAAGTGGGCGCAGCGCTGGCGCAGCGAGCCGTTCCGGGCCGATGCCACCAGCGGCAAGGAACCGTTCACGATCGTGATCCCGCCGCCGAACGTGACGGGGAATCTGCACCTGGGGCACGCGCTGGACAACACCCTGATCGACACCCTGATCCGGTTCAAGCGCATGGCGGGCTTCGAGGCGCTGTACCTGCCGGGCATGGATCATGCCGGGATCAGCACGCAGGTGGTGGTGGAGCGGCAGCTGCGCGAGCAGGGCGTGTCCCGCCATGACCTGGGCCGTGAGCGCTTTCTGGACAACGTGTGGGAGTGGAAGGCCGAATCTGGCGGCATGATCCTGAACCAGCTGTCGCGCCTGGGCGTAAGTGCGGACTGGACGCGTGAGCGCTTCACCATGGACGAGGGTCTGAGCCGCGCCGTGCGCCACCAGTTCGTGAAGCTCTATCACGACGGGGCCGCGTACCGGGGCGAGCGGATCGTGAACTGGGACGTGGCCGCGCAGACCACCCTGAGCGAACTGGAGATCGACCGTGAGGTGAGACGGGGCAAGATGACCACCCTGTCGTACAAACTGCGCGATCCGCAGGCACTGTCCAGCAACGGCGAGCCCGGCGAGATCCGCATTGCCACGGTGCGCCCGGAGACGATCTTCGCGGATCAGGCCATCGCCGTGCATCCCACCGATGAGCGGTTCGCGCATCTGATCGGTCACGAAGCCCGCATTCCCCTGACCGACCGCTACGTGCCGATCATCGCGGACGACGCCGTGGAGATGGAGTTCGGCGTGGGTGCCCTGAAGATCACGCCCGCGCACGATCCCACCGACTTCGAGATCGGGGAGCGTCATGGGCTCGCCCGGCCCAGCGTAATCGACCTGACCGGGAACCTGACCGGCGACCTCGTGCCTGACGCCTTCCGGGGCATGGAACGCTTCGCCGCGCGCAAGGCCGTCGTGAAGGCCCTGACCGAATCCGGCGACCTGATCGAGGAAGAAGACCACGACACGGCCATCGGCCTGAGCGAGCGCACCAAGGTACCCGTCGAGCCGATCGTGTCTACGCAATGGTTCGTGCACATGAAGCCCTTCGCGCAGCAGGTGCTGGACGGCCTGGAGAAGGGCGAGATCCACCTCACTCCCGAACGCTACGCCAAGGTGAACCGTGACTGGCTGGAGAACATTCGCGACTGGAACATCAGCCGGCAGCTGTGGTGGGGCCACCAGATTCCCGCGTGGTACGACGATCAGGGCACGATCTACGTGCCGGATCCCGAGAATCCCGATCTGGACTGCGACCAGGATCCCCGCTACGCTCACCTGACCCTGACCCGCGATCCGGACGTGTTCGACACGTGGTTCTCCAGCAACCTGTGGCCGTTCAGCACCCTCGGCTGGCCGGACGTGGACAGCGAGGATTTCCGGAAGTTCTACCCCACGCAGGTGCTGGTGACCGGCTACGACATCCTGTTCTTCTGGGTGGCGCGCATGCAGATGGCCGGATATGGCCTGACCGGCCAGTCGCCCTTCAGCACGGTCATGCTGCACGGCCTGTACCTGGACGAGAAGGGCCAGAAGATGTCCAAGAGCAAGGGCAACGGCATCGATCCCCTGAACCTGTTCGACCAGTACGGCGTGGACGCCTGCCGGTTCGCCTTCGCGTTCCTGTCGACCGGCGGTCAGGACATCCGGCACGATCCCCGGCGCTTCGAGCAGGGCCGGAACTTCGTGAACAAGCTCTGGAATGCTGCGCGTTTCGCCCGCATGCGCCTGGGTGAGGCCACCGCCGCCCTGACCGGCACGGACGACCTGACCCGCTACGTGCGCGCCGCCTCCGAAGCGCCGACCGGGCCGATGCCACGCAGCCGCGACATCATTGCGGCCCTGAAGGAGCGCTCTGAACTGAGCCTCGCCGACCGCTGGATCATCTCCCGCCTGAACTCCGTGACTGCCGAGGCCACCGCGCACCTGAACGACTTCGACCTGGGGGCCGCGATCCGCGTGCTCTACGCCTTCACCTGGGACGAATTCTGCGACTGGTACATCGAGGCGGCCAAACCTGCCCTGAGCGCCGGCAACCTCGGCACCCTCGCCACGCTGAAGGCCGTGCTGGAGCACATCCTGAAACTCCTGCACCCCTTCATGCCCTTCGTGACCAGCGAGATCTACGCCTCGCTCGGGCACCGGCAGCAGCTTGCCGTGCATACCTGGCCGATCCAGCACGCTGAGCTGCACGACACGGCGGCCACCCAGGCGTTTACCGCGCTGCGCGCCGCCGTGGCCGCCGCCCGCAGCCTGAAGAACGAACTGGGCATGAGCCCGCAGGATCGCCTGAATGTCCTCGTCGAGGGCGACCTGGCCGGCACCGTGCATGACAATGCTGCCGTAGTGGAGGCCATCGCCCGCGTGACCCTGGTGCCCAGCCTGGAGGGCCGCACGCTGACCCTGGTCGAGCAGGGTGTGACGGTGCGGGCGCCACTGGAAGGCACGGTGGACATTGCCGACTGGCTCGGCAAGCAGAAAAAACGCCTCGCCGAGTTCGACAAGCAGATCAAGCAGGCGCAGGGCAAGCTGAACAACGAGGGCTTCGTGGCCCGCGCTCCGGCCGAGGTCATCGAGGAAGAAAAACGCCGCGTGGCCGACTTCGGCGCGCAGAAGGAGCGGCTGGAAGGGGTGCTGGCGCAGTTCAGCTGATCCACTGCCCGGCGGCCCGCTCCACCGTGGAGCGGGCCGCCTCCTTTACCCTGAGCGGCATGACCGCCTGCCTGTACCTTCTGATCGGTCTGCCCGGTGCGGGCAAGACGACCCTGGCCCGACGCCTGGAGGTCGAACACGCCGCGCTGCGCCTGACGCCGGACGAGTGGATGACCCCCCTGTTCGGGGCCGGAGAATCGGGCGAGAAACGCTGGGTGCTGGAATCCGTCCTGCTGTGGGGTGTGGCGGCCCGTGCCCTGGGTCTGGGCGTGAACGTGATCCTCGATTACGGCTGCTGGGCGCGGGAGGAACGCGACCTGTTCCGCACCCGGTCGGCGGCCCTCGGGGTGAACTTCGAGCTGCATGTGCTGGACGTGCCCCTCGACACGTTGTGGGATCGCCTGAAACGCCGCAACCAGCTGCGCCCGCCCGATACGTTTCCGGTCACGCGGGAACAGCTGGACGAGTGGGCCGGATGGTACGAGGTGCCGGGCGCAGACGAGCTGGCTGTCACGGACTCACCGCCGTTCAGCTCGCGGGTTTGGATCGTCGACCACTGAACGGGCAGAACGCGGTCGTTACGTGCGACTCCAGTTGGCCGCCTGAACCAGTGCCCTCGCCGCCTCGTCCACCTCTGTCCCTGTGGTGGCTGCGCCGAAACTGAAGCGCAGCGACGAGCGGGCGTCCGCTTCGCTCAGGCCGATGGCGGTGAGGACGTGGCTGGGCTGCATGGTTCCCGCGCTGCACGCGCTGCCCGCACTGGCGGCAATGCCAAGCATGTCGAGGTTCATCAGCAGGGCCTCGCCATCCGTGCCGGGAATGGTCAGGTTCACGACCTTCGGACTGCCGTCTGGCGCGTGGTTGAACAGCACGCCGGGAACGTCCGACACGGCCTGCACGAACCGCTCGCGCAGGATACGGAGGTGGGCGAAGGTCGCCTCGCGTTCCGCCTCGGCCACAGTCAGGGCCACGCCCGCCGCAGAGACACCCGCTGTGTCCTGCGTGCCGGGGCGCAGGCCGCCCTCCTGCCCGCCACCCAGCGTGACCGGAGCCAGCACCGTGCCGCGTCGGATGTACACGAATCCCACGCCGCGTGGCCCGCCCCACTTGTGCGCGCTGAAGGTCGCGAAATCCACGCCCCAGCCGGGCAGGTCGACCCGCAGGACGCCGGGGGCCTGCACGGCATCCGTGTGGTAGGGCACCCCGCGGTCTCGGGCCACGGCGCAGAGGGCCGCAGTGTCCTGCACGCTGCCAAGCTCGTTGTTCGCGTGGTGGACGGACACCAGGGCCGTGTCGTCCCGCAGGGCGCCCGCGAGTTCGACCGGATCGTAGCGGCCATGCCGATCCGGCGTCAGGAACGTCACCTCCCAGCCCTGCGCCTGCAACCAGCGGGCGGGGGCCAGAACCGCCGAGTGCTCAGTGGGCGTGGTGATCATGTGGCCAGGGCGGCTGTGTCTGTCCTGCCACGACCGCGCAGTACCGATCAGGACGTGATTGTCACCCTCGGTGCCGCCACTGTTGGCGATCAGCGTGCGCGGATCGACGCCGAACGCGGCGGCCACCCGCGCCCGGCCCTCTTCCAGACGTTCACGCGCCGCCTGACCGGCCGCGTGCACGCTGGCCGGATTGCCCGGCAGGGCTGCCGCGCGTGCGTAGGCGTCGAGCGCTTCCCGCCGCATCGGATGGGTCGCAGCGTAGTCGAGGTAGATCATGCCTTCAGGGCTATCACGGCGCTCAGGGCGTCACGGTGGCGAAATCCACGCCGTCCTTGCGGATGATGAACACGGCGTCGCCGGTCACGGGCGCCTCCGCGCTGGTGGCGGCCAGACCGCGCAGCACGCCGGCGTCGGCGGCCGGCATGATCTGCCTCTCGCCGTTTGCATCCTTCACGACCACGGAGTACGAGCCGTCGGGCAGGTTCGCCGGGAAGGTGTAGCGGAAGGTCACCGTGCGCGCGGCCGTGTCGGGCGTGGTTGCGGCGGGCGTGGCGTCGGGGCTGGTCGGGGTTGGGCTGGACGTGCCGGTCGTCGGGGCGGTGGTGTCCGGGGTCGAGGTGCCGGGTGTGGCCGGAATGGTCTCTGGTGTCACGGGAACGACCGGCGCCGTGGAGCCATCGGTCGGTGTGGTGGATGGTGTGGTCGTGGAATCCGGTGCGGGCGCTTCCGGCTGGGCCGGCACCTCCGGCTGCGCGGGTTCGGGCTGAACGGGGGTCGGTGGAACGTACACGGGCGGCAGCGGCAGGCTGTCGGCCGGGCGGCTGGGCGCGCTGTAGCGGGCGACGGCCACCGTGAGCACGACCGGACTGCCCGAGGCCACGCGCACGAAGGCGGCGGGCGTCTGCCCGAGCACCGTGCCCGCGTCCTTCTCGCTCGGCTGCTCCTTGACCTGCGTGACGATCAGCCCGGCGGCGCGGGCATGCTGCTTGGCCTGCTCGACCGTGAGGCCCGTGAGCAGCGGCAGCCATGTTTCCTTGCCGGCCACGCCGGTGCTCACCATGACCTGCACCTGCTGCCCACGCTGCGCGGACGAGCCGGGTTCCGGCAACTGGCTCACGATCCGGCCCTCCGGGGTGTTCGTGAGCGTGCCGTCGACCTTGATGACCTTGCCGAGCACCATGGCCCGGTCTTTCAGGGCATCCTTCGCCTGTGAGACGTTCATCTCCTCCAGGCGGGGCACCTCGGTGGCCGGGGGGTTGTTCACGGTCAGCGTGATCAAGCGGCCCAGGGGCAGATTGGTTCCGGCGGGCGGATCCTGCCGGATGATCGACCCGATGGCCCGTCCACCGGTCTGGCCCTGCGTGTACTCGACCCGGAAGCCCAGGGCGCTCAGCTTGCGGGCGGCCGCCTGCGCCTCCTGGCCGGTCACGTCCGTGACCTCACGTATCGGCGGATTCAGGTACGTCTGCGCGGCCTGCGCGCCCAGGTACCCCGCGCCCCCCAGGAACAGCAGGCCGGGCACGAAGGCCAGCCAGGCCCCCGGCTGCCGCGGGCGCCGCACCCGGCCTCCATTGAGCGAGGCGAGCGTCTGCGTGTTCAGGGCCGCCACGTTCTCGGGGGAGCGCGGCGCGTCCAGCGCATGCAGGAACGCGATCCGGGCGTCGTGTCCATCCACGACCACGTCCGCGTCGGGCAGGGCGTACCCGTGCTCGGCCAGCCGGGCGGCCAGAGTACGCAGGGCCTCGACCGCCTCGGCGGGTCGGACACTCTGGGCCAGGAACGCTGAGAGGGGCGCGCCGGCGATGGCCTGCCACACCGTGTAGTACGCGCCGGGACGCGCCACCACATCCGTCAGGCCCGCGGGGTTCAGGGCGCGGAGCACGGACCGGTAACTGTGGAACGCCTGGCGGGCGGTGGGGGTCGCCACGTCGAACCATGCGACCGTCCGGGTTACGCCCTGTGCGGCGCGCACCTCGGACAGGGTGACGTTGCCCTGGCGCGACAGTTCGCGCAACACGTCGTACTTTCCGTCGATCCTGGTGGGGGAGGGCGGGAGACTCGTCATGCGCCGCCCAGCATAGCGCGCCCAGGTGAGCGCTCCCGCCGTATGCCCGGATCACGCGCCGGCCAGCCGGGCCACCCAGTACGCGGCGAAGCCGCCCAGGATGCCCAGGGCCAGATTCCGCGTGCGCCACATCAGGGCCGCGCCCACCAGCGCGCCCACCACGCGGCGTGGCCACTCCGGCGTGCCGAGCAGCTCCGGGACGACCAATGCGGCGAACACGCTGACCGGCACGAAGCGCAGAAAGGCCAGCCAGAAGGGCGGCAAGCGCGTCCCTCCCAGCCGCAGCCCCAGCCAGCGCACCGGGTAGGTCACCACCCACATCGCAACGATCACCAGCAGTGGACTCATGGAGCGCTCCGGCGGGTGGTCAGCCACGCCCCCAGCAGCGCGCCGCCCACCCCGGTCAGCAGGATCACCAGACCGCCGGGCAGAAGGCGGGAAAGCCCCCACGCGACCAGTCCGGACCCCAACGCCACGACCAGCGCCATGCGGCTGGCCACCAGGGGCACCAGCAGCATCAGGAAGGCCAGCGGGAAGATCACGCCCACCCCCAGCGCCGCCGGATCCGGCAGCACCTGCCCGGCCAGGGCGCCGAGCAGCGTGGACGCATTCCACACGCTGTACAGGCTTAGTTCCGTGCCCAGCAGGAAGGCGAAACTCAAACCGCCCAGGTCGCGCGGGCCGTGAACCGTGCTCATGCCGTAGGCCTCGTCCGTCAGGAACTGCGCGGCCACCAGCCGTTGCCGGGGCGACAGGGGCAGGATCTGGGCCAGACTCAGGCCGTACAGGACGTGACGGGCGTTCAGCAGAAACGTCGTGAGGACGATCCCCACCGCCGACGCCCCGGATGCGAACAGGCCCGCCGCTGCGAACTGGCTGGCTCCGGCGAACACCGTCAGGCTCATCGCCTGGGTGTCCCACACGCTCAGGCCCGCGCCGCGCGCGGTGACCGCGTAGGCCACCGCGAACGGAACCATGCCCGGCCACAGGGGCACCATCACGCGGAAGCCGCGCCAGAAGGTCGGCCAGAAGGACAACGACTCGCTCATCGAGGTCAGGCTAGCGGGCGGGGCCGCCCGGCGTCTTGTACGATCCTGCCCTCACAGAGACCGCTGGTAGACGCCCGGCGTGAGTCCCACTACCCGCCGGAACACGCGGGTCAGGTGACTCTGGTCTGCGAAGCCTGCCCTGAGCGCCGCTCCGGCGACACTCTCGCCCGAGTCGAGCAGGGCGCGGGCCAGCCGGACGCGCGCCGCCATCTGGTACGCGTGGGGGGGCGCGCCCACGCTCTGCGTGAACGACCGGCTCAGGTGAGAGGCGCTCAGGCCCACCCCCGCCGCCAGGTCGCTCAAGCTGACGGCGGCCTCCGGGGTCGCGTCCAGCCGGGCCTTCACCGACCATACGGCCTCCGGAACCCTGGGCAACTCCCGGCCGATCCTGTGGTCGGCGTGGACAGACAGGTGGTCGATCACGCCGTGCAATACCGTCTCGCGCGCGAGGGTGGTCGCGTCGGCCGACAGCAGCGCCCGGTGCGCCCGCCTCAGCGCCCGGCTCAGGGCGGCGTCGGCCAGGACGTCGTTCCGGAAGCCGGCCAGGGGGCGCCCATCCGCGCCGACCAGCCAGTCTGGATGCAGGTACAGCACGCGGTAAGACCACCCGTCGGGCGTGACCGCCTCCCCCGTGTGCATTTCGCCCGGCAGCACGGTCGCCACCTCGCCCACGCCGGCCCGCACCTGCGCGCCCCGGTACCGGTACCGCTCGGCGCCCCGCTCGATCAGGGCCAGCGCCACAGTGTCGTGCGCGTGCGGCAGGTAGCGGTGGCTGACGAAGGTCGCCGACAGCAGCTCCACGCCGCGCAGCCCTGGGGGCCGGGTGAAGACCGCCCGTTCGCGCCCCGCCAGCGCCATGGTCTCCAGGTCAGTGGGCGGTGCGGTCATGTCAGCGAGCATACGCGGCCCCTTGACCCTCACGCCGCGTCAGGACGTACGCTGCCGGGCATGGAGGCCACCCCCACCCTCAGTACCGCCCACTGGACTGTGGGCGAGGTCGCCGTGCTCACCCGCGTCAGCATCCGTACTCTGCACCATTACGACGACATCGGCCTGCTGTGCCCACAGGAGCGCACCGACGCGGGCTACCGGCTGTACGGCCCCGCCGACCTGGCCCGGCTCTACCGCATCCTCACCTACCGCGACCTGGGCTTTCCGCTGGCCGAGATCTCCCGGCTGCTGAACGCATCGGGAGACGCCGAGGTCGCGGCCCTGCGCACCCAGGCCGCCCTACTGCGGGAACAGCTCGACCGCACGCGCATCCGCCTGGAGCAGGTTCAGGCCTTTCTGCGATCCGCCGAACGCGGTGAAGGAGTGCAGCTCATGACCAACGACGACATCAAACAGGTATTCGGGGATTTCGACCCGGAGCAGTACGAGCCCGAGGTTCAGCAGCGCTGGGGCGACACGGACGCCTACCGCCAGAGCAAGGCCCGCACCGCCCGCTACACGAAGGCCGACTGGGAGGCCGTGCGGGCCGAGATGGACGCCATCTCGGCCGCGTATGTGGCCCTGATCGACGCGGGTACCCCGCCGGACAGCCCCGCCGCCCAGCAGGTCGCGGCCCGGCACCACGCGCACATCCACAGCCGTTACTACGACGCGCCACCGGCCATGATGCGCGGCCTGGCGCAGATGTGGGTGCAGGACGAGCGCTTCACCCGGAACATCGACACGGCCCGAGCAGGCCTGGCCGCCTACCAGAGCGCCGCTGTGATCGCCTGGGCCGATGCCCAGGACGCGACCTGAACTGCTCAGATCACGCGGCGATCCGGGAGCACCTGTCCCCGGCTCTGGCGGCGCTCCAGCGCCCGCACCACGCGTGTGAGGGTGAAAGTCAGCAGGAAGTACACCACGGCCAGCACGGCGTACACCTCGAACTGCCGGTAGGTGACGCTGGTGATGTTCTTGCCCTGCGCGAACAGTTCCTGCAGGGTCACGGCACTGGCCAGGGAACTGCCCAGGATCAGCGACACGAACTCGTTCCCGAGGGCGGGCAACGCCACCCGCCACGCCTGCGGCAGCACCACGAAACGCAGGGCCTGCACGCGGCTCAGGCCCAGACTGCGCGCCGCCTCCGTCTGCCCGCTGGGCACGCTGGTCAGCCCGCCACGCACGATCTCGCTGGTATAGGCCGCCGAGTACAGGCCCAGCGCCAGGACGGCCGCCGGAAATCCATCCAGTGTGACGCCCAGCGCGGGCAGGCCGTAGTACACGACCGACAGCAGGACGATCAGCGGAATCCCGCGCACGACCTCCACGTACCCGTTCCCGACGAGGCCGAGCACCGGCACCCGGAACACCCGCACCACGCCCAGAACCGTGCCGACCACCACCGACACCAGCAGCGCACACAGGCTCACGGCCAGCGTAAGGCCCAGCCCCGACAGCAGCAGCTGGGGGTAATCGCCTGAAAGAATCGTCCGGAATCCCGTGAGCAGGTCGCTCATGCGCCGGTCAGTCTACGCTGCACGGCGCAGCTCACTCGCGGTCTTTCACATACTCGTCGTGAACCAGCTTCAGAAGGTCCAGCCGCGACGCCTGCGGGAATCGCCGGCGCCGGGCCGTAACTGCCCGCTCCAGCGCGCCCCTGTTCCCGCGCGTGAGGCGCAGGATGCGCTCTTCCCACTGCCGCTCCTGCACGCCCGAGAGCGGCCTGTATATCAGTGGCAAAGGGCCGCCCGCGCGGATGGCCCGCATCACCCCGTACACGGCCAGGGCCACACCTAGAACCATCAGCAGCGTCAGCACCCGCCCACCCTTACTTCTGGACGATCCACTTGTTCAGCAGGGCCTGATACTCGCCGTTCGCCTTCAACCGCGCCAGGGTCTTGTTCGCCGCCGCCGCCAGATCGCTGCCCTTGGCAAACACCATGCCGTAGTCCTCGGCCGCCAGATCCGCTCCCGCCTTGTCGAACTGCCCCGGCAGGCGCTTTTTCAGGTCGTCCACCGTCGGCGCGTCCCCGATCAACGCCGCGATCCGGCCCGCGCGCACGTCGGCCAGCCCGGCAGCGAAGTCGTCGTACACCTTCAGGGTCGCGCCCTTGGGCTTGAGCAGGTCGTTCGCCGTGAACTGCCCGGTGGTGTTCGCCTGCACCCCGATCGCCTTGCCCTTCACATCGCTCGGCCACGCGAACTTCCCAGGATTGCCGGCCTTCACGATAAAGACCTGCGCCGAGCGGTAGTACGGCCCGCTGAACCCCACCACCTTCCCCCGCTCCGCCGTGATCGTGATGCCACTCATGGCCATGTCCACCCGTCCGGACGTCACCGACTGCGGCATCAGCGCCCCGAACCCCACCGCGCGGATCTCCAGTTTCACGCCCAGATCCTTCGCCACCGCCCGCGCGATGTCGATATCGAAGCCCTGGATCTGCCCGTCCGACCCCTTGAACTCGAACGGCGCGAAGGTCGGATCGGTACCCAGCACCAGCACGCCCTTCTTCTTCACATCGGCCACGGACGCTGCGAGCGAGACAGACGAGACCACCAGCACCGACAGGATCATCAGGGAACGCTTCATGCCGCCCAGGATAAAGCCCGGGTACCCTGAACCGCATGGACTGGCCTGCCCCCGCTGACTTCATTTCAGGCGACCCGGTTCCTCCGCCGACCAGCTGGACACGGCCTGGCCTGCTCATGACCTTCAACCTCGAATGCCCCGGCTGCGTCTCACGTGGCCTTCCTCAAACGCCTGCACGCCGAATTCGGCGACTCGGTCACGCTCTTGGCCGTTCACACTAGCTATGGCCACCGGTTGCTGCCCAGGGAAGACGTGGTGCCCACCCTAACGAAGTTCGCCCGCGACTATGCAAAGCTCCCTTGCCCTGTCGCCCTTGACGTCTCGGGCGATCTCGCCCGCGCGTGGCAGATCGAGGGCACGCCGCACTGGCTGGCTTTCGCGCCCGGCGGCGCCTTGATCCGCAGCGTGTACGGCAGTCAGGACAACGCCCAGACCAGACTCCAGTACCTGCTGGAGGAATGGACTGGGCGCCGTGAGGGCGTGGATTAGCGGGCGTCGGACGTGGCCTGGGCCGGGACGAAAATGCCGGATCTGAGGTCGCTCACAGGGAGGTTGGTGACGCGGACGAGGAGGGCATTGATGCGTCCGCCCGAGGGGTAGGGGCCGAGCTGATCCAGGCTGGACACGAAACGGACATGGTCAGGCGCACGGTCAAACGTCACCGTGCCGTCTGGCGCGACTGGCGAAAACAACGTCACGTAGTTGTTTCCAGTCCGTTTGAGGACGGCCATCACGACCTCATCGGGTTTCAGGGTGGTCTGAACGCGTTGCTTGGTGCCTGGAACTGTGTCATCCCAGGTACTGTAGTTGTTGAGTGTGACGCTGGTTCCCTCGGCTGGTGGTGTGCCGATGAGGGTGTTGACAAGTTCCGAACTAAGTCCGTTGTAGAAATTCTGTCCCAACTGCTGGCTTCCACTTCCGAAATTGATGCGGAGGCCACCAACAGTCAGGACGGGCTGCTTATATCCACTGAGTGTGATGGCATTGGGACGAGCTGAAGTCATCAGCGAGGATGCCAACGGAGAGGCGTAGTAGTACCTTTGCTGGTTCACCGTGAAGTAGGTGTCGGTGGTGAACCAACCTGCACCCGGATAGCTGACCTTCAGGCGGCCGTCCTTGAGGATCGTTGTCTCGCCTCCCTGTGCCTGAACAACCTTCTGGAGGTCGGTGTGCCGCATGAAGACGCCTTTCAACGGCTGGCCAGATCGGTAGCAGGTGACGCCGTCTTTCTCGCTGATGATGTGCAGGTTGGGATCCCTGGGATTAGTTCCACGGACGCATTGCGGTTTGGCGGGTACCTCAAGTACAACGGGGAGTTCGATGGTTGGAACGTTTTCACCCCCTCCGGCCAGCGCATAGATGCCGGTGCTGACGACGAAGGCGAGGCTTCCGGCGGCAATCAGTAGTTTCGGCGTGGTATAGACCTTTGCCATGCCCAGGGTCACGCGGGCGGGCGGGCCGAGTTCCCGGATCGCCTGGGCCAGGGCCTGAGTGGGGTCAAGGCCGGTCAGGGTGAGGTGGTCGGCGCGCGTCAGGACATGTTCTTCCAGCTCGTCCCACAGTTCCTGTCGGCAGGCTTCGGGCAGGCCCCAGGTGGCGCGGCGCAGATAGGCGCCCAGGGCATCGGGCTGGGCGACTGTGGTGGTCACGTGCCGGTTCCACACAGCCGATGCACGGCGCTGGTAAAGGCGTTGAATTCCTGCCGTTTGGATTCGAGGAGTGCCCGGCCCTGGTCGGTGATCGCGTAGTACTTGCGCGGCTTGCCGTTGCGCCCGGCCTCGCCGATCAGGGCGCCCAGCAGGCCGTCGTGTTCCAGGCGGTGCAGGGCAGGGTACAGGCTGCCCTCCTTGAAATCAAAGTACCCGCCGGTGCGGTCTCTGGCTTCTTGAATGATGGCGAAGCCGTACAGGGGCTGGTGCTCCAGGATGGTCAGCAGGATCAGATCGAGGTTGCCGCGCAGCAAGTCGGGATTCATGGAGTCTCCGGGTGGGCGTGGGTGGGGGTTTGGCCGCGTGGCGTCCCGCGTGGTTGCCGCCCCTGCATAGCTATGTCTGTCTACATAGTCTGCCTGGGCAGCCGCCTTGTCAAGCCCAGCCGGCCTGGGTATCACCACACACTATCCGAGGCAACGACAAAGGCTGGAGCACGTGGCCCCAGCCTCAGTCCGAACGACCAATCAGTCGATGCTGACGCGCCAGCGCCATTCGGACGCGCGCTTCATGACGTGTGCGAGACCACCGGTCATGGCGAGCTTCTGGTTCCACGGGAGCTTCATCCAGCCGACGGCCATCAGGCCGCCGAGGCTCACGAATTCGCCCAGGGTGGTGGGCTCGTAGGGTTCCAGCTCCTCACCGCGTGACTGGCGCATCAGGTTCTTGCCGGTCAGACGGCCCTGCTGCCCCGCGTGCTGCGCGGTGGTGGGAACGGGCTTACCTTCCTGGTTCAGCCCCAGGCCCATGTCCCCGACGATGAACACTTCCGGGTACCCCTTGGCCCGCAGGAATTCATCCACGACGATGCGCCCGCCGGGGCCTTTCTCCAGATTTGCACCCGTGGTGATGTCGCGCGCCTGGATGCCGCCGGTCCAGATGATCTTCCCGGCGGGAATGACCGTCTGGGTGCCGTCGGCCTGCTGCACGGTCACGCTGTCGGCGGTGGCCTGCATGAGGCGGTGGCCGACGAGCACGTTGATGCCGTACTCCTCCAGGGTGCGCATGGCCTTGCCGCGCAGCGCGTCATCCAGCACCGGCAGGATCTTGGGGCCAGCCTCGACGAGGTGGATTTTGAAGGGCGGCAGGCCGCGTTCCTTGGTGAGCAGCGCGGCCCGCTGGGCCAGCTCGGTCACGAGTTCCACGCCGGTCAGGCCGGCGCCACCGACCACGATGTCGCGGTTGCCCTTGTAGTCGCTGCTGTAGGCGCGGTTCACGAAGTTGAAGATCTCGTCGGCGTCGCTGAGCTGCTTGAGTTCCGTGGCGTTCTCGGACAGGCCGGGAATGCGGTAGAAGTTCGTGACGGAACCCAGGCCGATGACCAGCGTGTCGTAGGTGAGCACGCGGCCATCCTTGAGCTTCACTTCCTTGTGGTCGAGGTCGACGCTGTCCACCTGCGCCTGTTCGAGGTTCACGCCGGTGCCCTTGAGAAGCGGGGCGAGCGGCAGGGTCACGCGGGTGTTGTGGGCCGCGGCCTCGTGCAGGCGCGTTTCGAAGGTGTGGTAGGCGTTCTGCTCGATGAGCAGGCTGTCCATGTCGGGCGTGGGCTTGAGTTTCGTGGCCACGGCGAGGCCCGCGTAGCCGGCACCAAGAATCAGGGTCTTCATTCAATATCTCCTGTGAACAGATTCACGAGCAGGGGTGGTGGTGGTCACCGCCCGCAGAAATCCGCTGGGATGGAACCCAGCTTTCACCGAGTGTACACCCTCCATAAATGGCGTCTGTCGCACCCACAACTGTCTTGCCCAGACGAACCCGTCGCCCGGTTCGCCCTCCCGATTCAGGGCCGGGGCAGGGCCGGAATCACGGAGAGCACCTCGCGCTTGAGCGTGATGTTGTTCTTCCACATCCCCAGCGCGAGCGTCTGCTCCGGGAGGCCGCCGATCTCATGGATCGAGCTGCCCGGTACCTGCCCTTGCAGCCACGTCACCTCGTCCCTGAGGGCCAGGACGCTGTCGCGCTCGCCCGACCGCAGCGCCGCGAGGGCGTCCACCGCCGACGGGTAGGCCAGGAAGTCCAGGCTTTGTCCGTCCGCCCACGCAAAGGCGTCATCGGCAGCCAGGCCCCAGTGGTTCGTCAGTACTGCCAGATGCTTCGGCGCGGCACCGGTCGTGAGCTGTGCCCAGCCGGTGCGCGCGTAGGGGAGCACCTGCATCAGCCCCTGCGTCTCGGCATTCACGATGATGCCGCCCGCCAGCAGGTCGCACGATTCCGGCCGCACGCCCCAGTCCACCGGATCCGGCGAGGTGCCCCACGCCGGCTGCACATTCCAGCCGACCGGGACGCCCACCCGCTTCGCCACGCGGTCGATCATGGCGGCTTCACGGCCGGTGGCACTGTTTCCGTCGCTGCTCACGAAGGGCGGCAGGCTGGGGGGCAGGCACACGTTCAGCACGCCCGCCGCCTTCACGCGCGCCAGCGAGTTGTCCGGCGGCAACTGCCGCAGCGCGAGATACGCCAGCACCCCGAGCACGATGAACACGGTGCTGCCCGCTGGCCGCCAGGCCCGGCGCACGGGGGGCGGTGCGGGCGGGCGGCTCACCGCCGGAACTCCCGGAACGACAGGGTACACGCCAGGGCCGTCAGCACGAGCACCACGCCCACGTCCAGGCCCAGGTTGTGCTCGTGGTAATCGATGATGAAGTGCCGCAGCAGATCGATGGCGTACGTCAGGGGATTGGCGCGCACCAGCAGCACCAGCCACGGCGGAAACACCTGCTGCTGCTGCTGCACGCTGAGGCTCGGATCGAGCGGGAACACGCTGCTGGCCAGGAAGTACAGCGGCAGGATCAGGGCGTTGCTGAACACCCCGAAGCCCTCGAAGGACTTCAGCCGCGACGCGATCAGCAGGCCCACCGCCGTGAACGACAGCGACACCAGGAACATGGTGCCCAGGACGCCCGGCAGCACCTGGGGCGGCATGGGCACGTCCACGTACGGCCCCAGCAGCAGCACCAGTCCGCCCTGCAACGTGGCGACCGTCGCGCCGCCCAGCAGCTTGCCGAAAAACACCGCGCTGCGCGGTACGGGCGACGCGAACACCTCGCGGAAGAAGCCGAACTGCCGGTCGTAGATCAGGCTCACCGCCGACTGGATGCTGGGGTACAGGATGTTCAGTACCACCACCGCCGGGAAGATGTACTGCATGTACGTGAACGGCACCACGAAGGTCGTCTCGCGCAGGCCCGTGCGGAAGTACGGCGTGAGGCCTACTCCGAAGATGATCACCCACAGCAGCGGCCTGGAGAACGCGCCCACCAGTTGCCCGCTCTCGCGCACGCTGCGCTTGACCTCGCGTGACCAGATGGCGTACAGGCACGCCAGGTAGTAGCGCCCGCCGGTCGTCGCCCCGCCCAGCTGCTGACGGGTCAACGGAACCCCCGGCCATCGGTGGGCGACACGCGGGTCGCGCCCACCACGGCGCGTTCCTCCCGCAGCGCCCGCCCGGTCAGGTTCAAGAACACGTCCTCCAGGCTGGCGGCCTGCACGCTCAGGCCCGTCAGGCGCGGCAGGTCCGGGGCGAGGCGCGCAAGGATCGGCGCGGGATCGGCCACGCGCAGCCGCAGGGTGTCGCCCGTTTCCTCGACCATCGCGCCGGGCACGCCGCTCCGCACCTCGGCGCGCAGGTCGTCCGGCACGCCGCGCAGGGTCACGACCATGCCGCCCAGACTTTCGCGCAGGGACTGCGGCGTGCCGAAGGCCAGCACCTCGCCCCGGTCGATGATGGCGACCAGATCGGCGTCCTCGGCCTCCTCGATCTGGTGGGTGGTCAGCAGCAGCGACAGCCCGGTGTCGCGCCGCAACGCCTGCAGGTAGGACCACACGGCGCGGCGGCTCTGCACGTCCAGCCCGGTCGTCGGCTCGTCCAGGATCAGCAGATCCGGATCGTGCATCACGCCGCGCGCGATCTCTAGGCGGCGTTTCATGCCGCGCGACAGAATCCGCGCCGAGGCGTTCTGCCATTCGGTCAGTTCGACCACGCCCAGCACGTGTTCTGCCCGCTCCTGCCGTTCCCGCCCGCGCAGTCCGTAGATGCGCCCGTGAAAGTCGAGGTTCTCCAGCACCGTCAGCCGCTCGTCCAGGCTGGGTTCCTGAAAGACCAGGCCCAGCCGCCGCCGCACCGCCGAGGACTGCCGCCGCACGTCCAGCCCCGCGACCTCCAGCGTGCCCGACTGCAGGGGCAGCAGCGTACTCATCAGCGAGACCAGGGTGCTCTTGCCCGCGCCGTTGGGGCCGAGCAGCGCAAAGAAACTGCCGCGCGGTACCGTGAAGCTCACGCCACGCAGCGCCTGCACGTCCCCGTAGGCGTACTGCACGCCCTGCACGTCGATCACGGCCCGATCGGTGGTCGTCACGGTCAGTTGTCCTTGAAACTCTCGGACTGCGGCCGGGCATCTGACACGCCGGCCACCGCGACGCCCGGTCGGTTCAGGCCGTACTTCACCAGCAGCTTCTGCACTTCGCCCCGCTGGATCAGGCGGGTGATCGCGCCGTCCACCTGTGTGCGCAGGCTCGGCCGATCGCGCCGCAGGCCGTAGATGATGTACCACGTCATGTTCGGCAGCCCCACCACTGGCTGCGCACTCAGGCCCACCTTCTTCAGATCGGGCACGCGCGGGTACAGCTGCGAGGCAAAGGTCATCCCGACCCTGGCCTTGCCGGTCTTCAGGTCATCGACCAGCCGCGCGGCGGTCTCCACCGGCCGATCCGTGAACTGGTCGCGCCGCGTGGCGTACATGAAGTACGCGGGCAGCCCATTGCGTTCCATGCTGATCGGCATGGTCTTCGGCAGCTGCGCCAGGTTGGCGACCTTGGGATCGTGGCTCACGAACAGGTAGCTGACCTTCAGGTACGGCCGCGTGGCGTACATCTGCTCGTCGGCCGGATAGTCGAAGGCGGGCGTGGTGCTGCCCACCAGCCCGGGGTAGATGTCGCAGCGGTGCGCGAACAGCCTCATCAGCTCGGTGCGGTCCAGCGGTTGCGGCGCCGTGTCCAGATCCGGCAGCGGCGTGCGGTGCACATAGAATTCCGCCTTGCGGCCCAGCGAGCGCGCCACGGCGACCGCCAGGTCCTGCTCGAACTTCCAGATGGGGTTCTGCTGATCCAGGCAGAAGGTCATGGCGCTGCCGCTGCGCAGCGGCCCGATGGTACTCGTCGGAGAGTTCGGATCCTCCTGCGCGCCGCCCACGCTGGCCAGCGCCAGAGTCAGGATGACCGTGATGAAGCGTTTCATGTTCCTCCAGGAGTCGGAGCGGTTTCGAACGGAAGGGGCGTGCGCACGTGGAGTTGCCCCCACCCGCGCACGCCTTCAGATCGCGCCGCTCAGGTTCAGTTGACCGCGAAGACCCACAGCACGCCGCCGCGCGGCACGTCCTTGGTCAGCTGCGCCATCGGGCCGGCCCACAGCGGGATCGCGCCGCCGTAGCCGCTGAACACCGCGACGTACTGCTTGCCGTTCACGGAGTAGCTGATCGGCTGCCCGATCACGCCCGAGTTCGTCTTGAACGACCACAGCTTCTTGCCGTTCTTCGCGTCGAAGGCGACGAAATCGCGATCGGCCGTGGTGCCCGTGAACACCAGGCCGCCGGCCGTGGTGAGCACGCCGCCCCACAGCGGGGCCTTGAAGGTCTGGTGCCAGACCTGCTTGCCGGTCGCGGGATCGACGGCCTGCAGGTTGCCCACGTAGTTCAGGTTCGGCACGGCGTTCAACTCGAACTCGGCGCCCACGTAGGCCTCCCCGGCGGCGTACTTCGTCTGCGCGCCCTTGATGGTCATGCACCACTCGTTCGACGGGATATACACCAGTTTCGTCTGGGGAGAGTACGCGACCGGGTGCCAGTTCTTGCCGCCCAGGAAGCTCGGGCAGGAGTTCACCTGCTTGCCGATGTCCGGCCGGTGCTGCGGATCCCAGATCGGACGGCCACTCGCGTCCAGGCCCTTGTAGGCCGTGACGGTCACGTACTTCTCGGCGTTCAGGTACTTCACGCCGCCGCCCGTGCGGTCGAAGCGGTACAGGTACCCGTTGCGGTGTGCGGTCACCACGCTCTTGGTGCTCTTGCCGTTCACCATGGTGTCGATCAGCACGGGCTCGTTCACGCCGTCGTAATCCCAGGCGTCGTTCGGGGAGTACTGGAAGCCCTGCTTGATCTTGCCGGTGTCGGCGTCCACGGCCAGCAGCGAGGAACTCCACTTCAGGTCGTCGGTGGTCTTGCGGCGCGGATCCATCCACGGACTGGGGTTGCCGGTGCCCCAGTAGATGGTCTTGCTGCCCGCGTCGTACGCGCCGGTCAGCCAGGTGGGCGCGCCCCCCTGCGCTTCGGCCCCGTTCGGGTAGGAGCCCTTCATGGTGGTGTAGGACTTCCACATGCTCTTGCCGGTCTTGGGATCCATGGCCTCCAGGAAGCCGCGGATGCCGTACTCGCCGCCGTGCACGCCGGTCACGAGGTGCCCGTTGGCCATCAGCGGCGCGGACGTGATCGTGTAGCGCTTCTTGTAGTCCTCAATGGTGCGGTCCCAGACGATCTTGCCTGTCTTCGCATTGAAAGCCAGCATGTGGGCGTCCAGGGTGCCCATGAACACCATGTCGCCGTACACGGCCACGCCGCGGTTCACCACGTCACAGCAGGAGGTGATGTCGTCCGGCAGTTCACGCTCGTACTTCCAGATCAGGGTGCCGGTCGTGGCGTCCAGCGCGAACAGTTTGTTCATGGGCGCCGACACGAACATGACGCCGTTGTTCACGATGGGCGCGGCCTCGTGGCCCTCGGTCTGCCCGGTCGAGTACGCCCACACCGGGGACAGTTTCGCGACGTTCGCAGGGGTGATCTTGTCCAGCGCCGAGTAGCCCCAGTTCATCGCGTTGCCGCGCGTGGACAGCCAGTTCGCGGCTTCGGGCGTGGCCAGTCGGGCGTCCGTCACGCTGGAATACGCGCTCATCTGCGCGGACGCCAGGCCCAGCAGTGACACGCCGACGGCGAGCAGCGCACCAAGACGGGCCATTTTCCCAACATTCTGCGATCCCTTCATGTTCCTCCCTTTTGCCGGCGGAAACCGGCCCTGCACTGGCGCGTCCCGGACAGCCCGGGCGGAGACGTGGTGGGCTCAGTCCTACTTGGGGCCGATCCTGCCGGTGAAGCCGGCCTTGGCGACCACCTGACCGCCCCCGTCAAGCTTGATGGGCAGGGCGGGCAGCCGCTTGGGCGCCGGACCTCCCAGCACCGTGGCGTTGTCGGCCGGATCGTAGATGCTGCCGTGGCAGGTGCAGATAATGTTCCCGGTGCCCTGCCCGATGGAGCCGATCTCCTTGGCCGGGCAGCCCTGGTGGGTGCAGACGCTGGAGTACGCGACGATGTCGCCCGCCGCGTTCGGCTTGCTGCTCGCCTGGATCTTGCCACTGGCGAGTTTCACGAGCACCACGCCGCCCTTGGTCGCGTCGCGGGGCTTCTTGGTCTTGGGATCGACGGCCACCGCCCACACGGCGGTACCGACCTTGAGTTCGCTGGCCTTGACGGGTTTGCCCTGGTTCGGTCCATCCTGGTGCAGCAGCAGGTCGCTGGCCTTGGCGGGGTCAGTGGCGGTCTGGGCGCCCGCGCGGCCCGGCCCGGCGATGACGCTGGCGGCGCCGGCCGCAGCCGTGAGTTTCAGGAACGTTCGGCGGGTGGGGTAGACATCAGTCATGGGTGAACTCCATACATGCCCCTGCGCACGGCAGGGCGGTGTGGCCTTAATCCGGACGGTCGTTTGTAAGATCGAAGTTCACTGTAGGCAGTCCGGGTTGGGAGTGGGTTGGACGCCCGGAGGCACATACGGAGGGGTCAATTCGGAAGGGGATCGCATACGTAGGTGGCCGGAAGATGGGTCTTCGCCACCGAACCCCACCGTGCGGGCACCCGTTCAGCTCATCAAAATCAGGCGGTGGGGGAGACGCCGGGCCACCCGGCGCGACGTTGAACCGGACGTCGGCTCCACTCCGTTCAGCCGCGTCCGCCCGCGATCCGCGCCGCGTCCGGCGTGGCCCGCAGCGCCCGCATGGCCAGCGCGCCGACCAGCGGCCCCACACTCCACAGCAAGAAGATGCCGCGCCAACCGATACGCGGCTCCAGGGCAGGCACCAGGGCGATACTGACGGCAGTCAGGGTGAAACCCAGGGCGAGCTGCGCGGTCATGGCCGTGCCCACGTAGGCCGGGTCAGCGATCTCGCTGACGATCGTGCTGAACTGCGCGGAGTCCGCGATGATCCAGAAGCCCCAGAACACGCTGATGCCCAGCACCACGGCGGGCGGCGCGTTCACCAGGATCGCCAGCAGCGCGGCGCTCCCACCCGAGAGCCACATCGACAGTTCCGTCACGCGGGTGCGGCCCCAGCGATCCCCCAGCAGTCCACCCAGCACGCAGCCCAGTGTGCCCACCCCCACCACGACGAAGGTCGCCAGGGCCGCGCGCTGCGTGACCCCCGCGACGCTGGGGCCGCCAAGCACGCCGGTGAAATAGAGCGCGAACCACGTCCACATCGCGTACAGCTCCCACATGTGCCCCAGGTAACCCAGGGTCGCCAGGGCGGGGCCACGGGTGCCCAGCACCCGCCACGCCTGCGCGGGCCGGAAGGGCGGGGCTGGCGCGCGGTACGGGCCGGGGCCGACCAGGGACGCCACCACGCCTCCCAGAACGGCCAGCCCACTCGTGACCGCGATCACGGCCCGCCAGTTCGCGCCGCCCAGGCTGTTCACGAGGTGCGGTGAGGCCGAGCCGAGCGTGAGGGCACCCACCATGACGCCCAGCGCCAGACCGCGCCCGCGTGTGAAGTACGCGGACATCGCCCGGAGTGCGGGCGGGTACACCAGCGCCAGCGCCACGCCGACCAGGGCGCGCAGCGCGAAGGCCACGCTGCCCGTGTGTACCCCCAGCAGGGCCACGTTGGCCGCGCCCGCCGCCACGGCACCCAGCAGCATCAGCCGCCGGGTGGGCACGCGGTCCGCAAGATTCAGCAGGGCGCTGCCCACGGCCCCGACCACGAAGCCCAGTTGCACGGCCAGGGCCAGCCATGAGCCCGCCTGCGGACTCAAGTGCCACTCGGCGCGCAGCTGCGGCAGAACCGCCGCCGCCGAGAACCACGGCGCCATGCTCAGCACCACGGCCACGCCCAGCAGGCCCAGGGCCGTCCAGGGGCGCATGACCGGGGGGGCGTGGGCGGCCTGACTCAGAAGGCGGCGTCCAGCGCGGCGCGACGGGCGCGGGCGATCGGCAGTCGGTGGTCGTCCTCCGGCAACAGGTGTTCGAGCACCTCCAGCACCTCGGGGTCGTCGAAGCGCGAGGCGTAGCGCCACAGCAAGTCCGCGTCCTTCGAGCGGCACACCGCTTCGCGCAGGGCCGCGTCGAGGTACTCGCGCCAGTACGTGAGCAGCGGTGAGGCCGAATGGGGCAGCAGCGGCCCGTCGTACAGGTCAGCGGCGGCGCTCACCTGCCCGCCCAGCAGGCGTTCCTCGACGTCCTGCACGTCCAGCTGCACCGGGACGCTCAGGCGGTACGGGCGCGACGCGATCTGCCCGCCGAGCAGTGAGCGCAGGGTGCTCACCTCGGATTTCAGGGTGCTCAGGCTGATCGGCTGGTCGCCGTACACGTGCGCGTGCAGGGCGTCCAGGGTCAGGCCGCCGGGATGCAGCGCCAGCACGCACAGCAGCTCGTGCTGGCGCGGCGTCAGGTGCAGCCGCCGACCACCGTAGTTCACCTGGGGTGGTCCGCAGAAGCGCAGGTTCAGGTCGCCGACCGGCGCCGCCACCCGGCCGTTCAGGGCCAGCTCGATCTGCTGCGCGTAATGCTGCGCGCTCGCCAGCCCGAGGGGCGTGGAGTGCTCCCAGGTGGTGCTGAAATCCAGCACGCCCAGCAGCGCCCCGGTCTGCGTGTCCCGGATGGGGCTGGAGTAACACACCCAGTCGTGCACGGTCTGCACGTAGTGCTCAGCGCTGAACACCCGCACCGGTTGCCGGGTGCGCAGCGCCAGCGCCAGCGCATTGGTGCCCACGCTGCCCTCGCCCCACTGCCCGCCCGGCACGAAGTTGATGCTGGTCGCCAGATCGGCCATGCGCTCGCTGCCCTCCGTCCACAGCAGCGTGCCGTCCGTGTTGCCGATGCCCACGATCAGGTCCGCCTCCTCCGCGAGGCGGCGGAGTTCCGGAATCAGGCCGCGCACCCCATATTCCAGCGGGGATTCCTGCCAGGAGTGCTTCACCTCGGATTCGCTCATGACTGGGGCGCTCACGCGTTCCGGCGGCACGGTCAGCGCCGAACGGGCCCATGAGGCCGCCACCTCCTGATCGACATTCCCCTCGGAACGGGCCGGCTCGTCCTGGGGTTCGTCAGGCAGGGCCTGTGCCGGCGCCTGGCGCGTCACGTAGCGGTACCACGCTCGCACCAGTTTCTGCCGTTCCAGGGCCAGCCGTTCGTTCATCATCCCCCGCCGCACCTCGTTCACAGGAAACCGCCGCTACGGCCTGTCGTTCCGGTCCGTATGGCCAAATCGTTAAGGTTTGGTGATCCAGGCTAGCATGGCCGAAGCGCCCACCGGATGTGTCTGAAGAGCTGTATGTCCAAGTATTTGGCGTGCAGGGCGCCGTTTCGGGCCGACCTGTCCAGACCGGCCGGCCCACAACCTTTTTGCAACCACGGGCGCGGCATCATGGCAGGGCACCCGCCGTCCTGCACAACCCGTTCACCCGCGCCGGCCGCCCAGGCCTGCCCAGAAGGAGTTGCATGTCCCAGTCCGTTCGGGCCCTGACCGGCCTCATCGCCCTGCTCGCCCTGTCCGGCGCGACCCGCGCCGAGAAGACCATCGACGTCGGCCTGCAGGCGGGTGGCACGCTCTCCTGGGTGACCTTCGCCATCCAGCGGTACGGTATCGACAAACAGCTGGGCTTCACCCTGAACGCGACCACCTACGCCAGCAAGGACGCCACCCGCGTGGCCCTGCGATCCGGCGCCGCGCAGGTCGTCGTGGACGACTTCATCGAGGTCACGCTGCTGCGCCAGAAGAACTTCCCGGTCAGTGCCGTGTACCCCTTCAGCCTACTGGCCGGGGGCATCGTCGTGCCGCAGAGCAGCGACATCCGGGCGGTGGCCGACCTGAAGGGCAAGACCCTGGGCGCGACCAGCCTGACCGACAAGACCCTGCTGATCCTGCGCGCCTACACCAAGGCCACCGCCGGGTTCGACGTGCAGGACGCCTCGAAGGTCGTGTCCGTGTCCAGTCCGCTGATGGAGCAGTTCATGAACAGGGGAGAAATCCAGGCGGGCATTCCCTTCTGGCACCACACGGCCCGCATGGTCGCCGGCGGAACGTTCCGCCAGCTGATCTCCAGCGGCGACCTGCTCAAAGGGCTGGGGCTGCCGCAGACCGTCCCGCTGCTGTACCTGATCGCCCGCACCGACACCGACCCCACCACCCTGGGCCTGTTCGTGAAGGCCGTGCGCCTGGCCGAAGACCGCATGAAGGCCGACGACAGCTTCTGGCCCGCGATGCTCGACGCGAACCTGTACGTCCTGCCGGATCGCGGCCAGTTGCCAGCGCTGCGCACGCAGTGGGCGGCCGGACTGCCCACCCACTGGACGACCGCCGACCTGAACGCCACGCTGCTGCTGACCCGCAAGATGATCGCCGTGGCGGGGCCGGACGTGGTTGGCCTGACCCGCCTGGACACCCGCGCCTTCAACACGTCCTACCAGCCCTGACGCCCCGTTCCCCAGAGGTGCTGCCCGTTGACCGACGTCCGCCCCGCCGTGCCCGCCCGCTCCTGGTTCCGTCCGCTGCACCTGGCCGGACGAGGGTGGCTGTGGCCCACCCTCGGCGCGGTGTCCCTGCTGCTCACGTGGGCACTGCTGTCGTGGGCGCTCGGGCCGGAAACCTTTCCCGGCGTGGGGGCCACGCTGGACTTCCTGGGCCGCGAGGTGCGCCGGGGCGCAATCTGGGGCCACGTGGGCATTACGCTGTGGCGGGTGCTGGCGGCCTTCGTGCTGGCCCTGCTGGCGGGCATTCCCCTCGGGATCGCGCTGGGCCGGTTCCCGACCGTGGCGGCCTTCGCCGCGCCGTGGCTGGCGGTGGGCCTGACCCTGCCGCGGATCCTGATCCTGCTGGCCGCGTACCTGATCATCGGCCTGAACGAGCGGGCCATCATCCTCTCGATTACGGTGATCCTGCTGCCCACCGTGGCGGTGCAGGTGCGCGAAGGCGTGCGCAGCCTCGACCCGAGACTCGCGCAGATGGCCCGCTCCTTCCAGCTATCGCGCGCGGCCACGCTGCGTGCCGTGACCCTGCCTCAGCTCACGCCCACGCTGCTCGGCACGGCCCGCGTGACACTCTCGCTGGCGTGGAAGATGGTGGTGTTCGGCGAGGTCTTTGGCCGCACCAGCGGCGTGGGGTACATGATCTCCTTCTACTTCCAGCAGTTCGAGATGCGCGGCATCCTCGCCTACGGCCTGGTCATGACCGTGATCCTCTCCGCGCTCGACGGCCTGCTCGCCCTGATCAGCACCCGCGCTGCCGCGTGGCAGGGCAACCCGCCCCGTCCGCCGGAGGAGCTGTGACCGGAGGAACGGTGCGGTCAGGAACGGCGAGCGGCCTCGACCTGCGCCTGGAGGACGTGGGCCTGGCCTACCCGACACCGGGTGGTTCCCGCCAGGTGGTGGCCGGCGTGAGTGCACACGTCCCGCCGGGCGGCATCTTGGCCCTGCTGGGCCGCAGCGGCAGCGGCAAGAGCACGCTGCTGAACCTCGCGGCGGGTCTGCTCGCGCCCACCTCCGGGCGGATCGTGCAGAGCGCCGTGCCCCGCACCGGCTACGTGTTCCAGGATGCCCGGCTGCTGCCCTGGCTCACCCTGCACGAGAACCTCGCGCTGGTCTGCCCGCCCGAGTTCCACGCGGACATTCCCGGCACCCTGGCCCTGGTCGGCCTCGCCGGCCGTGACCACGACCGTCCCGGCCAGCTGTCGCTGGGCATGGCGCAGCGGGCGGCGGTGGCCCGGGCACTGGTCGTGCGGCCCGACCTGCTGCTGCTCGACGAACCCTGCGGCGCGCTCGACGAACTCACGGCGGCGGAACTGCGCGCGGAACTCGGTGACCTGCTGCGGCGGCGACCGGCCACCACCCTGCTCGTCACCCACCATCCCGGCGAGGCCGTGCAACTCGCCGACCGCGTACTCGTCCTGGGCGGCACACCCACGGGCGTGGCTGGCACGCAGGACATCGACCTGCCTCGCCCCCGCGATCCGGACGACCCGGCCACGCTGCCGCTGCTGCGCGAGGTACGCGCCATACTGCGCCGGGCCGACGGTTCCCCCGGAGCCTCCGCGTGACTGTCCTTCCTGCCCTCGATTTCTCCTGGCTGCCCGCCGAGTGGCCCGGCGCGCAGCAGGCGCTGGTCATTACGCTCGGCCGCCTGCTGCTGTCGCTGGGCCTGGGTCTGGGCGGCGGCGCTCTGCTGGCCGGAGTGATGCGCCGCTCCCCGCGTGTCGAGGCGGTGATGACGCCGTGGCTGCTCACGCTGCTCGCCATTCCCTGGGTGCTGATCCTGATCGCCATGAACCTGATCCCCAGCCTGGGGGTGCGGGGCGGCACGGCTATCACGGTGGCGGCGCTGTCGTCCGGAGTGCAGGTCTTCGCATTGGGCCGACGGACACTGGAGGAACGCCGCAGCGCGTACCTGTCGCGCGCCCTGTGGTACGCCTTCGTGGCCGTCGTCGCGTCCGAGCTGCTGTCGCGTGCCGATGGCCTGGGCGCGAAGGTCCGCTTCTTCGCGCTGTACACCGAATACAGCCACCTGCTGTTCTACGTGGTGCTCGCCGCCCTGGTGGCCCTCGGGTTCGCCGCCGTCGGCCGCCTGCTGGGTCACCTGCTCCCTCGCACCTTCCTGGGGCGCAGTCCATGAGCCTCGCCCTGCCGCTGACCCTGGAGGATGCGCTCAATGCGGTGCAGCGCCGCGAACGGCTGGTACGCCTGCATCTGGCGGGCCGCCATGCGCTGTGGATCGCGGCGGTTACCCTGCCCAGCCTGGGAGGAGCGCGGCTGCTGGGACTGCTGCTCATACCTCTGGCCCCGGCAGCCACCCTTGCCGTGGTTCTCGGGGTGATCCTCGCGGCCGTCTGGTGGTGGCGCCAGCCGGCCCCCACGCCGCTGGATGTTGCCCGCACCGCTGACCGCCACGCGGGCCTGGCGGGCCTGCTCACCACGGCCCTGACCCTGCCGGGCCACATGCCGCAACCGTGGGAAGAGGCCCTGCACGCCCGCGTTCACGCCCAGGCGCGCGAGGCCGCTGCCATCCTTCATCCGGAGACCCTGTTGCCCCTGCCTGTGGCGCGCTCGTGGCTGTGGCCCGCCGCGCTGGTGATCCTTGCGGCGGCGCTGTGGTGGCCCGCTCCTCTGGCCCTGAACCGCACCGCTGGGCTTCTGCCAACGGCGGTCGCCGTGGAGGAACCGTCACCCGCAGCATCAGCAACCGCGACCATCGCTCCCTCCCCGGACACGTCGGCCCCAGTCGTGAACGAACCCACGCCAGAGCCGGAAACGTCCAATCTACCCGTCCCTGGAAGCGGTCAGCCGGTCGCCGGTGGGCAGGCGACCAGCACCGCCTCCAGCGCAAAGTCGGCTCTGGCGCCAGCGGGTGCCGTCACACCCGCGACGGGCCGGTCGGCCAGCCAGCGGCCGCGCGAGGCGCGGCAGGGCGTCACTCCCGGCACGGCCCGCGATTCGTCGGCCGATACGGCGGCGCAGGCCAGCCGCACGCGGGACACGCCCTTCGGCTCCCGCGAGGCCGGACAGTTCCAGAACGAGTCGGTCACGCCTGCCGAGAACCTCGCCTCGGCCCCCTACGATCCGGCCAGCGCTCCCGGCGCGACGCCCATGCAGCAGAAGGCCGATCCGGGCACATCGGCCCTGCGCGCGGCGTCCGGCGGGCGCGGGATCGAGAGCGAGGGAGCCGACCGCTGTGTGCAGGACTGCCTCACGAACAACGACATGAACCGGGGCGCGCCGCCCTCGACCAGCAGGGCCAGACCGCCGGGTGGCGAGACCCGCAGCGGCACCAGCGATTCCGGCGGCGGCGCGGCCGGATCGAGCAGCGGTGTGGGCCTCGGGGTCGGCCACCTGACTCCCATCCGGAGTACCACGGCCACCGACCTGGGCGGCAGTGGGGTGCTGGGGGATCGCATCCAGGTGCTCGCCGCGCCGGAGCCTGCCGGAGCGGGAATGTCACAGGGCGGCCATGCACCGGTAAGTGCCGGCACGTGGCAGACCGCGCCCGAGCTCCCAACCTCCACCACCGACATCCCCCCGGACGTGCGCGCGACCGTCCGCACGTATTTCGACCGCCTGACCCCTGCGAGGACTGCGCCATGACCGACCTGCCCACCGCCCTGGATCCTGCCCCAGCTGACCGTCTGGGTCGCCTGGACGCCCTGCTGGCAGCCCTTCACCGCGCCCGCGAGGCCACCGCGGCCGTCGTCGTGGGACAGGAGCGGGTGGTGGAACAGGTGCTGGTCGCCCTGCTCTCCGGCGGGCACGTGCTGCTGGAGGGCGCGCCCGGCATGGGCAAGACGCTGCTGGTGCGCACGATCGCCGACGCCTTCGGCCTGAACCTGGGCCGCGTGCAGTTCACGCCGGATCTGATGCCCGCCGACATCACCGGCACGCTGGTGCTCGCCCCGGACGAACGCGGCGGGAACACGCTGCAGTTCATGCCCGGCCCGATCTTCGCGCAACTGCTGCTGGCCGACGAGGTGAACCGGGC
Organism: Deinococcus sp. KSM4-11; assembly: GCF_004801415.1. NCBI lineage: Bacteria > Thermotogati > Deinococcota > Deinococci > Deinococcales > Deinococcaceae > Deinococcus > Deinococcus sp. KSM4-11. The sequence goes on along the minus strand of NZ_SSNX01000001.1, from coordinate 1,080,613 downwards.
CACGCCCAAAACCCAGTCCGCGCTGCTGGAGGCCATGCAGGAGGGGACGGTGACCGTCGCCGGGACAGTGCGAGGGCTGCCCCGGCCGTTCTTCGTGCTGGCCACGCAGAATCCCATCGAGCAGGAGGGCACGTACCTGCTGCCCGAGGCCCAGATGGACCGCTTCTTCTTCAGGGTCGACGTGCCCTTTCCGGATGCCGGGACGCTGGAGCGGATCGTCGCCCAGACGACCGGATTGCGCCAGGAACGGGCTCCGCAGTGCCTGACCCCCGACGATCTGCTGGACGCACAGCAGATCGTCCGCGCCCTGCCCGCGTCGCCCGACGTGGTGCAGGCCGTGTCACGCCTGATCGTGTCCACCCAGCCGACCCGCCCGGAAAGCGGTCCGGAGGTTCGCCGGTACGTGCGCTTCGGCGTGTCACCACGCGGCGCACAGACGCTGGTGCTGGCGGCCAAGGCACAGGCGATGCTGACCGGCCGCGCGCACGTCGCCCCGGAGGACATCCGCGCCGTGCTGCTCCCCGCCCTGCGCCACCGCCTGCAACTGAATTTCGAGGGCGTCGCCGACGGCATCGACCGCGACGCCCTGCTCCTGAAGCTGCTGGCCGCGCAGGGGCTGTAATGCAGAACTACGCCGAGTCGAAGGCGAGGCCGAGCGCAGTGAGAATGAGCAGAATGCCGAACTGGAACGATGGAAATCTAGGCCGATCTGTTCACGGCCTGGATTGGAATCGTTTTGGTTCGGCATAGGGGCCGGACATGCAGCTTCCCCCGGCCGTGCAGCAGGAACTGGCCCGCCGCCGCCTGAGCAGCACCGGCCGCGCCCGCGCCCAGGGCGGAGCCGGCGAGCGGCCCTCGCGCGCCAAGGGGTCCGGACTGGAGTTCGCGGATCACCGCCCCTACGCGCCCGGCGACGACATCCGCGCGCTCGACGCCCAGGTGACCGCCCGGCTGGGCGTGCCCGTCGTGCGGGAATACGTGGTGCACCAGCAGCTGCCGATCTCGGTCGTGCTGGACGCCAGCACCAGCATGGCCACCGGCACGCCCGCGAAGTTCGCGCTGGCCCAGCAGCTGGCCGCCGCGCTCGCCTACGCCGGACTGGCCGGTGGCGACAGCGTGCAGGCCGTAACCTTCGGGAACGAGGTCAGGTCGAGCGGCCGGATGCAGGGCGTGAACCGGGCCACCGAACTCCTGGGCTTCCTGGGCCGGGCCCAGCCGGCCGGACGCATGACGCTCCAAGCGGCCCTCACGCACGCGGCGGCGTCGGCCCCGCGCGGCGCGCTGGTCGTGCTGGTGGGCGACTTCCTGGCCGACAGCGATCCGCAGGCCATTGGGCACGCGCACAGTCGCGCGCAGGAGGTGCTGGCCGTGCAGGTGCTCGCCCCGGACGAACTCGACCCCACGCCATTGGGCCGGGGTCTCACCCGCCTGGAGGAACCTGAGACGGGTTCGAGCGTGAGTGTCTTCCTGGACGACGCGACGGTGAGTGCGTACCGCCGTGCCCTGGACGACTGGAACGCGGCTCTGCGGATCCAGCTCTCCCGGCACGGGGGGCGCCTGATCCAGGTGCGTTCCGATCAGGCCGTCCAGCATCTGATCCTCCGCGAGTTCCTGGCGCGCGGCGTGATCCGGTGAGGCCACTCCGGTGACCCTGACCCAGCCGTGGTGGCTGCTGCTGGTCATGCTGGCCGCCCTGCTGGTGTACTTTCACCGGCAGCGCCGCGCGGCCCGCGCCGTGGAAGTCGGCAATGTGCACCTGTGGCGGCGGCTGGCCCTGCACTCCTCCAGCCGTGCCCGGCCCCGCGCACGGTTGAGCGCCGCCCTGTTCCTCCAGGGGCTGGTGCTGCTGCTCGTCGCGCTGGCCCTCGCCCGACCGTCCGCATCGCCGCCGGTCGGCGGCGGTCAGGTCGTGATCCTGGTCGAGGCCGGACGGGCCATGCGGGCCACCGATGTCCGCCCGAACCGGTTCACGGCCGCCGTGTCGGCGGCCAGTGGACGGCTGGAGGGCCGGAGCACCGTGTTGCTGGTGGCCGACGTGCCCCGACCGATTGCCGTCGCCAGAGCAGACCCAGCGGCCCTGCGCCGCGAGTTGACCGATGAGGTGACCGGAACCGGCGCGAGCGACGGCACCCCGGACTGGACGGCGGCGGCCCGGCTCATCCGCGCCCTGACCGGTACTCAGGCGCAGCCGCCGCTCATCGTGTACGCCAGCCCTGGCGAACGGGCCCGCGCCGCGCTTGCCCTGGCGGAATTCCGCCCCGCCATCCGGGTCATCGGAGGCAGCGAGCCGAATGCCGCGATCTCCGCGCTTACAGTCATCCCGGGCCGCGCGGGCTCTCCCTGGCAGGTGGCCGGACGCGTACACCAGTACGGCGCAGCCGGGCCACGTGCTGTCACTATCGCGCTGGGTGGTACGCCCCTGGCGGAGCGCCGGCTGGTCCTGGCTCCAGGGGGCGAGACGGCCTTCAGCGTGCACTTCACACCCGGCACCGGAGGCGTATTGAGCGTCCGCCTGGACAGCGCCGACGTGCTCCCAGCCGACGACGTGGCACAGGTGGTGCTCCGGCCCACACCCGCCCCCCTGCGCGTGACCGTGGTGGGCGCGGCGGTGCCGGAGAGCGTGGATGATCCCATCGGCCGCGTGCTGGCCGCCCTTCCCGGCGCCCGCGTGACGCGTACGACCTCTATCCCCCTACCCGGTACCGCCGACCTGCTCGTCGTGACCGGCCCCTCCTCAGGTCTGCCACGTCACGACCTCGCGCCGGTCAGCGTCTGGCTGACCGGCCCCGGCACGGCCACTCGCGACGATACGGTGCTCGGCTGGGCTCCCGGCGATCCCCTGGGAAGTGGGGTCGCCTGGGCAGATCTGGGCCGCCAGGCGCGCGCGACCATGCCACGCTGGGCCAGCGCGACCCCGCTGCTGGTGGGCGCTGATGGGCCACTCCTCGAGGTACAGCGCACCCAGGGCCACACTGCCGTGCGCGTCGCGATGTCCACCACGGCGGGGGGCTGGGTCGACTCGCCGGCCTTCCCCGTGCTATTCGCCCGACTGGCCGCGCTGGCCCGGCCGGACACAGGTCAGGAGGTGGTGCCTCCGTGTCTGGTCGGCCTGCCGTGTGCCCTCGCTGCCGGAGCGCTTGATCTCCGGCTTCCGGATGGACGCGTTCAGCCGCTGGTGGGGGAGAGCTTCATTCCCTGGACGGCGGGCGTGTATCGGGTGGACGGTCAGCCGCTGGCCGTGAACCGTCTTGCGGGGGCGGAAGCCGATCTCCAGGCCACCGGCACGGCCGCGAACGTCATCGAAGGAAATGTTGGCGGAGACTGGCTAAGCCGCCTGAACGCCCTGTGGCGGCCGCTCCTGGGCCTCGCCCTGCTGGCACTGCTGGTGGAGCTGGCTGTACTGATCCGGTCCGAACCGGCCCTGCGCCGCCGCCGCTGGGCCGCCCTGACCCGACCGCAGCGGCGGTTGCTGATACTTCACGCCCTGAGCGCCGCGCTGCTGCTGCTGGCCGTGCTGAACGTGAACCTGCCCGGCCCGGCCGCGCCGCCGCTCACGGTGACCGTCGCGCCAACTCCAGGTCAGGATCTGGCAACCGCACTCGAACTCGCCGCTGCACGCATACCGCCCGGCGCCCACGCCGACCTCCGTGTTCCCGACGGGGCGTGGCCTGTCTCGGCGCGGCTGCCGGACGTGCTGGCCCGGCTCAGGGCACGTGGCCATGTCTTCCAGACAGTGGGAGCGACCACCACCCCTTCCCTGAGCATCACAGCCTTTGAGATGCCCAGCGCCGTTCAGCCTGCACAGCCTTTCGAGGCGCAGATTCTGATCACGGCCCGCGCGGCTGGAACGGTGCGGCTGCGGCTGCGCCGGGGAGACGTGCCGCTGCTCGACGGCCCGGTGACAGTGAGGGCGGGCCTGAACCGCTTGACCCTGCCTCTGCGCGAGACCGGGCCCGGACTGGTGGGCTACACCCTGTCGCTGGAACGGGCCGGTCAGCCGGGCGTCGAGGCGGTGGCGGCCACCGCAGTGGGCCCCCCAGATCCCGTCCTCGTCATCGGGAAGGCCGGGCCAGCGCGCACTGCACTGGCGCAGGCGCTGAGGGTGCAGGGACTTGCCGTCCACCCGATCCTTCCGGGCGACCTGGGAGCGGCCGACGTTCAAGCTGCCACGCGCACGGTGCTGCTGGACACGCCCGCCGCCGCGCTCGCCCCCCCGATCCGCGCCGCCCTGACGAACCGCGTGCAGGCCGGCGGCCATCTGCTGATCGCGGGGTCTGCCCAGGCGTTCGGACCAGGCGGGTATATCGGCACCAGCCTGGAAACCCTGTCGCCGATGTCCGGGCGGGTGCCGCGTGACCTGCCCCGGCTGGCGCTCGCGCTGGTGCTCGACAAATCCGGCTCCATGAACGAGACCGTGGGCGGCGGGCTCACGAAACTCGACCTGATCAAGTCGGCGGCGCTGAACTCGGCGCTGCTGCTCTCACCGCAGGGCGACGTGACCGTGATCGCCTTCGACTCCTCCCCGAAGGTCGCCGTGCCCCTCACGCGCGCGACGAACACCGCCCTGATCCGCTCGCAGATCGGCCGCATCGAGGCCGAGGGTGGCACCGTCGTCAAGCGCGCGCTGGATGCCGCGTTGAAGGAACTGCTGAAATCCAGCGCGTCACGCAAGCACCTGATCCTGCTGACCGACGGGGTGGACGGCGGCATCTTCAGTCCGGACGAGTACCGGCGCCTGATCCGCCGCATGCACGCGACCGGCATCACCGTGAGCACCGTCAGCGTGGGGAGCGGCATGCACGTGCCCCTGATGCGCAGCATGGCCGAGTGGGGCGAGGGCCGCTTCGCGCAGGCCCAGGACTGGCGGGACGTGCCCAGCCTGATGGCCCGCGACACCCTCAGCCAGGGCGAGAGCGCCGTCAAGACGGGGCAGTTCGCGGCGCAGTGGCCCGGTGGCCCCACGTTCACGCTCCGTCAGTACGTGAGAACCACGCTCAAGCCAGGGGCGACCGCCCTGGGGCTCGTGGGCACCGGCGCGACCGCCGATCCGCTGGCCGCCACGTGGCGCGTGGGCCTCGGGAGCGTCACGGCCCTGGCCCTGAATCCCGCAGCCAGCGGTTCCCTGGGCGACCGGCCGGAGTTCCCGGCGCTGCTCGCCCCGCTGGTGCGCGGGACGCCTCTCGACGGTGGGCAGGCCCTGAGCGCACCGACGCTGCGCCGGGCTGGCGCCGATCTGCTCGTCACGGCCCCGACGGCCCGGATCACCCTGGACGGCCCGGACGGCCCCTGGCCCATCTCGCTCCAGCCCACGGCCGACGGTCGGTATGTCACCCGCCTGTACTCCCCACTTCCTGGCGGGTACAGCGCTCCCGGCGCGGCCGTCGGTCTGCCCACCATCACCCGTGACCTGGGGTCGCTGGGCCTCATGGATGCACCGGGGGACGCGGCCGCCACCTCCGGCTGGGCCTGGACGTCCGCCTGGCCTGCGCTGGCCCTGCTCGCGCTGGCCGCCTTCCTGGCGGGTCTGGCGCTGCGGTACCTGCCGGAACGGCCGGTGCAGGACGCCACGCCCGCGCGGCAGTCCTCGCCGTCCTGAATGGCATGAAGGGCAACACCCTTTTCCAACCTTCATGTGTTTGAATGGGGACGGTCAGAAAATCTGTTTGGAACCGCTCTCAGCACCACCACCGATTCCGTGGGAGGACCTCATGAACGTCACGCTTCAGGTGAACGGCAAGACCTATACCCGCGACGTGGAGCCCAGAACGCTCCTCGTCCACTTTCTCCGCGAAGAACTCGCCCTGACCGGCACGCACGTGGGCTGCGACACCAGCCAGTGCGGCGCGTGCACCGTGCACGTCAACGGCGACGCCGTGAAGAGCTGCACCGTCCTGGCCGTCCAGGCCGACGGCATGGAGGTCACGACCATCGAGGGCCTCGGCACGGTCGCCGACCTGCACCCGCTCCAGACCGGCTTCTGGGAGGAACACGGCCTGCAGTGCGGCTTCTGCACGCCCGGCATGATCATGTCCTCGGCCGAACTGCTCAAGCACAACCCCGACCCCAGCGAAGAAGTCATCCGGCACCACCTGGAAGGCAACTACTGTCGCTGCACCGGCTACCACAACATCGTCCGGGCCGTGCAGCATGCTGCCAAGGCCATGCAGGGCGCGCAGACGCAGGCCGCCGACGACTGAGCTTCCCTGTCCTGACTTCCGGCCCCGCACATCCCCTCGCCCCCAGGGAGGCCCCACCCCATGACGGACAGCAGAAGCGAGAAGTACTTCGGGCAGGCCCTGAAGCGCAAGGAAGATCCGCGCTTCATCACCGGCACCGGCAACTACACCGACGACATCGTCATTCCCGGCGCGCTGCACTGTGCCATGGTGCGCAGCCCGTACCCGCACGCGAAGATCGTCGCCATCAACACGGACTCCGTGAAGGATCTGCCCGGCGTGGTGCGTGTCCTCACTGGCCAGGACGTCAAGGAGGCCGGCCTGGGCAGCATTCCGGTCGGCTGGTTGCTGCCGGAGCTCAAGACCCCGGCCCACCCGGCCATCGCCCTGGATGAAGCGAACCACGTGGGCGACATCGTCGCGGTCGTGATCGCCGAGACGCGCGCCCAGGCCGAGGACGCCGCCGCCGCCCTGGAAGTGGACTATCACGCGCTGCCCGCCGTGGCTACGGCCGGTGCCGCCGTGAAGGACGGCGCCCCGCTGGTGCACGACGACGTGCCCGGCAACGTGGCCTTCCACTGGGAGATCGGCGACGAGGCCGCCACCACCGAGGCCTTCAACGCCGCGCCCCGCAAGATCAGCGTGCAGCTCAAGAACCACCGCCTGGTCGCCAATCCCATCGAGCCGCGCTCCAGCCTCGCTCAGTTCACGCCCGCCAGCGGCGAATACCTGTTGTACACCACATCGCAGAACCCGCACATCCACCGCCTGATCCTGGCGGCGTTCGTGATGAGCATCCCCGAGCACAAGCTGCGCGTGATCTCGCCCGACGTGGGCGGCGGCTTCGGCACGAAGATCTTCCAGTACCAGGAAGAGGTCATCGTGCTGCTCGCCACCCGCCTGCTGGGCCGCCCCGTGAAGTGGACGGCCCGCCGCAGCGAGGCCTTCGTAAGTGACGTGCAGGGCCGCGACCACGAAACGGTCGCGCAGCTTGCCGTGAGCGACGACGGCAAGATCCTCGGCTTCCGCGTGAATACCCTGGCGAACCTCGGCGCGTACCAGACCCTATTCGCCCCGGCCGTGCCCACCTACCTGTACGGCACGTTGCTCAACGGCGTGTACAAGATGCCCGCCATTCACGCCAAGGTCACGGGCGTCATGACGAACACCGTGCCCGTGGACGCCTACCGTGGCGCGGGCCGCCCCGAGGCGACGTACCTGATCGAGCGCATCGTGGACATGGCCGCCCACGAGCTGGGCATGGATCCGGCCGAGTTTCGCCGCAAGAACTTCATCCAGGAGAACGAGTTCCCGTACCAGACGCCGGTGGCGCTGGTGTACGACAGCGGCAACTACGAGCCGGCCCTCGACAAGGCCATGAACATGATGAACTACGCCGGCCTGCGCGAGGAACAGAAGCGCGGCAAGGGCAGCAACAAGATCATGGGCGTGGGCCTGATCTCCTTCCTCGAAGCCTGCGGACTGGCGCCCTCCGCGCTCGTCGGGCAGCTCGGCGCGCAGGCCGGACAGTGGGAATCGAGCCTGGTGCGCGTGCACCCCACCGGCAAGGTTGAACTGTTCACCGGCAGCCACAGCCACGGCCAGGGTCACGAGACCGCCTTCCCTCAGATCGCCGCCGATGAACTCCAGATTCCCATCGAGGACATCGACCTCATTCACGGCGACACCGGCCGCATGCCCTACGGCTGGGGCACCTATGGCAGCCGCTCGGCCGCCGTGGGCGGTTCGGCCCTGAAGATGGCCCTGGGCAAGATCACCACCAAGATGAAGAGGATCGCCGCGCACCTGCTGGAAGCCAGCGTGGACGACGTCGAGCACGAGGGCGGCGTGTTCCGCATCAAGGGCGCGCCCGAGAAGAGCAAGACCTTTTTCGACATCGCCCTGATGGCCCACCTCGCGCACAACTACCCCGAGGACCTCGAACCGGGCCTGGAAGCCACCGCCTTCTACGACCCCAAGAACTTCGTCTACCCCTTCGGCACCCACATCGCCGTCGTCGAGATCGACACCGACACCGGCCACGTGAAGCTCCGCAACTACGGCTGCGTGGACGACTGCGGTCCGCTCATCAATCCCCTGATCGCCGAGGGGCAGGTGCACGGCGGCATCGCGCAGGGCATGGGTCAGGCCCTGCTGGAAGACGCCGCGTACGACGACGAGGGCAACTTCCTGGCCGGAACGTACATGGAATACGCCATGCCCCGCGCCGACGACGTGCCCACCTTCCAGATCGGGCACACCGTCACCCCCAGCCCGCACAACCCCCTGGGCGTGAAGGGCATCGGCGAGGCCGGCACCATCGCCAGCACCGCCGCCGTGGCCAGCGCCGTCATGGACGCCCTCTGGACGGAATGTGGCATCACGCACCTCGACATGCCGTACACCGCCGAGAAAGTCTGGAAGGCCATCCGCGACGCTCGCGGCAGCCAGCCGCAGGCGGCCGACGACTGAGACGGGCCGACTGTCCAGAGCCCCAGCGCCGCCGCCCCATCGACCAGAGCCCACAGCTCATGGCTCCGTCCCGGAGGGATCCATGTACCCAGCGAACTTCGACTACCAGAAAGCCGAAAGTGTCGACCAGGCCATCCAGGCCCTCGCCGCCAATCCCGACCTGAAGATCATCGCCGGCGGCCACTCGCTGCTGCCCGCCATGAAACTGCGCCTCGCCCAGCCGCCCGCCCTGCTCGACGTGTGGGGTCTGAAGGAACTCAAGGGCATCACCCGCGACGGCGACTGGTTCGTGGTCGGCGCCATGACCACCCACGCCGACGTGCTCCGCAGCGACCTCCCGCTGTTCCCCGAAGTCGCCGGGTGGGTCGGTGACCCGATGGTTCGCAACCGGGGCACCATCGGCGGCAGCCTCGCCCATGCCGATCCCAGCGCCGATTATCCCGCCGCCGCCCTCGCCCTCGGCGTGGAATTCGTCATCCGTGGCCCGAATGGCGAGCGCACGGTGAAGGCCGACGACATGTTCACCGGTATGTTCGAGAGCGCCGTCCAGCCGGGCGAACTCCTCACGCACATCCGCATTCCCGCGACCATCCAGGCCTCGGCCTACGAGAAGTTCCGGCACCCCGCCAGCCACTACGCCGTGGTCGGTGTCGCCGTGGCCCGCCATGCCGACGGCGAGGTGCGCGCCGCGTACACCGGCGCGGCCGAACGCGCCCACCGCCTGACGAAGCTGGAAGACGCCGTGAAGAACGGGACGGCCGTCCCCACTAGCCTCGTGGACGCCGGAGACCTGCTCGGTGACCGCTTCGCCAGCGCCGACTACCGCGCTCATCTCGTGGACGTGCTGTCCGCCCGCGCGATCAAACGCCTCGGCTAAAACCGTCGAATGGGTGCGCCCCCGGCTCCGGCCGGGGGTGTTCGTTGCTGTCGCGTCTGGTGCTGGGCGGGCGCTACTGGATGAGGCCCGCGATGCCGTTGATGGTGACGGCGATGATCACGGTGCCGAACACGAAGGAGAGGATGGCGTGGCCGAGCAGCAGGCGGCGCATGCCACGGGTGTTGAGGTCGGTGTCGCTGACCTGATACGTCATGCCGATGGTGACGGCGAGGTACGCGAAATCCCAGTAGGTGGGTTCCTCGAGTTCACCGTCACCCTGAGGAAACACGATGCCACGGCCGTCGCGGTAGTACCTGCGGGCGTAGTGGAGGGTGTACTCGGTCTGCACGAGCAGCCACGACGCGGCGACCGTCAGAACCGCCAGACCGGTGTACAGGAATTCGGCGGCGCCCTTGCTGCTGTGCGCATCCGAGAGGAGAAAACCCACGCCGACGAGACTGACGACGGCGGCGGTGGTGGTGATGGTTCCCGCCAGCGCGCGGGAATCGTCTTCGAGGGTGGCGAGTTCTCGGGTGCGGGCGGGGCCGGACCGCATCATCTTGGGCCACAGCTGAACCATGACGGCGGTACACACGACGATCCAGCCGGTGAGAAGGCGGGCATCGAGCGTCCAGGTGGGCGGGGTGAGCAGGCCGGCTGCACTTCCGATGACGAGCGCGATCAGCATGCGCCTCAAAGCATGCCGACGCGGCGGGTTGGGCAGGGACATGGGTGGAGCATAGCGATCTGAACGCTGCCATGGGCGGGCATGACGGTGGGGTAGTGTTCCCTGCCCGCAGCGCAGGTGTCATGCTGCTGGGATGAACGACCGGACTCGTGCGTGGCTGCGGCGGTGGCTGCCTGTCATCACCTTTCTGCTGATGGGGGCGCTCGCGCTGGCGCAGTGGTGGCTGGGTGCCCATCCCGGCTGACCTTGCCTAAGTCTTTTCGCTCTCGGTTCGCTGTGGTCACGGCGCGTAAACTCTTCAGGTGACTGTCGCCGCGCCCAACCTGTCGAAACTGCTGCCCGCCGCTCCGCCCGGAAACCTGCTGCTGCTTCCGCAGGTGGCGCGGGCGGCGCTGTTCGCGGCGTTTCCGGGGCCGGCCGTGCTGCTGACCACGCCGGATCGCCTTGGCAGTTACGCCACGGCGGGCGCCCTGGGGGCGCCGGTGACCGTGAATCCCGGCCTACGCGACTGGGACGCCCGGCACGAGCACGTGGTGCTGGACGTGAACACGGCCCTCGACCTGTTCCCGGCCCGTCCGGAGGATCACGCCCTGAACTTGCGGGTGGGAAGCAGTTACCCGCGTGAAGCGCTGCTGGAGCGCCTGGAACGGCTGGGGTACGACCGTGGAGAGGAACCCGGCTACGAGCTGCGTGGCGACACGCTGGAACTGCGCCTCGCGCCCGGTGCGGGACTGCCCGCCGAGGCCGAGGCCGGTCTGTGGGTGCGCGCCGAGTTCTTCGGCGATGAACTCGACACCCTGCGGCTGCTGGCCCCCGGCGAACTGACCGGCGAGAAGGCGCAGTTCTTCATCCTGGAGCCAACGCCCGAGTACCTGACGGAAGTGAAGTGGGACGCCACGCGCCTGGAACTGCTGCCGGGCCGGGTGTTCCTGGATTCGCCCGAGTTCTACGCGAGCAGCCTGGGCATCCTGACCGACACGCTGTGGCCCAGGCTGGCGGCGCGGGAGGTCACTTCGTTTGGCCGCGCGCCACTGGGCCTGCCGGATCTCGACACCGGCCTGACCGCCCTGCCCTTTTACCGCGCCCGGCTGAACGACCTGGAACGCGACGTGACCGAGTGGCGGCAGGCGGGCTACCGCGTGTTGATCCTCGTGCGCCATGACCGCACTGCCGCTTACCTCGCCGACAAACTGCTGAACACGCACGAGATTCCCTGGTTGAAGATCCCGCGCGTGGAGGAAGGGCAGGTGGGCTTCCTGCGCGCGGCCGGCGAGGGTGGCTTCGCCATTCCCGAGCACCGCACAGTCATCCTGACGGAAGACCTGATCTACGGCTTCCAGGGCGGCAGCGCCCTGCGCGGAAAGCGGCTGGGCGGCAAACCCGTCACTGACGCGCTGGGCCTGCACGTCGGAGATTACCTGATCCACCCGGAGCACGGCATCGGGCAGTTCCTGGGGCTGGAAACGCTGACGGTGCTGGGCGTCACGCGCGATTACCTCGATCTGGAATACCGGAATGGCGCGCACCTGCGCGTGCCCATCGAACAGTTGCCGGTGCTGCGCCGTCACCCCGGCACCACCGACGATCCGCCCGTGCTGAGCAGCTTCGACAAGAAGGACTGGGCCAGGGCCAAGGATAAGGCTCGCAAGAACGCCGAGGAGGTCGCGGGGAAACTGCTCGTGCAGTACGCCGCGCGGCAGGTCACGCCCGGCAATGCCTTTCCGCCGCAGCCCGAGTGGGACGAGCAGATCGCGAAGAATTTCAGCTTCGACCTCACCGCCGATCAGGTCGTGGCCCTGAAGGACACCATGCGCGACCTGGAGAAACCCAACCCGGCCGACCGCCTGATCTCGGGCGACGTGGGATTCGGCAAGACCGAGGTCGCCCTGCGCGCCGCGCACCGCGTCGTCGGCCACGGACGACAGGTCGCCATCCTGGTGCCCACCACCCTGCTGGCCGAGCAGCACACCAGTACCTTCATCGAGCGCTTCAAGGGCCTGCCCGTGCGCGTCGAGGGCCTGTCACGCTTCACCAGCCCGCAGCACGCCCGCCAGATCCTCAGCGACCTGAAGGCCGGCAAGGTCGACATCCTGATCGGCACGCACCGCCTGCTGTCCGGCGACATCGAATTCAAGGATCTGGGCCTGATCATCGTGGATGAGGAACACCGCTTCGGGGTATCGCAGAAGGAAAAGCTGCGCGCCCTGCGCGGCCTGCCGCCCATCACCAAGGAAGGGAAGATCGAGATTCCCGAGGGCATCCGGGCCGTGGACACCCTGGCCCTCTCGGCCACGCCCATTCCCCGCACGCTGTACATGAGCATGGTCGGCCTGCGCGACATGAGCAGCATCCAGACGCCTCCCAAGGGCCGCCGCCCCATTCAGACGGTACTCACGCCCTTCGACCCGATCACGGTCCGCGACGCCATCGTGTCCGAGATCGAGCGTGGCGGGAAGGTCTTCTACATCCACGACCGGATTGCCAGCATCGCCGCCCGCAGCCTGTACCTCCGAACGCTCGTGCCCGAGGCGCGCATCGGCGTCGCGCACGGCCGCATGAACGAGGAGGAGCTGGAGGAGATCATGCTGGGCTTCGAGCAGGGCGCCTTCGACGTGCTGCTGTCCACCACCATCGTCGAGACCGGCCTGGATATCCCCGAGGCGAACACCATCCTGATCGAACGCGCCGACCGGCTGGGCCTGGCGCAGCTCTACCAGCTCCGGGGCCGGGTGGGTCGCCGCAGCGTCAGCGCCTACGCGTACCTGTTCTACCCGCCGCGCCTGACCGAGAACGCCCAGCGCCGCCTGTGGGCCATCGCCGACCTGCAAGACCTCGGCTCGGGCCACCTGCTGGCCGAAAAGGACATGGAGATCCGCGGCGTCGGCAACATCCTCGGCGAGGAGCAGCACGGACACGTTCAGGCCGTGTCCATCGACGTGTACACCGAGATGCTGGCCGAGGCCGTGGCTAAACTCAAGGGCGAGAAGATGCAGGCCCCCGTCAACATCAGCATCGACCTCCCGATCAACGCCCGCCTCAGTCCCGAATACTTCGAGCAGGACGAGGAAGCGCGCATCGCCACCTATGGTCGCCTGAGCGACAGCCGCACCCTTCAGGCCATTTCCCGTGTCGAGCGCGACCTCCGCAAGAAATACGGGCCGCCCACGCCGGAAGTCCAGAACTTCATCGACCTCGCTAAGCTGAGGCTCACCGCCGCCGCCAAGCGCGTGCTGAGCATCGGCGGCACCATGACGGAACTTCAGGTCACCTTCGCCTACAAGACACTGGATTACGACGCCGCCGGGCTAAAACGGTATCCGCATAAGACTGAGGTTCAGACCTTCCCCCCTAGCGTGAAAATCGAGAAGCGCGGGATCAAGCCCGATGAGTATGCGCGGACGTTGATCGACCTGCTGGGGTACTTCGGCTAACAGCCGGTCACGGCGCGGTCACATGGACTCGGCCATTCTGTCGGCGGAGGTCAACCATGAACTTGATTGCGGTAGACGTGGTTCACAACGGCCAGCCTGTAGGACGATTTGGCTTTTATGTCATCCCAAGGGTAGGAGAGGAGGTGACGCTCCAGGGAATTGGTGGCCCCCACAAAGTTCTACGGGTACTCCATTTCGGAGACGGAGTCGCTGATGCCGTCCTGCCGCCGCCCATTCAGATCCATCTATGACCCGTGCCCTCGCTTCTCTCCTCCATGCCGAAGCTGTGCGGCGGGGCCAGCGTTCCGGTGACACGTTGCCTGACGAACGAGAGGTCTTTGAACTCGTGCGCGACATGCCCTACGCGCGGGCCAGCACGCACGCGCCCGAAACTGTGATTGACGAGTGGTGTGGCACCTGCTCGACCAAGCATGAACTGCTTGCGGCGCTGTACGCGGAACTGGGCCTGTCCAGCACCATCTACGCCTGCACACAGGAAATCCGGCTGCCCGAGGGCGCGGCGCCTGAACTGGCGGCGTGGAACGGTGAGCTGGTCATCGACATCCATAATTACCTCGTGCTGCATGAGCCCGGCGGCGACCGCCTGATCGACGCGACGTGGCCGCTGGCGGCTCGGGCGGCGGGGTTGCCCGCCAACGAGTGGGGTTCAGACATGCGAATCGCCTGCATACCGCTGGAAACGTGGGCGCTGTCTCCTGGCCAGGATGTGGCCGCCTTCAAAGACGCCAGACTGCGCGAGCGCTACACGTCCGAGCAACTGGAACGGCGGGACGAATTCATCCGGGCGGTGGGTCGGCTGTTCACGGGCAAGTGAGATCTGGCCTGGATAGGCAGGCGCGCGGTGGAGATGGTGCAGAGCCGGTGTCCATTCCGGCGACTTAAAGACGGGCTGACGGATCCGCTGGCTCTATGGGAAGATGCGGCAACACGTCTTCACGAGGAGCCTGATATGTCCGGAGCGCACTGGCTTTTCCCCCATCACGACGGCTCGGAAACGTATGTGCCCGAGCCGCACGCCCGGCTGGGTGGCACGGTGGACGTGCTGCTGCGGGTGCCCCACGGCAGTGACGTCACGAGTGCCTGGGTTCGGGTCATCAATGACGGCGAGCCGGAACTCGTGGCCGCCTCGCTCGACCGGCGCACGGCCCGTGATACGTGGCTGCGCGCCCGGCTGCCCGTGGTGAACCCGGTCGTGAGCTACCGCTGGCTGCTCGACGGCGGCCCCTACGGCTACCAGTGGCTCAACGGTTCCGGCCTGCAGCAGCATGACGTGCCTGATGCCGCCGATTTCCGCATCAGCGTGTTCGAGCCGCCGCCGTCGTGGGCGACCGACACCATGTACCAGATTTTCCCCGACCGCTTCGCCCGGGCGGTGGAGCGGTCGGCCCCAGCGTGGGCGGTGCCGGCGGACTGGGACGACCCGGTCATCGGGGAGGGACCGGACACGCCGCGCCAGTTCTACGGCGGCGACCTCGACGGCGTCGCGGCGCACCTCGACCATCTGGCGTCGCTGGGCGTCGGCACCATCTACCTCACGCCGTTTTTCCCGGCCGAGTCGAACCACCGCTACAACGCCTCGACCTTCAACGAGGTCGATCCCCTGCTGGGCGGCGACGAAGCGATGGCCCGGCTGTCGGCGGCGGCGCGTGAGCGCGGCATGCACCTCATGGGGGACCTGACCACCAACCACTGCGGCAACACGCATGAGTGGTTCCAGGCCGGACTGGCCGATCCCGATTCTGCCGAGGCGGGCTTTTTCTTCTACACCGAGCACCCGCACGCCTACGACGCGTGGTGGGGCATGCCGGAGATGCCGATCTTCGACCACCGCAGCGCCGAGCTGCGCCGCCGCCTGTACGACGGCCCCGACTCGGTGGTCGCGCGCTGGCTGGGGCCGCAGGCGCTGGCCGCGTGGCGCATCGACGTGGCGAACATGACCGGCATCCACGGGGACATCAACCTCAGCCATCTGGTCGCCACCACCATCCGTAAGACGATGGCCTCGGTCACGTCCGAGAACTTCCTCCAGGCCGAATCCAACCACGACGCCAGCCGCGACCTGCTGGGCGACGGCTACCAGGGCACCATGAACTACGCGGCCTTCACAAGACCGCTGTGGCAGTGGCTGCTGCCCCCGCAGGAGCAGCCCTACCGGCACACCAAGTACCCCGTGCTGCCCAACCTGCCGGGTGGCCCCGTCGTGGCCGCCATGCGCGCGGTCTCGGGCGTGACGCCGTGGCAGGCCACGCTGCACGCCATGAACCTGATCGGCTCGCATGACACGCACCGCATCGCCTCGCTGCTGGGCGATGCGCGGCTGGTGGACGTCGCCTTCGGGATGCTCGCCGCGTATCCCGGCGTGCCCATGATCTATGCCGGCGACGAACTGGGCCTGGAGGCCATGGGGCCAGAGTACGCCCGGATTCCGATGCCGTGGGCGCACCCGGAGCGCTGGAATACGCACCGGCTGGAGTCGACCCGTGCGCTGTTCCAGGCCCGCGCCGCCAGCGAGGCCCTGCGGCGCGGCGGCCTGCGCTGGCTGTGGGTGGGCGACGACGTGCTGGTGTTCCTGCGCGAGGCCCCCGGCGAGACCGTGCTGGTGCAGGCCGCCCGCGCGTCCTACAAGCCAGTGCGGTTGCCGGTGGGGGTGGTGGGCACGCACCTGACCGGACTCGCCGGCACGCCCGACGTGGAGGCCGGTGCAGATGGCACCGTGGCCCTGCCCGCCGACGGCCCGGCCTTCGGCCTGTGGCGACTGGCGGCGGTCGAGTAATCGGCTCCGCACTCGGCTGAGCCGCGGCGTCAACGTCCGTGCAGGATCGCCCTCCATCCCAACGTCCTCACCCGTGTCCTCGCCCGACGCGTGGCCTCCCGGTACGCTTCGCCCGCTTCCCCAGGCGCACGTCCCAGTAGCCTCGCATCGAGTTGTGCTTCACTCAGGCCGCTCAGGCCGGTCGGTTCGGCCGAATCCCCCGCCGCCTCGCCGCTGAACAGCCGGGCCAGGCCCTCGGCCAGCCAGCGGGGAAGACCGTGCGGCTGCGCGGTGTGGAAGCCCTCGTGGCGGATGGTGAAAGCCAGAATGCCCCGCGCGGCTAGGGCGCTCAGCCGCTGCATGGTAATGGTCTGCCCGCGCGTGCTGGCGGCGATACTGGCGGGCTCGCCGGTCATCCGGGCGAAGTCGGCGGCGTTGCTGGCGACGTTGATCTTCACAGCTCCTGCCGTCAAGCCCAGTGCATTCAGGTCAGCGGCGGCCCTGTCCCAGGTGCGGAACACCAGCGGAAGCTGTGCCCGGTCGCGGCCGTCGGCATACGTAACGGTCAGGGTGCCGTGCGTGACCGTCACCGGAGCGGCCTGGGCGATGACGCTGGCGGCCAGGGCGAGGGCCGCGATCCACCTGGGCACGCGCCCCAGGAGCATCAGCGGTCGCGAACCGTGAAAGTCGCGGCGGGGCCGTAGCCCTCCACGCCGGGGTCGTACATCAGGAAGGCGTGGGCGGGCAGGGCGGTGAAGGTGCCGGGTGTCTGGGCGCGCAGTACGTAGGTCATGGTCTGGCGGCCCTCCAGGTAATCGGCGTACAGATCCACGCGGTCGTCGAGCAGGTCGCGTCCGGCGTACCAGTAGTCCCAGGTGTCCCAGTCGTACCCGTCGCGTTCCTTCAGGCCCGCGATGGTCAGGCTGCGCTCGTCCAGGGCCTTCATGCCCGCGGGAATCGGATCGCTGACCAGCAGATACCGCGCCGTCTGGTCGGGCTTGACGCTCAGGGTAACCAGAACGAGATCGCCCACCGTGACCGGCTGGAACTGCCCTCCCTTCAGGAGGGGCGTGCGGGCGTACGTGTAGCGTTTGTTCTCGGCGTCCCACTGCGGCGTGAGGCGTTCGTAGGTGCGGCCCAGCGTGATCCCGCGGCCGGTGATGGCGTTCAGCGTGGCCGGTTCGCGCGAGTAGCGGAGCTGGCCCGAGTACGTCAGGCCCGCCGGCGCTCCCTTCAGCGAGATGGTGTGGGTTCCGGCACTGAGTTGCGCTGACGGGACGGCGAGCGTGGCCCCAGCCGGCGTGCCGAGTTGCACGGTCTGAAGGGACTTGCCGTCCACCTGCACGTCCACCGCTGCCGGGGCGAGGCTGGCCGCTCTGGGCAGGCTCAGCGCGGCGATGATGACGCTGGTGGTGTCCTGCGTGCTGACCCAGCGCGGCCCCTGGCGGTTCTGCAGCAACCACTGCGACACGCCGGGAATGAGCGGGCTGGCGGGTTCGAGTTTCGCCAGGGCTTCCAGGGCGGTGGCCGTCACCTGGATCCTGTTGTCGTCCCAGTACCACCACCAGTCGTCGGCCGACCGGCCCGTGTCCCAGTACACCAGGCCGCCCCGCGTGGTGCCCAGGCGGGCGGCCTTCAGGCGGGCCAGGGTGTCCAGCGCCGCCTGCCGCTGCCCGGCCCGGTTCAGCGCGAGGCTGAGCTGCGCGAGGCTGTACGGCGTGAGTTCCTTGCGGCGTGCGAAGGCGCTCAGCTGGGCCACGTTCACCCGTCCGGCGTCGGCCAGGGCACGGTAGGCGCTGGCGCGATCCGCCTGCCGTTCGTCGGGATCGCCCACGTGGGCGGCAAGGTACTTCAGGCCGGTGTCGAGTTCCGAGTTGTCCACCTTCGCGCCCACGGCCTTGGCGCGCATCAGGCCGCTGACGACGTACGCACTCATCTCGAGGGTGCTGGCGTCGTTCTTCCAGAAGTTCCAGCCGCCGTCCTCGTGCTGGAAGTCGGCCAGGCGGGCCAGTCCGGCCTCGGTGATGGCCTTGAGATCCCAGCCGTTCTGGGTCACGACGTCGGCGCCCAGCGACTGCCGGGCGAGCAGGGCGGGCAGGAATCGGCTCATGGTCTGTTCGGTGCAGCCGTAGGGATAGCCGACCAGATACTCCAGGGCAGGAGAGACCGCCGACAGCAGCGAGGGCGTCAGGCTCAGGTTCAGCCCTACGGTCTGCGCGGCGGCGTCACGCGGCACCGTGAAGGTCATAGGCGTGCCCGCGCTGCCGGTGAAGGCCCTCGTCTCCTCGTACCCACGGGCCTTGACGGGCAGCGGCAGTTTCAGGGCGTCGTTTCCGGCGGGCGTGCGGGCGGTGAAGGTCACGCTGGCCGTGCCCGCCTGCGTGGCGCGCACCACCGTGTCCAGCCGGGTGCGTCCGGTCGCGTCGGCATGGAAGCTCGCCCCGCCCGGCGTGAGGGCCGCGCCGCTCACGCCCGTCAGGCCGCTGACCGCCAGGGTCGCGCGGCCGTCCACCCCCTGGCCCAGGGTGTTGTTCACGACGCCCGAAAGGGTGACCTGATCGCCGCGCACCAGGAAGGGCGGCAGGCTCAGGCGGGCGATCACGTCCTTCGTGACCAGGGTGCTGGCCGTCGTCTGCCCGAAGCGTGGCGAGGTGGTCTGGGCGCGTACCGTCGTGATCCAGGTGGTCAGGTTGTCCGGGTACTTGAAGTCCACGCTGGCGTTGCCCTGCGCGTCGGTCAGCAGGTTGGGCACCCACAGCAGCGTGTCGCGGAAATCCTGGCGTGGCGTGACCTCCGCCTGGGCGGGGGTGGCACGGGCGGCCTCTTTGCTCTGGGCGAAGGCCGCCTCGGTCATGGGCGCGGCGGGTCGGGAGGCCACCGGGCCGGTCTGCTGGAAGGTGAAGTCCAGGCTGGACTGCGTGCCCACGGCATTGTCCTGCGGAGCGTCGAAGACCTGCAGGA
This sequence comes from Deinococcus sp. KSM4-11, assembly GCF_004801415.1. Lineage (NCBI taxonomy): Bacteria > Thermotogati > Deinococcota > Deinococci > Deinococcales > Deinococcaceae > Deinococcus > Deinococcus sp. KSM4-11. The sequence continues at coordinate 1,061,235 of NZ_SSNX01000001.1, read as the reverse complement.
GGGCGGGGCTCTGGTCGGGCTCGATCAGGTAGATGGCCTGATCCACCACGCCCAGCGCGAGTTCGGCGCGGACGCCCTTGCCGGCCGCGTCGTGCACCTGCACGTTCAGCCGGGCGGCCTCGCCGGGCGCGTAGCGGGCCTTGTCGGACTTCACGCTCACGCTCAGGTCAGCTCCCACGCGCGGCACCTTCACGCGCTTCTCGGCGGCATGGAAACTGCCGTCACCCAGCGAGGCCGCCGCCACGTAGATGTTCGGGGTCATGTCGGCCGTGACCTTGAACGAGTAGCTCAGGGTCGCGCCCTGACTGCGCAACACCGTCCACTGGCGGAGCGTCTGGCCTTCCAGCGTCAGCAGCACCGGGGAGCCCGGCGTGGGATTGCCCACCAGTACGGTGGCGGTGTCGCCCGCCCGGTACGTCTTGCGGTCGAGGGTCAGGGACATCTCGCGGTAATTCCAGCCCCAGTCCTCGCCGGGCTTCGTGATCCACAGCCAGTTCTCGCTGGTGCTCCGGCGGCCCTGGGCGTCCTGCACGGTCGAGCGCAGCACGTACCCTCCGCCACGGGGCGCACGCAGGGTGGCGCTGCCCACGCCCGTCGCCCCCGTGCGGGTTTGCGTGCGGGCCAGACGCTGCTCGGTCATCACCCACTTGCCCTTCACGTTCTGCCAGTCCTGCCGGACGAGGTCCAGCGTGACCTGTGCGGCGCGGCCCGCGTCCTGCAGGTCACGCGTGTCCAGGCTCACGTGTATGGCCTTGCCCGCGTCGTACACGAAGCTGTCGGTGTCGGCCTGTACGTTCAGGGCCGCCGGGAAGGCGATCACCTGGGCCTGCCCGCTCACAGTCTTGCGGGACTCGTCCTCAACGTCGGCCTCCACCCGGTAGCTGACCGTCTGGCCCTGTGAGTCCTTCTCCAGCGGCAGCTCCAGTACCAGTTCACCGCTGGGGTTCAGGCGCGTTTCCTCCTGCACCACCAGATCGGAGCCGTAGTCCGGGCCGCCGCTGTCCGGCGGCAGAGAGTCGCTGTCGAAACCGGGCGGGTAGTACGGCGCGCGCGTCACCGAGTAGTTCACCTTCGCGCCCGACAAGCTGCCGCCGAACAGGTACTTCGCCGAGATCCGCACGCTGACCTTGTCGCCCTGCACGGCTGCCCTACTATCCGGCGTGACCGTCACCTGGTATTCGGGTTTCTGGTACGCCTCCACCTGGAACGATCCGTCCACGCTCAGCTCGTCCGAGTCGAACTTCGCGGAGGTCACCACGAACCGGTACGCCCCGAGCTTCGCTCCGGCCGACAGGTCGAAGCCCGCGTGCACGCCGCCGAGCGCGTCGCTGGTCAGCGTGCCCCGGTAGATCTCCTCCTCGTTCTCGTTGAGCACCTTGACCGAGACCGGCGTGGCGGCGAGCGGGGTCAGGGTGCCTGCCCGGCGCAGCACGCCCTTGAACTCCACGTGTTGACCGGGCCGGTACACCGGGCGATCCGTGTACATGTACCCGCGCACCCTGGGGGCCGCGTAGCCGTTCCAGCCGGAATCCGTGATCGCCCACTGGTCGCCGTACTGCGCCAGGAAGACCTGTTCCTTGCCCAGCGTGCCCTTCCAGCGCGCCAGGCCCTGGGCATCGGCCACGACCCCCGTGTGCCCCAGCGGCCAGATCCGCGCCGGGCGGGGCCGCCCGCTCTGCTTGTCGGCGGCATACACCAGGGTCGTGGTGGCGTCGCGTTTCACCACCAGCCCCAGGTTCGACACGATCACGACCTGACTGGTCTTTCCAGCCCGCACCACGTACACGCCGCTGGGCACCCGTCCGAAGTCCAGCTGGCTGCTGCGGCCCAGGCGCACCGACCGCACCCGCTGCGTCCGCCCGCTTGCCGGCAGCACCGGGCTGTGGGCGTCCTGGTCGGCGGTGAACATGGCGCCCGGATCGAGCACCCGGTCGAGGGTGAACAGCGTGCCGGCCGGTGCGTAGACTTCGACCTTCAGGGGCTCGGCAGTCGAATCCCGCCCGCCGTAAATCGAGATGTTCTGGGCCGGTGCGATGTTCGAGAGCAGCAGTCCGGTGATCAGGGTGCCCGCCAGCCAGGGTCGTTTCATGGTGGTCCTTGTGGGGTGTGAAGGGGTGGAGGAAGACATGCAGGCCGGGCAGAGCGCTAATGCATGATCCTCCACCGGTACACGCCCAGGAAGTCTGGATTGGATGCCAGCGGGTGAAAGGCCGCGTCCCGGAACTTCAGCAGCGTCGCCACCGAGATCAGGCGCACCCGCCCCCCCTCGGCCGGACTGGCGCCCGTGTGGTACACGACCATTCCGCCGCCCAGGTACACCATGCTGTGGTACGAGTGCAACTGTGGCCGCAGAAAGAACAGCACGTCGCCGCGCTTCGCCTGCGCCGGGTCACGCGAGACCCGCGTCATCGAGTAGTTCGCGAGGTACTGCGCGCCCGTGCGGCCCACCAGCCGCCCCTGCTGGATGTCGTCCCTGCGGTACGCGCCGGGCGCCACCCGGAAGACTGAGCGGCCGATGACGGGCAGCGGATAGCTGAGGTTCTCCACCGGTGGCAGGCTGGGCCGTGGCAGGTATTCGAACTTGGCGTACCACGCCGGATCGTGCGGCATGAGCGCATTCACGAAGGCGTAGCGTACCAGCCCCGAGCAGTCTCGGTCGGTCCAGTCGGCGTTCATGGCGTAGTACTGGCTCTCGGCGATACTGGCGAACCAGTCGGCGAACCGGTCGCGATCCTGGCCGACCAGCCGGGCGCTGTCCGGGTAGCCGAGGCGGTTGGAATCGACGTCCGGAACCTGGGTGGGAGTGGTGGCAGGGAGGGCGATGGCGCCCTGAAGCAGTGCGGCGCAGGCCAGCAACGTGAGGGTGTTCCGAAAGGCCAGCCGTACCGCGAATCCTGCCATGTCAGCCCCCTCCCCGAGGCCAGAGCGCAACCTTCCATCACAGTGTAGAAAGTCCGGCGCTGCGTCCTTCATCCAAAGGATGTAGGGCCACGATGCTCCCCGAAGGGGCGGTAACAAATCGGAGCACGGTGGCACCAAACCACCGTGACGGATGCCGTCTGGGAGGGCGGAACCGTCGTTCTGGGATCGGGAGTGGCCGTGCGGGACGAAGCGGGCGGTCAGCCGTGCAGGAAGTCGCGCACCACGTCAGGCAGGGCCTGCGCGTCCATCAGGAACGCGTCGTGCCCGTGGATCGAATCCAGCTCCCAGTACGTGCTGCGAGGCAGCAGGGCCGCCTGCTCACGCACTTCGGCGGCGGGGTACAGGACGTCGCTCGAAATCCCCACGGCCAGCACCGGCGCCTGGATGGAACGCAGCTCGGCGTCCGTCGGCTGGAAGGCGTCCATGGCCCGCGTGAGGGTCACGTAGGTCTTCTCGCAGAAGCGGGCCAGCAGCTTCTCGCCCTGGTGTTCCAGGTATGACGTGATGGCGGGCACGCCGCGCGTGCGCTGGCCGGTCTGCGTCAGGGCAAAGCTCTGGGGACTGCGGTACGAGAGCATGGCGATCTGCCGCGCGACCTTCAGGCCCTCGCCGCCGGGCGCGGCACGGATGGCGCTGCGGGCGGCGCTGTTCAGCCCGATGGCCCACGGAGAGTGCCGGGCGGGCGCGCCGATGATGACGGCCCGCTCCACCAGATCCGGGCATTCGAGCAGCCACGCGTACGCCAGCAGGCCGCCCATGCTGCTCCCGATCACGCGGACGCGCCGCACTCCCAGATGGTCGAGCAGGGCACGGCCCACGCGGGCCATGTCCGGCAGGCTGATGGAGATGTCGCCCAGTTCCGAGGCGCCGGTGGTTCCGGCACAGCCGCCCAGGACGTTCGCGCACACGATGAAATCCTGCGTGGGATCCAGCGGCTTGCCGTGTCCCAGGAACTCCGGCCACCAGTCGTGCACGGCGCTGGTGCCGGTCAGGGCGTGCAGCACCAGGGTGGCGTCCTCACGGGCCTTGCCATACGTGTGGTACGCGACGCTGACGTCGCTCAGCACCTGTCCGCAGTCGAGCAGCAGGGGCTGGTCATGGAACAGGGTGACGTGGCGCAGTGGACATCGGTCGTCGGTCACGTCGTCTGGGTGCGGGTACAGCGCCTCCGGAGCGGGGTGGGGAAGGGCAGTCATGCTCCGCCCTCGGCCAGTTCCGTCTCGGAGAGTTCCAGGGCGGCGGCCAGTGCCTGCGCGAAATCGTCCTTGATGTCGTCGATGTGCTCGATGCCGACCGACACCCGCACCAGGCCCGGCGTGACTCCGGCGGCCTTCTGCGTGACCTCGTCGAGCTGCGAGTGCGTGGTGCTGGCCGGGTGGATCACCAGGGTCCGGGTGTCGCCCACGTTCGCGACGTGCTGCGCGAGTTTCACCGAGCGGATGAAGGCCTCGCCGGCCGGGCGTCCGCCCTTGAGTTCAAAGGTCAGGACGGCCCCGGCGCCGCGCGGCAGGTAATGCTGCGCGCGGTCGTAGTGCGGATGGTTGCTCAGGCCGGGGTACGTGACCTTCCGGACGTCCGGGTGCGTGGCCAGCCAGGACGCCAGGGCAGAGGTGTTCTGCGCGTGCCGTTCGGCGCGCAGGCTCAGCGTTTCCAGGCCCTGCAGGAACTGCCATGCCTGCTGCGGCGCGAGGGTCGGCCCCAGGTCGCGCAGGCCCTCGGTGCGGGCGCGGATGGCAAAGGCCACGTTCGGCAGGCCCAGGGGGTTGCCCTCGCCGAAGGTCGCCCAGAAATCCAGGCCGTGATAACTGGGGCTGGGCTCGGTCATCAGCGGATAGCGGCCATTCCCCCAGTCGAAGTTCCCACCGTCCACGATGATCCCGCCGATGCCGTTGCCGTGCCCGCCGATCCATTTGCTGGCCGAGTGCACCACGATGTTCGCGCCGTGTTTCAGCGGCTGGCAGTAGTAGCCACCCGCGCCGAAGGTGTTGTCGACCATCACGGCCACGCCCTGCTCATGCGCGGCGGCGGCGATCGCCTCGAAGTCCGGGATGTTCAGCGCCGGGTTCCCGATGGTCTCCAGGTACACAACGCGGGTCTTGTCGTCGATCAGCGCGGCGAATTCTTCGGGTTTCTCGTTCTTGCTGGTGAAGCGCACCTCGATGCCCAATCTCCGCAGAGTCACGCGGAACTGGTTCACCGTGCCGCCGTACAGGTTCGGCGTGGACACGATGTTGTCGCCCGCCTGGGCCAACGTGGTGATCGCCAGGAACTGCGCCGCGTGTCCGCTCGCCACGGCCAGCGCCATCACGCCGCCCTCCAGGGCCGCCATACGCTCCTCCAGCACGGCGTTCGTGGGATTCATGATGCGGCTGTAGATGTTCCCGAAGGCCCGCAGGCCGAACAGGTCGGCGGCGTGCTCCGGCGACTCGAACACGTAGCTGTTGGTGGGATAGATCGGTACCTGTTGCGCCCCGGTGGTCGGATCCGGCTTCTGGCCGGCGTGGACTTGCAGGGTCTCGAATTTCTGGGGCATGGCGGGCTCTCCTCGCAGGACTGGGGGGTCTGGGAGGGCCGGCCATTCAAAGGCAGACCCCCTCTCGGTGGCACGAGAAGGGGCGTGGAACGATTTCACGCGTGACCTTCCCGATCGATCCCGCCTGGTGGTCATCGTTGACCGGGTCACAGGGGGCTGGCCTTGGCACCGTGACGCAATGGGATCCGGTTGCCGCGCCGTCAACGAGCCAGGTCTCTCGGGCGCTCTCGATAGGGTGGCCTCCACGCGGGAAGCACGAACGCAGGGTACCGCCGCGGAGCGGGGAAAGGCAAGCCTCGCCTTCAGGTCAGGACAGGAGGAGGCGCCTTCGTCGACCGGAGTTCAACCGCTGATCCCGCGACCGCACTCAGCGGCCGGACGCACAGGTCGGGCAGCGGCCGTACAGCGTGACCTCATGTGCCTCGACCACGAAGCCGCCCGCGTACACCGTGCCCGCCGGGATCGAGACCGGGCAGGCGTGCAGCGTGAACACCCGGCCGCAGACCGTACACAAGAAGTGGTGGTGATGCCCGCGGCCGCTCGCCTCGTACAGGGTCTCGCCGTCCAGCGTGACCGGGTGGACATGGCCTTGGTCGCTCAGCAGTTTCAGGGTGCGGTACACGGTCGCAAGGCCCACGCTGGGAACATCGGCTTGCGTGCGCACCAGGATGTCTGCCACAGCCAGCGGCCCTTCCGCTGTCTCCAGCACACGGGCGATCACGTCACGCTGGCGGGTGCTGCGCGGGGCGGTCATCACTCCAGGGTAGCAGGCCCGTTCTCAGGGCATAGATCGGCCGCCCACCATGAAGCAGTGGGCGGCCGGATGCTCCGGTTCAGCGGCGGTTGGGGTTGGCCAGCTCGTCGGCCCCGATCACGCTGCCCTGTGCTTTGGCCTCGACCACGCTGGGCGGATGGGGCAGCACGCCGGGATGAACCGGTGTGGGCGCTGTGGCGGCAGGCGGGGTTGCCTGAACAGACGGGCCCGCCGCTGGGACGGAGGGTGGAGCACCCACGGCGGTCGGACGGGCCGGCGTGGCATTGGTCTGGGCAGCGCGCGGGGGAATGGCACGGATGCCCGTGGACGGTGTCGGTGCCGTGCCCGACCTGTCCAGCAGGCTCTCCGCGAGGCCTTCGAGGCGCGGCGTGATGATCCGGTCGGTCAGAGTCTTCACCGCCAGCGTACCCAGCGTGGCGACCAGGGCGCCTCCGATCCCTCCACCGCCGGACTGGGATTTCTGGGCCTTGATCAGCGCCTTCTGGTGCTTCACCGGGCTCTCGGCATCCACATAAATCCTGCGGCTGCGGCGGAACTGACGCCCGACCACGATCCCGATCAGGGCACCGACGGCAGAGGCGCCGCCCAGCATCTTCAGGGGTTCTTTCTGCATCTGCACGTGCAAGTTGGCCTGCTCGCTCAGGGCGTCGATACTCGCGCGGAGCTGCTCACGGGCGGCCTCACGCTCGGTCATGCCCGCGCGGTCGATCCCGGTCACGATTCCTGCCCCTTGCGCATGTCGTCCTGGTAGGTGGGATCGGTGCTGACGGGAATGCCGGGCACGTCGCGTTTTGCGGCGGGCTCACCCTGCGAGGGGCTGCCATGTTCCTTGCCCGCGATCTTCTCGTTCAGGCCGCTGCCGTAGTTGGAGGGAGTGCCATCTGGCTGGCTCTCGTAGACGGGCACGGTGGTCGTGCCGCCCTCGACGCGGACGGTCGCCTGCCCTGGCCGCTCGGCGACCACGCGGTTTTCGGCTGCCGCGTGATCCTGCGCGTCGCGGCGCAGTTCCACCTTACGGCCCTGGGGCGTCTTGTCGTCCGGGGCGCTGGCCGGGCCAGCCGGAGCGGGCGTGCTGGGCGTGGACTGGTCGTGCGTGTCGTCGCTCATGGCGGGCCTCCTAACCAGGGGTTCTTCCGTCTTCACTTCCGCGCCTAGGCGCTGCATGCCCAGGAACACCAGCGCTCCGGTCAGGGCGAAACTGAACAGGGCGATCAGCAGCGCCGCGAACCATGGGCCGGCTCCCAGGCGGATCAGGCCGTAGAAGACCGCCAGGATCAGGAAGATCAGGGCCATGACCAGCGGACCAGCCGAGGCCAGCAGCAGCACCACCCCCAGGCCCTTGGCCTTGGCGATGTCTCCGGCCTTGCGCGCCACACCATTGATCTCCGATTTCACGAGGGTCACGCCTGCGTCGAACACATCGACCAGTGCGCTCCCCATACTCTTACGTTCTTCCATGCAGCCCTCCACTCCCGTCCGCCCCCTGACCGCGCGGGGCGATACAGACCGACTGAACTCCACCAGCATAATGACTTGCATGGACGCTTCGGGCCAGCGCAAAGAAAACCTGAACTCCGGCCCACCCAGCCTGACGGCCGCCCAGCGGAGCAACTTCGCGCCCCTCACGGCCCGGACGTACACCGCGTGGCGGCGGCGTTCACTGGGACTGCTGGCCGGGCGACCGTTCTCTCTAGCACAGGAGACCGCCCTGTTCCTGGGCCAGTGCCGCCCCCAGCCCGGCGAGTGGTGGCTGGATGCGGGCACCAGCACCGGGTTCTACGCCGGGCTGCTGGCCCGCGCGGGATGCCGCGTGCTCGCCGTGGATCTCAGCCCGGCCATGCTGCGCGAGGCCGCCCGGCAGCAGCCGCATGACCACATCGACTGGGCGGTCATGAACGTCGAGTCGAATGACCTGCCCGAAGGCCGCTTCGACGGCGTGACGGTTGGCGCCACCCTGAACGAGACCCACGACCCGGCGCGCTTCCTGCAGGGAGCGGCCCGCGTGCTCCGGCCGGGCGGTCAATTGTGGATGATGTACCTGCTCCGCACGGCCGGCCCGGTGCAGAGCGTGCTGTCGGTGCCGACGCTGGGCGGCCTGCACTTTCCAGATCCAGCGTGGGTGAGCGCGGATCTGCCCGGATGCACGCTGGTGCATGGCCTGACCCTCGGTGCGGTGCGGTTCGAGCGGTATCTGAGACCCCCCGTGGCCAGTCTGTAAGAAAATGAGACGTTTCCCGCCCCGCGTTCCGCATACACTCGCGGCAAGGACATCCCTGTGACTGACGTGAACCCTGCCCCCGCCGCGCCCGCCACCCTTCAGGAGGCGGTGGCGCACTGCCGGGACGTGACGCGGGCGCACTCCAAGACCTTCTACCTCGGGTCGCGGTTCTTCCCGTCCCGCCAGCGGCAGGCCGTGTGGGCCGTGTACGCGGCCTGCCGGGACGGCGACGACATCGCCGACGAACTCAGTGGGGAGCACGCGCAGGTGGCCCTGGCCGACTGGTGGGCCAGGACGCAGCGCGCCTTTCACGGCCCCCCCGGCCCCCACCCGGTCGAGATGGCGCTCGCGTGGGCAGCCCAGACCTACGACATCCCCCTGGCGGCCTTCGAGGAACTGCACGACGGCCTGCTGATGGACGTGTGCGGGCACACCTTCGAGGACATGGACGACCTGACCCTGTACTGCCGCCGCGTGGCGGGAGTCGTGGGCTTCATGATCGCCCCGATCAGCGGCTACCACGGCGGGCCGCGCACGCTGGACTATGCCCTGAAGCTCGGGCAGGCCATGCAGCTCACGAACATCCTGCGGGATGTCGGCGAGGACCTCGCGCGTGGCCGCGTGTACCTGCCGCTCAGTGAGATGAAGCGCCACGGCGTCACGCGTACCACCCTGGAGGCCGGAACGGTCACGCCCGAGTACCGCGCGATGATGCTCGACCTCACGGCGCTGGCCCGCGAGTGGTACGCGCAGGGCCGCCGGGGCATTCCGCTACTGCACGGCAGCGCCCGGCTGGCCGTGGCAACCGCCGCCCGCGCCTACGAGGGCATCCTGGACGACCTGGCCCGCAACGACTTCGACAACTTCGGCCGCCGCGCCTATGTGAGCGGCCCGCGCAAACTGCTGATGGTGCCGCGCGTGTGGTGGGAACTCCGCAGCCCGCCCCTGCCCTGAGCGCCCTCTGCCCTGACTCCCGACTTCACGTTCACGCCGCGCCTCCCGGTCGGCGGGAGGTACCTCACGCATGACCCCTACACCCCGCCGCAAGTCGGCCCTGATCATCGGTTCCGGCATCGGTGGCCTGAGCCTGGGCATCCGCCTGCAAGCCCTGGGCTTCGACACGACCATCCTCGAACGGCTCGACCAGCCGGGCGGCCGGGCCTACCAGAAGCGCACGCCGGACGGCTACGTGTTCGATATGGGGCCGACCGTGATCACCGTCCCGCACTTCATCGAGGAACTGTTCACCCTGGAGCGTGGCGCGGGCGGGCTGGGGGAGCCCGACTACCCGCCGCATGTGCTGGACAGTGAAGCCCGCGTGCGGACGGGGGAGAGCGGCGGCCCCCGCACCCGCGAGTACGTGACCCTGGTGCCGATCCTGCCCTTCTACCGCATTTGGTTCGACGACGGCACGTACTTCGACTACGACGGCGATCCGGCCAGCACCCGCCGCCAGATCGGCGAGCTGGCCCCGGAAGACCTGGCCGGCTACGAACGCTTTCATGCCGACGCGAAGGCCATCTTTGAGCGCGGTTTCCTTGAGCTCGGTTATACGCACTTCGGGGATGTGGGCAGCATGCTGCGGGTCGTGCCGGATCTGCTGCGGCTGGACGCTGTGCGGACCCTGTTCGGCTTCACCCGCAAATACTTCAGCAACCCGAAGATGCGGCAGGTGTTCTCCTTCGAGACCCTTCTGGTGGGCGGCAATCCCCTGAGCGTGCCCGCCATCTACGCCATGATCCACTTCGTCGAGAAGACCTGGGGCATCCACTACGCCATGGGCGGCACCGGCGCCCTGGTGCGCGCGTTCGTGCGGAAGTTCGAGGAGCTCGGCGGGCACATCGAGTACGGGCAGGGTGTGGACGAGATCCTCGTCACGGACGGCCGGGGCCAGCCCGTCCGCCATCCTCTGGGGAAGCGGGTGGCGCGCGGCGTCCGGCTGGAGACTGGCGCGGAACGACACGCCGACATCGTCGTCAGCAACGGCGACTGGGCGAACACCTACCTCCGGCGCGTGCCCACCGCTGCCCGGCTCGTGAACAGTGACCTGCGCGTGAAGGCCGCCCGGCAGAGCATGAGCCTGCTGGTCATCTACTTCGGGTTCCGCAAGGACGCTTCAGATCTCAACCTGCGCCACCACAACATCATCCTGGGGCCGCGCTACGAGGAACTGCTGACCGAGATCTTTGGGAAGAAGGTGCTGGGCCAGGACTTCAGCCAGTACCTGCACGTGCCGACCCTGACCGATCCCAGCCTCGCCCCCGAGGGACACCACGCGGCCTACACGCTGGTGCCAGTGCCGCACAACGCCAGCGGCCTGGACTGGACGGTGGAAGGCCCGAAACTGGTCGAGCGCGTCTACGACCTGCTGGAGGAACGCGGGTACATTCCGAACCTGCGTGGGCGCCTGACGCACAGCGAGTTCATCACGCCCGACTACTTCGAGGGCGCGCTGGATTCCTACCTCGGAAACGCCTTCGGCCCGGAGCCGGTGCTGATCCAGAGCGCCTTCTTCCGCCCGCACAACCGCAGCGAGGACGTGCGCAACCTCTATCTGGTCGGCGCGGGTGCGCAGCCTGGTGGCGGCACGCCCAGCGTCATGATGTCCGCCAAGATGACCGCGCGCCTGATCGCCGAGGATTTCGGCCTTCACCCCGACGTGCGGGATGGCGTGCCGGGTGGAGCGGACTGACTCAGCCGCCCGTGTGTGCCCGCAGCCAGTCCACGATCAGTCCCCGGATCTTCTCACGGGGCTCGTCGTTCAGGAGTTCGTGGTAGCCGCCCTCCTCCAGCACCAGCGTCTTGTCACCGGACTGGATCGTGTCCACGAACCGCCGGCTGCCCTGCGGATCGGTGAGCCGGTCGGCAGTGCCGTGGATGACCAGGGTGGACAGCGTCCATTTCGCGTAGAGCGGCCACAGGGAAGCGCTCAGGCCCAGCATGCTCGCGCCGGTCAGGGCAGGCACCTTGCCGTGATAGACGCTCTCGTCGGCCTCATAGGCGGCGACCTCGTCGGCCAGGCGGGACAGGCCCGCGGTGCCGAGATCTGTCATAGGCAGCCCGGGGGCAATCCGGGCCAGCAGCGGAGCAAGACGCTTGACCAAGGCAGGCTCGTTCTCGCCGACCAGCAGCGCGGGACTGGACAGCACCACACCGCTCACGCCACGCGGGTCGCGGGCGGCGCTGGCCGCCGTGATCAGGCCGCCCATCGAATGACCGAACAGGAACAGCGGGCCGGTCTCGGCCCGCAAGGCCTCGCGCGCCTTCAGGTGATCCTCGACCAGCACGGCCATGTCCACCACTGCCCGCTGTCCGCCCGACGTGCCGTGCCCGCGCTGGTCGTAGGCGTACACGCTGAATCCGGCGTTCACCAGCGTGGGAATCAGCGCGTGGTAGCGCTCCACGTAGCGGCCCGCGTACTCGCCGACGCCATGCGAGAGCAGCACATTGCCGCACGGGCTCGGCGCGATCCACGAAAAGCCGCTGACGGGCGCGCCCGGCACCATCCACTGCTGAGGTTGCATGGAGCGAGTGTAGACCGCTCGGCCCGCGTGCATGATGGGCACCTCAACCCCAGGTAAAGGCACGCGCGGGCGGGTCAGGGCAGACTCGGGACATGGCAGACATTGCGAGGAAGGCATCGGCCCACTGGGAAGGCGACCTGCGGAGCGGCACCGGCACCGTCAGCACCGAGAGCGGCACCCTGAAGGACGCGCAGTACAGCTTCAAAACCCGCTTTGAGAGTGGCGTGGGCACCAACCCCGAGGAACTTCTGGCCAGCGCGCACGCCGGCTGCTTCACCATGCAGCTGTCCGCCCTGCTTGCCAACCACGGGCATACCGTCGAGTCCCTGGACACCCAGGCCACCTGCGAGATGGTGCGAGACGGCGCGGGCTTCAAGGTGAGCACCATGCGCCTCAGCGTGCGCGGGAAGGTCACGGGCAGCGATCAGGCCGACTTCGAGGAGCACGTGAAGCAGGCGGCCGACATGTGCCCCCTGAGCAACGTCATGAAGGGCAACGTCGAGATCGTCCACGAAGCGATTCTGGAATAAGCTCCGCTGAGCCGGCGCCCTGGCCCTGCGGCCGGGGCGCCGCGCCAGTTCAGGGATGACGGTCGCGCGGGAGACCGTCAGACTGGTGGGATGGGCCATCTGTACTATCTGGCCGGGCCACCCGCCAGCGGCAAACGGACGGTGGGCAAGGCCCTCTCGGCGCTCACGGGCGCGGCCCTGCTCGACAACCACCTGTGGAACGACCCCATTTTCCGGGCCTACGGCGCCGACGGGATCAGTCCGCTTCCCGCCCAGGTTTTCGAACTGGCCGAGGCGGTGCGGCAGCTCAGTCTGAAGGCTCTGATTATGGCGCCGCGGGGTCATTCGCACGTCCTGACCAACTACCTCTCAGACTCGCCGGGCGCGGCGGGGGCCGTCGAGCAGCTGCGGGGCATCGCTGCCGACCGTGGCGCGGTGTTCGTGCCGGTGTGGTTGTCATGCCCAGTGGATCAACTGGCCCAGCGCGTGGTCCGGCCCGAGCGGCAGGAGAGGCTGAAACTGCGCGATCCGGTGCAGCTGCGTGACCTGCTGATCCGGCGCGGGAACCTGAGCGCTCCACCGGACGCCATCCGCATCGATACCTCGCAGGTGGAGCCGTCGGACGCCGCGCTGCTGATCGTCTCGCACGCCGGAGCGCTGTTCTGAGGTGCCGGCCCCCTCAGTAGATATGGAAGTCCCGCAGGCCGGTCGCCTCGGCGTATTGCGTCTGCACCTCGGTCACGCGGGCGTGCGGGGGGCCTCGACCGATCCAGTGCAGGAGGCGAGTCAGGTCGTCTTCAAATCCCTCGGCAACGACCTCCACGCGGCCGTCGAGGAGGTTCTCGGCGTAGCCGGTGAGCTTCAGGTCGCGGGCGCGGCGTTGCACGTACTGGCGGTAGCCGACGCCCTGGACGGTGCCGGAAACGAGAGCGGTCAGGCGCATGCCGGGCATGCTAGCGGCCCAGGGCGCGGCGCGGTGCGACGGGGCTGACGGTTCGGTGAGTTCCGCGCAGGTGCGCCCCTCACGTCGCCGTGCGTAGAATGCGAGGAATGCGGTGCGGTGGACGGATGAACTGGGAGCGGGTGGGCGCGTGACGGACGAGCCCCGTCCGCTCCCCGCCGACCCCACTCCGCCGGTTCCCGACGCTCCCCCGCCGTCCCGCCGCCGCCGGATCTGGCCGTGGGTACTCCTGGCTGTCCTGGCCGTGCTGGCGCTGGTCGTCGCCTTCCTGCCCACCCTGTTCGGCGGCCTACTGGTGCGGCAGTACGGTGGCCCGGCGGGCGTCACGGCCGGGCGGGTCAGCGGGCCGCTGTGGGCCCCCCGCCTGAACGACGTGACCGTGAAGCTGCCCGGCGTCGAGGCGACGGCCGGAACGGTCGGCGTGACCATCGATCACCTGGATCTGGCCGGGAAGGCCGTGACGTTGGCCGTACAGGCGTCCGACGCCGTGGTGGATCTCCGCCTGAAACAGCTGCTGTCCGGCAAGCCGGGCACGGCGGGTACGGGAAGCGGCTGGACGGTGCGGTTGGGGCAGGTGGACGTGCGCAACACCCGCGTGAACGTGGACGGAACGGGCGTGAACCTCCCGGATGGGAATTTCAGCGTACAGACAGGAGCCGATGGCACGCTGGCGATTCGCGGCAACACGAGCCACGGCCCGGCGCAGGCCGACGTCAGGATCACTCAGGGCGCCAGTGGGAACATCTTTACCATCCACTTCGATGCCGATGCCCGTCTGGTGAACCAGTTCTGGCCCGGGATCACCGCGGGGCAGCTCAGCGGGCAGTACGTGGTCGGCGACGGCCCCGTGCGGGGTGACGTCCACCTGACGGGCGGGGCCATCCGCGTGCCAGAGGCGAAGTTCGTGACCGTGACCGGAATCACGGGCGGCGCTACGCACCAGGGCAACGACATCAGCTTCAAGATCGCCGGTCTCGGCTGGAACGGGCCGGTCACCGCGACCGGTGGCGTCGATCTGAGCGCGAAGAACTGGACGGTCACCGCCGACGCGGCGCCCACCGTGGCTGGGCTGGCCACGGCGCTCGGCACCGCTGGCACCGGCGACCTCAAGCTGCGCGTGACGGCCGGGGGCTGGACGACCGTGCGCGTGAAGGGCTACGCCACCGGGGCCGGCACGCTGGCCGGCGTGAGATTTACCGATGCGAACGCGCAGTACACCTTCCTGAGCGAACCCGGCCACAAGGGCGGGCTCACCAACGACCTGGCCTTCAGCGCCGATACCCACCTGGCCGGCGCGCCCCAGCACCTCGAAGGCACCTGGGCGCTGGGCCGCTTGGGGCAGGCCACTGTCGTCGGCTCCTTTGGGCAGAAGCCGCTGGACGTGCAGGCGACCATCGACGCGCACAACCGCCTGAGCTTCGTGGGGAGCGGACTGGGTGGCCCCCTGCGCGGCACCCTGGAGCTGAAGGGGCTGGCGCTGGACGCGGCTCTGAATCCCACCTACGGCGCGGCCAGGGCACACGTGGCCCTCAGCGGTGTGCCCACGAACCTGCGGGCGGTCATCACCGATGGAGTGGCGGGGCCCTTCGCGCTGGCGGGCACGGCCGTCCTCGACAAGGCCGGGGTGCGGGCGGATCTGGGAACCGCCACCCTGAACCTCGACCGGGCCTTCCGGGGAACGTGGACGGCCCGCAACCTCAGGGGCGCGGGCCTCACGCTGGACGGCGCCGGACGCATCGATCTGACCGGTGGCGACGTGACCGGTACGCTGGCCGCGCAGGTGCCGGGGCTGACCGACACCCTGCGAGGGCCGCTTAACCTGAATTACGTGCGCCAGCAGGGCACCTTCGCGCCGGGCGGGCAGCTCGCGCGGTGGGCGCAGGATTCCTTCCGGGTCAGCCTGCATGGCCTGCGTGCCGCCGGGGGCATCGTCGTGAACGGCAACGCGACCGTCACCACGACCCTGAAGGCTTTCGGCACCCTGACCGCGCGGGGCAACGGCTACAACCTCACCGCCACCGGGCACGGCACCCGCGCCAGCGTGAGCGGCACGGCGGGTGGCATCACCGTCCTCGCCGACACGGCCCTCAGCGCGCCCTACCGCACCACCGCCCGCGTGCGCGGGGCCGACATCCAGGGCACCCTCAGCATCGACAACGGTGTGCGCTTCGACCTGACCACGCAGGGGGAGACCGCGCGCGGCGTGATCGACGGACAGGCCATCACCGCCACCGGCCGCGTGAACCTCGCCGCACTGCGGCCGCTGGTGAAGGTCGCGGATCTGGCGGGCACCCTCGACCTGAACCTATCGGGCACCGGGGGGACGGCGACGATCCGGGCCTCCGCATCCGGCGTGGGTGTGGTCGGCACCCTGGCCCGCGCGGCGGGCGCGGTTACGGCCCGTGTGACGGCCAGCGCTGGCGGTGCAAGTGCCCAGCTCGCGGGCCGCATCTACCCGGATGTCCAGGTCGGCGGCAGCGTGACCGCCCAGGGCCAGACCCTGACCGCGAGCGTCAGTGGCCCCTACGGCAACCTGCAGGCCAGCGCAACCGGTCGCACCGGCGACCTCGCCTTCGGAGGCGTGACCATCCCCGCGCAGGCCGTGAACCTGCGCGGCACCCTGACTCCCCGCCTCGCCGTCAGCGGCACGTGGGGCGACCTCACCGCCACCTACGACGCCACGACCGGACTGGCCCGCGTCACCGGTCAGCAAGCGCTCACCGCCTTCGGACAGGTGGGCCGCGTGCAGGGCCGCGCCACCTGGGGGCCGCCACGGGCGGGCCGCACCGCGTGGCGTGGCGCGGTCGAGGCGCGCGGCGTGCTCGACCAGTACACCGTGACGGCCACTGGCCCCTGGAACGCGCTGAACCTGCTCGTCACCGACGCCGAGGGGCTCCAGGCGCGCGGCACGGCGTCGCTGCCAGACGGCCGGTACTCGGTGAACGTGCGCGGGCCGATCGCCAGCCAGACCGGCCTGGGCGGCCTGTACGTCGACGGGCACATCGAGGGCCGCGGCACCGAACCGCGTGGGCTGGTCACGGTCACCGATGCGGGCGGCGGGAAGGCGACGGTCGATCTGCGCGGGTTCTCAGACTTCGACGTGCGGGCGCAGGGACTCACGCTGGCCGGACAGACGCTCACGGGCACTCTGACCGCCCGGAACAACCTGCTGAGCGGCACCCTGAACGCCGGGCCGCTGCTGGTCACGGCCGCCGACGGCTCGATCCGCGCGACCGGCACCTTCGCCGGGCACGACGTGATTGCCAGCGGCCACCTCACCCTGCCCGCGACCGTCTCTGACCTCACCGTGCGCGTGCGCGGCCCATATGTGGACGCGGATGCCCGGGGCGGCGTGGCCGATCTGCACGGCACCGTCACGCTCAAGGCCATGGCCTACGGCACGGTGCCTGCTCGCGTGAGCGTGCCCCGCCAGACCTTCCCACTCCGCGCCTCGTTGACCGGAGCCCGGGCCACGGTCGGTGGCCTGACCTTCCGCGCCGGCACGTGGAGCGGCGCGCTGCGGGCGCGGTATGCGCTGGCCGGTGCCCCCGGCACCCTAAGCGTGGAAGGAACCGGCACCGGTCTGGACGCTGTTCCGGCAGGGCCGATCACTGGCCGGGTCGCCGTCCTGCCCACCTTGGGCGGAACCTTCAGCACCTCCCTGGCCCCGTTCACCGGCCTGTTGCCCACAGTGCTGCGACCCGAGATCACGCCTGGACAGGTCACCGTGAACCTCGCGCCGACCTCGGCCACGCTGGCCCTGAGCGGCACGCGGTACCTGGGCGACCCGCTGGGCCTCGACGCTCGCGTGTCATGGCAGGGCGGACTGCGCGCCTCCGGCACCCTGACGCACCCCGGCACGCGCCTTCCCGTGCGCTACGACGGCCAGTCGCTGGTGATCGACGGCGCCGTGCTCGACGCCCGCACGCTGCGGCCCCTGCTGCCCGGTGCCCAGGGCAGCGCCACGCTGGACGTGCAGGTACCGAAGCTCAACTTCGCGCAGGCGACCGGGCGCGCGAGGATCAACATCGCCGCGCAGGGGCAGCGGGCCGCCGGGCTCGTCCGCCTGACGCGCGGGCAGGTCTCGGCCGACCTGACCAGCACCCTGGGTGGCGTGCCCGTGCGGATCAGCGGCCCGCTGTACCCCACGGCGGACGCGACCCTGGGCTACCAGGGGCTCACTGGAACGCTGCGGGGCGCGGCCGACACGGCCCTCACCCTGGGAGTGAAGGGCATTTATCAGAAGCAGGCGGTGAACCTCACGGCTGTGGCGACGGGACTGACCGGGCGCGTGCCCGCCCTGCGGATCAACGGAAGCGCCGCCGGTGCCGACCTCGCCCTCACGGTGAATAGGGGGGCTGGAAACGGTCTTTCCGGCTGGCACACGACGGGGGCCGTGACCCTCAGCGACCTGAAACCGTTGACCGGTGCGGCCGGGAATCTACAGGCGACCGTGGGTGGCACGCTGGCCGATCTGCGCGTCACGGCCAGCGGCATGGCGGCCGGAGTGCGGTTCGCCGCGCCGCTGAGCTACCGGGGCTCCGTGCTGAGGGTGCAGGGAGCCACCGCGACCCTGGGCCTCGGACAGGTGCGGGCCAGCGGCACCCTGCTGCCCGCCCTCGGAATCAGTGCGAAGGCCACGCTCACGTCGGGCCTGCCCGGCACGTACACGGCGCAGGTGGGTGGATCGTTCACCCGGCCCGACGTCAGCGCGCAGGGCACCCTCAGCTCCGGCGTGGCCGGACTCCAGGCGGCCGGGTCGCGCCTGAGCGCCCACCTGCTCGGCCAGGACTGGCGGGCCAGCGTCAGCGGCGCTAGCGTGGCCGGTACTCTGCGCGGCCAGCTCGGTGCGAACGCCCTTGGCGGTCTGCAGAATGCCCGGCTGAAGCTCGACACGGCGTACTTGTCGGGCACGACCCGCGTGGATCTGCGGGGTACGCCCGGCTGGAACGCCCGCACGGGCTGGAGCGGCACCCTGCGTGCCACCGGCACCGTGCCCGGCGGCCCGCTGGACGCCGTGATCGACGGGCAGGGCGAGCTGAAGCTCGCAGCCATGATCGGCCTGCCCCCCCGGCAGGCCCGCGTGACCGGCACCCTGCCGGCCAGCCTGCCCTTCCGTCCGGGCGGCACCGTGACCCTGGCTGCCTTCGACGCGGGCGCGCTGTGGGGCCGTGCCGACCAGCTCAGTCTGAGCGGCACGGCCACGCTGGGCGGCCGGACGTGGAGCGCACCCGAAGCGGGCTTCAAGGGCGCGGTGCTCGACACGGCCGGCGACCTGAGCGGTGACCTGGGCGCCACGTACCGTGCCGGTGACGTCAGCGTGCGGCTGGCCGGGCCGAAGGTCGCGGGCGGCGGCGCCCTCACCTCGGGCCGCTACGACCTGACGCTGCGAACCGATCCCATCCAGGTGGCCCGGCTGCTGCCTTCCGGTCTGAACGTGCGGACGCTGGATCTCGCCGGAAGCGTGACGGCGCAGGGCACGCTCGCGGGCGGGCCGCACTACCTCCGATTGCGCACGCTCGCCATCCGGGGGGAACAGGAGCAGGCGGGACCGTTCAGCCTGTACGGCAGCGCCACCTACACCCCCCGCCAGATCGACGCGGCCCTGAGCGGCAGCTTGCGCGGCGGCGTCCTGCGCGCACAGGGCAGCCTGCCCGATGGCGTGCATGTCACCGTCAGTGATCTGGCGACCCAGTATGTCCGCGCGGTGTCGCTGGGGCGCGGCACGCTAGGGGCCGACCTGACGGTGCGCGGCCGGGCGGCCGACCCCACCGTCGAGGGAACCGTGTCCGCCCGGACGGACGCCGTGGACGCGCGCATCACCCTGGCGGGCCGGGTTACCGACCCCCATGCCACGGTCCGTGCCGCGCTGCTCGGGGCGGCCCGCGGCACCCTGTATGCCGATGTCAAGAACCTGAACCTCTCCCAGGGCCGCGTTGATGCACGTGTGTACGGCACGGTTGCCAGCGGCGGCACCACCGCGAAGGTGGATCTCGCCGGAACCTGGCCGAAGCTCGCGGGTGCGGTGAACGCCACGGTCGCTGGTGTGGCCGAACCTCTGTCCCTGACCGGCGATGGGCTCGGCACCTACCGGCTGGACGCGGGCACCCTCGGCGGCGGCACCCTGACGCTGGGCCGCCTGACCGGCTTCCTGCCCGCCCTGACCGGAACCCTGAGCCTCCGGCCGCTTCCGCTGGTCGGGGGAACGGGCGACGCGACCCTGGACGCGACCGTGGGTGGCACCCTCGCCGCTCCGACCCTCGCTGCCCAGCTCAGCACCAGTGGCGCCACGGCCTCCGGCGTCACCCTCGCCGACACGACGGGAACCTTCACCGGCACGCTGTCCTCGCTGACGGGGATGCTCACCCAGGCAGGCTCGACCGTGGCCAGCGTCAGCGGCGGCAGCGTCAAACTCAGCGGCTTCGCCCTGACGGCGGCGGGGAGCACGGTGAAGCTCAGCGGCACCGCCGCCCTGAACGGCACCGCCGACGTAACCGTGGCGGCAAGTGGCACGGTGGGGGGCACGCTGCGCGCCACGTATGGGGCCCGTTCGCTGGGCGTGACCGGCCAGATCACCGGCCCGCAGAACCTGAACGCGGCGCTCGACCTGCACCTTGATCCGCTTACCGGCTGGCACGGCACGGCGCAGGTCTCGGGCGGCCCCGCCGGCATCCTGACCGGCCCGGCCGCCCTGACCGTGACCGGCCCCCTGGCGTACCCACGCCTGGGCGGCGAGGCGGGCGTTCTCGGGGCCGGCGCGCGCGTGGTGGCCACCGCCCGGTACGTGCAGCTCCGGCTGGTGGACGGCCCGGCGGCGACCGCCAGCGGGGTGCTGGAACTCCGGCCCGATCAAGCGGGCGCGTGGGCGTGGAGTGGTGCGGCCAGCCTGACCCGTCCGGAACTCGGGTTCAGCGTCACTCCGTCCGGCCCGCTGGCCAACCCGACCCTGCTGCTCAGTGTACGCCGGGGCCAGTGGCGCGCCGCCGGCACCGCCAGCCTGCACGCGGCGAGCCTGACCGTGAGCGACGGCGAGCGGGACGGCCAGGTGGCGTGGGACGGCACGCAGATCGCAGCGAACCTGCCCGGACTGCAGCTCTCCCGCCTGGATCTCCCGGGCTACGAGGGCACCGTCACGGCCACGGGACAGGTTCGTTCGGACGGTCAGGCGGGCGCGCTGGCCGTGCAGGTCACGGACGTCACCACCCCGATCACCATTCCTTACCTGGGGGTCACCCTGGCCGGAGACGTCACCGCCGACGTGACCCTAAGCGGCGGGAAACCCAGCGTGAAGGCGGTGGCCACGCTCCCGGCGGGCACCCTGACCCTGAACGCTGCCCAGGGGGAACGCCGCTGGACGGGCCAGCTGACCGGGCACCTCACCCACCAGCAGGGCACCATCGACCTGAAGGTCGGGGCCGACACCAGTGGGCTCAACGGCACGGTGACGCTCGCCGATTACCCCGTCAATGCGGCCGGGCAGAACCTCACGCTCGGCGGCACGCTCGCCCTGGGTGGGCAGACCTTCACGGCCGCCCTCACCGCCGCCAGCGGGGCCGGGTCAGCCAGCGTGGACGCGTCGGGCGGTATCGCCGACGTGCTGCCTGCCGCCTCGTCGATCGTGGCGGTGCACGCCACGGATCAGGGCTACGCCGTCCGGGCCGTGCTCGACAGCCTGGAAGTCCGCGACCTGAAGCTCGCCCCCGGCCTGTCCGGTCCCCTCAGCGGGGAAGCGAACCTCCGGGACGGGGGCGGCACCTTCGTCGTGCGGGCCGATCCCCTCACCATCGGCGGCAAGACCCTGCCCGCCCGCATCGAGGGCACGCAGGTCGCCGGTGACTGGCGCATCCGGGGGTTCCTGGGCGAATCGGAATTCACGGCGGGCCTGAGCAGCGGCGAGGTCTTCGGTCAGGGCAGCCTGCGGGCATTGCCGCTGGGCGCCGTGATCGGTGCGGTGGCCGGCACCACGCCCGGAGAGGGTGTCCTGACGGGCGTGATCCGCTTCCGGTTCCCGCTCGGCGATCCGCTGGCGGGCACCGCGACCGTCGTCGCGGAACGCATCCGGGTGAGTGCGACGTCCACTCTGGACGGCAAGCCCATGACCGACACGCTGATCGGCAGCGGTTCCCTGAACTTCGCGAACCGGGAGCTGCGGTCCGTGAACATCCAGCTGGCCGGGGCTGGCACCTGGGACGTGCACGGTCAGTACACCCACGACAAGGTCGACCTGACCGCGCAGTTCGCGAATACGACCTTCACCCCGGTGCTGCAGCTCGTGCCGTCGCTGGCCGACCTGGGCGCGAACTTCAAGGGCACCGTCGTCCTGAGCGCGGCGGGAACGTACGCGCAGCCGCGCGCCGCCGTGCGGGTCACCAACCTGAGCGGCACCGTCGCGGGCCTGAGCGTCCAGGTGCCGCGCCTCGCGGGCGACCTGCCGGACAGCGGGGCCTTCACGGCGGGTGGGCAGGTGCTCACGGGCGGCACGGTGGCCACCGACGGCGCGGTCAGTGTGAAGGGACAGCTCACGCAGGGCCGCCTGAGCGGCGTGGTGGCCACCTTCAAGGGCCTGCTCGCCCCGCAGGTGCTGGGGGCCCTGCCGAACACCACCGCCACGCTGAAACAGGAGACCGACACCCGCTGGACCGTGAACGTGCAGAGCCTCAGCACCAACACCACCACGGGCGCGGGGACGCTGACTCTCAGCGGAGACCTCGCGCCGCGCTGGAACCTGAGCCTGATCGCCCGCAACTACAACCTGCCCCTGGGCATCGTGTATGGTCGCGAGAGTGCCCTCAACGCCGACCTGAGCGCCATCGACGACGGCACGGTGATCCACGTGACCGGCGCGGCCGACTTCCTGCGGCTGATCCTCGGGCGCGTGAACGCCCCCACGACCATTCCGTCGCCGGGGCAGAGCACGACCACCAGCACCACCGGGCGCACCACCGACAACTACGCCAGTCCGCTGCCCGAGCAGTACACGACCTTCCCCAAACCCGCGCAGGACACGGCCGCCGCGCCCGCCCGGCCCTTCCTGGAGCGCCTGGTGTTCGAAGACATTCCCATCCGCGCGCCGGGCGGCATCCGCGTCGACGAGAACCTCGTTCGGGCGGAATTTAGCGGCAACCTGATGCTTTCGGGGACGGGGGCGCGGCCGCTGCTGGCGGGCACTATCGTGTCCCAGCGGGGGTTCATCTACCTGCGAGAGAACGAATTCACGCTCCAGGCGTCCACGGTCACCTTCGACGGCAGCAGCCTGTTTCCGAAGTTCGACATCACCGCGCAGGGCACCGTGCCGTCCTCCACCACCGGGCAGAGCGTGCCGGTCAGCATCCACCTGACCGGGCAGTTCGTGACGCGCACCAGCGGCGACACCAGCCTGGATCTCACCACCACCCTCACCTGCCCCACCCAGGGATCGGTGTGCACAGACCCGACCACCGGGATCGCCTACAGCGAGCCGGAACTGTACGCCCTGGTCGCGACGGGCGTGCCGAACCTGACCGCCCTGCCGGAGAACCTGAGTTCGCTCGGCACCAGCGCCCTGCAGACGGCCCTGAACGTCTTCGTGCTGGGCGAAGTCGAGCGCACCATCGCCCGCGCCTTCGGCTTGGACGTCTTCCGCTTCACGCCGCAGCTCACGAACGCGGACGGTTCCCTGGGGGCCACCATCACGCTCGGCTCGTACCTCACCCGCAACCTGTACCTGCAATATCAGGTGGATCTGAACGGCAAGGGTCTGATCGACGCGACGTACAGCACGCCGGACAACCGCTTCACCTTCAGCGTCAGCACCCCCCTGACTGGCCTGAACCTGCAGTCGCTGCGACCCAGCTTCAGCACCGCGTACAACATCAATCCGCGCACCAGCGTGAGTATCGGCGTGAAGAACACCACCGAGACCACCCAGGTTCGGTTCGGGGTCACGTACCGCTTCGGCAACTGAGAATCATAGAAGGGCCGCGCCCCAGACTCCTGGACGCGGCCCCTGGGAATCCCGGCTCAGTGGCTGACGGTCACGCTCGCGCGGGGCTCCAGCGCGTAGAAGGCCACGATGGCCACCAGGGTGCCCACCCAGCCGGGCGCGCTGCCCAGTTCCAGCTCGAAGGGGCGGCCCAGCACCGTGCTGCCCAGCTGACCGACCAGCTTCTCGCCGCTCTGCTGCGCCACCACGTTCCACCCGACGATGGGTTCACCCATGAAGCCGGTCACGCGATCCACGCCGCGCAGCACGAGTTTCTGGCTGCCCACGTTGCCCTTGAGCTCGCCGTCGGTCAGTTCGATCTTCACGCTGTCCGCGCCCACGGAACCCTGCACGCCGCGTTCGGTGATTTCGAGGTCGATGTCCTTGCCGTGCAGCTTGCCGCCCGCGCGGCCCTTGATCGTATCGCCGTCGATGACGCAGCGGATGTCGTATCCGCTCTCGCCCCCGAGGCGTCCTTTGATGAGGTCGTCCATGCGCGGAAGTATAGCGGTGGCCCGCATGAGGTGTGACCCAGACCCCTCTGTGGGAGATCAGGGCATCAGCGGATCACGCCCGTACGCTCGAACCACACGCGGCGGGTGAGCTGTGGGCCGTCCTCCCCCAGCTGCACCCGGCCCACGTTCCAGCGTTCGAACAGAATGCGCAGGGCCCCGCCCAGCAGGATTCCCCCATACCAGCCCGGCGGATCGCCGTTCCAGCGCATGGTCAGACCGTCCCACGCGAGGTGCGGGCAGGTCTCGTCCTGCGCCGCCCAGAACATGCCGCCATGCGCCCCGAACCGTTGCGCCCGGATGGTGAGGCCCGGCTCGCGCACGTGGTCGTCATACTGCGGGGCGTCGAAGGCCGCCGCGTACAGGTCGTATAGGTGCTCCTGCAGGGCGTGAGCCTGCGAGCGCAGGCGGGCCTCCTCGCGTCCGGTCAGCTTCCCCGGCTGATCGAGCTGCGCGCGGATGTCCAAGAGCTGGTTCTCGACCGGCACCAGCCGTTGCCGGGGGGTCGGCGTCGGGGGGGGTGGCGGTGGATCCCCCTTGAGCGTCGCGGCGGGATCACGGTACTCGCGGCTGCCCCAGCCGAGGGGTTCCCGCAGCGTGCCGTCCTCCACCATCCACAGGCGGTTGGCGACCTCCCGCGCAAAGCGCCGGTCATGGGTGACAATCACGACCGCGCCCGCATACGCGTGAATGGCCTCCTCCAGCGCGTGCAGCGCCTCCACGTCCAGGTGGTTGGTGGGTTCGTCCAGCAGCAGCAGGTCGGCCCGCAGGGCGCTCACCAGGGCCAGCCCCGCCCGCGCCCGCTCGCCGCCGGACAGCACCTCCGGCGTCTTGGCCCAGTCGTCTGCGGTGAAGCCTGCGCGGCCCAGCACCGCGTTCGCCCCACGCCCGAAGCGCCGCTCGAACTGCGCGTGCAATCCCACGCCGGGCAGCAGGCCATGCCAGGTCTGATCCAGACTGGCGACGCTCACCCCACCGCCCAGCCGCAGCGCAGGTTCTGGCGAACCGGGATCCGGGGCCGTCTCACCCGACAGCAGGCGCATCAGGGTCGTCTTGCCGGTGCCGTTCGCGCCCATCAGGGCCACCCGGTCGCCCTGGCGCAGCCGGAAGGCCACGTCCGACAGCACCGGCCGCCCCGCATACGACTTCCCGAGGTGGTCACCCCACGCCACCAGCCGGGCCTGCGATGTGCCCGCCAGCAGGCGCATCCGGAGCTGCCGCTCGGGCAGGGGCGCCTCCGGCACGGCCACGCGGCTCGCCCTCGATTTCATGGCCCGCGACCGCCGCCCCCACCGATCCAGCTGCTCCACGCTCCCTGAGAGCCGCGCCGCTTCTCGCTCGCCCAGCCGCGCCGCGCGGGACTGCGTGCGGCGCTCCAGTTCCCGCTGCGCCCGGGCGCGCGAGTACCCGCCCGGATATTCGGTGCCCTCACCTCCCTCCAGCCACAGCGAGCGCCCCGCCACCGCGTCCAGAAAATCACGGTCGTGGCTGGTCAGCAGGACGCCCCCCCGGAAGTCCCGCAGCCAGCCCTCCAGCCACTCGCGCATCCGCACGTCCAGGTGGTTCGTTGGCTCGTCCAGCACCAGCAGATCCGGCTCGCGCGCCAGCGCCAGGGCCAGCGCCAGTCGCGTGCGCTCGCCGCCCGACAGGGTCGCCGCCTCCCGCTCCAGGAAGCGCGTCAGGTCGAGCATCCCCAGGATGCGCCGCACCCGTGTGGGCCACGCATACGCCTGCGCGGCGTCCAGGAGGACGTGCAACGCCGTCCACGCCTCCAGCACCGACGGGTTCCCCAGGTCGGCCTCCAGCGCCAGCAACTCCGCCTCCAGCTCCCGGTACGGGTGCGCCGCGTCCACCAGGTCGTCCACCCTGACGCCCGCCGGATGCGCATGATGCTGCGCCAGCACCGCCACCCGCAGCCCATCCGCCCGCCACACGCTGCCCTCGTCCGGCACGACCTCTCCGGTCAGCACCCGCAGCAGCGTCGTCTTACCGGCTCCGTTGCGGCCCAGCAGCGCCACCCGCTCGCCCTCCGCCACACTCAGCGACACGCCATCCAGCACCGCCCGCTCTCCGTACACCACGGATACGGCTTCGGCCACCAGAAGCGTGCTCACACAGCGGAGGCTAGCAGAGGGCAGGGGAGAGGGAATGGGCCGGATGGCGCAGTGGGCACGTGAGCCCCGCAACGCTGTTCATCGGCTATGATCCTCACCGATGGCCGAGTCTGCCCCCTTCATCGTCGCCGCGCTCTACCAGTTCCACGAGGTCCTCGATCCCGCCGCGCTGCGTGAACGCCTTCTTGCCCTAGGCCGCGCGCATGCCCTGTGCGGCACGCTGATCGTGGCGCCCGAGGGCATCAATGGCACCGTGGCCGGGTCGCGCGAGGGCATCGACGCGGTGAAGGCTGTGCTGGTCGAGCTGGGATTCGGCAACCTGGAGTTCAAGGAATCCACGGCGTCCGTCCAGCCATTCCGGCGGTTCAAGGTGCGGCTGAAGGCGGAGATCGTGACCTTTGGCGTGCCGGTCGCTCCGCGCGAGCAGGTGGGCACATATGTCCGCGCGGCCGAGTGGAATGCCCTGCTGGCCGACCCGGACGTGATCGTGATCGACACCCGCAACCGCTACGAGGTCAAGGCCGGAGCTTTCCGTGGGGCGGTGAATCCGCAGATCGATTCATTCCGTGAATTTCCCACGTGGCTGGACGAGCACGCCGGGGAGCTGGACGGCAGGCGGGTGGCCATGTACTGCACGGGTGGCATCCGGTGCGAGAAGAGCACCAGCCTGCTGCTTCAGCGCGGATTCACGGACGTGTTTCACTTGCAGGGCGGAATCCTGCGGTACCTGGAGGAGGTGCCCCAGGAGGCCAGCCGGTGGGACGGCGAGTGCTTCGTCTTCGATGGCCGCGTGACCGTGGGCCACGGGGTGAAGGAGGGGAGCGCGGTCATGTGCCATTCCTGCGGCTGGCCGCTCGATGCCCGGGAGCTGGACGACGCGCGGTACGAGGAAGGCGTGAGCTGCGCCCACTGCCACGCCCGGACGCCGGACGCCCAGAAGGCCGCGTTCCGCGATCGGCAGCGGCAGTTCGATGCCGGTCTGCTCTGAACTTCAGTCGCCCGATGCTTCCGGCGGCAGCGCGGGGGGAAACAGCAGGGCGCTGAGGCCCAGGCCACCCAGGCCCGCCATGACCGCCACGCCCAGCCACAACTCCAGGCTCAGGTTGCTCAGGCCGAGCCGGACGGCGCCGCCCAGGTACGGCACCCACACGCACAGTGGCAGCAGGAACGAGAAGGCCCGCAGGTGGTGAAGACGCCGGGGTGACGGCTGCATGACCGCGTGCAAGACATCGGCCAGCAGCCCGCAGGCCAGCGCCAGCACAGGCACGCGGAAGTCGCCGGGTTGCAGCATGAGCGCCAGCCCCAGGTTCGTCACTGCGTACATCACCGTGATCGCGCCGAACGGCAGTGTGAACCGGCGCAGTAGCAGCAGCACCGGCGCGGTCATGATCAGGGCCGTCAGCAGCACGGCGCTCAATTCACCGCGCGTCTGCACCCAGCCGAGCCCCTGCGGCACCATCAGCAGACCCCACATGTACATGTGCATGAAGGCCGTGGCCGCCAGCATGGACGTGACCGAGAGGGCCGCGACCCACCGCACTGCGCTGGGAGCGGTGCGGCCCACGGGCGAGCGCCACGCGGCGTTCAACGGGGCGGCCAGGATCAACATGGCTCCAGTAAAGAGCCCCAGGTGGGTGGGCGAGAGGAGGGCCTCGATTCCCACCTCGATGCCCAGCAGCGTGTGCCAGATCAGGTCGCCTGCGCCGGCCACCGCGAACAGCGGGACGCCCAGGCCCGCCAGCGCATAGCCGTCCGGGAAGGCGGCCAGGCCGCGCCGCCCCAGCTTCCACCCACGCGACGCGAGGTACAGGCACCACGCGGCCACCGCCGCGAAGCCGCTGTAGAACACGGCGTGCCACGGCGTGAAGAAGCTCTCGATGGTGTCGCCCCGCTGGTTGTGCGCCCAGCCGTCCAGGAACAGGCCGCCGATCAGCCACAGGCCCAGCAACATGGTCAGCAGGTTCTCGCGCGTGGTGGCGCGGTACGGGTCGGTGAGTGGACGGCCCGTGTCCGGGTGGACGCCGGCCGGATCAGGCAGCGTGGTCATGCGTCAGTGTAGGCCGCAGACTGGCCGCCACACCGCGCATCCAAGGCCAAGCCCCTGGATCGGGCATGATCCAGGGGCGTCAGATGTGTGTTGGTTGGGCGGTCAGGCGGCGCCGCTGTACGTCTGGTCGAACTGCACCTGACGATCCAGCTCGTCCAGCGCCTGCCGGTAGAGGTCGCCGGGCACCTGATCCACGGCGGCCAGGAAGATCGCCGCCTCGTCCAGGGTGGCGTGCGTCGAGTCATGGTGCCAGCCGGGCCCCTCCGCTTTCAGGCTCACACGGCCGGCGTGGATCAGGAACCGCACGCGGCCCTGTGCCGTCCGCGTATCGCTGTAGTGGCGGGTGACGTTCATGAGGGCAGCATAGACCACACAAGATGACGCTTGAATCCACCAAATTGACGACGTCTTAAGGATGTCTTGAGCTACGGTCACGACAGAACCCTGCGATCCCGTTCTGACTACCTCGTGTCAGTAGGTGTAAAAGCCCTGGCCGCTCTTCCGACCCAGGAGGCCCGCCTGCACCATCTTTCTCAGCAGCGGACTCGGCCGGTACTTGTCATCCCCCAGGCCCCGGTGCAGCACCTCCATGATGCTCAGGCAGGTGTCCAGCCCAATGAAATCCGCCAGCGTCAGTGGGCCCATCGGGTGGTTCATGCCCAGTTTCATGATGCCGTCGATGGCCTCCGGTTCGGCCACCCCATCCATGACGCACTGAATGGCCTCGTTCAGCATGGGCATCAGAATGCGGTTGCTCACGAATCCGGGGAAGTCGTTGCACGAGAGTGCGGTCTTCCCCATCGTTGAGGCCGTGTCGGTCACGATCCGCGCGGTCTCGTCGCTCGTCGAATAGCCCCTGATGACTTCCACGAGCTGCATCAGCGGCACCGGGTTCATGAAGTGCATCCCGATAAAGAGCTCCGGGCGGCCCGACGCCGATGCCAGCGCCGTGATCGGAATGGAGCTGGTGTTGCTCGCCAGGATGCCCGAAGGCTTCACGATCTCCCCAAGCGTCCTGAACAGGTCAGCCTTCACCTGTTCGTTCTCGACGATGGCCTCCACGACCAGATCACAGTCTGCGAAGTCCTCCAACTGCGTGGTAAAGCGGATACGGCCCAGGATGACGTCCGGCGTGTCCGTGAGTTTGCCTTTGTCATGGAGTTTGGCCAGCGACTTCTCGATCACAGCCTTCCCACGATCCAGGAAGGCCTGCTGAACATCCTGCACCACCACATCGAATCCACTCTGGGCGGCGACCTGCGCGATGCCGCCGCCCATCTGCCCTGCACCAATGACTCCGAATTTCATGGTTGCCTCCTGATGATTGTCAACGGCGCAGTGCTCGGCGCAGGGCGTCCGGCAGACCGGATTCCTCGCCGAAGCCGATCAGCACGCGGCGACCGCCCACGAGGCGCACTTCCGTGAAGTCCTGCCCGCCCAGCGAGTACAGCCAGCCGTCCGGCAGCAGCCGCAGGCCGACAGCGAAGGGGGACTCCACCTTGACGACATTCACTTTCGCGATGGCCGCCAGCGGATAGACCTGACGGAACAGAGACGGCCCGAGCCACACACTGAGCGTGCCGCCCTGCACGGCCGCCCCTAAGCGGCTGAGCGTCGCCACCAGCATTCCCATGACGGCCAGCACCCCGAAGACCGGCAGGGCGTCGGGGGAAGTCGCGGTGCCCGTGATCAGCAGTCCCGACAGGGCAGCCGTCAACACCGCCGCGTAGCCCCACACGATGATGGTTCTGGACTTGAGGAAGGTCACGTCACTCCACCAGCGGGATACCGTCCAGATCCAGTGCCTTACCACGTTTGACGGGCGAGAAGGGAAGATAGCTGTACTCGGAACAGTTTTCGACCACGAACGGATCCGTGGCGAAGATGGCTTCCAGTTCGGCCTGCGTGTTAGCACGCGCGACGATCACGCCGCCCTGGCCACTCACCATGCGGCCCGACACGAGAAAGGTGCCGGAGCGGTAGTGCTGGTCGAGCCATTCACGGTGGCGGGGAGTGACCTCGGCGATCTCGGATTTGGGTTTCAGGTACGTGCTCTGGATGATCCACAGGGTCGGGGTGTCCATGGGTCTAGCCTACCCGCTTGATGGCCAGCGCGAGGCCGTTGCCGCCGCCCATGCACAGCGTGGCGATGCCGGTTTCCTTGTCCTGCTGGTTCAGCGCGTGCAGCAGCGTGACTAGGATGCGGGCGCCGCTCGCGCCGATGGGGTGTCCAAGGGCGACCGCGCCGCCGTTCACGTTCACGCGGGTGGGGTCGAGGCCGAGTTCGCGGTTCACGGCGAGGCTCTGTACACTAAACGCTTCGTTCAGTTCCCACAGATCGACGTCGTTGACAGTCCAGCCGAGTTTCGAGAGGAGTTTGTTGGTGGCGGGAACGGGCGTCATCATGACCCATTCGGGAGCCAGGCCGCCGGTGGCGTAGTCGATGATCTCGGCAAGCGGGGTCAGGCCATGCGCCTTGGCGGCCTCCTCGGACATGATCAGGAGGCTCGCGGCGGCGTCGTTCAGGCCGGGGGCGTTTCCGGCAGTGACGGTGCCGTCCGGCTTGAAGGCAGGTTTGAGGCGGGCCAGGGTCTCGGGGCTGGTGTCGGCACGCGGCCCTTCGTCGGAGTCGACGACCACGTCGCCCTTACGACCCTTCACCGTCACGGGCACGATCTCGTCACTGAAGCGGCCGGCCTGCTGGGCGGCGATGGCTTTCCGGTGGCTGTCGGTGGCGTAGGCATCCTGCTCGTCGCGGCCAATGCCGTACCTGTCGGCCACGCGCTCGCCGGTCAGGCCCATGCCTTCCTCGTTGATCGAGCACCACAGGCCGTCCTGGGTGTTCGCATCGAGTACCTGGGCGTGGCCCAGGCGGTAGCCCTTGCGCGCGCCGGGGAGCAGGTGGGGTGCATTGCTCATGCTTTCCATGCCGCCCGCCAGCACGGCCTGTTGATCGCCCGCACGGATGCTCTGCGCGGCCAGGATCACGGCTTTCAGGCCGCTGCCGCACACCTTGTTGATGGTCAGGGCCCCGACCTCGCTGCTCAGGCCGGCGCGCAGGGCGGCTTGCCGGGCGGGATTCTGCCCGCACCCAGCCTGCACGACCTGGCCCATGATGACTTCCTCGATCAGTTCAGCTGGGACGCCGCTGCGTGCCAGCGTTTCTTTTAAGGTGATGGAGCCCAGCTCCACAGCCGGCACGCTTTCCAACGCGCCCAGGAACTTTCCGGTCGGCGTCCGCGACGCCGCGACGATCACTGCTCTCGACATGTGCGCAGGATAGCGCGGCGTCCCTAACGGGCGTTAGGTTAGGCTAGCGCAAGGCCTCGTTGGGTATTCCCTGCCAGAGGCGCAAATAAGGAACCGAGTGAAAACCGTTCATTTATGATAGTTCCATGACCCAGGAGTCGGTTAAGAGAGGGTTTCGCTTTGTCAGCGCATTCATGATCCTCCTCGTCGGACTACAGCTTCTTACACTATTTGTCGGCTTTCGCAAGGGCACGGCAGATGTAGCGACGCTCTTCTGGTGTGTCGCCACGGCGTTTGTGTGTTGGAACATTTACGCTGGACGGATGTGGGCCAGGCATGTCCTTGTTCTTCTGACCGTGCTGCAACTTTTCTACCATATGATCGATCTTATTGCGGCGCTCACCTATGGAGCTTTGGGATATGGCATGTTTACCTTTGTTCTCGTTGTAGCCAATTTAACTGCAGTATGTGCTCTTTATATGTATGAGCCGGCGCAGGATTACTTTCGGTATATTGGTGGTGATACCTAAGTGCGAGGTGCCGAACTACGCCCAGTTCATGTCGTGTGAAAACACCCTCTGGCGTTCGGTGAGCCTCACATGGATCGTCCCGGAATATTGCCTTGGACGTAGTTTCCCACTGCAATACGGTCTCGCTAACAGACGCGTTTTGCCGCGCGTGGTAGCCTCCATCCTATGTTTGAGTCGCTGGGCAACAAGTTGCAGGACATCCTCGACCGGGTCGGGAAGGAACGCCAGCTGACCGAAACGCAGGTCAAGGCTGCGATGCGCGAGATCCGCATGGCCCTGCTGGAAGCGGACGTGAACTTCGGCGTCGCCAAGGACTTCGTGGCAACCGTCACCGAGAAGGCGGTTGGGCAGTCTGTGGAGGGCAGCCTGAGTGCCGGGCAGACCGTCGTAAAATTGGTGCACGACGAACTCATCGAGACGCTGGGTGGCAAGGCCGCGCAGCCGGAACTGAAGACCGAGGGCAACGTCTGGTTCATGGTAGGCCTCCAGGGGGCCGGCAAGACGACCAGCACTGGGAAGCTCGCCTCCCTGTACAAGAGCAAGGGGCGGCGGGTTCTGCTGGTGGCTGCCGATACGCAGCGCCCCGCCGCGCGCGACCAGCTCGAAGTGCTGGCGAAGCAGGTGGGCGTGCCCGTGCTGAAGGTCGCGGACGGCGAGACGCCCGCCGAGACCAAACGCCGCGTGGACGAGCACCTGAAGACCGATTTCCGCGATCTGGTGATTGTGGACACGGCAGGCCGCCTTCAGATCGATGAAGCCCTGATGGATCAGCTGGCTGACCTCCAGGCCGCCATGAACCCCACCGAGAGCCTGCTGGTCGTGGACGCCATGACCGGCCAGGAGGCGCTGAACGTGGCGCAGACCTTCGACCAGCGCGTCAAGGTCACCGGCCTAATCATCACCAAGATGGACGGCGACGCCCGGGGAGGTGCGGCCCTCTCGGCGCGCAGCGTGACCGGCAAGCCCATCTACTTCGCGGGCACGAGTGAGAAGATCAGCGGCCTGGAGCCCTTCTACCCGGATCGCGTGGCGGGCCGCATCCTGGGCATGGGCGACGTGCTGGGCCTGATCGAGCGCGCCCAGCAGGCCGACCTGAAGGCCATGGAGGTCAAGAAGCCCGGCGACTTCGACCTGGAGGATCTGCTCACCCAGCTCCGGCAGATCCGCAAGATGGGGCCGTTGGGTGACCTGCTGAAACTCATTCCCGGCATGAGCAAGGCGCTGCCCGAGGGCTTCAATGTCGATGAGGCGCAGATCCAGCGGGTCGACGCGATGATCAGCAGCATGACCGTGAAGGAGCGCCGCAATCCGAAGATCATCGACGGCCGCCGGCGCAAGCGGATCGCAGAGGGCAGTGGCCACACTGTGCAGGACATCAACAAGCTCCTGAAGATGCACGAGCAGATGAAGGACATGATGAAGATGCTGGGGCGCATGCAGGGCGGCAAGCCCGGCGGAAGGATGCCCCGGCTGCCGAACACCCCGCCGACCTTCAAGCGTTGACAGGTCTGGGCATCGTCCGTATACTCATTCCCGCTGCCAGACGCCAGTGAGCGCCTGAGCGTGCGGAGCGGGACGTTAGCTCAATCGGTAGAGCAGCTGACTTTTAATCAGCGGGTTGTAGGTTCAAGTCCTACACGTCCCACCACAGCAGTACATAGAGCACCGCCTCCAGATGATGGGAGGCGGTGCTTGTTAACGGGCCAGTTGGCGGCGCGGCTCAGGGCGCGGGCTTCACGTTCCTGATCACGAATACGGCGTCTTGGTAATCGCCGTTGACGCTCGGCTCGAAGGCCAGCAGGTAGGCACCCGTGACCGCCACTCCGGCACTGTCTTTGAGTGGATAGACGCGAACCGCGTGGGCCGTGCGACCGGTGTTCAGGGAATCCTTCGAATAGGTCAGCGGGTACGAGTACGCCGCAGGATCGATGTATATCCCGAACGCGGACGTTGCCGGATCGAAGGACGTGTTCCCGGACAGGCCCGGGTTCAGTGTCTGGTACTGCCCGGCCAGGAGGGTGCCCACGACGTGGCGGGCGGGCGTGCTGCCGGTCAACGTGAAATAGCCGAACGGGGTTGCGCCGTCTGGCGAGTACCGGGCCACGGGCGTCACCGTGACCGCGCCGGTGCCCGCTTTCACGAACAGCGGCGCGATCACCTCGTCCCCGAGGGGGAAGGCGGACGTGTCGGATTCGAGGGTCGTCCATCCCGGATTGAGCTTGTAGCCCAGAGCCTCCACGATCTGACTCATGGCCGGCTCGTTCGATCCTTCCAAGCCCTTTGCACGGAGTCCCGCCAGGGCCACAGACGCTGCCCCACCCTGTGACATGAGGGTGCCGCGCACCACGCCGATGCTGCCCGATGACGTCAACTGCACGGAGAGGGTCAAGGCCGCCCCTGGAGCCAGCGTGACTGGGAGGGTCGGTGGGTTCACCAGCTGGAACTCGCCGCTCGGGACGGTCAGGGACGTGACGCTGACGGTTTCCGTGCTCGGGTTCTGGAGCACCACGGTCTGGGTGGCGCTGGCCTGTCCCACGGCGGTGCTGAAGATTAGTGCGTCGGGCCGGGCCAGCACCGCCACCGGTGACGGCGTGGGGGTGGGCGTCGGGGTCGGCGTGGGCTCGGTCGTGGCCTGGGTGCAGCTCATCAGGGCCACTGTGAGCAGCATGGCTCCCATGCGTTCTAGAGGTCGACGGCCTGTCCAGCGGGTCTTGTCTGCGGTCATTGCCCCACTCCTTCTCGCGGGCCATGGCCCCGAACGTCCCCCCGGCGTCGGGTGGGCTCTCGCGTCGCACTGTAGTGAACCCGCCTGACGGCTGGCTCCCACGGACGTGAGAACGTTCTCAAGCATCAGGCGTTTCTGAATCGCTTCCACGGTCGTACTCGGTGGGGGACACCCGACACACCCAGGTGCCTCCAGTGTCTCAAATGCACCATGTCTGAGGATAGCGACACCGCAGTTACCGGGCGTCCGGGTCGCTCTCCAGTTCCTCGATCAGCAGCCAGAGTTTCCGGGACTGTGTGGTGGCCTCGGCCTGGGCATCGATCAGCACCCGTTCGAGCTCGGCGCTCAGGTGAGGGTGCCGGGCGCGAAACCTCGCGTAGTCACACAGCAGCAGCGCAAACTTTCCGGGCCACAGCGTCGGGTCACTCAGGAGGTCGTACAGCGCGTCCCAGTTGCGCCCGAACGAGTGCGCGAGGGCCAGGCCGCTGAGGAATGCGAGCATCAGCGTGTCCTTGTCGTGCACGGCGCCGAAGTTCACTTCCCGCACGCCGACCTGATGGCCGGCCGCCATGATGCGCGGATCGCGCGGCGCGGCCTGCAGGCCGGAGGGCTCGTCGTCGAAGATCTGGGTCATGGCTGGATTCTCCGGAAGGTCGCGTAGTGATCGGCGGTGTAGTAGCACTCGGCCGTGGATCGGGGAGCCCCGGCGCAGACGATCCGTCGGGCGCCCCGGTCACTCGATCCGGGCGTGGGCACGGTGTACTCGCGGTACGTGCCGCGTGGAGCGCCCGGCAGGACGTG
Organism: Deinococcus sp. KSM4-11; assembly: GCF_004801415.1. Classification (NCBI taxonomy): domain Bacteria; kingdom Thermotogati; phylum Deinococcota; class Deinococci; order Deinococcales; family Deinococcaceae; genus Deinococcus; species Deinococcus sp. KSM4-11. The sequence goes on along the minus strand of NZ_SSNX01000001.1, from coordinate 1,025,854 downwards.
CTCGCGGTTGGCGAAGGTCACGCCATCCCGTGCAGAGCGGAACGGGCCGCCCTGCGCGATCCGGTCGAGCACCGGCCCGGCTTCCCGGGGCAGATCGCGGGCGGCGATCCACCGCAGGCCGCTGGTCGGATCCCGGCCAGGACGGGTGGACGGAACGGCACTGCCCCCGGACTGACGCGTGTCCGCCTGGGTGGGGGCAGCGGAGGCCGCTCCCGTCTGCTTCACCGGGGCAGTGCAGGCACACAGAGTGGCAAGCAGCAGGGCGATCAGGGACGGCAGGCGGCGCACGCCGCTCAGGATAGTGCGCGGGCCTCCAGCCACAGCAGCAGATCCGGCAGCAGGGCGGTGAGGCCCTTGTACGCCACCTGGGCCGGAGTCATGGATCGCAGTGCCCGTGCCAGCGCGGCGGCCTGTTCCGGGGTCATCACAGCCATCGTCAGGGCAGAGGTGTAGGGCCGGATGGTGAACAGCGCACCGTCCGCGTGGGGAAAGCCTGTGAGCGTCTGGCGTTCCACCCGCAGGAACGCCCGCTCCGGGTCGAAGCGGGTCTGACTGTGCCGGTCGTCATCGGGTGGCCCGGCCGGATGGTGATCCAGACGATCGGTCATGGCCAGTCCCCACGCGAAGCGCACGAAGGGGCCGCGCGTGATCACGGCGTCCACCAGCCGGGGGGCGGTGGCGTTCATGGGGCCGCTCCCCGCCACCGGGGCATGGACGGCCACGAAATCCCGCCCGAGTTTATCCCGTGGATCCCAGTGCTGCGGATTCAGGACGTGCGTGGCCGCCAGCCAGTCCCCGGCCGGGCCACGGGCGATGACCGCCAGATCCTCCTGCACATTCAGCCCGAGGAAGTCGAGGGCATGAATCGGCTCGATGTCGGCAATGACGCCGGACAGGGGAGCGCGGGTTCGGGTCAGGCCCTCCACGCTGCCACGCCGGAGGTCGAGGTGAGCCGTCCAGCCCAGCTGGGCATTGTGCAGGGAGACTCCATCCCACGTGATCACACCGTCGCTCTCGGCGGCCATCGTCGTCGCCAGGAATGACAGGGCTGCCTCGCGCAACGTCGTGCTGAGGTTCGCTTCGCCCGCGTACTCGTGAAGGGCGCGTCGATGGGACGCCGCCTTGCTGGCCAGGAAGGCCGGGTACGTGTCATCGAACGCGAAGGTGTGCGCTTCCGGCGCGCCGTCCTCACGCCACGGGATCGGCTGCGTGCCCAGGCGGAACAGCCCCGCCGCCACCTCGTACTGGCCGCCCATGAAAGGCCGGTAGACGGTCGGGGGACGCATGGAGTGATTGTGGCAGAGCGGGGAAGGTGGGGAAAAGAGTCTTCACGTGCCCATACGTCAAGCTGCGCCGCTACGCGAGGCTGGCGTTGCTCAGGACGCCCGCCGCGATCAGTGCCAGGATGAGCGCGCCCACGATGACCCGGTAGATCGCGAAGGGCTTGAAATTGTTCGTGGAGACGAAGCGCAGCAGCCACCCGATGGACGCGTACGCCACGACGAAGCTCACGCCGATGCCGAGCACCATGTTCAGCGCACCGATCTCCCCCAGCACGTGCCGGCTCTTGATCAGGTCGAGCAGCGACGCCCCGCCGAGCGTGATGAAGCCCAGGTAGAAGCTGAACTGCGTGGCGGCGGGCCGATCCAGGCCCAGCAGCATACCGCCCAGGATCGAGCTGGCCGAGCGGGAAAAGCCCGGCCACAGCAGCGCCAGGCACTGAATGGCCCCGATCCCGAGCGCCTTGAGGGGGCGGATTTCCTCGACCGCGTGCACGGTGGGCGTGACCCGGCGGCTCTCGACCAGCCAGATCAGCACGCCGCCCACGATCAGTGCCCACGCGACCACGCTGGGCGTGAACAGGAAGTGCTTGATCTTCGAGCCGAACAGGGCGCCCAGGATCACGGCCGGGATGCAGCCGATCAGCACGCTCGTCCAGAGCTGGCGCTGCGTGGAGTCGGTGGGAATGGTGCGGATCTTCAGGAAATCCTTCCAGTAATACACCAGCACCGACAGGATCGCGCCGCCCTGGATGATGACCTCGAAGGCGTCCCGCATCTCCTTCGTCCAGGTGGGAGCCAGACTGCTCCGCAGCAGGTCGCCCGCGACGATGAGGTGGCCCGTGGAGCTGACCGGAAGGAATTCCGTGATTCCCTCGACGATGCCCAGGATGATCGAGTAAAGAGCGTCCATGCAGGGCCGAGCTTAACATTGTGTTGTCAGCCCCCGGCGTCCTCCGAAAGGGGCAGGATGGACGGGTGAACGTGACCGACCTGATGACCGCATGGCAGCTCGAACTCGATGGCGACGTCATCCGTACCTTCTCGAGCGAGGTGTACGCGGTGAGGTGGGGGGAGCAGCCCGCCATGCTGAAAATCGCACGGCATGACGAGGAACTGCGCGGACACACCCTGATGACCTGGCTCGGAGGCCACGGCGCGGCACGCGTCTACCGGCACCAGGGTGCCGCTCTGCTGATGGAGCGTCTGAATGGAAGCCCTTCGCTCCCCCAGATGGTGGCCGACGGGAAGGACGACGATGCGACCCGGATTCTCGTGGGGGCCGCCCATGCCGTGCACCAGGATCGCCCGGGCACCTGGCCCGCCCTGCCCGACCTCCGGGCGTGGTTCCGGTCGCTGGAGGCCGCCGCAGCGGGTGGGGGAGACTATGCCACTGCCTGGGAGGTGGCGCAGAGCCTGCTGGAGACTTCCCGCGATGTCCGGCCGCTGCATGGCGACGTCCACCATGGCAACGTGATGACCTCGCCGGCAGGCGACTGGCGGGTCATCGACCCCAAGGGTCTGATCGGGGAGACCGGCTATGACTACGCGAACATGCTGTGCAATCCGTCGCTGGAGGTCGCCCTCCACCCGGGTCGGCTGGAACGACAGGTGGACGTCGTCGTGAGAGCGGGCGGCTCCGAACGTTCCCGGCTGCTCGCGTGGGTGCAGGCCTATTCCGCCCTGTCGGCCGCGTGGTCGCTGGAGTCCGGCGACCCCGTCCACGCGGCACGAACGCTGGAACTGTCGCGACGGGCCGCAGGGCTCCTCGCCAGCGCCGGCAACTGATATACTCCACGTTTGGGTGCCCCTGTGACCCGCCGTGCGTGCTCGAACGTCGCGCCCGGCCTGGCCCGAAACGCGTCCCTGACGCGGGGCTGGCACAAGGACGGCAGACTTCTTCCCACTTCAACGTTCAGGAGTCCGCATGTCGTATATCTCCATGAAGCAGCTGCTGGAAGCCGGAGTCCACTTCGGTCACGAAACCAAACGCTGGAACCCCAAGTTCAAGCGCTTCATCTTCGCCGAGCGCAACGGCATCTTCATCATCGACCTGCAGAAGACCCTCAAGCAGGTGGATCGCAGCTTCGACTTCATCAAGGAACTCGCCGAGCGTGGCGGCGTCATCCTGTTCGTCGGCACCAAGAAGCAGGCGCAGGAGATCGTGGAACTGGAAGCTCGCCGGACCGGCATGCCCTTTGTCACCAGCCGCTGGCTGGGCGGGATGCTCACGAACTTCAAGACCATCCGCACCCGCGTGGATCGCCTGAACGAGCTTGATGACCTGTTCGAGTCTGGCCGCATCAACGACCGCCCCAAGGCCGAGCGCATCGAACTCGGCAACCAGCGTGAGCGTCTGCTGCGCTTCGTGGGCGGCATCCGCAAGATGAACCGCCTGCCGGACGCGATCTTCGTGGTCGATCCGACCAAGGAAGTCATCGCCGTTCAGGAAGCCAACCGCCTGGGGATTCCCGTGATCGCCCTGGCCGACACGGACAGCGATCCGGACGTCATCGACTACATCGTGCCCGGCAACGACGACGCGATCCGCAGCATCCAGCTCATCACGCACCGCATCGGCGACCTGCTCGTCGAGGCGCGCGGCGGTGGCGAGGACGTCACGGCGGACGCCCCGGTCGATGAGACCGAGGACGCCGACCTCGCGGAAGCCAGCAACTAAAGCAGGGCAGCCGGAATTGGGGGGAAGTCCGGCGCGTGTCGCGGACTTCCCCCGTTCTCCACCGGTGCAGTTCCTGACGGCGTAAGCCCTGCTGTCCCCACACCCATAATTCACGACCCAGGAGGTCACTCCCATGATGGAATCGATCAAGAAGCTGCGTGAACTGACCGGCGCGGGCATGATGGACGTCAAGAAGGCCCTGTCCGATGCCGGGAACGACGAAGACAAGGCCGTGGCGCTGCTGCGCGAGCGCGGCATCGTGAAGGCCGCCAAGAAGGCCGACCGTGAAGCCCGCGAGGGCCTGGTGCGCTTCGTCGTGGACGGCCACCGCGCCGCCATCGTCGAAGTGAACAGCGAGACGGACTTCGTGGCCCGCAACGCTGACTTCCAGGCCCTGGTCGAGAAGCTCGCGCAGGCCGCACTGGACGCCAAGACCAGCGACGTCGAGGCCTTCCGCGCCTCCGCGCTGGACGGCGACACGGTCGGGAACGTCGTGGCCGCCGCCGCCGGCAAGATCGGCGAGAACCTGGTGCTGAACCGGGTCGCCTACGTGGAAGGCGACAACGTGGCCGGCTACGTGCACAGCAACGGCAAGATCGGCGTGCTCGTGGATCTTGCGGGCGGCGACTCCCAGAAGGCCAAGGACGTGGCCCTGCACGTGGCTGCCGAGCGCCCCCAGTACCTCTCGCGCGACGAAGTGAACAGCGGCGACATCGACAAGGAACGCGAGATCCTCACGAACAAGGCGATCAACGAGGGCAAGCCCGCGCAGATCGTCGAGAAGATCGTCGAGGGGCAGATCGGCAAGTTCTACTCCGAGAAGGTGCTCCCCGAGCAGGCTTTCGTAAAGGACAACTCGCTCAGCGTCGCGAAGTACCTCGGCGACGCGCAGGTGAAGAAGTTCGTGCGGTTCGAGATCGGCGCGTAAACTTCAAGGGGCGGCCTGGCCGCCCTTTTTCACGAACAGTACTGTACGGACAGTTCTGGCCGCACCGACCCACAGCGCCCGGCGGCCCACGTCCACCGGGCGCTGTTCCCACTCCTGCACCCGAGGTGCCCATGTTCAAACGCGTCCTGCTCAAACTTTCTGGGGAGTTCCTCGCCAACGAGAACGGCTTTGGCATCAGCCCGGATACGACTGCCCAGCTGGCCCGGCGGATCACCAGCGCCGTACAGGGAACGGATGTGCAGCTCGCCATCGTGATCGGCGGCGGCAACCTGTGGCGCGGCGCGCGCAACGGCCAGGGCATGGATCCGGCGACCGCAGATTACATCGGCATGCTGGGGACGGTCATGAACGCCATGGCGTTGCAGGACGCCATGGAGACGGCCGGATCTCCGACCCGCGTCATGAGCGCCATTCCCATGGCCGCTGTGGCCGAACCCTACATCCGCCGCCGCGCCATCCGGCACCTCGAAAAGGGCCGGGTCGTGATCTTCGGCGGGGGGAACGGTGCGCCGTTCTTCACGACCGACACGACCAGCACCCTGCGCGCCATGGAAATCGGCGCGGACGTCGTGCTGATGGCCAAGAACAAGGTGGATGGCGTGTACGACAGCGATCCGCGCAAGAACCCGGACGCGAAGTTCATTGAGCAGGCCACGCACCTGGAGGTCGTGGAACGGCGCTTGGAAGTCATGGACGCGACCGCGCTGACGCTTTGCATGGACAAGGGCCTGCCCATCGTGGTGTTCGACCTGTTCAAGGGCGACAACCTCAGCCGCCTGTTCGCCGGCGAGCGGGTCGGCACGTTGATCCAGAGCTGAGTCGCGCCTTCACGGAGCGCGGCGTTACAATTCCACCAGTCCCCACCCTTCACTTCACCAGGAGGCCACCTCATGGCTGACATGAAATCCATCCAGGCCGAGACCCGCGAGCGTATGGGCAAGGCCCTCGAATCCCTGGACAGCAACCTCGGCATTCTCCGCACCGGCCGGGCGAACCCCGGCATCCTGAAGAAGATCGTCGTGGAGTACTACGGCTCCACCATGCCGCTCGACCAGGTCGCCAGCGTGACCACGCCCGACGCGCGCACGCTGGTCATCACGCCGTGGGATCGGGGCGCCCTGAACCCCATCGAGAAGGCCATCCGCGACAGCGACCTGGGCCTGAACCCGAACAACAAGGGCGATACCATCTTCATCACGGTGCCCATGCTGACCGAGGAACGCCGCAAGGAGATGGTCAAGAACGCCAAGGGCTACGCCGAGGACGCCCGCATCGCCGTGCGGAACCTGCGCAAGCACGCGCTGGATGAGGTCAAGAAGATCGAGGGCCTCGGCGACGACGAGATCAAGCGCGGTGAGGGCGACGTGCAGAAGATCACCGACGAGTACATTGCCAAAGTCGATCAGATCGTGCAGAAGAAGGAGCAGGAAATCCTCGGGTGACGCTCCTCAGGAAACGCGGCGGGTGGAGTGCACAGCGCGAACCGGACGGCCGCGCTCCACTCCACGCGCCGTTTTGGCGACCGGGTGACGCGTGGAAAGCCTGAGCACCCGCGTACTGACGTCGGTGGTGGCCTTCACGGTCATCAGCGTGCTCGTGTGGCTGGGGGCGTACGCCATGTTGCCCGCCCTGGTCTTCGTGTCCGTGATGTGCCTCTACGAGTACATCCGCATGCTCGACCGCAACGACATCGACGTGCGGCGGATTTCCCTGGCCGTCTTCGGCACGGCCCTCATCGTGGCCAGTCTGCCCGGCATCCAGGCGACGCCCCCCTGGGCGGGCGGATCCTGGCGCGAAGTGGTGCTCACCGTGGCCCTGGGGTACCTGCTGGTCATGGAGGTCATGCGGCCCGGCGAGCGGCCCCTGGAGCGCGTGGTGTACTCGCTGTTCGGCCTGCTGTACATCCCGTGGCTTCTGGGGTATTTCCTGCTGCTGCGCTACAGCCCGGACGCGGGTGACGGCCTGCTGTACTTCGCGCTTCCCCTGCTGGCAACATTCGCGGCCGACATCGGTGGTTTCTTCGGCGGATTCTACTTCGGGCGGCGCAAGCTGGCGCCCGAGGTCAGCCCCGGCAAGACCGTCGAGGGGGCCGTCGGCGGCCTGGCGCTGAGCTTCCTGACGGTGCTGCTGATCAGTTCCCTCACCCACATCTGGTCGCCGCTGGAGAGCCTGCTGTACTCGATTCTGGTGGCCAGCGCCTCGCAGCTCGGCGACCTCTCGGAGAGCCTGATCAAGCGGGCGCTGCGCACCAAGGACTCCGGGAACAGCCTGCCGGGCCACGGGGGTTTCCTCGACCGGCTGGACTCGCTGCTGTTCGCGGTGCCCGCCACCTACCTGTTCCTGCACATCAGCGTCTTCTCGCGCTGACCCGTTGTGGGCCGTGGCGTCGGGGCTGTCCGGGTATGGCCCGTCCAGACCGATGGCCTCAGTCCACCGGACACGCATGCCGGGGGAGCCTGAAGGCGCTGGCCGCCGCGAGGTTCACGCCGTACCCCAGATCCTGCAGGGCGGCCAGGGTCAGTACGCTGATCGGATTGACCCGCCCAGTGTAGTCGCCCGCCGTGCCCGACAGAATCTCCGAGCAGACCGCGTTCCCGGCCCAGTGTCCGGCGTCCGGGTCGAGGGGAATGCCGGGCGTGGCCTGGCCGCCCAGCGCGCGGTATGCGGCCAGGCCACGCGGCGCGGTGTAGTAATACGTCCTTCCGACCTTGCGGATGAACCTGGTGTCGTCCTGATCGCCGCTGATCGAGACCCGCGTGTCGCTCGTCCATAGGGTCCCCACGCCCAGCGCGTGCAGCGTCTCATGGATCATGGTGTCCAGCAGGTCGGCGTGGCTCAGGTCGTTCAGGCCGGTGCTGTTCAGGTCGATCAGGGCGTAGATCGGCAGGTAGGTGCCGTCGTGCAGATCGCAGGGGGTGGAATCGGCATACAGATCCCGCCCCAGTCTGGTGACATTCACATAAATGATCAGATGCCGCGCAAGCTCGTGCACGGCCGGGAGCGCCCGGTCGCAGGCCCTGGCGTCCTCGTCCACCTGAACCGGCACGAACGAGGACGTGATCAGCGACGACACCCGCGTCATCGCCTCGTCCACCGTCTTGCGCTGCGAAGACGTGAGCGGTCTGCCGAGCATCCGCACCTCGATCTGGAAGGGGGTGGCCGCTGCCCAGCCCCACGCTAGCCCCAGGCCCATGAGCGTCAGGAGCGGAAGGAACCTGGGTCGACTGGAGCTCCAACGGGCGCGTCGGAGGGCGAGGACTGGCATTCCCCACTCTAGAACGGGGCCGTCCGCCGGTATCTGCCCCCGACAGGTGGAGTCTGGGAACCGCCCAGCTCGACACCCAACCGTCCGGAGGCCCGAAGTGTCGTGTTCGGCCTGCGTGTGGGTGCGCGACTGCTCTACACTTCTGGCGATGAGGCTCACGGTTCTCGGTTCGACCGGCAGTATTGGCACGCAGACGTTGGCCGTGGCGCATGAACGTGGCTGGAGCGTGGGCACGCTCGCCGCCGGGCGGAATCTCGACCTGCTCGCCGAACAGATCCGCACCTTTACGCCGGAAGTCGTGAGTGTGGACGCCAGCGTATACGTTGCGGCCCGCGCTCTGTTTCCGCATCACACCGTGATTGCAGACGTGGCCGAGGCGGCGTCTCGGCCAGCGGACGTCGTCGTGAACGCCATGAGCGGTCTGATCGGGCTGGAACCCACCCGCGCGGCCCTGCTGGCCGGGCGGGCGGTGGCGCTGGCCACCAAGGAAGCCATGGTCACCGCCGCCCACCTGATCTGGGACGCGGCCGCGCAGGGCGGGGGCCGGGTCGTGCCTGTGGATTCCGAGCACACGGGCGTGTACCAGTGCCTGACCGGCGAGCACATGGAGGACGTGGCCGAGGTGATCCTCACCGCGTCTGGCGGACCGTTCCGGGACGGCCCGCCCGACCTGCGTGGCGTGACCCCGGAGCAGGCCCTGAAGCATCCCTCATGGGCGATGGGGCCGAAGATCACTATCGATTCCTCCACCCTGATGAACAAGGGCCTGGAGGTCATGGAGTGCGCCAGTCTGTACGGCCTGCCGATGGCCCAGGTGGGCGTCGTCATTCACCCGCAGAGCCTCGTGCATGCCGCCGTGCGCTTCCGGGACGGCAGCCTGAAGGCGCAGTTCGGGCCGACCGACATGCGCCTGCCCATCGCCTACGCCATCGACGCGGCCCCGACCGGCATGACCCGTCCCGGCGACGTGCGGGGCGCGCGGCGCGGCCCGGAGGTCGCCGGTCATCTGGGCTGGCCGCTGCGTGGCGAGTGGGAGTTCCGGGAGCCCGATCTGGAGCGTTTTCCCTGCCTGGCGCTCGCCTACCGGGCGGGCGAGGCGGCGGGCCTGCTGCCGGTGGCGCTCAATGCGGCCGACGAGGTCGCCGTGGACGCCTTCCTGGCCGGGCAGATCGGGTATCTGGATATTCCCCGCGTGATTGAACAGGTGCTGGATGAGACGCCGGGCGGCGACCTCACCTGGGACACGCTGCGTGACACGGATCGCTGGGCTCGGGCGCGCACCCGTGAACTGACCGGGGTGACCGCGTGACCTTCTTCCAGAGTCTCGCGGCCGTCCTCACCCCTGCGGGACTGCTGTGGACGATCATCATCATCGGGATCGCCACGTTCCTGCACGAACTGGCGCATTACGCTCTGGCCCGCTGGCAGGGGGTAGCCGTGAACTCCTTCAGCGTCGGGATGGGGCCGGTCATCCTCCGGCGGGAGTGGCGGGGCACACAGTGGCGCCTGAGCCTGCTGCCCATCGGCGGGTACGTCGAGATTGACGGCATGGCCCCGGAACCCGGCCTGGACGGTGGCGCCCGTCCACCGCAGCACGGCTTCGCCCTCTTGCCCGCGTGGGGCAAGATTGCCATCCTGCTGGCAGGGCCGCTCATGAACCTGCTGCTGGCCATCGGCCTGATGACCATGACCTTCACCGCCCAGGGCGTTCCCGCTCCGGATCGGGCGCGTATCGAGTCGGTCGTGGCCGACTCGCCCGCGCAGAAGCTCGGCCTGATGGCGGGTGACGTGATCACCTCCATTGACGGCACGGACATCCCCGACAGCGTGAGCCTCCAGGGCCGGGAGGCCGCTGGGTGGGAGAGCGTCCGGGACACCCTCACCCGCGCCGGAACCCACGTCTTCACCGTGCAGCGCGGCACGCAGACCCTCAATCTGAGCTTCGACTGGACACCCACCGTGAACGGTCGGCGGCACCTGCTCGGCATCCGCTACGGCCCGGACGTCGACCCGGCCAGCCTGCCGGTGGCCTTCGCCACGTCCTGGCGGGTCACGGCGCAGGCGGTGCCGCAGGTCATGCAGTCCTTCGCGGGCCTGTTCAAGCGTTTCCTGACGCTGGACATCTCGCAGGATCAGAATGTTAGCGGCCCCATCGGCACGGCCGAGATCGTCAGTCAGGCGGCCCGCGTAAGTCCGTGGGCGCTCGTGCAGGTGGCCACGTTGCTGAACCTGTCCCTGGCCTTCTTCAACCTGATCCCCATTCCGGGACTCGACGGGGGGCGCATCCTGCTGGTGCTGGTCGGCGCGGTGCGGGGTCGGCCCCTGAGCTTCAACCAGGAGCAGGCCATCAATCTGGCGGGTTTCGCCTTCGTCATGCTGCTGATGGTGTTCGTCGTGGTGCGCGACGTGAGCCGCTTTTTCTGAGACGGTGCCCCCGTCGCTCATGAGAGCGCATCGCAAGTTCCCGCAAGGGTGTGTTACAAATGGCCCTGATGTCCATCCTGCGCCGACTGCTGACCACCCTCGTTCCTCTGGCCCTCGTGGCCACCAGCGGCGCCGGGGCCACCGACGTCAAACTGGGCCTGAACTCCTCGGTCGGCCTGGGGTGCCCCATCGTGGCCGGGCGGTTCGGCCTCCAGGTCGACCGCATCGGGGCCTATGCCCAGGTCGGGTACTGCTCCAGCAACGTGCAGGGACAGGGCGGCAGCGTCTCCTTCGGGGGTGGGCTGAGCGTCGACCTCTTCACGACGTCGAACGTGACGACCTACGCCCTGGTCGGTGGGGACGTTCAGGGTGGCAATACCGTGCTGCACGGCGACCTCGGTCTGCGCTACGGCATTGCGCTGGTGCCTGTCGAGGCGTACCTGGAGGGCGGCGTTCAGCGCACCAGCACGGCACTCGGGCCGGTGATCGGGCCGAGGCTGGCCGTGGGGATCACGTACCGCATGAACGTGGGCGATGCGCAGGGCAGCATTCCCGCCCCCCTGACACTCGACGACGGCACCCCGACCACCACGTACTCTGGCTCCGCCCCGGCCGAGTGCAAGCTGACCCAGGAACAAGACATCGGCGCGGCACGCGGGGCGGCGACGGCAGCGGCCAACGACGGCCTGTCGGCCGCCGCGAATTCCGTGCGGGCGGCCTACAGCGACGTTTCCTATTCCATCCAGATCACCGGCGTGGCCATCGACGGGAACAGCGCCAGGGTCGGCGGGCGGGTCAAGGTGAGTGCCACCCAGCGCTCCAGCGGGCAGCGGGTGAGCGGCACCTACGGCGGCACGATCAGCCTCGTGCGCGACGGGTGCGGCTGGAAGGCCACCGGCTATACCCGCAGCTGAACCCCCACGCCCGGCCTGGTCAGCGGTGCTGGGCGTGGTACTCCGCGTTCGGCACGAAGCCCAGCGCACTGCTCACGCGGTTGGTGAGGTTGAACATGCCCACCACCTGCACCAGTTCCAGAATGGCGTTATCGCTGAGCCCGGCGTCCCTGAGGGGCGTCAGGTCAGCCTCGGTCATCTCGGCCGGGGACAGGGTCAGTTTTTCCGCGTACGCGCACATCGCCGCCTCGCGCGCTCCCAGGCGGGCATGCCGCCAGTTCACGGCGACCACGTCTGCCAGCACCGGATCGGCCAGCAGGCCGCGCAGAGCCGCTCCATGCGATACCTCGCAGTACACGCAGCGGTTGGCGCCGCTGACAACCACGGCCAGCATCTCCCGGTCGGCCGGACTCAGGAACCCGTCCTTGTTCACGAGCAGGTTGAAGTACGCCCACCATGCCAGGAACTGGTCACCGTTCAGGGCCTGCGCCCGGAAGACGTTCGGCACGAAGCCCAGGTTCGCCCCGGACTTCTGCCACAGTTTGCGGACGCCCTCGGGCGCGGACGCATCGTCCGGCACGGCCAGCCAGGAAATAGTCGTCATGATCCCCGCAGCTTACGCCAGGAGCGGGTGAGCACTGACCGCCGAGGGTGCTCGCACCAGCACCGTCAGTCAAGGGTGGCCCATCCGGTCGAAGGAGTGAGCCAACTGCCATCGGTCACAGGCCGTGTACAGCCGTCATGGGCGGATATGGCGCGCTGTTGGGCGTGGGCGTTCGGTGCGTCTAGCGACGGTTGATTGATCCATTTCCCGTCAGACTCCGTATCAGTGGTAAGGAGGCTTCACATGCCAGATTCCAAGGATCCGCAGGACACCAGCCGCACGGGCCGCCGGGACTTTCTCAAGAACGCCGGCCTGTTCACCGTGACCGCTGCCGGACTGGCCGGTGGGCTGGAGGCCCTGACCCGCCGCCCCGGTGCAGGCAGCGCCGAGGCGCAGGGCACAGCCTTCGTGCGCCCTGCCCGACCCCTCGGGCCTTACGACACGAACGAGGCCGTCACGCCTTGGGATCAGGCGACGACCTACAACAACTTCTATGAGTTCGGCACCGACAAGGGCGACCCGGCCCGCCTGGCGGCCAGTCTGAAGCCCCGCCCGTGGACTGTGAAGATCGACGGCGAGGTGAAGAAACCCCAGACAGTGGACATCGACACCCTGCAGGGCTGGTTCCCGCTGGAAGACCGCATCTACCGCATGCGCTGCGTGGAGGGCTGGAGCATGGTCATGCCCTGGCTGGGCTTCTCGCTGGCCTCCCTGATCCGGCGCATCGAACCCACGAGTAAGGCCAAGTATGTGCAGTTCACGGCCCTCTACGATCCGAAGCAGTTCCCCGGTCAGCGCGGCAATGTCCTCGACTGGCCGTATGTGGAGGGCCTGCGGCTGGACGAGGCGATGCACCCGCTGGCCTTCATGGCGGTCGGCCTGGACGGCAAGGTGCTGCCGGGCCAGAACGGGGCGCCGCTGCGGCTGGTCGTGCCGTGGAAGTACGGCTTCAAGAACATCAAGAGCATCGTGAAGATCACCCTGACCGCACAGCAGCCCAAGACCACCTGGGCGCTCGCCGCGCCAGACGAATACGGCTTCTACGCGAACGTGAACCCGGCCGTGCCGCACCCCCGCTGGAGTCAGGCGACCGAGCGGCGCATCGGTGAACTGAGCCGCCGTCCGACGCTGCCCTTCAACGGGTATGTGGATCAGGTCGCGGGGCTGTACAAGGGTATGGATCTGCGGAAGAACTTCTGATGGAACGGCCGGTTTCTGCCACACGGACCACCGCGAGCCCGGCCCGGCCCCGCGCGGGTGCGCGCCCGCTGGGCTGGCTGGTGCCGGCGGTCACGGTGGGCGGCCTGATTCCGGTCGCCATCCTGATCCAGGACGCCCTGACCGGCCTGCTGGGTGCGAATCCGATCCAGCGGGCCACCCTCCAGACCGGCCAGCTGACGCTGCTGCTGCTGGTACTGTCACTGGCCTGCACGCCCCTGCGCCTGCTGACCCGCTGGACGTGGCCCGCCCGGATCCGCAAGAGCCTGGGACTCCTGGCCTTCGGGTACGCCACCCTGCACTTCCTGATCTACCTGTTCGACCACGGGTTCTCGCTGGGCGTGATGACCGACGATGTCGTGAAGCGGCCCTTCGTGACCGCGGGCTTCACGGCCCTGCTGCTGCTGGTGCCGCTGGCCCTGACCAGCCGCAAGGATTCCGTGAAACGCCTGGGATTCCAGCGCTGGACGCGAATTCATCAGCTTGTGTATGTGGCGGTCAGCCTGGGCGCGCTGCACTACTACTGGGGGGTCAAGAAGGATCACACCCCGCCGCTGATCTACGCGGGCGTGATCGCCGCGTTGTTCCTGATTCGCTGGCTGTGGCCCCGCCTGCGTCCGGTCACCAGGGGAGCGAGGGTGGCCTGACCCTGGGGACGGCCCACGCGACGCCGTCCACGATCTCTGCCATGTGTGGTATGCAGCCAGACTGACCAGCCCAATACTGGGTTCGACGGCAGTGTGAACAGAGATGGTGCTGTGCTCTCCTAGCGCTCACCGCGCACGTAGGCGCGGCCCAGTCCGGCCGGAGCAGACCCGGCCTGCCCACGTCGTCCCGCGAGGGCCAGCACCACGAGCACCAGCACGAAGGGCATGGCGCTGAAGACCTCGGTGGGAATGGGGCTGTTGCCCTGCAAGCGGAACTGCAAGTAGTACAGGAACCCGAAGAACAGGGCGCCCGCCACCGCCCGTAGTGGTTGCCACGCCACGAAGATCACTAGGGCCACCGCGATCCAGCCCAGGCCGCCGGCCATGTTGTCGGACCATGCGGAGCGGTACGAGAGCGACAGGAACGCGCCCGCCAGGCCGCCGAGGGCGCCCCCGCCCATGACGGCCAGCACCCTCACCAGCCCGACGTTGACACCCAGCACGTCGGCCGCGGCCGGGTTCTCGCCCACCGACCGCAGCGTCAGGCCGAACCGGGTGGCGCTCAGCACGAAGGCCAGCACCCCGGCCAGAAGCAGGGCCACCACCGTGAAGGGGCTGATGGTCAGGCTGCCCAGCGTCCAGTCCGGCACCTTGTTGAACAGGGGAGCCCCCTCGAACCGCTTGCCGAGCAGGCCCGCCGCGCCGGTGCCGAGCAGGGCCAGGGCCAGCCCGCTCACGAACTGGTTGGCGCGCAGCATGACCGTGGCCAGGGCGTGCAGGGCGCACAGGGCCGCGCCCGCCAGCATGGACGCGATCACGGCCACCCACAGGTTCGCGTCGGGCGCGCTGGCCGCCACGGCGAAGGCCGCGAGGGCCCCGACCGCCATGACGCCCTCCATGCCCAGGTTCACGACGCCCGCCCGCTCGTTCACGATGGCGCCCAGACTGGCGAGCAGCAGCGGTGTGCCCACCGCCAGCGCCCGCACCAGCGCCTGGATGATGATGTCCGTCATACGTCCCTCCGATTTGCCACCCTCACGCGCGGCCCCACACGACCCGGTGGCGAACGAAGACCTCCGAGGCGATCAGGCACAGCAGGATCACGCCAGAGAACACGTCCACCACCCGGAACGGCATGTTCAGGTCGATCTTCAGCAGGTCTCCGCCCGCCAGGATCACGCCCATCAGCGGGGCCGTCACCAGGCACAACGCCGGATTGCCGCGCGCCAGCCACGCCACGATCACGGCCGTGAAGCCGTAACCGAGAGAGATCTGCCCGGCCTCCAGCAGGCGGTGGTGGATGCCCGCGACCTCGCCTGCTCCGGCCAGACCGGCCGCCCCGCCGGTGATCAGGGCGACAGCTGTGGCAATGCCGACCGCATTCAACCCTGCGTAACGGGCCGCGCCGGGATTCTCGCCCACCACCCGCAGCGCGTAGCCGAAGGTCGAGCGCGTCAGCAGCCATTGCAGGCCCAGCGCGACCGCGATGCCCAGCAGCAGCGTGGGCCAGTGCACCTGCGTTCCCGGAACGACCGGCAGGTAACCGCTGGCGGGGATGTTGTCGGTGTAGATGTACCCACGCACGTCTTTCCCCTTCCACGGCCCCGCGATCAGGTAGGTCACGACGGCCACGGCCACGTAGTTGAGCATCAGCGTGGACAGGATCTCGTTCACGTTCAGGCGGCGCAGCCACGCGGCCAGCCCAGCCCACAGGCCCCCGCCCAGCGCGCCCATGACGTACATGGCCGGCGCGACCAGTGGGCCGGGCAGTGGCACGAACAGCGCCACGCCCGCCGCAAACACCGCGCCCAGCAGCAGTTGCCCCTCCGCACCGATGTTGAAGAACTGCGCCCGGAACGCCAGTGCCAGGCCCGAGCCGATCAGCAGCAGCGGAATGGTCCGGCGACCCACCTCGGCCAGCCCGGTGCTTGCCCCGAGGGTGCCGCTGAGCATCGAGCTGTACACGGCGAGCGGCGACACGCCGTACACCACGAAGATCAGCGCGCAGATGAGCAGCGCCACCACGACGGCGGCCAGCGTCACCAGTGCCGACCGGGCTGTGCTCGGGGCGGGCAGGGCCACGAAGCGCATCACGCCGCGCCTCCGCCGACCACGCCCTGTTCCGCGCCCGGCACGGAGTGGGGGTGGGCGCCGCCCATCAGCAGCCCCAGCGACTCGCGCGTGACCTCGGCCGCCGGGAAAGGCCCCAGCAGAGCCCCACCGACCATCACCCCGATCCGGTCCGACAGGCTCAGCAGCTCGTCCAGGTCTTCGCTGACCAGCAGCACGCCCGCGCCGCCCTGCGTGCGCTCCAGCAGCACCCGGTGCACCTGATCCGTCGCGCCGATATCCAGGCCGTAGGTGGGATGCACCGCTAGGATCAGTTTCGGTGAGCCCGCCAGTTCTCGCGCCAGGATCAGCTTCTGGATGTTGCCGCCGCTCAGCAGGCGGCTGGGCGTGTGAATCCCCGGCGTGGCCACATCGTAGGCCTGAACCTCGCGCCGCGCCAGGTCGTCCACCTGATTCAGGTCGCGGGCCAGGCCGCGCGCCAGCGGCGGCTGGTCGTAGGCGCGCAGGGCGACGTTCTCGGCCACCGTCATGCTGGGAACGGTGCCCGAGTGGATACGGTCCTCGGGAATGTGCGCCACGCCGGTTCGGAACCGCGCCTGCGCTCCACCGCTCAGGGGCTGTCCGTCCAGCGTCACCGCCCCGGTGGCCGCGTGCAGGCCCGCGAGAACCTCGACCAGTTCGCTCTGGCCATTCCCGGCAATGCCCGCCACACCCATCACCTCGCCGCGCGCAAGGTCGAAGGACACGCCGCGTAACGCGGGTAATCCGCGCGATCCGGTCGCGCTGAGGTCACGCACCGTGAGTAACGTGTCGGGTGTGGTCGGCCCCGCGCCACGTTTGCGGGTGAAGTCTACCGAGCGCCCGACCATCAGTTCCGCCAGAGATTCTCGGGTCGCGCCGGCCGTGGGCACGCCGCCCACCACCCGGCCGCGCCGCAGCACGGTCACGCGGTCTGCGATATCCAGCACCTCGTCCAGCTTGTGCGAGATGAAGATCAGGGAGCGGCCATCGGCACGCAGTTCGCGCATCACGCGGAACAGGCCCTGCGCCTCCTGCGGCGTGAGCACCGACGTAGGCTCGTCGAGGATCAGAACCTGTGCGCCGCCCAGCAGCGCCCGGATGATCTCTACGCGCTGTTTCTCGCCGGGCGACAGGTCGGCCACGCGCGCCGACGGATCGACCTCCAGACCGTACTTCCCGGACAGCTCCCGGATGCGGCCCGCGATCCCCCGCGCCGGGAACAGGACGCTGCCGCCCCCCAGTGCCAGGTTTTCCGCGACTGAGTGCCGCGCGACCAGCAGCGGGTGTTGGGGCACGAGCCCGATCCCGAGAGCCCGCGCCTGCGCCGGACTGCCGATCCGCACCGCCTTCCCGGCCAGTTCCACGTGGCCCTCGTCCGGCTGGTACAGGCCGTACAGAATGGAGATCAGCGTGCTCTTGCCCGCACCGTTCTCTCCGAGCAGGGCGAGCACCTCGCCACGCTGGAGGGTCAGATCGACGCCGTCGTTCGCCACGACCCCCGGAAAGCGTTTGGTGATACCTCTCAGTTGCAACACTGCTGGGGGGGCCACAGTCATGCCCTTCATCCTGACAGCACTTTCCCTCCGCGCACAGGCCAGCCGTCCGGCGCGAACCCCAGCCCGTCAAGACATGGTGAACGGGCCTTGACCGGATCATCACAGGCGCGCCCCATACTGCCCGCATGACGTCCGGCATCACCCCGGCAGGCCAGGCCAGTACCGCGCTGGTCACTGCCCGCTTCCTGAGGATGCTCAGCATCGTGCTCGAGCAGTTGGGCGCCGTGCGTGACGCCGACACCCGCGCCGAATTCGCCGGCCTGACCGCCCATGCCAAGATTTTGGAACGCGAGACGGACGCCCTGGAACGCGAGATCGAGGACGCCTGCCTGCACGCCTTCACGGTCGCCCGTGACCTGGAGACCTTCGCGCCCCGCGTGCGCTCCGCCACCCTGCAGGACGCCATGCCCATCGTCCGGCTGTTGTCGCAGATGGTCGAGCACCTCTCGTACGCTTTCGCGGAGCGCGACTTGAACGCCGCACACGCGGTCATGCGCCTGGATTTCGAGCAGGTCGACGCGCTGTACGAGCAGATGCAGCGCGCCAGCCTGACCCGCCTGCTGGAACGCCCCGAAGACACCGAGGTCGCGCTGACGGCCGGGCGGATGGCCCGCCACCTCGAACGCCTGGGCGATCACCTCGTGAATGTGGCCGAGCGGCTGGAGACATTGGTGCTGTGCCCGGAACGGGCCCTCCACTGAGGATGTCCGGCGAGCCCACACCTGGGTGCGATGTGCCGCTGGTGCGAGTGGCGATACAGTGCAGGTATGACCATCACAGACCTGCCGCGCTGGCGGACGACTGACCTGTATGCCGGTCTGGACGACCCGGCCCTCGCCTCTGCCCTGAGCGCGCTGGCCGACGATGTGGGCACGCTCGGTGCCCTGTACGACGAGCTGAACATCCACGAGCACGGCAACGTCGTCACCGTGCCAGCGCTGGAGCGGGTGCTGGACGCCACCAACCGCGTGACCAGCCGGGCCGCGACCCTGCGCTCGTACCTCAACGCCTTCACCTCCACCGACAGCCGCGACGCGGTGGCGCAGCAGTTGATGTCGAGGTTCACGACCACGACGCTTCCGCTGGGCCCTCTGCGCTCCCGCCTGACCGCGTGGTTCGGCGAACTGGACGAGGTCGCCATTGAGGCGCTGACGGCCGGAACTCCGGAGCTGGAGGCCCATGCGCACCTGATCCGCCGCGCCGTGGCCCTCGCGCGCCACCAGATGGGCCCCGCTGAAGAAGACCTCGCCGCGCGCCTGCGTCCCAGCGGAGCGGGCGGCTGGGCCAAACTGCACGGGAACGTCAGCTCCGTCCTGACCGGCACCTTCCGGGAGCAGACCCTGCCCGTGACGGCCCTGCGTGCCCTGGCGACCGATCCCGACGAGGCAGTCCGCAAGGAAGCCTTCGATGCCGAGATCGCCGCGTGGAAGACGGTGGACGTGGTCATGGCCGCATGCCTGAACGGCGTGAAAGGGGAGGAAGGAACGCTGGCCACCCGGCGCGGCTTCACGAGTCCCGTCGGGCCGAGCCTGCTGACACACGGCATCGACGCGCAGACGCTGGACGCCATGCAGGGAGCCGTGGCGCGCTCCCTGCCCGAGTTCCACCGGTATTTCCGGGCCAAGGCCCACGCGCTGGGCAAGTCCAGCCTGGACTGGTGGGACCTGTTCGCGCCCGTGGGGCACAGCGCCACCCCCTGGACGTACGACGCCGGAACCCGCTTCGTGGAGCGGCAGTTCCGCGCCTACAGCCCGGCCCTGGGCGACTTCGCCGCCCGCGCCTTCCGGGAAGACTGGGTCGATGCCGGCCCGCGCGACGGCAAACGCAGCGGGGCCTTCTGTATGCGCTGGGAGGGCGACCAGAGCCGGGTCCTGATGAACCACGATCCCAGCCTCGACAGCGTGAGTACCCTCGCGCACGAACTCGGACACGCGTACCACAACCTCCAGCTCGCGCACCTGCCGCCCCTGCAACGCGAGACGCCCATGACCCTCGCGGAGACGGCCAGCATCTTCTGCGAAACGATCATCCAGAACGCGGCGCTGGAGCAGGCCACCGGCGAGGAACGCCTGTACGCCCTCGAAACGCAGCTCCTCGGGCACGCCCAGGTGGTCGTGGACATCCACAGCCGTTTCCTGTTCGAGCAGGCCGTGTACGAGCGCCGGGCCGAGCGCGACCTGGTTCCTCAGGAACTGTGCGACCTGATGACGTGGGCGCAACGGGAAACCCACGGTGATGCGCTGGGCACCCTGCACCCCTACATGTGGGCCGTGAAGGGCCACTACTATGGCCTGCCGTTCTACAACTACCCGTACACCTTCGGCCTGCTGTTCGGCCTGGGCCTGTATGCCCAGTACCAGACGGCCCGCACACAGGGCGACGAGGCGGTACGGGACTTCCAGCGCCGCTACGACACCCTGCTTTCCCGGACGGGGCAGGCCACGCCGCTAGACCTTGCCCAGGGGTTCGGAATCGACCTGCGGGCCCCGGACTTCTGGGAGGGCAGCCTGGACGTCATCCGCCGCCAGATCGCGGCCTACGTGGAACTGACCGCCTGACCGCCCCGGCTGGTCAGCGCACCCTGATGTCCTGATCGAACCACGTCAACACGCGCTCGCGGCCGAACGGCCAGACCTGCACGCTGGCGGCGTGGGCGGCCTCCTGCACGAATTCCGGGAGGGGGCCACGGGATTTCGGCGTGGCGTTCCAGCTGGGGGCGTCGTGGGGCAGGCCCGCCAGTTCACGCGCGCGCTGCAGGCCCAGGCGCAGGTCGCCGAGTTCATCGACCAGACCGCGCTCCAGGGCGTCCGCGCCGCTCCAGATGCGGCCGCGTCCCAGTTCATTCACGCGCTCTTTGCTCAGCTTCCGGCCGTCCGCGACGCGCGAGGTGAAGCGGTCGTAGACCTCCTCGATGCTCCGCTCGACATGTCCACGCTCCTCGTCGGTGTACCTGCGGCTGCTGGAGTAGAGCAGAGCGCTGTCCCGGCCGACGCGTTCGGGGTGCAGGCCATGGCGGTCGTTGAAGTCCGTCATGACCGGTTTGCCGGTCACCACGCCGATGCTCCCGGTCAGGGTGTACGGACTGGCCACGATGTGCTTCGCGTGGGTGGCGACATAGTACCCGCCGCTCGCGGCATACTCGCCCATCACGACCACGACGGGCTTCTCGCTGCGCTGCACCTCGCGCCACATCAGGTCGGAGGCCAGGGCGCTGCCCCCACCGGAATTCACATACAGCACGATGGCCTTGGTCGCCTTGTCCTGCTCGGCGCGCTTCAGGGCGGCCACCACGGTGTCCGATCCGGCCTGCGGGCCGCCCAGCAGCGGCAGGGGCAGCGGATTGTTCTTGCTCTTCCCGGTCACGATGGTGCCGACCACGGGCACGACCGCCACCCGACCCGCCTTCGCGTTGCTGGGTTTCCCCGGCGTGAGCCAGTCCACGATGCCCAGCAGCGGCAGGGTGGCTGGGCCGACCAGCTCGTCCTCGTACGCCACTCGGGTAATGAGACCGGCGTCCAGAGCGCCCTGTGCGCTGGTGATCGTGCCGGACAGCCAGCCGGCCACCACCCCGGCGTCCACGCCGCGTGCCTGGGCCATGTCCTGAACCCACGCGCCCTCCAGGCCGTCCAGGTACGCCTGGAGCTGCTCGCGGTTCGCGTCGTCCATGTGTTCCTGCGAGAAGCGGGTCAGGGCGGCCTTGTACTCGCGGATACGCAGGTTCTCGAACTCGATGCCGTGCTTCTTCAGGAATGCGCCCAGGAAGGTAGGTTCGACCGCAAAGCCGCCCAGCATCACGTCGGCCGATTCCGGCGCGGCGATCTCCTTCGCGCCGCTGGCCGCGATCAGGCTCGTCATGGTCAGCTGTGGCACGTACGCCACCACGCGCTTGTGCTCGCCCAGGTACGCCAGCAGGCTGCGGATGGCGTGGGCGGTCGCCGGCGCGGCTGTGAACTCGCTGATCTTCACCAGCACGCCGTGCAGCCAGTCTGCGCCGCGCAGCTTCTCGATGCGGGCCTCCAGGGCCTCGAGTGTGTCCGTACGGTTCAGCAGGGCCTGGAGGGGGCTGGACGGCTGACGTTCCGGGTACGGGCCGGTGATGTCCAGCACGACCCAGGTGGGCCGCGACACGCCGCCCGGCAGGCCGCCCGAGGACTTGTTCAGGAAAGGCAGGGTAAACAGGGGCATATGCGTACGGTACGCGCCGCACCTGAGAAGCGTTCCCCGAACGTCACGTTTCGACTACGGAAACACAGAGGGCCTGCCCCGCGTGGGCAGGCCCTGCTGGACGCGCCCCTCAGTTGAGGGACTTGATCCAGGCGTGAATGTTGGCGATGTCGGTGTCGCTGACCTGCGCGGCCGTGAAGCGCGGCATGATGGTATTCAGGGTCTTCTGGGGAGTCTTGCCCTCGCGCAGGGCGGTGATCATCTGGGCGTCGGTCCAGGCCTTGGGGCCGTCGGCAGTGGTGAGGTTGGCACCGACGCCACCCTTGGCTGCGGCGCCGTGACAGCCCGCGCAGTTGCTGGCGAACACCGTCGCCCCCGCCTTCGCATCACCGGCGGCCGTGGCACTGGAGTCGGCGGGCATGGCCGCACCGTCCGCTTGGGGTTCAGCCGTGCTGCCGGTCGAACCCTGCTCGCCCCCGGCGGCGATCACGGCCCCGTTCTCTCCGGCCTGCGTGCCGCCCTGGCTGGCCGCCGTGTCTCCCTGCGCGGTCGACGGCCCGGCGGAGCCCGTCGTGGAGGCCGACGGACTGGGCGACGATTCGCCCGCCGTGGCCGCCTCACCGGATTTCGCCGGTTCCTCCCGCTCCGCGGTGGCCATCCGGTACCCGGCGAGAGAGCCGCCCAGGGTCAGGGCCAGCAGCAGCGTCATGGTGACGGCGAACGTGTTCTTCATGGGCCGAGCCTACCATAGCGTCTGGGGGCAAATGACCGGCCTGCACGCGCTCCGCGCCTGCACGTGGCCGTAGACTGCGGCCATGTCCCACCCGCTCCGCCTGGCCTCGCTGGTCGCCAGCAATTCCGACATCCTGGCCGCCCTGGGGGCCGCGTCCTGGGTCGTCGCGGTCGACCACCACAGCGATGCGCCCGGACTGGAGGCCGCCGTCCGGGTCGGGCTCGATCTGGACATCGACGTGGCCGCCCTGGCCGCCACCCGGCCCGATCTGGTGCTCGCCAGCCTGAGCGTCCCCGGCCAGGAACGCGTGGTGCAGCGTGTGCAGGCAGCTGGGTTGAACGTGATGGTTCTTGACCCGCTCAGCGTGACCGACACGCTGGCCGACATCGACTCGATCGGTCATGCCATCGGCCGGTCAGCCCAGGCGGCGGACGTCATCGTGGAATTGACGACCGCGCTGGACGCCCTGCATCGGATCTTTCCGGTGCCGCCGCGCGTGCTGGTCGAATGGTGGCCCCGGCCGATCATCGCGGCGACGCGCGATTCGTGGGTCACGGATCTGCTCTCCCGCCTAGGCGCGGTGAATGCCCTCGCGGAGCGGGCTGGCCGCAGCTCGCCGCTGACCCTCGAGGAGGTGCGGGCCGCGCGACCCGACCTGATCGTGTGCTCGTGGTGCGGCGCGAAGCGCCTGCGGCCGGAATTGATCGAGGCTCGGGGCCTGGGTGTGCCGGTCGTCGCCATTCACGAGAGCGGCCTGGGCCGCCCCGGCCCGCGCCTGTTGGATGGTGCCCGGCAGCTGTCTGCCGCGCTCGGCGCCTTGGCTTCCACCTGAGCCTGCAGTGTCCGGTGTCAGCCTCGACGATGACCTAACCGGCTCGACCCGCCGCCGCCGGGTCTGGCCAGCCGAGGAGGGCCCGCAGGCCGGACAGGCAGTCCGCCCGGTACGCCGAGAGCTCGGGCTGCGGATCTGCGAGAAACCTCACGCTCAGGCCCTCGACCAGCGCGCGCAGTTGACGGGCCCGCGCCGGGGCGTTTCCCTCCCCGGACAGCCGCGCGAGTTCCAGATCCAGGGTCAGCGTCTCGCGCAGGAAATCCCGCTGGACGTCCATCAGGGCCGGGTCACGGGTGGCCGCCGCCAGGAAATCCAGCGACACCGTGTAGAAGCGCCGGGTGTTCTCCACACCGTAGAACTGGTTGTCCACGAAGGCCCGCAGCTTCTGTTCGGGCGTGGCGGCCAGCCGCAGCGCCCGGCGGGTGGCCACCCCGATCGTCCGCGTGAACCTCCGCACCACGGCCGACAGCAGGCCGGCCCGGCTCCCGAAGTGGTACACCAGCGTGCCCCGGCTCACGCCGGCATGCGCGGCGATGTCCGCCAGGGTCACGCCCGCGTACCCCCGTTCGTAGATGGCGACGTAGGCCGCCTTCTCCAGGGCCGCGCGCCGGGCACGATCCTGGATGGGGTTGACCTTGCGCGCCATGTCCGTCCAGCATCCCGGCTGGAGGAAGGCGAGTCAAGCGAACGAACGCCCGTGCATGACGGTCTGGATCGGTACACTGACCCGTATGGAACTCCTGAAGGTCTGTGTGGGTCAGCCGCGTGCCGTCCGGAGCAAATCCGGCTGGACCGGAATCCACAAGCTCCCGGTCGATGGCGCCGTGCCGGTCGGACGGCTGGGCCTCAGCGGAGACCACATTCTCGACACCGAGAACCACGGCGGAGTGGAGCAGGCCGTGTACATCTACACCACGCCGGATTACGCCTACTGGGCCGAACGCCTGGGTCGGGAGCTGGAGCCGGGCACCTTCGGGGAGAACTTCCTGTTCTCGGAGCTGGAATCCGCCACCGTGTCCATAGGCCAGAGGTTTCAGGTCGGCACGGTCCTGCTGGAAATCGCCTCGGCCCGCATGCCCTGCGTGACCCTGGCCGAGCGGATGGGCGATCCGGGCTTCGTTAAAAAGTTCCGGGAGGCCCGCCGCCCCGGCATGTACGCCCGCGTGATCGAGGAAGGTGAGGTGAGGGCGGGTGATGCGGTGATCTGGGCTAACCAGCTTCCACAGGGGACGGAAACCATCCTCGACAATTTCGAGGCCTTCTACGCCCGCCATCCCGGCGCAGCCACGGTCACGACCGGCTGAGTCCGGCCACGACCAGGGTCACAATCAGCGCCGCGAGGCCCATGCCGATCGAACTGGCCGCGCCCGTCAAGTCGCCCTCCTCGCGGGCGCGGGCCGTGCCGATTCCATGTGACACGGCCCCGATGGCGATCCCGCGTGCCAGCGGGTGGCGAATCCCCAGCCGCGTCAGCACCGGGGGAAGGATCAGGGCCCCCAGCAGGCCGGACAGCACCGCGAGCGTGGCTGCCAGGGCGGGAGGCGCGCCGGTCAGGTGCGCGAGTTGCAGGGCCACGGGACTGGTGGCCGGGGCGGTCAGCAGGGAGCGTTGCGCGTCGGTGTTCAGGTGCAGCGCCCGGGCCAGACCGGCATCGACGCCGACGGCTGCCAGGGTGCCCGCCAGACCACTCAGGGCGAGCGCCCGCCATTGCCGGATCAGCAGGGCCCGCAGGCGGTACAGCGGCACCGCCAGCGCCACGACAGCCGGCGCGAGCAATCCCTGGATCGGCCCGACCTCCCGCAGGTAGGTGGCATACGGCACGCGGGTCAGCAGCAGCAGGGCCGCGACCAGCAGCGTGGCGATCAGGGTCGGGTTCGCCAGCGGTGAGCGCACCCGAACCTGCGCGACCACGCCCAGCGCGAAGGCCAGCAATGTGACGGTGATCCAGGTCACGCGCCGTCCCGTACCAGACGGGACGCGAGCCCGCCCGCCACGCCCGCGCCCACCAGCAGTCCGGCCGCCATGACCAGCACCCACCAGCCCCACGCGGCCCCCGCCGAGAGGTACCCGATGAAGCCCACGGTGGCCGGCACGAACAGCAGGCCCAGAATGCCCAGCAGGCCGTCGGCGGCGTCCGAGATCCAGTGCAGGCGGATCACGCGTGTACCCAGGGCCGCCCACAGCAGGGCCATACCGGTCACCGAACCGGGGAAGGGCAGGTGCAGGGCGGTCACCAGCCCCTGGCCCAGCACCGCGAATCCCAGCAGGATACCCAGGCCGAGCACGAAGCGGGCTGGAGCGGGAAGGCGGGCCGTGACCGAGACCCCGGCCTCCTCCGGGCCCGTCACCGGGCGGGGTTCATTCCGGCCAGCATGCCCCGGACGACCTGCTTGGCATGTCGCGCGACCCTGGGCATGAACTCGCGGTAATCCACGTTCGCGCCGGTGTCGGCCGTGTCACTCACCGAGCGGATCACCACGAAGGGCACGCCCGCCTTCGCGCACACCTGGGCCACCGCCGCGCCCTCCATCTCGGCGCACGCGGCCCCGAAGGTCTCCCGCAGGCGCGTCACGCCCTCCGGCGAAGCGATGAACTGGTCCCCGCTCGCCACCCGGCCCTCGATGACCTGCACGCCCTCCACCGACCGGGCGGCCCTGACCGCTGCGGCCCGCAACCCAGGATCTGCCGTCCACGCGGGCGACTCCCCGGGCACGGTCCCCACCTCGTAGCCCAGCGCGGTCACGTCCACATCGTGCTGTACGAGATCCGTGCTGACCACGAGATCCCCGACCTGGAGCTCCGGGTGAACGCCGCCCGCCACGCCCGTGAACACCACGCTCGACGCTCCCTGCATCAGCAGGTAGGTGGTCGTCATGGCGGCATTCACCTTGCCGATTCCGGCCCGCGTGAGCAGCACCGGCACGCCGTCCAGCACGCCCCGGTGCAGCGTCACGCCCGGAAACGTGAGATCCTCACGGGCCTGTAGCTCCGCCAGGAGCAGTTCGATCTCCTCGTCCATCGCGCCCATGATCGCCAGCATCCGCCCCAGTGTACCCGCGCCGTCCTTGCCGGACATTCACGAGCCCGGCGTATGCTCGGACGCATGACGAGCCTTCCCCCGCAGGCCGCCGACGCGCGTGACCACCTGGACGTGACCGCGCTGCGCCACCCCGATTCCATCAAATGGACGCTCTACCCGCCAGATGTCATTCCGCTGTGGGTCGCGGACATGGACTACCCGGTCGCTCCGGCGATCCTGGCCGCACTGCAGGAACGCCTCACGCGCGGCCTCGGGTACCACCAGCTGCGCGGCGATCCAGAACTGATGCCGCTCCTGCACGCCCACCTGGCCACCCAGGGCCTCGATGACCTTCCCGAGGACGGCATCGCGCTGCAGCCGGGGGTCGTGCCCGGCCTGTACGCGGCCGTCCATGCCCTGACCACCCCTGGGGAACCCGTGGTGACGATGGTCCCCATCTACCACCCCTTCCACCTGGCGATCACCGATCTGGGCCGCCGGGTGGCCGGTGTGCCCCTGCGCGAGGGCGAGGATGGCTACGAGATCAACTGGGCCGCCATGGACGCCGCCGCGCGCGGCAGCCGCCTGCTGATGCTGTGCCACCCGCACAACCCCACCGGGCGCGTGTGGTCGGCCGGGGAACTTGAAAAACTCCGTGATCTGGCGATCGCTCGCGACCTGTTCGTGGTGAGCGACGAGCTGCACGCCGACCTCCGCTTCACCGGGGAGGCCTTCGAGGCGTTCGCGGCCGATCCGCGCGTCCGCAGCCGCACGATCACCCTGACCGGGCCGTGCAAGGCCTACAACACCGCCGGACTCGGAATCGGCGCCATGCTCAGCCACAACGCGGGACTGGTCAAACGGGTTCGCACGTCCGCCGGCGGCCTGATGGGCCACGAGGGGGCGCTGAGCGTAACCATGTGGCGGGCCGCCCTCAAGGAAGGTGGCCCGTGGCTGGCCGATACGGTCGCCTACCTCCATGCGAACAGGGACTTCCTGATCGACTACCTGCGCACGAACCTGCCGTGGGTACGCGCGTACACGCCGGAAGCCACGTACCTGGCCTGGCTGGATCTGCGCGACCACCCGCGTGTCGGAGACATCCAGTCGTTCCTGCTTGACGAGGCGAAAATTGCCGTCCATGACGGGCCGGTCTTTGCCCCCGAAGCGCAGAAGGCGCAGTACCAGGGCTTCATCCGCGTGAACTTCGCGACCAGTCGTGCCCTCCTCACCGAGGCGCTCGACCGCATGACGACGGCGCTGACCGCCACTCCTCAGGGTTAGGGCACGGCATGGCGAGGAGCGACCCGGTGTGACCTGGGTCGCTCACCATTTGGCCGTGCCGAACGCCTGACCTGTTCGGCGGCCTTCGCGCGTGCCAGTCGTCTCCCCAGTCAGATCCGCCGGGCAACCGGGGAACTGGCTGATTCTGCCTCGCGGGCGCCGGGTTCTGGCCAGGTGGTCAGCCGGGCTGAGCCTCGGCGACCACGTCCCGCAGGCGCGCGATCAGGGGATGCAGTCGATCCCGGCGTAACTTGAGCGCCGCGCGGTTCACGATCAGGCGGGCGCTGGAGTAGAACAGCACGTCCAGTTCCTCGAGGTTGTTGGCGCGCAGGGTGCTGCCCGTCTGCACGAGGTCGATGACCGCGTCCGCCAGACCCGTCAGGGCGGCGAGTTCGATATTGCCGTTGAGCTTCACGATCTCGGCGGGCATGCCCTGCGCGGTCAGGTACGCCTGGGCCGCGCGCGGGTATTTCGTGCCCACCCGGTTCACCGGCCCGGTCGCACCGACCTCGCGGATCAGGGACAGTCGGCACGGCGCGAAGTGCAGGTCGATCGGCTCGTACACGGTGCGGCCCGATTCGACCAGCACGTCTTTGCCCACGATCCCGGCATCCGCCACGCCCAGGTCGACGTACACCGGCACGTCCTGGTTGCGGAGTTCGAGCACCGTCACGCCGGGAAACTCGTGGCGGAGCGCGCGGCTTTTCTCCGGCAGCGTGAGGGGCAGGCCCGCGCGGGCGAGCAGGTCGATGGCCTCCTCCAGAATGCGGCCCTTCGGCAGGGCCAGGGTGAGATGATCGGGCGCGCGGCCCGAGTGGGGGCTCATGCCTCCACCTCCTGCCAGGTCGTACCCGTGATCCAGCGGTCGATACCGCGCTCCCGGCTGTAGGCGCGCAGGGCCGCCAAATCGTCCGTCCACGCGAGTTCTGCGGACAGGCCCTGGTCGCGGGCCGTCCGGGCGCCCTCCAGATCCAGGGCCAGGACGACCTCCGGTTCGGCGGGCAGGGTCGGGGCGGCGGCGCGGGCCAGCCGTTCCAGGCCGATCGCAAAGCCCGCGCCGGGCAGTCCTCCGTCCAGCGCATAGCGGCCGCCCCCCAGCACGGGTTGGTTCAGTCCCGGCGAGTACGCGCGGAAGGTCACGCCCGTGTAGTAGTCGTAGCGGCGGCTCACGCCCAGATCGAACAGCAGCGGCTGGCGCACCTGCGCGGCCACGTCCCGCAAATGCGCGACGGCCGCGCGGGCCCGCATGCCCTGGGCCATGCGCCCGGCGGTATCCAGCACTTCCGGGCCGCCGTACAGGTCCGTCAGCGCGTGAAGCGTGCGTGTGACATCGGCCGTCAGGCCGTCCCGGCGGGACAGCACGTCCACGTCTGCGCCGCTCTTGCGGTCGATCGCGAGGTGCAGCTCCTCGCGGGCGCGGCCGTGCAGACCCGCGTCCTCGAGCACGGCATCGACGAAGCCCGGATAGCCGACCTCGAGCTGCGCATCCACGCCCACGTCGCGCAGGGCCGCGTCGGCCAGGTGCAGCAGTTCGGCGTCGGCGCGGGCGCTCTCTACGCCGATGAGTTCCACGCCCGACTGGTTGAATTCGCGCAGGCGGCCCAGTTCGCTGGTCAGGGCCCGCAGCCACAGGCGGCCCGCGTACTGGAGCCTCAGCGGGAACGGCCCGGCCGGGAAGCGCGTGCGGGCCAGACGGCCTACAGCGGTCGTGAACTCGCTGCGCAGCGCCAGCACCTGCCCGCCCGAGTCGATCAGTTTGAAGGCCAGGGCATCCTGCGGGTGCGCGCTGCTCGCGAACTCCAGGGCGGGCACCTCCACGCCCCGGTAGCCCCACGCGCTGAAGGTGGCCGCCAGCCGGGCCCGCAGGGCTTCCCGATGGCCCCACTCGGGCGGCAGCACATCGCGGGTGCCCTCGGGAATCCCGGGACTGGACGGACGGAGGGACGGGCGGGCGGGCGCACTCACGGGGGCATTCTAAGCGTCGCCCATCGCGTCACGGTCAGCCCGTCCAGCCACGCCCCAACGGTCGTCTCCGGGTGCGCCCGGTATACTCCGCCTCATGCGCCGCGCCCGCCCTTCCGTGTTCGCCCCGCTCGCCTGCGCCGTGGGCCTGACGATTGGTCTGGCCGGGTGTGCGCGCACGACGGACACCTTCAAGCCGCGTATTACCATCAGCAACGCCGACGGGGCCGCCAGCCGAGCGAAGTCCTTCGTGGTAGACGGCTACGTGCTCGACGATACCGGCGTCACGCAGATCACCGTGGATGGCACGCCCATTCCGATCCTGCCGGGCAGCCGTAAACTCGCGCACTTCCAGTTCAAGACCCTGATCCAGGGCAGCACCGGTAAGTACACCATCGCCGCGCAGGACGCGGCCGGGAACCGCAGCACCCTCATCCTGCCCGTCACCGTCGATGCCGAGAAACCCACAATCACCATCACGCGCTTCGAGAAGGCCGGGAACGTGATCCGCGTGACGGGCACGGCCACCGACAACAGCCGGGTCGTCCAGATGCTAGTGGACGGCAACCAGATCAACATCACGCCAGGCGCCAAGGTGGATTTCTACGCCGAGACGACCGGCATCTGGGCCGACCTGGAGGCCGTGGACGCCGCCGGGAACCGCACCACGCTGCGGGCGCGCTGACCGCACGGGAAAGCAGCCATCGGCGCTCCCGTTCCCTCCTCCCGATGGGTGACGTTCGTGTAGCCCCGGGCACGCTAGGGTGCCCACATGGACTCCCTCATTCACACCATTCTCGCCTTCTCATACATCGGCATCTTTCTGATCGTCTTTGCCGAGACGGGACTGCTGCTGGGGTTCTTCCTGCCGGGAGACAGTCTGCTGATCACCGCCGGGCTGCTTGCGGCGAGCGGCGAGCTGAACCTGTGGGGCGTCATGGCCGCCGTGGTGGCGGGAGGCATCCTGGGCTGCGTGTCCGGCTACTTCATCGGGCAGCGCTTTGGGCCCGCCGTGTTCCGCAACCAGAATTCCCGGTTCTTCAAGCCGGAGTACGTCGCACAGTCCGAGCAGTTCTTCGCGCAGTACGGCTGGCAGTCCATCGTGCTGGCCCGCTTCGTGCCCATCGTGCGAACCCTGGTGCCCACCTTGGCCGGCGTGAGCCGCATGCCGCTGGGGATCTTCACCGCCTACAACGTCCTGGGTGCCGTGCTGTGGGGCGTCTCGCTGCCGGCCCTGGCGTACTACTTCGGGAAACTGATCCCGAACCTCGACAAGTACGTGCTGCTGATCGTGGCCGTCGTGCTGGTCGTGAGTGTCATCCCGGTGGTCGTGAAGGTCATGCAGGCCCGCCGGCAGGCCTGAATCCCGCGACGACCGCCACGGTCTGAACCGCCGTGTCCGCCTACGCTGCGGAGGTGACCGCCCCGGCCTTGCCACGCCTGTCCCCCGAGACCCTGCCCGCCCCGCCACACCTGCCGGAGATCGCGCGGCGCCTGCGGGACCGCTATCTGCCGGATCCGCCCCGTGCCCAGCGCGCCCCCGAACCGCTGGACGGGCTGATCAGCACCATCCTGTCCCAGCAGAACACCGCGCCGATCACCCGGCGCCAGTTCGCCGCCCTGAAAGCCACCTATCCCCGCTGGGAGGCGGCCCTGGCCGACGGCCCAGACGGCATCGAGACCGTGCTCAGGGATGCGGGCGGCGGCCTGTCGCGCCTCAAGGCCGGATACATCCACGCGGCTCTTGCCCACCTGGAGGCCACGCGCGGTGCCCTCAGCCTGCGCGATCTGCGCGACCTGCCGGACACGGAGGTGCGGGCCCTGCTGGAAGGCATGCCGGGCGTGGGCATGAAGACGGCCAGTTGCGTGATGCTGTTTGACCTGATCCGGCCCGCCATGCCCGTGGACACGCACATCTGGCGCATTTCCACCCGCCTGGGGCTCACCCCCGAGGGCTGGAACGCCGTGAAGGTCGAGCGGTGGTTCGACCGCGTGCTGACGCGCGAGTGGGCGGCCCGCTACACCTTCCACGTCTCGGCCATCCGACATGGCCGGGAGACCTGCCGCGCGAGGAATCCTCGCTGTGACCAGTGCGTGCTGCTGGATCTGTGTCCGGCTGCCGCGCTCCTCGGGCCGAAGACGGCGTCAGAGGCCGCTATGCTCGGGTCATGACGACCCCCACTTCCCTGACCCTCGAACTGGAGGTCGCCACGCGTCTCGCCCTGGAGGCCGGCGACCTGCTGCGCGCGCACCTGCGGGCGGGCCTGACGGTCGAGCACAAGACCTCTGCCGACGATCCCGTGACCGCCGCCGACCGGGAGGCGTCCCATCTGATCACCGCCGGGCTGGCCGCGGCCTTCCCCGGCGACGGCCTGCTGAGCGAGGAGGAAGCCGACAGCGACCACCGCCTCGAACGCTCGCGCGTGTGGATCGTGGATCCCATCGACGGTACCAAGGAGTATGCGAACGGCAGCGGCGACTACTGCGTGAGCATCGGCCTCGCGGTGGACGGTGAACCGGTGCTGGGCGTGGTCTATGCGCCCGATACCGACGAACTGTTCAGCGGAGTCGTCGGCAGCGGCGTCGCATACCGTGGGCAGCGGGCGGCGCAGGCGAGCGCTCCCGGCTGGCGCATCGCCGTGTCGGACACCGAGTACGGCCACGAGCTGCGTGCCCTCGACCTGCCGGGCCTGCACCCCAGCGGCAGCATCGCCCTGAAGCTCGCGCGGATTGCGGCGGGGCACGCCGACGTGACCTTCACCATGTCGCCCCGCAGCGAGTGGGATATCGCCGCCGGGCACGCCCTGCTGCGGGCGGCCGGAGGCGAGCTTCGCCGCCGGGATGGCCGGGCCATCCGGTACAACCAGGCCTCACCTCAGATTGAGCAGGGCATCATCGGCGGGTATCCGGACGCGCTGGAGTGGCTGGAGGCCGAACTCCACACCCGCGCGCTGCCGACCGCCCACCTGGGCCTGCGCCCCGATGCCCCCGCCTGGTCGGCCCTGAGCACAGCCGACCAGACCCTCCTGGAAGCGCACGATGGAGTGTACGTCCGGCACGCCGACGGCCGGGTGCTGGCCCTGCTGGTGGTGGATCCGGCCACCCGCACCGTCGAGCGGGCCGAGGGGGACGCCTTTCATCTGGAGCGGCTCTCGCGGGATGTCACGCGGGCCCTGGGCGCACTCACGCATCCGGAGCGCTAGGCTGACACCATGACGGAGACCACGTCCACCCCACCCCCGGCCAGCGGGCCTGGGGGCGGCGCGGCCGTGACCCTCAAACCGCTGCTGGCTTTCACGTCAGCCGAGTGGCGCACGCTGCACGGCTTCTTCCGGAACCGTGAACTGGCCGACTGGAACGACGCCAAGCCCATTCACCTGCCCGAATGGCTCTTCCGCCGGATCATGCAGGACGAGGAGCGGGGTGGGGAACGCGCGGGCTTCGGCATCCTGGATCCCCAGGGCACCCTGATCGGCAGCGCGGAACTGTACGACCTGCGCCCTCCACCCCCTCTGGCGGCCACGACCGGCACGCTGGGCATCATGATCGGGTACCCCGACCTGTGGGGGCGTGGCTACGGCCGCAGCGGCGTCACCGCCCTGCTGCGCTGGGCCTTCGAGGTGCGTGACCCGCCGCTGATGCGCGTGCGCCTCACCACCTTCGGACACAACCGCCGCGCCCAGCGGGCCTTCACCGCCTGCGGCTTCCACGAGACGGGTCGCACGGAGGGCCGTGGCCGGGTGGATGTGCACATGGAGATCGGCCGGGCCGAGTGGCGTTCCAGTAACGTCCGTCCCTCAGAATAGGAAGTATGCGCGTTCTACTGCCGGATCTGCCCGAGTTTCGTGCCCTCAGTGAAGTCGGGGAGCGCAGCGTTCCCGGCTGTGAGCTCGCGTACTACTCGGGCGATCACGTGCCCGAGGGAGACGCCGACGGGGTGGTGCTGTGGTTCGCCAGCGGCGAGACCCGCGACCACCTGCTGGCCCTGCCCGGCCTGAAGTGGGTGCTGACCCTCACTGCCGGCATCGACCACGTCCGCAACCGCCTGCCTGGGGGCGTCCAGCTCTACAACGCCAACCGCCTGCACGAACGGGCCGTGGCCGTGCACGCGCTGGCCGGGATGCTCAGCGCCGCGCGCGGCTTCCACCGGTACCGCGACGCCCAGGGCCGGCACGAGTGGGCCAGCCCGGCCAGCATCCGCGAGTCGCGCCTGATCAGCCTCGACCGTGCCCGCGTCGTGTTGTGGGGCTTCGGGCGCATCGGCCGCAACCTCGAAGACCTGCTTCGCCCGTTCGACGTGTTCATCGAGGGCATCACCTCAGGCACCACCGACACCGAACGCGACGAGGCGCTGGCCAGCGCCGATTTCATCGTGCTGATCCTGCCCAGCACCCAGGACACGCGCGGCATCGTGAACCGCGAGATGATCGACCGCATGAAGCGCGGCGCGTGGCTCGTGAATGTCGGACGCGGGAATTTGATCGTCCGGGACGACCTGATCGCGGCGCTGCACAGCGGTCAACTCGCCGGGGCCGTGCTGGACGTCACCGATCCCGAGCCGCTGCCCCAGGACGATCCGCTGTGGGCCGAGGAGAACGTGATCATTACGCCTCATATCGCCAGCACCACCACGGATCTCGTCTACCGGGGGGCGAGCCTCACGCGGGACTTCCTGATCGACTTCCAGCAGGGCCACGAACCCGAAGGCCTAGTGGAGTCCTGGCGGAAATACTGACGCCCGGACTGGCCGATAAGGTGCTCTGAACCGGTGCCTGGCGGGGCACCAGAAGAACCCGTCAGATTAGGGCCGGCAGCGTCCGGACGTGATCGTCGATCAGGCCGCCACCCAGCAGCCGAGGGCCGTCGTACAGTACGGCGCTCTGACCGGGGGCGACGGCGAACTGCGGTTCCAGGAATTCCAGCTCAAAGGTTTCGGCGTCGGCGTGCAGCACGCGCGCTCGCACTGGCGTCGTGCGGTAGCGAACCTGCACGTCGAGCTCGGCGGGCAGGTCGGCCAGATCCAGCAGCCAGTTCGCGCGGCTGGCCCGCAGGCCACGCCACAGGCAGTCCGCGTGGTCACCCACCCAGACCGTGTTGGTCTGCGGGTCGAGGTGCACGATGAACCGCACGCGGTGCGACTGGTACAGGCCCAGGCCGCGCTTCTGCCCCAGCGTGTAGAACTGCGTGCCCAGGTGATCCCCGACCCGTTCCCCGGTGGCGATCTCGCGGATCGCCCCGCTGGCCTGCGGCAGGTGCTCGGCCACGAAGTCCTGCACCTTGCCCGGCACGAAGCAGATGTTCTGGCTCTCGGGCTTGCGGGCCGTGAGCAGGCCGCGCTCCTCCGCGATCTCGCGGACGCGCGGCTTTTCCAGTTCGCCCACCGGGAACAGGATGTACGGCAGCGCATCCCTGGGCGTTCCCCACAGGAAGTACGTCTGATCCTTGCGGGGGTCGTCCCCCCTCCAGAATTCGACCTCGCCCGCAGCGTTCTCGACGCGCTTCACGTAGTGGCCCGTCGCCACGTACCGGCACCCCAGCATCCGGGCCTTCTTCACCAGTTCGTCGAACTTCACCTTGGTGTTGCAGTTCACGCAGGGGTTGGGGGTGCGGCCCCGACTGTACTCGTCCAGGAACGGCCTCACGATGTGCCGTTGGAACGCCTCGCGGTAATCGAGCAGGTAGAAGGGCACACCCACCTGCTCGGCCACCCGGCGGGCCTCGTAGGCGGCGTCGGGCGAGCAGCACGTGTCGAAGGTATCGACCCGCTTGTCGTCAGGCCAGAACCGCATCATCGCGCCGATCACCTCGTAGCCCTGTTCCTTGAGCAGGGAGGCGGTGACCGACGAGTCCACGCCGCCGGACATCGCGCACAACACGCGTTCGCCCGTGCCGATGGCCGGGGAGACGGTGGGGGTGGCGGCGGCAGTCGGAGCGCTCATACAGCCGCGCAGCTTAACAGGTCGGGGCCGCGCCCGGCGTGACGGGAAGGGCAATTCACGGCGCGTATCGGGAACTGGACGAGGCCACCGACCACAGGAGCGTCCACTCCTGCCCGGTACACTCGCGGGGTGAGCATCCCACCCGACGCCCTGCTCGATGCCGCCGACACCCACGGCACGCCCCTGTACGTGTACGACGCGTCGGAACTCGATGCGGCCCTGGCCCGCGTCCGCGCCGCCTTCGGGGACGCCCGCGTGTACTACGCCATGAAGGCCAACCCGAACCTGACGCTGCTGCGCCGGCTGCACGGGGCCGGGGTGGGTTTCGAATGCGTCAGCGCGGGCGAGATCGCCCGTGCGGAGCACATCGGCGCGCGGGGGACGCAGCTCCTCGTGAACGGCCCCGCGAAATCGGACGCCGAGTACGCAGCGGGCGCACGGCTGGGCGCGACCTTCATCGTGGACCGCGAGGAGGAGGTCAGGCTGCTGCCTCCGTCGTCACGGGCGCTGGTGCGGGTGAACCCCGCGTTGGCCGTCAGCACGCATGACCACCTCGCCACCGGCGCGGCCGGAAGCAAGTTCGGCGTCACGCTCGACCAGGCCCCCCTCGTGCTGGACGCCCTGCGCGTGGCCGGGCACACGGCCGTGGGGCTGCACGTCCACATCGGCAGCGCCATCCGTGACGCCGGCGATTTCACGGCTGCCTTTGGCCGCCTGATAGAGCTGCGCGACGTGACTGGCCCCCTGGCCGTGCTGGACGCCGGTGGCGGCTGGGGTCTGGAGGCCGACCTGGCTGGCATCGCGCTGGAAGCGCAGCGGGCGGCGCACGCATTCGGCGCAGAACTGTGGGTGGAACCGGGCCGCTACCTGGTGGCGCGAGCCGGACACCTGCTTACGCGGGTGGTCGGCACCAAACGCACCGGCCGGAATTTTGTGCTGGTCGATGCCGGGATGACTGAGTTGCTGCGCCCCATGCTGTACGGCGCTGTTCATCCGGTCATGGCGCTGTGGGATGCGTCTGAACGGAGTCGCTGGGACATTGCCGGCCCGGCCTGTGAGAGCGGCGACGTCCTCGCCCGTGACGTGGATTTGCCTCGACCGGAGCGCGGTCAGGTGCTCGCGTTCGGTGACGCGGGGGCGTACGGCGCGGCCATGAGCAGCTCGTACCTCACCCGTTCACGCCCGGCCGAGCTGCTCTGGCAGGACGGCGACTGGTCGGTGATCCGGCGCCGCGAGACGCCGCTGGACGTCTGGGCAGCCGAGGAGTGAGCCGTCGCACTCAGAAGGAGCTGCCGCCCCCGATCCGCACGCCCTCGTAGTAGGCGTAGGCCGCCGCGTAGCACGCGGGCCGCGCGTACCAGCTCTTCGTGGCGCAGATGGATTTCATGTTCGTATAGAACGCGCTGTCGCTGGTGGCCCGGTTCGCGTCCGTCCGCTCGTAGACCTTCAGGTTGCGGTACGCGAAGTCATGGACGTTGCAGGCGGGGCGGAAGTCCTCGCGGTAGCCCAGGCCCAGGCCGTCGGGCGCGCTGCACCCGTCACGCGTCCAGTCCAGGCCCGGATACGGCAGGGTGCTCGACGTGGCATAGGCCGCGTACTGGGCGGTGTAGTTGCCCACCGTTCCCCAGCCGGTGCGCTTCACGTACGCGATCCGGTCACTGGCCAGGTCCAGCCCACTGATCGCTGGAACTTTCGGCAGGGTCACGCTCGAGGAGCGCTCACCGTAGGCTTCCTGGAGGGCCGCAATCAGGCCCGGATCGTTCGCGTACTGCCGCAGGATCGTCTGGCTCCCCGCATCCTGAAGCTCCGGCCGGGCCGCGTAGGGGGCTGTGGACGTGCTGGCCTGAGGAACGGTCGGTGCCGAGTGTGAGCAGGCGGCGAGCAGGGTGACGGTACACAGCGCGGTCAGGGGTAGGTGGCGCATCGGTCAGCTCCTCAGGGGTGGGGCGGTGGGCTGTGGTTCACCCCGATTGTAAAGGCCCAGGTCAGGACGGTGTCGGGCGACTGCGCCTATCATGACCCGGTGACCGTTCCGTCCGTCCCGCTCGCCCAGCCGGCGCAAGACAGCACCCGCGCACGCATTCAGCTCCAGGCAGCGCGGCTCTTCGTGCAGCGCGGCTATCACGGCGTCAGCATGCGCGAGGTCGCCGAGGCGGTCGGCGTGACCAAACCCGCGCTCTACCACCACTACGCCGATAAGGAGGCGCTGTTCCTGTCCATGCTCGACGGGGCCCTGGGCGGCCTGTCCCGGTTGATCGAGCTGGCCTCGGCACAGACAGACCTGCGCGCCCAACTGCACACCCTGGTGGAGGAACTCATCGCCAGCGCTCCGGAGCAGCGGGTCGGGCTGCAACTCGCCGGAGAGCTGCGGCACGTGTCCCCCGAACGGCGCGCCGTGTTCGAGCAGGCATACCGCCGGGTCTGGATGGGCGGCCTGACCTCCTTGTTCGAACAGGCGGCCGAGCGCGGTGAACTCAGACTGGACGTGCCACCGGCAGGCCTCACGCGCGCCTTTCTTGCGCTGCTCTACCCGCTGGTCAGCGGCGTTCCACAGCCTGATCCACACGGCACCGCACGCGCGCTGCTGGCCGTGTACCTCGATGGAGCGACCCCCCGCTGACGCCATCGTCGTTTCATGAAGGCCCTTCATCCGGCTGACATGAACGGTGCACTCCTTCTCCCGGAACATAGCCCCTAGCGCGCCGCACGGGCGCGGCAGTACGGGAGTTCTCCCTCTTCGGTGACCTGGGCGTGCGTGGCAGCGCCCGCTTCCCCTCCTGTGGAGATCACAACATGGAAACACTGTTCGCCTGGATGGCCCAGCCCGAGGCGTGGCTGGCGTTCACGACGCTGCTGCTGCTGGAGATCGTGCTCGGCATCGACAACGTCATCTTCATCTCGATTCTCGCCGGCAAGCTGCCGCCCGCGCAGCAGCAGCGGGCCCGCACCGTGGGGCTGCTCGGCGCCCTGGTTATGCGGCTGGGGCTACTCTTCTCGATCGCGTGGGTCTCGAATCTCAAGACGGAACTGATCAGCGTCTTCGGGATGGGCTTTTCCGGCCGTGACCTGATCCTGCTGGGCGGCGGCCTGTTCCTGCTGTACAAGGCCGTCCGCGAGATGCACGAACTCGTCGAGGGCCACGAGACGGTGGACGCTCCGGCCGGAACGACGGCGCGCGTCGCCGCAGGCTTTGCCGCAACCATCGCTCAGATCATGGTGCTGGACATCGTGTTCAGTCTGGACTCGGTCATCACGGCCGTCGGGATGGCCAGCGACCTGGGCGTGATGGTTGCGGCCGTGGTCGTCACGGTCGCCATCATGCTCTTCGCGGCCAAACCCATCGGGGAGTTCGTGCAGGCGCACAAGACGGTGAAACTGCTGGCCCTTGCCTTCCTGCTGCTGATCGGCGTGAACCTGATTGCCGACGGCCTGGGCTTCAAGATTCCCAAGGGCTACACGTATTTCGCGATGGGCTTCGCGCTGGCCGTGGAATTCCTGAACCTGCGCGCCCGCCATGGCCACCTACCCGTGTCCCCGACCGCAGCCGAGGTACCGTCCCGCCAGTGACCCGCAGACCTCAGGCGTCTCATGGGGTCGTCATCCGGTAGCATGGGCGCGCCATAGAGGAGGCCCAGCTTTGCCCGTCACCCGTCTGGAAATCTGTACCGAACACCTGTCCATCGATCAACGCGAGACGCTACTGGATGCCGTGTGGGACACCCTGAGAATCAGTCCCGGAATGGTGACCGCCGACGGGAACGTGGAACTGGCCCTGTGCCAGTGCGGTGCTGGCACCGCTCCCGAGGACGCTCCCCTCATCCGCGTGGACGGCCAGGAATACCGCGCGGTGACCCCTGAACGGCTCGTGACCCTGATGAAACGCTGGTCCCGCTAACCGACTGAACAGGGAGCCAAAACCCGCAGAGCATGTCTGTTTGACGGAACCGAGGACTGCTAATCCTCGGTTCCGTTCTGGTACTCACAGGGTGCCGCCGACCGACAGCGACACGGCTGAAGCGAAACCAGAGGAAGGTGCCGTCCCGATCCGGAACCGGCTTCACGGAGATGGGGGCACGGACAGTCCAGCGGGAGGAGGAGGAGCGTCGCCCATAGGGGCGTGCAGCACGTTCAGCGCGGCCTCAAGTGTGGAGTCTCGCCCGTCTGTCGATAGGGCCGCGATGTTCAGCGGAGCGTTCACATCGGGCCGAATGCGCTCGGGCAGGGGCTGGCCCTCCGCGG
Source organism: Deinococcus sp. KSM4-11 (assembly GCF_004801415.1). Lineage (NCBI taxonomy): Bacteria > Thermotogati > Deinococcota > Deinococci > Deinococcales > Deinococcaceae > Deinococcus > Deinococcus sp. KSM4-11. Next base: position 986,075 of record NZ_SSNX01000001.1, on the reverse strand, counting down.
CGAACCCACGCAGCACGGTCACGGTGAGGACGCCGCCGTCTGGCAGGGCATCGAAGGTCACGCCGCTGTTGCAGACGCCGCGCGTAGCTTCACCCACTGCGGGCACGCCCGTCTGCTGCGCGTAGAACGTGAACACCTCCGCGCACGACGCCGTATCCGGGCCGATCAGGATGGCTGCCGGACCGGTCCAGACCCGCGCGTCCCCAGGCGGCGGAGAGCCGTGCGGTGGGGGCCGCCGTGGTGTCTCACCGTTGATGCCCATGACCTCCTGGGCACCCATCTTGAATTGCATGCGGTAGCGCACGGGCGCGAAAATACTGGCGGCAGCCACACACTGGTTCAACCCGCCCCCAGAATTGAAGCGCAGGTCGATGACCAGACCGCGCGCCCCCTGGGCCTGCGCTTCGCGCACCCGGCGGAGGAACAGATCGGCCGTGTCCGTCGGCAGGAACGAGGGAATGGTGACCACGGCGACCCGGTGATCGTCACCGGCCCAGTCCAGGGTCGGCGCATCCCGCGCCGGAAGTTCCCTGGTGCCCACGGTTAGTGCCAGCTCGGGCTCACCAGCCCGGCGTACGGTCAGCTGGAGCGCCTGCCCGTCGCGCTCAAGTGTGGTGAATTCGTTCGGCCCGACCGGATCGTTGACCGCGCCGTGCTTTCCAGCCACCTCGCCGTTGACCACGGTGATCAGGTCATGCACCCGCAGGCCCGCGTCTGCGGCCGGGCTGCCCCGCATCACGGACGCGACCAGCAGGCCGCCCTCCACGCGCACCACCCGCGCGCCAGTCCGGGCCACCGGGAGGTTCCGGGAAATTTCGTCCAGGCGTTTCGCGGCGTCCGGATCGCGCACGCTGGTGTGGGCATCCCCGACCTCGTGCAGCAGTTCGCCGAGTACCACGCGCGCGGTCGTGAACGGGCACGTCTCGGCCTGGGAAGCGCAGCGCTCATCCAGCACGGCCCGGTATTTGCCCACCAGCGATTCCAGGTCGGCGGTCGACCACCCGTAGTACTCGCGCAGGACGTCGCCCGAGGCGGCCTTGTAGAGGTCGGTCGCCGGACTGGCCTGGGCGGCAGCTCCCAGGAGCACGGTCAGAACCACACCTTGCCGGGCAGTCCGGCCAGCCAGCCGACTCAGGAACGTTGTGAAGGACACGTCACAGGGTACGGCCCGGTTGACCGTACGGCCCGATGAATCCCACAATCTCACCGGCACGACGCCCCCTCCGGCCTACAGCTTCGCCTGTGCCTTCAGGGCCGTCAGATCCACACTCTCGCCGTTCAGGGCGGTACCCGTGACGACCTGGAAGCCGAAGTACCCGTGACCGGCCTTGGCGGCCGTGTCGAGGGCGGCCCCGTTCAGCGTGAACGGCACCTTGCTCCCCGCCTGCACCGTGACCGTGCCGATGGCCTGGGCCGTCTCGCCCTGCGGATCGCAGGCGTAGATGGCCGGCGTGAACGGCGTAGCCCCCATGCTGGTGCAACGGCTGTCCAGGCCCGCCAGGGTGGTTCTCACGTAGAGTTTCACCGTGCCCAGGTTCCCGCCCGACGAGTTGTACAGCGCGTCGCCCCGGATGGTCAGGCCCTGGAGCGCAGCGGGCAGGGTCGATTTCGTGGTGGCCAGTTCATCCTGATCGACATACACCACCTGCCCCTGCGTGATGAAGGTGTTCGCGAGTGGCACGGACGTGTCCGGCAGGTCGACCACGGGCGTGGGAATGACGCCGCAGGCCGCCAGGAGCAGCGGCGCAAGGAAAAGGATGGAACGTGCATTGGACAAGGTGGGCATGAGGAGTCCTCCGGACGGGGATGGGGCGGGAGAGGCCGCACGCGGGTGCTGACGGCCACGATACCGGGCGTCTCTGACAGGCAGGTGACAGGCTCTGGTAGCCTGCCCGCGTGAAACGCCGTCCCACCGTCACCCTTCAGGCCGCCGCCGTGAGGCGAGTCGCGGGCCGCTACCCCTTCGGACACCGCGCCGACATCGCCGACAGTGATCCCGGCATCGCGCCCGGTGAGGTCGTGGATGTGAGGGGCCCGACCGGCCCGGTTCTGGCCCGCGGGTACTTCAATGCGGAGGGCGGCACGCCGCTGCGCCTGCTCACCTGGACGGGCGAGGACATCGACGGAGCCTTCTACCGGCGGCGGGTGCGCGCTGCCCTGGATCGCCGGGCAGGTCGCATTCACGGGACGGACGCCCTGCGCGTCCTGCATGCCGAGGCCGACGGACTGCCCGGCGTGGTCGCGGATCAGTTCGCTGGCGTGTTGGGCGTGCAACTGCGCAATGCGGGCGTGGAACGGCACCGTGACCTGATCGTGCAGGCCCTCAAGGCCGAGACGGGTGCCGACGCCGCCTATGAGCGCAGCGACACGGGCGAACGCCGGCGTGAGGGTCTGGACCTGCACACCGGCACCCTGTGGGGCGAGGTGCCCGAGCGCGTGACCTTCCATGAGGACGACCTGGAACTTCATTTCTCGCCCATGGACGCGCAGAAGACCGGCTTCTTCCTCGACCAGCGCGACAACCGGCGGATGCTGCGATCTCACGTGCAGCCTGGCGACGGCTTCCTCGACGTGTATTCGTACACCGGGGGTTTCAGCCTGCACGCGGCCCGGGCCGGAGCGAAGAGTGTCGCCATCGACAAGGATCAGGTGGCCCTGGCCGCCCTGGAACAGGCGGCGCGGCACAACGGCGTGGGCGTCGGTGTTCGCTGGGGCGACGCGCTCGACGTGCTACGAACCCTGGCGAAGGACAAGCGCCGGTTTCAGATCGCGGTGCTTGATCCGCCCACCCTGGCCAAACGCCGCGACGACGTGCCCGGCGCCAAACGCATCTTCACCGATGGTGCGGCCCTCACGCTCGGCATGCTCGAAGTGGGAGGTCTGCTCCTGGTCAGCACCTGCGCGCACTACATCCGGGTCGACGACCTGCTCGACGCATCCCGCGTTGCCGCCGCCACTGCAGGCTGCGACGCCGAGGTGCTCGACGTGACCTACCAGCCCGCCGACCACCCTCACCTCCTCAGCGTGCCCGAGAGCCTGTATCTGAAGAGCGTCCTGTTGCGCAAGCACAGCTGAATACAGCTGCTTCTCGCGGCGTCATCTGACCGTCAGGACTGTCCAGGCCGCGCAGGCATGCAGCACGCGACTTGCCCGTGGATCGCTTATGCTACGGAGAACATGAGCGCCGTGATCCACCTGCAAGCGCTGGGCCTCACCGAGTACGAGGCCCGCGCGTACACTGCCCTGCTGGCCCTGGGCCGCGCCGTGCCCGCCCGCGTGGCCCGGCAGGCGGGCATACCGCGTCCCAAGATCTACGAGACGCTCGAACGCCTCGAAGGACGTGGGCTGGCAGCCAAGGTCGGACAGAATCCTCTGGAATACGCGCCCCTGAGTGCCCGTGAGTACCTGTCCCGTGCCCGCCGCTCCTTTGATGACCGGCTGGGGGCACTGGAGCGTGACCTGACCCGACTGGCCCCGGATCCCGCGCCGGAGGCCGTGTACCACCTGTACGGCGAAGCCGCCATCCGCAGCCTGTGCGAGGATCTGACCCTGAACGCCCGGCGCAGTCTGCACGTCGCCGGAGACGCCACCATGGCCGCCCGCCTGGAACGCCTGACCCCACGTGGCGTGCACCTGCTGGTCAGCAGCCTGGACGGCCTGCCCAGCGTGGCCGCGCAGGGCCAGCGGGCCTTCCTGCTGGCCCGCGATGGCGAAGCGGCCGTGATCGCGCACTTCATCGACGAGGGTGGCAGTGGCGAGGCCCACGGCGTCCACACCCACAATCCAGTGATCATTCACCTGATCGAGGGCTACGTGGAACTCGCGGCGCGCGGCGTCAAAGTACCCGGCTGACCACGGCCGCGCTCCCTGTTGACAAGCCTGGGGGTCGCTGTTAACCTAGCTGAGCCCGGAAGCGGGCAGAGCACGACGAGTGGGGCTGTGGCGCAGCTGGGAGCGCGTCTGAATGGCATTCAGAAGGTCAGCGGTTCGATCCCGCTCAGCTCCACCACCAAGAGGAACCCGGAAGTTTTAGCTTCCGGGTTCCTGCTTTTGTTTGCTGTCAGCTATACCAGGAAAGCGGCCTTACGGGGCTGGGGTGGCGCGCAGGCCGGTCGCCACCTGCTTGCTGCCCGTGTTGCCGTCGGTATACAGGAAGCCGTGCTCATATCCCACGGCCACGCTGGAGATAAGGGCCACTGGGAGCTTGGTCAGGGCAGTCCAGGTGTTCGTGGCAGGGTCGTACGCAGACACGTCGGCGATCGGCTGGTCGTGGGCAGATTCACCGCCGGCCACCACGATCCGGCCCTCCAGAACGAACGTCGAGTTGGCGATGTGGCTGCGGGCCAGTGGCAGGGGCGCGACTTCCGTCCAGCGGTCGGTCGCTGGGTCATAGGCTTCCACGTAATTCTCGGTGGTCAGGTTCGCGTCGTGATGGATCTGTCCTCCAACGGCGTAAATCTTGCCCCCCAGCACCACCGACCCCATGTGCTGCCGTGGGTGCGGCATGTCGGCAGCCGTTGTCCACCCGGCCGCAGGGTTGCTCAGGTTCAGGACATAGTGGACGCCGAGATCCTGGGTGCGGGCCGTGTTCGTGCCGCCGAAGTAATGCAGTGTTCCGTTCAGGTATTCCAGTTGCCCCGCTGCGATCGTCACGGGCAGTTTGGGCAGGGCCGAATACGTATCCTTCTGCGGATCGTACTTCCAGGCGGCGTCTGTCCCGAAGATTTGTCCTGTCCAGCTGGCATTGGCGATGTACCCGCCCGCGAAGTAGATGAATTGCCCGTCCGTGGTCATCCCGGCGTGCGTCACCCCGTGGGTGGGCATGACGTTCTTCTTTGCCCAGGTGTTCGTGACCGGATCGTAGGCGTTCACGCGGTCGGTGGGGGTACAGCAGTTTTTCAGGCTGTCGAACCCGCCGAACACGTACAGCTTCCCGCCCACGAACTCGCCCTGGGCTTCGGACACCCCGACGTTGTCCGGCTGGCTGGCGATGGAACTGTAGGTGAAGGTGTTGGTCGGTGGGGGAGGCTTGACCGGCGTGCAGTCCAGCGTCGCCGCTCCCCAGTCCGCGTGGTCGTACGCGATGCCGTCACCCGCATCGGTGACCACCAGTTTCAGCTCCTTTACGCCCTTCAGCGTGGCCGTGACGGTGACGGCCGCCTGACCGCCGACCCGTACGCCGCTGTCGGCGAGTTTCACGCCGTCGCCGTACACCTGGAACACCACACTGCCGCGAGCCCCGACCTCATCGTCCACACCAACCTGCGCGGTGAAGGTCGTGCAGGTGCCGGGCAGCGTGTACGTGATCTCGCTGGAAGCATGAACGCCGAGCCCGCTGGCAAAGGTCTGTCCTCCCACCGAGAGGGTGCCGCCATCGTCGGCCTGTTCGCTGCCATTGCTGTGATTGCTCTCGATCGGTCCCCAGCCGTTCTTGGCGCTGCGGTAGTCCAGGTCGCTGATGGAATTGACTTTGGCCGGAATCCCGGCGGGAGAGGCCGTGCCGGTGCTCCACGGATGCGTGACGCCACCGGCGTAGGGATCGGCCGGCGTGGGCTGGGAGGGAGACGTGCAGGCCGACAGGGTCAGGGTGATGGCCAGGATCACGCCAGTGAGTCGCGTCACGTGGCGGCCCGATGAACGGGTGTTCAGGGAAGCGCGGGGAGGATGGCTCATGGGTGCCCGTAGCGTGCTCGCAGCACCGTCAACGCTTCGTTGCATGGAGCTGCCCGGGCGGAAGCCGGGAACACGGCAGCACAGGGCTTGTGCGATTCGCGTTCGGGCGTTACTCTGATGCGGCCCGGTCAGCCGGTGCCCACACCTGAAAGGCGATGTAGCTCAGCTGGTTAGAGCGAACGACTCATAATCGTTAGGTCCGCGGTTCAAGTCCGCGCATCGCCACCACCTCCCGCCCCTCCGGGCGGGTGTTTGCATGTGGAGCTCACACAGGCCGCCCGGCCATCATGAAGCTGGCGGTCATGCCGCCGTCGACCGGCAGGATGGCGCCGGTCACGAAGCTCGCGGCGTCGCTCCCGAGGAAGTACACGACCTCCGCCACCTCGCGCGGCGTCCCGATGCGCCGCAGGGCGTGCAGATCCTCGTAGTCGCGCCGGGTCTGCGCCGGGTCGTCGCTGCCCTCGATGGCCTGCAGGACTCCTTCCGTGCTGATCGCGCCGGGAGCGACGGCGTTCACGCGCAGGCCACGCGGCGCGAGATCCAGGCACATGGCCCGCGTGAGGTTCACGAGCCCGCCCTTGCTGGCGTTGTAGGCCGCGTTGTCCTGCTCGGCGAAGAGACCCTGCACGCTGGCGACATTCACGATCGCCGCTCCGCGCGGCATCAGGTCGACGACCTCACGGACCAGCAGCAGGGGAGCGGTCAGGTTCACGTCGAGGGTTCTCGCCCACCCGCGCTCGCTGACGTCCAGCACGCTGCCGTGCGCTCCCTGATAGGCGGCGTTGTTGACCAGCACGTGCAGGCCGCCATGTTCGTGGGCGGCCTGAGCGATCCGCGCCCGGCCCCTCGGCGTCGTGATGTCCGCCTTCAGCCGGGTGTGTCCCTTGAGCGTGGGGGGCAGGACGATGTCCACGGAGATCACCTGGGCGCCACGTTCGGCATACAGCTCGGCAATGGCGCGACCGATTCCGCGCGCGGCTCCGGTCACGATCACGGTCGGGGCCGTCGCGCGGTCTGAGGATGTGGATGGTGATCCGGGTGCGCTTGGAACCATACTCCAGTGTCACCGACCAGACGACAGTCCGTCATCAAGTCTCAATTCTTGCTGAATACACGACAAAAAAAGGGGAGACCGTCGTGGTCTCCCGAGCGTGCATGTCCAGCGCTATTTCTTCGCGGCCTCGATCAGGGCAGGCACGATCTGGTTCACGTCTCCGACGATGCCGTAATCCGCGACCTTGAAGATCGGGGCCTCGGCGTCCTTGTTGATGGCGATGATGTTCTTGCTCTTGCCCATGCCGCTCAGGTGCTGCACCGCGCCGCTCACGCCCAGCGCGATATACGCCTGGGGCTGCACGGTCTTGCCGGTCTGTCCGACCTGTTCGGCGTAGGGACGCCAGCCGGCATCTACCACGGCGCGCGTGGCCCCCACACCGGCTCCGATGGCGTCCGCGAGACCCTCAACATAGGTGGCGAAGTTCTCCGGGCTGCCCACGCCGCGCCCGCCGGTCACGATCACGTCGGCCTCGGTCAGGGCCACGCGGCTCGTCTTCTCGACACTCTTGCCCGTCACCTCGACCCGTGGCGTGGGCAGCTCGAGGTCCACGTCGTACTCCTCGCCGGGCTGGGCGGCCGGGGCGGCCGCCGCGAAGGAGCCGGGCTTCACGGTCACCACGATCACCGGGCCGCTCGCCTCCACCGTCTCGGTCACGCGGGCCAGGAAGGTGTAGCGCTGGGCTTGAAGGGCCTCGCCATTCGCGCTGAGCTTGATGGCGTCTTCCAGGTACGGCGCATCGAGTTTCACGGCCACGCGCGGCGCGTACTCCCGGCCGGACCGGCTCCCGCCGATCAGGACGGTATGGGCCTCGCCTTCACGGGCGATCTGCGCGGTGGCCGCTGCCCACACCTCTGCGTTGTATGTGGCGAGGGCCGGGAGATCGGCGACGAGCACCTGATCGGCCACGGCCGCCGCTTCCTTCGCGATGGCCGCCACAGCCTGTCCGAGCACCAGCAGCGTGACCGGCCCCTCGCGGCCTGAGTCGCGCGCCGCCGTCACCATTTCCAGGGTGGCCTTGGCGAGCTTCCCGCCCGCGTGTTCAGCAACGATCAGAATCATGCGATCACCTTCGCCTCTGTGCGCAGCAATTCCAGCAACTGCTGGGCGGCCGCCTGGGGATCCTTGCCGTCTATCAGGGTATTGCGCCGGGCGCGCGTCTGGATTTCCGCGCCGACCACCATCACGGTGGGCGTCACGCCGTAGGTCGCTGGGTCGTCCTTGCGGAGTTCCTTCTTCTTCGCCTTCATGATGTTCGGCAAGGTGGGATAGCGCGGATCGTTCAGGCCCTGCTGCGTGGTGACCACGGCGGGCAGGGTGGCGCGGAAGCTCTCGTTGCCGTCATCCACGTCGTGTCGGCCAGTCATGGTGTCGCCCTCGACCTTCAGCTCGTTCGTCCACGTGAGCTGCGGCCAGCCGAGCCGTTCGGCGCTCGCCGCTCCCAGCGCCTGTGAGTCCCAGTCGGCTTCCTGCCCGCCGACCAGCACGAGTTGCACGCCTTCGCTCTGGGCGACCTGCGCCACGACTTTGCTGAGGGCCACCGCGTCATACTTCTCGTCGGTTTCCACATGGATGGCGCGGTCGACGCCCATGGCCAGGGCCGTGCGCAGGGCGTCCTCGTTGCGTTTGGGGCCGACGGCCAGGGCGATGATCTCTTCGACGGCCGCGCCACTCTCGCGCAGGCGCAGGGCTTCTTCTACGCCGTATTCGTCCATGCCGTCAATGACGACGGTGGTGCCGTCGAGATCGACCGCCTGTCCTTGAATCTTGATGCGGGCTTCCGCATCGGGAACTTGGCGTACCAGGGTCAGGATTTTCATGGGGCCTCCGGAAAGGGGGGTCGGCTGGAATGGTCTGAACGGTGCGGCGGCTCATCCCAGCATGACAAATTGAACCGAGTTCAAGTTTAGCAGACACTTCACGCGGGGGCATCCACGTCCACCCCCACTTCCTGCCACTCAGGCCAAGACAACCTAAAAAACGTGACAATCCCAGAATCAGAATTCTCATCTGAGGCCCTGACGTCTAGGCGCATAGTCCAGACCATGAAGCTGATCAATGTCCTCGCGATTTCTGCTCTTGCCACTGCCGCCACAGCTGGCGCACAGTCCGTCGAGCTCGGCCTCACCGGCGGGTACGCCGGCGGCCTGAGCGGTGAACTGTTCATCCACTCGCCCAACCTCATCGGCCCGGTCGGCGTGAAGTTCGGGGTGGCCTACGCCCGCGCCGCAGATGCGATCAACGACTCGGCCCCGTACGATCCCTCCGGCGCGCTCTATCCCAGCACCTTCACCTTTGGGAACGCCAAGAAGTCCACGGCGAGTGGCGGTCTGGACGCCACGGAATCCGGCTCGCACACGATCGTCGGCTTGGACGCCACCTACGGCCTGGGCGAACTCGCTCCGGGAATCGACACCACCTTGTACGTTGGCGGTCGCTACGGCATGTTCCGCAGTACGGAAGGCGTCTCTGGTGGCACTACGACGTATAGCAGCAACGAATTCGGCATCGGTGCCGGTGCGATGGTGAGCTATGCCCTGACAGGCAATCTGAGCTTGGTGGGCGACCTCGGCGCGGATTACTTCTTCAAGGGGCCGATCAATATCAGCGGCACCAGGGCAGACGGAACGTCTACCACTCCGGACAGCATTGGCACCGGCGATGCTAACTACGCGACATTCAATAATCGTGTCGTCCGTCCCGGCGTCGAATTCAAGGTTCGGGTGGGCATCAAGTACGTGTTCTGAGTCTGTCTGGGCAACGGGTGAACTGGTGAAGGCCGGTTCACCCTTTTTCTGACGCCCCTGAGCTGAACTGCGCTTTGAGCTGCTCAAAACCGGCGATCGTCCTCGGGAACCCGAGATAGGGAATGCACATCAGCAGGGTCGCCCGCACTTCCGCCTCCGTGGCTCCGGCGTTCAGGGCGCCCCGCAGGTGTGTCCGGAGTTCTGGCGGGCTGCCCAGGGACACGAGCAGCGCGCAGGCGATCAGCTCCTTGGTCTTCAGGTCGAGGCCGGCGTGGTCATACACGGTGTCGTAGGCAAAGTCCTTCACGTACCCGGCCAGATCGGCATCCAGGCTGTCCAGTCGGTGCAGAATACGGTCATGGTGCGCGCCGAAGATCGTCTCACGGGCGTGTGGGCTGGGTTCCGGCGGGTCACTCATGCGCCCAGCGTACGGCGCGGGGCTGCGAACCGGGCGGAAAGAACTCCGTCAGGGGCGGGTGGGTACGCTGAGGGCAGGGTCGAGCGCCGGAGCAGATCGTGAGTTTGGCTGCGCCGTGACACGCGCCCGGACGATACCCTAGACTCACAGCAGTCCGACCGATCCCGTCTACGCCCGCTGCGCCGCGTTTGAATGTTGTTAGTTTCGTCCGACCGTGTTCCGCCTGACCAGCCCTGCGCTCCCCACCGCGCTCCCTCCACCGGGGGTTCCCCATGAACAGATACGACGACCGCGCCCGACTGGTATTCCACTACGCCCGTGAGGAGGGCAACCGCCTGGGGCACGCCATGGTCGGCCCCGAGCACCTCCTGCTGGGGCTGATGCGTGAGGGCGGCACCGCCGCGACCATCCTGACCGAGTTCGGCGCAAGCCTGGACGGCCTGCGCCGCCGGGTCGAAGAGATCATCGGCCGGGGCGAGGGCAACCGCCTGAACGACGCGCCGAGCATCACGCCGCGCGCCCGCCGGGTCATGGAACTGGCGTCCGCCGAGGCCCGCAGCCTGGGCGCGCAGGTCACCTCGACCGAGCACATCCTGCTGGGCATCATCCGCGAGGGTGACGGCGTGGCCTTCCGGATTCTCCAGGAACTCACCAAGGACGTGGACACCATCCGCTGGCGCATCCTGGCACAGGGCGACGGCACGAGCAGCAAGCCGGCCAAGCCGGTCGCCACGCCGTTCCTCGACGAGTACGGCCGCGATCTGACCAAGTGGGCACGTGAGGGTCGCCTCGATCCGGTGATCGGCCGCAGCGAGGAAATCCGCCGCGTCACGCAGATCCTGACCCGCCGCACCAAGAACAATCCCGTGCTGATCGGCGATCCAGGTGTGGGCAAGACGGCCATCGTCGAGGGGCTGGCCCTGGCCATCCACGAGAAGCGCACGCCGCCGAACCTGCACGGCATGCGCCTCGTCAGTCTCGATCTGAGCGGCGTCGTCGCCGGCACCAAGTACCGGGGCGAGTTCGAGGAACGCCTGCGTCAAATCATCGAGGAACTCAGGAACGCCAAGGTCATGGCCTTCATCGACGAGCTGCACACGCTGGTCGGAGCGGGCGGTGCCGAGGGCACCCTGGACGCCGCGAACATCCTCAAGCCGGCGCTGAGCCGTGGGGAAATCCAGGTGATCGGCGCGACCACCACCGGCGAGTACCACCGCTACATCGAGAAGGACGCCGCACTGGAACGCCGCTTCCAGCCGGTCATCGTGCTGGAGCCCAGCCCCGCCGAGACCATCCAGATCCTGCGCGGCCTGCGCCCCAAGTACGAGGAGCACCACGGCGTGCAGATCCCGGACAGCGCCATCGAGCTCGCCGTCCGCATCGGCGAGCGCAGCCTGCCGGGACGCAATTTCCCCGACAAGGCCATCGACCTGATCGACGAGGCCGCCAGCCGCGTCCGGCTGAACATGAGCGTCGGCCTGCCCGTGCAGGAGAACGAGGACGGCGAACCCGTCGTGACCCGCGAGGACATGGAGGCCGTCATCAACTCCATGGGCGGCATCTACTCCGAGGAGACGGCCACGCAACTCGCCGATCTGGAGCAGAACCTCCAGGATCAGGTGTATGGCCAGCCGGACGCCATCAAGGCCCTGTCCAGCGCCCTGCGCCGCGCGCGCGTGGGCCTGGGCGGTCGCACCCGCGTGGCCGCGAGCTTCCTGTTCGTCGGCCCCAGCGGCGTGGGCAAGACGCACCTGGCCAAGGCCCTCGCGCGCAGCCTGTTCGGCAGCGAACGCGCCCTGATCCGCGTGGACATGAGCGAATTCCAGGAAAGCCACTCGGTCAGCAAGCTGATTGGGTCGCCCCCCGGCTACGTGGGCTTTGAGCAGGGCGGCCGCCTCACCGAGGCCGTGCGGCGCCAGCCCTTCAGTGTGATCCTGCTCGACGAGATTGAGAAAGCCCACCCGGACGTGTACAACACTTTCCTGCAAGTCCTCGACGACGGCCGCCTGACCGACGGCCTGGGCCGCACCGTGGACTTCCGCCGCACGATCCTGATCATGACCAGCAACACCGGCTTCAACGTGAACCCCACCGTGGGCTTCAGCCCGGTCACGCCCGACAACAACCAGCCGCTGCGGCATATCTTCACCCCGGAATTCCTGGATCGCCTGGACGAGGTCATTCGCTTCAAGGCGCTGGGTGAGGAAGAACTTGTCCGCGTCGCGCAGCAGCTCATGGGTGAGATGCGCGAGGAACTCGCCAGCCGAGAGCTGACCGTGACCTTCGACCCCGCCATCGCGTCGTGGCTGGTCGGCAAGCTCAAGGCCCGCAGCGCCAAACACGCGGTCGGCAGTTCCCGCCAACTCCGCACCCTGGTGCGCGAGGAGATCGAGGATCCGCTGGCCATGGAGCTCATCGGCAACGATGGCGAGGAAGTCCGCGTGGTGCTGAGCGATGGAGGGATCCAGTTCGAGCGCAGCATGCCCGCCCCACCCCAGATCCTGGCGTAAGGGCACAGGGAGTTTCAGTGGAGGGCGGGGAGCAATCCCCGCCTTTGCCCGTTCAGTTCTGCGCCAGCACCAGCAGGTTCCGCTCGACCCACGCGACCACCGCCGGAATCTGTGCTTCCATATCCTCGGATTCCAGGGTATCGCTGCCGTCGTTCAGGTAGGCATAGGCGAAGATGCGGCCGCCCGGTGTCTCGACCCGTCCAGTCAACGTGAGCAGCCGCCAGCCACTTCCGGCCTTCGCGCCCCAGTACGTGGCCTTCAGGGTTGGGGTGTTCGGGCGGCAGCACCCCTGATCCAGCAAGGTACGCAGGACGCGCCGGGTCGCGGGCTTCAGGTTGTTCCCTCCGTAGACCCGCGCGGTCAGGTCGGCGTACGCCTTCGCTGTACTCGTGTGCTGGAACGCGAGGTCGATGCGCGCGTCGTACAGCGGGCCACGGAAATACGAGTCGATGGCCCGCTCGACCTCCGGCCCGGTAAAGGTCATCGCGTTCGCGTTCAGTCGCGTGGCGACGGCCAGGCGCTCCTCGAAGGGCAGGGCGGCGTATTGCTGGGCCCCAGCCAGCAGATCGCCATTCAGGACGGCGCCCTGCAGGTCGCCCTGCGCGGCCCACGTCGCCTTGCCCGTGAGAAGCACCGTCGTACACGGACTTCGATCCCGGATTGAGCGCGCCAGGCGCTGCGTGCCGACGGCTCGCTGGAGGAGGTCGCCCGCCGTGTTGTCGCTCTGGAGGATCGCGCGTTTCGCCAGGAAGGCCAGGGTGTTGGTGCCGGGTGGATACGCCTCGATGCTGCGGGTGGCGGCCGTGGTGGTGAACAGCGTGGTCAACCTCAACCGACCGGAGTCGACGTCCCTGAGCGCCGCCTCGACCACTAGGGACTTGTAGGTGCTGGCGATGGGCTGCACCTCATTCAGGCGGCCCAGGCCCATGCTCCGGAGAACCCGCAGGCTGGCGGGATCGTACTCGGCGGCATAGAAGGCCACCCGCCCCGTGACCACCGGAGGCAGCACGGACGGCGTGAGGTCGACAGTCGGCGACTTGCCACACGTCGGAGCCAAGGTGGGAAGCGGAGGAGTTGCCGCGCCGATGCCCGACAGGATCAAGCACACGGCGACCATACGCGGACAGGCAAACCAGTGGACGGCCACGTGCGGAGTGTATCCGCCGGCGGACTTTGTGCCCGGCACAACCTGCGCGCACGCCACAGGCAGGTAGCATGCGACCATGACGAAAAGTATTGCCGCATTCCAGGACGAACACGGGCGCATCACGGGCTGGCCCAGTGACCGCCGCCGTGCCCACCAACTGGCGATCCTGGATTACCTGACGGGGCTGTTCGATCCCGGCGTGTCCTACGACCAGGGGCAGGTGGACCAGATCCTCGCCGACCACAGCACCGTGGACGACCCGACCCTGTTGCTGCGCGAACTCGTGGAGGGCGATTACCTCGCCACCGCCGACGGCGTGTACTGGCGCGCCGACGGCCGTCCGGGGGCCCGTGGCTAAAGTCGCCGCGAAGTACGTCTGTACCAGTTGTGGCTACCAGGCCAGCAAGCCGCTGGGCCGCTGCCCGAACTGCCAGGCGTGGAACTCCTTCGAGGAGGACATGCCGTCGGCCGTCGCCCCGAAGGCGCGTGGCGGGGCCTACGGGGGGATCACCGGCGGGAAACTCACGCCGCTGTCCGGGGTGGGCCGGCGCGAGGAACCACGGACCTCCAGCGGCATCCTGGAACTCGACCGGGTGCTGGGCGGCGGACTGGTGGCGGGCGGCGTCACCCTGATCGGTGGGGAGCCGGGCATCGGCAAGAGCACGCTGCTGCTGCAGGTCGCCGACCGGGTGGCCCGTGCGGGCGGCACGGTGCTGTACGTGGCCGGCGAGGAGTCGCTGGAGCAGATCCGGCTGCGGGCCGACCGGCTGGGCGTGACCGCCGAGATTCAGCTCACGCGCGACACCCGCGCCGAGCACATCGCCGGACTCATGCAGGAGCACCGGCCCGCGCTGTGCATCGTCGACTCCATCCAGACCGTCACGGTCGAGGGCGAGGGTGCTCCCGGCGGCGTGGCCCAGGTGCGCGACGGGACGTCGATGCTCACCCGCGCTGCCAAGGAAACCGGCACGGCCACGGTGCTCGTTGGTCACGTCACGAAAGACGGGACCGTCGCCGGGCCGAAGGTCATGGAACATATCGTCGATACCACCGTGTTCCTCGAGACGGTCGGCGCGTTCCGGCTGCTCCGCAGCGTCAAGAACCGCTTCGGGCAGGCCGGTGAACTCGGCGTGTTTGAAATGCGCGGCGAGGGCCTGATCGCCGTCGAGAACCCATCCGAGGCCTTCCTGGCCGAGCGTCCGGTCGGCGTGCCCGGCAGCGTCGTCGCCGCCACCGTGGACGGTCAACGCCCCATGCTCCTCGAAGTCCAGGCCCTCGCCAGCAAGACCCCTTATCCGAATGCCCGGCGGGTCGTCGTGGGGCTCGATCCACGCCGCGTGGACGTGGTGCTGGCCGTACTGGAACGCCGCCTCGACCTCACCCTGGGCGGCCTGGACATCTACGTGAACCTCGCCGGCGGCCTGAAGGTGCTTGACCCGGGACTGGATCTGGCCATTGCCCTGGCCGTGTACTCGGCTGTCGTGGGCCGAGCCCTCCCCGGCAACGTGGCCGTGTTCGGCGAGGTCGGTCTGGCCGGCGAGGTGCGCTCCACTCAGGCCTCCCAACGTCGCGCGGAGGAAGCCGGACGGGCTGGGTACACGCGGCTGGTCGTCCCCCCTGGATTATCAGGGCATGCAGGCGTGAAAAGCGTCGAGGAAGCGGTCGGGCAGGTATGGCAGACGGCGGGAACGTAGAGGGACTCCACCATTCCGCGGAGCGGTAGGGGTATGAGCTCGCGCTACAACCCTAGCAGCGCTCCGAGAATCGCCGCGCCGATGACAACAATTACCGAGTTCACCTTAGAACGCCAGAGGATCACGAAGGCCAGCAGGGCGATGGCCGCTCCGGCCCAGGAATGGATGCTAGTTCGGCCGAGCACGAGTACCCCGGCCAGTAGCACGCCTGCTCCGAAGGGGAGGAGGGCGTCGCGGAAGGCGACCAGCCACGGGTGGGTGCTGAAGCGCCGCCACACCAGGGCGGCGGCGGCGCTGAGGAGGGCTGTGGGGCCGTAGAAGCCCAGGGTGGCGGCCAGGGCGCCGCTCAGTCTGGCGGCGGCGAAGCCGTAATAGGTGACCGCCAGCATGTTCGGGCCGGGCATCAGCTGCCCGAGGGCGAAGCCGTTGGCGAGGGTTGCCGCCGTGATCCAGTGGTGCTCCCCGACCAGCACGCGTTCCATCTCCGCGATATTGGTGCCGCCGAAGGAAATCAGCCCCAGCCGGGCGAACTCCAGGAACAGGGGCCACGCGCCGGGTTCAGACATGGGGGTCGTCCTGTGGGGGCGGCGTCCGGCGGGGCCGGTTGAGGATCAGGCCGGCACCGACCAGGAAGGCGAAGACGGGAAGCAGGTTGAGCCGCAGCACGCCCAGCCCCACGAATGTCAGCCCTGCCAGCACCAGGCCGCCCCGGACACCTAGGCCGACCTTCACGACGGGAATCACGGCGCTTACCATGACCGCCAGCGCGGCACAGGCGGCCCCGCGCAGTCCGCTCTGCACGACTGGTGGCAGGGCCGTCCCGCCGCTGAGCGTGAGGGCGGCGGCGGCGAGCATGGTGGTCAGACCGGGCACTAGGATGCCCATGACCGCCATGAACGCGCCCGGAGGGCCGCACAGCCGCGCGCCGATCATCGCGGCGAGGTTCACGGCATTCGGGCCGGGCGTGAGCTGCGCCAGCGTGTACGTTTCCGCGAACTGCGTGTCGGTCAGCCAGCGGCGGGTGGTCATGGCCCGGCGGGCGTGGGCGGGCAGGCCACCGCCGATGCCAGAGAGGGCCACGCCGATAAAAACCCTCAGCAGGGTGGTCGGCGTCGGCTCCGTGTCCGGCCGGGCGTCCGTGTGTGGGTGGGCCGGGGAGACCGGCGGTACCGTCATGCCCTGAGCCTAATCCTGGCCGGCCGGCGCGTGGGCGTGCCTGTGCCGGGGACACGCGGGCACACAATGAACAAAAACCCGCCCCGATGAGGGAGCGGGTTCGGTGACGGCGGCGCTCAGTTCAGGACGGCCGTGCCGAACTGGAAGTGCGAGCCGTCGTAATCGACGTTCAGGGTGCTGGAGTCCGGCACGTGCCCCTGCAGGATCTCGCGGGCCAGCGGCGTCTCGATCTCGCGGGAGATGGCGCGCTTCAGGGGCCGGGCACCGAAGGCTGGGTCGTAGCCGATGGCGGCCAGGCGGGCCTTCGCGGCGTCGCTGAGGTGCAGCGTCACTCGGCGCTCGGCCAGTCTCTTGCGCAGGCTGCCCAGCTGGATCTCCACGATGCGGGTCAGGTCGGCCTCGGTCAGTGCGTCGAACACGATGATGTCGTCCACGCGGTTCAGGAACTCGGGGCGGAAGTGGCCCTGGAGTTCGCCCAGGACGGCGTCACGGATCTCGTCCGGCTCGTCGCCCCGGTGCTGCATTTCCAGGATCAGCGGGCTGCCGATGTTGCTGGTCAGGATGATCAGCGTGTTGCGGAAATCGACCGTGCGGCCCTGGCCGTCTGTCAGGCGGCCATCGTCGAGCACCTGCAGGAGCACGTTGAACACGTCCGGGTGGGCCTTCTCGATCTCGTCCAGCAGCAGGACGGAGTAGGGCCGGCGGCGCACGGCCTCGGTCAGCTGGCCACCCTCCTCGTAACCCACGTAGCCGGGAGGCGCCCCGATCAGGCGGGCCACGGTGTGCTTCTCCATGTACTCGCTCATGTCCAAGCGGATCATGGCGTCCTGCGAGTCGAACAGGAACTCCGCGAGCGCCTTGGCCAGCTCGGTCTTGCCCACCCCAGTCGGCCCCAGGAACATGAAGCTGCCCAGCGGGCGGTTCGGGTCGTTCAGCCCGGCCCGCGCCCGGCGGATGGCGTCCGACACGCTCACGATGGCGCGATCCTGCCCGATCACGCGGGCGTGCAGGCCCTCTTCCAGGCGCAGCAGCTTCTCGCGCTCGCCCTCCATCAGTTTGCTCGCGGGAATGCCAGTCCAGCGACTTACCACAGCGGCCACGTCCTCCTCGGTCACCTGGGTGTGGGCGAATTCCGCGCCCTTGAGCTTCGCGGTGAGGTCGCTGACCTCCTTCTCCAGCGCCGGCAGCTTGCCGTATTCCAGCTCGGCGGCGCGTTGCAGGTCGTAGTCGCGCTTGGCCCGCTCGATGTCGGTGCGCATCTGATCCAGGGCATCGCGCTTCGCCTTCAGGGCGTGCACCTCGCCCTGCTCGGCCTGCCAGCGCGACCGGACGTCGCCCAGCTCGTCCGAGACCTTCTTCAGGGCGTCCTCAAGGTCGCTCAGGCGGGCCAGCGAGTCCTGATCCTTCTCACGCTTCAGGGCCTCGCGTTCGATCTCCAGCTGGAGCTTGCGGCGTTCGAGCTGATCCACGCGCTCGGGGCTGGATTCCAGCACCATCCGCAGCCGCGCGGCGGACTCGTCGATCAGGTCAATGGCCTTGTCGGGCAGCTGACGGTCCGTGATGTAGCGGTTGGAGAGCTGCGCGGCGGCGACCAGCGCCGGATCCGTGATCTCGACGTTGTGGTGCACCTGATAACGGTCCTTGATGCCGCGCAGGATGCTGATGGTGTCCTCCACGCTGGGTTCGTCCACAAACACCGGCTGGAAGCGGCGTTCCAGCGCCGAGTCCTTCTCGATCTCACGGTACTCGTCCAGGGTGGTCGCGCCGATCAGGTGGAGTTCGCCGCGGGCTAGGGCGGGCTTGAGCATGTTCCCGGCGTCCGGGCTGCCCTCGGTCTTGCCGGCCCCGACGATGGTGTGCAGCTCGTCCACGAACAGGATGATCTCGCCGGCCGACGCGAGCACGTCGTCGATCACGCCCTTGAGGCGCTCCTCGAACTCACCCCGGTACTTGGCGCCCGCCAGCAGGCTGCCCATTTCCAGCGACACGATGCGCTTGTCCTTCAGGCCCTCGGGCACGTCGCCGCTCACGATGCGGCTGGCGAGTCCTTCCGCGATCGCCGTCTTGCCCACGCCGGGCTCCCCGATCAGCACCGGGTTGTTCTTGGTGCGCCGCAGCAGGATCTGCATGGCGCGGCGGATCTCCTCGTCGCGACCGATCACGGGGTCAAATTTGCCGTCCCGGGCGCGCTGGGTGAGGTCCGTGCCGTATTTGTTCAGGGCGTCGAACTGGCCTTCGGCGGATTTGTTCTTCACGGTCTTTCCTTTGCGCCCCTCATTGACGGCGCGGTTCAGGTCGCTCTCGCTGGGCAGGCCCTTGCCCCGGTACTCGCCGCGCAGCGCCAGCAGCAGCGTGTCGGCCGCCACGAAGGCGTCGCCGAGCTGTCCTGCAAGGGTGTCGGCCTTCTGGAACGCGCGGTTGAGGGCCGGGTCGAGGTACAGCTGATCCACGCCACCCTGCACGCGCGGAAGCTTGGCGAGTTCGGCGTCCAGGGCTGTGCGGGCGGAGTGCAGGTCACCGCCGGCGGCGGTGATGGCGCGCGAGGCCGTGTCGTTGTCGAGCAGGGTACGCAGAATGTGGTAGATGGTGAGGTTCTGTTGGCCACTGGCCTGCGCGAGCTGCTGCGCAGCGGCGACGGCCTGGGCGCTGGCTTCGGTGAAGCGTTCGGGATTCAAACTGGGCCTCCAGGGCAGGGAAGAGGACGGACATACAGCTGTCCCTATTCTGGAACTTGAGCGTGGTCATGTCAAGTTTATTGCGGGTTAAGCGGCGTGTCCGTGGTCACAGAGTGTCCGACCTGCCCTAGGTGTCCCTGATCTTTGCCCATCGTCCAGCGGCCCACAGGAAGGGCCGGGTTCTCCGCGCGGGTCAACACCCCACCGATGAATTCGCCCATCCCCTCGGCCGTCACTGGCTGCCCGTCGGCGGTGCCGGAGCCGCGCACCGGGCCTTCCCAGTAGGCGATGGCCGTGGTTTTGCTCAGCAGCTCCTGGTCATCTCGGAACGGCCGCATCGTCAGGGTCAGGGAAGGCGCGCTGATCGTCCACTCCAGCGTATACGTGCGTCCGCTCGGGCTCGCCCATGTCCGGCCCGGTGTCATGGTCAGGTCGGGCACGGCCCGCGCCACGCCGTCCGCGCCGATCCGCGAACCCGCCACCTGCACGACCCTGCCACCGGTATCCCGCACCCGGTAGAGCATCAGATCGGAGCCGTCCGAGAGGTGCAGGCCGTACCAGTCCCACAGGGCCGCGCGGCCCGGCGTCTGGTCGCCCCACTGGTGGTCAAACCACACCGTGCCCCTCGCCTCGCGCGGCTGCCCGGCCACCGTGACCGTGCCGCCGACCGCCAGCCGGGTGATGCTCTGGTAGTACATCCTCCCCACCTCCGGCGTGCCCGAATAGCCGGGCGGGTGAACCACCGGCGCCCTGGTGGGCGTCATGGTCAGGTTCAGTGGCCCGGCCGACAGGTGGTAGGTCGACCCCTGCTGGCTCAACGTCCAGTCTCCCTGCGACAATCTCAGGGGTGGGAACGCGAACCTGGCTGTCTGCACGCTGTTCTCCACGAAAGTCACGGTGTTCCCCCGCAGATCTGTCACGGCCACATGCGAGGTGTAGTACGGCGTGCCACGGTAGTTCACCTTGAACTGCGCCCAGTGGAAGGCCAGCCCGGAGTCCGGCAGCACGCCCGAGGCGTACCACCACTCGGTGTTCGCGTTGTTCGGCCCGAAGGCGTCCGGACGTGGCTGGAAGGACGGGTCGAACGCCATCGGCGCTGGAACGCACGCAGTCAGGACGGCCAGCAGCAGGGCGGAGGAGAGCAGGGCACGCATGCTTCACCGTACCCTCAAGTCGCGACAGCCACTGTCACAACGGCAACCGGGCCGCGTCCCGAGTGGGAGCGGCCCGGCTCAGCGCACGGCTTACTCGTCGCCCAGGTACGCCTTGCGGACGCTCTCGTCCTGCGCGATATCCGAGGCCTTGCCCGACAGGCGGATTTCCCCGGTCTGCATCACATATGCGCGGTGTGCGATCTGCAGGGCCATGTTCGCGTTCTGCTCGACCAGCAGGACGGTGGTGCCATGTTCGCGGTTCAGCTTCTCGATGATGTCGAAGATCGCCTCCACGAACAACGGCGACAGTCCCATCGAGGGCTCGTCCAGCAGCAGCAGTTTCGGCGCGACCATCAGCGCGCGGGCGATGGCCAGCATCTGCTGCTCACCGCCGGACATGGTGCCGCCCAGCTGGTGCTCGCGTTCCTTCAGGCGCGGGAAGTACCCGAACCCCTCCTGTACGCGCTGCTCGACCGTGGGCCGGTCCGTCACGGTGTACGCGCCCACATCCAGGTTCTCGCGCACCGAGAGCTGCGGGAAGATCCGGCGGCCCTCCGGCACGTGGGAAATCCCCAGCTGCATGATGTGGTGGGCGGGAATGCCCGCGATGGTCTGGCCCTTGTATGTCAGCGCGCCCGTGCGGGGCTTCATCATGCCGCTGATGGTGCGCAGCGTCGTGGTCTTGCCCGCCCCGTTGCCGCCGATCAGGGCCACGATCTCGCCCTCGTTGACGGTCAGCGAGATGCCCTTGAGTGCGTGGATGTGTCCGTAATAAGTGTGGATGTCGTTCAGTTCCAGCATGGGCGCACCGGCAGACTTGGGTGCAAGGTTCACGGGATCAGGCATTCGGTCGCTCCTCCTTCCCGTACTCGCCGGCCGCCGCGCCACGGCCCAGGTACGCTTCCATCACGCGCGGGTCGTTGCGAACCTGATGCGGCAGGCCCTCGCTGATCTTGCTGCCGTAATCCAGCACTGTGATGTACTCCGACAGGGTCATGACGAGGCGCATGTCGTGCTCGATCAGGCACACCGTCACGCCCAGCTCGTCCCGGATGCGGCGGATCAGCGCCTTGAGGTCCTCGGTCTCGCGGGGATTCATGCCGGCGGCCGGTTCGTCCAGCAGGATCAACTTGGGCGTGGTGGCCAGCGCGCGGGCGATCTCCAGCTTGCGCTGGTCGCCGTAGGGCAGGTTGGTGGCCAATTCCTGGCGCCACTTGCCCAGTCCCACGAAGTCCAGCATGATCCGCGCCGCGTCCCTGGCCTCCTGTTCGGAGTCGTGGAACTTCTTCGTGCGCAGCACGGCGTCCACGAAGCCGCTCTTCAGGCGCGAGTGCCGGCCCACCATGATGTTCTCCTCGCTGCTCATGGTGGAGAACAGGCGGATGTTCTGGAAGGTGCGCGCGATGCCCGCCTCGGTCACCTGATCCGGGCGCAGGCCCACTAGTTCCCGTCCGGCCAGCTGGATGGAGCCGCTGGTCGGCGTGTAGATCCCGGTGATCATGTTGAAGAAGGTGGTCTTGCCCGCTCCGTTCGGCCCGATTACCGACACGATGCTGCGATCTGGAACGGTCATGGTCACGTCGTTCACAGCAGTCAGGCCACCGAACTGCTTGGTGACGTGCTGGACGTCGAGGATATTGCCGCCCGTCATTTGGCGCCCCCGCTGCGTTCACCCTCGGCGGCGGGCGCCAGTCCGGGACTGAGCACCTCGACCGGCCCGGCATTCAGGCCTCCGCCGCTGCCGTGGCCCGAGTCGTCCTCCTGGTTCCCCTCGTGGTGCAGTTCCAGCGTGCGCCGCCGGCTGGGCAACAGGCCTTCTGGCCGCAGCAGCATCATGGTCACCAGGATCACGCCGAAGATCAGGCGCTGAAGCTGGCCGGGGTTCACCTGCTGCGGAATCCACGAGACGTTCGCCGCCTGTTCGCCCAGACCGGGCAGAATCCGCAGGTTCAGCAGCGTGACCACGGTCGCGCCCAGGATCACGCCGGGGAACGAACCCATGCCGCCCAGGATGACCATGCTCAGCACCCCGATGCTCTGCGTGAGGATGAAACTGGTGGGGTCGATGAACTGCTGCTTCGCGGCGAAGATCATGCCCATCACCCCGGCGAAACTGGCGCCGGTGGCGAAGGCGATCAGCTTGGTCTGCATCAGCGGCACACCCATCGCCTGCGCCGCAATCTCGTCGTCGCGGATGGCGATCCACGCCCGGCCGATCCGGCTCTTGTCCAGGCGGATGTTCACCGTCAGGATGATGCCGATCATGGCGATCACCACGAAGTACAGGAACACCAGATAGAACTGGTCGTCTGTGAAGCCCACCAGCCCGGCCAGCTTGTCGAACCACGGCACCGGCGCGCTCTTGATGCCGTTGATGCCCTGCGAACCGCCCGTGTACAGTCCCAGGTTGTTCGCCAGCACCCGGATCACTTCCCCCAGGCCCAGGGTGATGATCGCCAGGTAATCACCCTTGAGCTTCAGGACGGGCAGGCCGATCAGCACGCCCACCGTGGCGGCGGCCATGATGCTCAGCGCCAGGAACAGCCAGAAGAACCCGGGATTGATGCCCGTGGCCAGACCGTCGGCCTTCAGGGCGTTCATGACGACAATCGAGCGAACCACCAGGATCACGCCCATCACCGCCAGCAGGCCCGTCAGGAACTGCTTGTAATTGTGGAGTCCGCCCAGCACGTTGTGCCCACGCAGCCGCTGGATGCCCATGGCCAGCAGCGGCAGCAGCAGGATGATCACGCCCAGCCAGATGACCGGCATGCTCCAGCGCGTGTCCCCCTGGGTGAAGATTGCCCGGCCCGCCAGCATGGCGAGGAAGGCTGCAACGACCAGGGCCCCTGCCTGGAGGAAACTCGTGCTGTCGGTTCTGGAGGTGTTCCCTGGGCGGCGCAGGTACGTGAACAGCGCGCCACCGATCAGCAAGAGCACCACCCCGAAGGCCAGGGTCGGCGTGGCGGCGGCCCCAGCGTGCCCACCGTAATACTTCAGCACCTCGCCAAGACGCGGGCTGGCCACGATCCCCCAGGTGTACGCGCCCACGGCGAAGAAGGCGATGTACCCCAGGTCGAGCAGGCCGGCCAGGCCTACCACGATGTTCAGGCCCAGCGCCAGCGCCGCGAAGATCATGATGCTGATGCTCAGGTCGAGCAGGCTGGCATCTTCCTTCCCGGCGAAGGGCAGGACGAAGATCAGGCTGCCGATACCCACCAGCAGTTTCGCCCAGGGAGCGGCCCGCCACAGGTAGGCGAACAGGATATTGGCCAGGAACAGACTGACCATGAACGCTTCGACGATCGGTTTCTTGAGCAGAGTGCCCAGGGAACCCAAGCGGGGCAGCATCTCGCCGTTGTGCGAGATCAGGATGACGGCGCTGGTGATCACGAAGAAGATCAGCAACAGCCACGTCCGGTCCGGCTGAACCGGATCGCGGGGCGGCGCCTTGGTCAGCGTGGCGGTCATACTTTCTCCACGTTGCTCTTGCCGAGCAGCCCGGTGGGTTTGAAGATCAGGATCAGCACCAGCACGATGAACGCGCCGATTCGCTGGTAACTGGCGTCAATGGCGCCCAGGTTGGCACTGCCGACCACGGAACCCAGCACGTTGGTGACGCCGATCAGGTTCTGGATCACGCCCAGCGTCAGGCCGCCGAGTACGGCTCCAGGAATGCTCCCGATGCCGCCCAACACGGCTGCCGTGAAGGCCACGATGCCCGGATCGAATCCCGAATAGGCGTTCACGGTACCGAACTTCATGCCGAACAGCACGCCGCTGATCCCGCCGAGCGCGCCGCCGATGGCGAAGGTAGCCGCGATCATGCGGTTGCTGTCGATGCCCATCAGGCCAGCGGTCACGCGATCCTGCGCCACGGCGCGGATGGCGGTGCCCAGGCGGGTGTGGTTCACCAGATAGTTCAGGACAGCCAGGCTGATGCCCGAGACGATCAGCAGCACCACATCCTTGAGCTGCAGGTCGATCCCGATATTCCGCAGGAACGTCCCCACAGGCGCGCAGGAACTGGCCGCCGCGCAGAACTTGGTGGTGAAGGCCCCTGGCAGGGTATAGGTCAGGTCAAAGCGGCCCTGGAAACCCTCGATCACGCGCAAGACGTCTTGCAGGATCAGCGACACGCCGATCGCCGTGATCAGCGGTACGAGCTTCGGCGCGTTGCGCAGCGGCCGGTATGCGAGGCGCTCGATGACCACGTTCAGTGCCCCGGAAATCAACATGGCCGCCAGCAGGGCGATCAGGAGCTTCAGGTAGCCGTCCAGCGGCGAGTCCTTCAGCACGCGGAACACTTCGAAGCCCACGACCGCGCCGGTGATAAACACCTCGGAGTGGGCGAAATTGATGAGCTGCAGAACGCCGTACACCATGGTGTATCCGAGCGCGATGATGGCGTACACCGCGCCCAGCACCAGACCGCCGACGATCACGTTCACCAGGAACGGCAACAAAGTGGCGAGATCCAAAGAATTCAACTCCTTTCGACTACGACTGCTCATGATCCTCGTACGAGAGCCCGGCAGTTCAGGAATTCGGCGGGTGCGACCGTAAGGCGATGAACAACACTTACACACGACGGGTGGAATTGGTAGGCCCGTACCTGCGCCCCGGTGCCTGTTCCCAGTCCTGGCATACAACAGGGGCCGGGCGCGCTGCCCGGCCCCACGTTCGAAGCCCCTGACCTTACTGCTTGACGGGTTTGACGTTGATGCTGGTTTCCAGCTTGTACTTGCCGTCCTTGACGTTCATGACGTACATGGTCGCGGCGCGGCGGTCACCGACCGAGTTGAAGCTCACGGCCCCGGACAGCAGGCCCGTGAAGTTGCCCTTGCGGATCGCGGTCTCGACCTGCGTGCGGCTGGGGAGCTTGTTGCCGTTCGAGCGGATGGCGTTCAGCACGCCCTGCAGCACGACCTTGGCGGCGTCGTAGCCGAAGGCGCCGAAGCCCTGGGCGGTGTCGTTGAAGGTCTTCTGGTAGCTGGTGGCGAACACCTTGGCGGCCGGCAGCGCTTCGATGGGCGCGGCGACGGTCGTGTAGTAGATGTTTGTGGCGCCCGCACCGGCGATGGTGGCGAGCTCGGTGCTGTCCAGGCCGTCGCCGCCGACCACAGGGGTCGTCACGCCGGCTTCACGCAGCTGCTTGATGAACACGCCGACCTGGTTGTAAATACCGCCGAAGTACACGGCGTCGGGGTTCTGCAACTTGATCTTGGCGATGATGCTGGAAAAGTCGCTCTTTTCCTCGGTGCCTTCGTTGGCCACGACGGTCACGGACTTGGCCTTCAGGGCCTTCTCGACCTCGCCGGCCAGACCTTCGCCGTAGGCGGTCTTGTCGTTCAGGACGTAGACCTTCTTGGCCTTCAGGGTGCCGGACAGGAAGTTCGCGCCGGCGCCGCCCTGGGCGTCGTCACGGGCGACGATGCGGTTCATGTTGGGCAGGCCGCGATCCGTGACCTGGTTGGCGGTGTTGGCAGGGCTGACCATGGCCACATGGCTGGCCTGTAGCGCGGCGCTGGAGGGGATGGCCACGCCGGAGTTCAACGTGCCGACCACAGCGAGGATCTGACGGTCTGCGGCGATCTTGCGGGCGGCGGCGGTGCCGGTGGCCGGGTCGGCCTGATCGTCGTAGGGAACGAGTTCCAGGTCGAAGCCCAGCTTCTTGAACTGGGCCTTGTATTCATTCACGGCCAGCTGCGTGCCGTTGCGGATCTGGGTGCCGAGGTCGCTCTGGCCGCCGGACAGCGGGCTCAGCGAGGCGATGCGGAGGGTGGTCTGCGCGCCGGCGGTGCCGAGGGCAAGGGCGGCCAGGACGGTGAGGCTCAGGGCGGTTTTCTTCATGGATCCTCCGGGTACGGGTGCAGCGCCAGCCATCTGGCTGGAGTGCGGTGTGGTGATGGCGCAATTCTAGCCACGGTCTTGATTTGATGTCAATGCGCAGCTCATAAACGCTTTGAAACGATAGGTCGCCCTCTTCTGGAAGTTGCCACAAGTATTGCTCTGAGAATATACCTACGCGCAATTTTTGGCTCTTGCCTTCCTGTGGACTCGGGTGAGTGTGAACTATTCCGGATGACTGACGCAAGGCCCATCACGGGGCCCTCCACAGTGGATCTAGAGGCTGACCTGATTGAAGCGACCCATATTCTCCAGCCGACCGGAGCAGTTCTGCGAATGCAGGAGGACGCCGCCTTGCCCTGCCCGGATGTCAGCGGCTCCCTGCGCACGTGAACCTACACAGGCCAAAGGGCACAACCTCCTTCCAGAGTGCTTCATACGTTCAGATCAGATCCAGGTACCGATCCAGCTCCCAGGGGTGGACGGTCGTGGAGTACTCACGCCACTCGGCCAGCTTCGCCGCGACGAAATGATCGAGCACGTGCTCCCCCAGTGCGCGGGCGATCACCTCATCCTTCTGCAGTTCATCCACGGCTTCCCGGAGATCGGTGGGCAGCTCCTTCACCCGGTGGTGCCGTTTTTCGCGCACCGTCATCTTGAAGATGTTGCGCTGAATGGCCGGCGGCGGCTCCATCTCGTTCTCGATGCCGTCCAGACCAGCGGCCAGCATCACGGCCAGGGCCAGATAGGGGTTGCAGCTCGGATCCGGCATGCGCACTTCTGCCCGTGTCGAGTTACCCCGCTTGGCCGGAATGCGGATCAGCGCTGACCGGTTGCTGGTGCTCCACGCGATATTCACCGGCGCCTCGAAGCCCGGTACCAGCCGCTTGTAGCTGTTCACGAGCGGATTCGTGATGGCCGTGAGGGCCTGGGCATGATCGAGCAGCCCCGCGATAAACCTCTCGGCGGTCTGGGACAGGCCATACTCGCGCGCTGGGTCTGCGAAGGCATTCACGCCGCCCCGGAACAGACTCAGGTGGCAGTGCATGCCGCTGCCGTTCACACCGGGTACGGGTTTGGGCAGGAAACTGGCCAGCAGGCCGTACTCCAGCGCGACCCGCTTGACCACGAATTTGAAGGTCGCGATCCGGTCTGCCGTCTCGAGGGCCGGAGCGTAGCGGAAGTCGATCTCGTGCTGGCCCGGCGCCACTTCATGGTGCGCGGCCTCGATCTCGAAGCCCATCTCGACCAGCTTGTTGGCGATTTCGCGGCGGATCCGTTCACCCTTATCAATCGGCGCGAGGTCAAAGTACCCGGCCTTGTCGTGGGTGACCGTGCTGCCCACGCCGGTCGCCGTGCGCTCGAACAGGAAGAACTCGGGTTCCGTTCCCACGAACATCTCGAAGCCCAGGGCCTGCGCTCGTTCGATCTGCTGTTTGAGGACATAGCGGGGGTCGCCCGTGAATGGCGTGCCGTCGGGCAGGGCCACGTCGCAGATCAACCGGGCCACTCGGCCGCCCCCCTCCTCGCGCGAGAACTGCGGATAGATCAGGAAGGTGCTGAGATCGGGGCGCAGTAGCATGTCGGATTCCTCGACGCGCGTGAATCCTTCGACCGCGCTGCCGTCGAAGGTCACGTCTCCGTTCAGGGCCTTGAAGAACTGCGATTTGGGCACCTCGACGTTCTTGGTGGTGCCCAGGATGTCCGTGAACTGCAGGCGCAGGAATTTCACCTCGCCCTGTTGCAGTTCGGCCAGCACACTGTCGCGGGTAGGGGGGGTCGGGCTCTCGCCGTGTGGACTTCTGTGGGGACTCATGGTGAAGGCAACCTCCGGGGCCTGCCACGCATCCTGAACGATGGCGCAGGGTGAAACATGGACTCAGCAGTCCTGATTATGCCGTTCCGAGTTGAGTGGCTCGGGCGCAGTCGCCGTCACCGACGCTTGGGTGATGATCTGCACTTTGTATGTGGATATCCGTTGAACCTGACATTGAGTGTCTGACATTTCGCACGATCCGACTGCTATAGCCGGACACATCCTACCTATAGGCGCAGCTTGTGCAGGGGAATGCGTTGACCCCCCCGATTGTGAACTCCTATACTCGCTGGCAGTGTCAGGACACCTTCCCGCGGTGAGAAGTCAGGGATGCCGCAGGGCCGCGTGAAGGCCAGGCCTGATCAAGGGAGCCACATGAACCATGATTTCGACGTGATCTCTGCCGCGCGCAACTGGCGCACCGACGCAAACCAGCTCTCCAGCCCGCATGACGTGGTAGCCGACGTATACGCGAGCGACGTCCTGACCCTCGAACAGCTCAAGACCCGCCTCAGTAAGCCGGTCTACAAGAGCCTCCAGGCGACGCTGGAACGCGGCGCGACCCTCGACCCGAGCATCGCCGATACCGTCGCCCTCGCCATGAAGACCTGGGCCATGGAGAAGGGTGCCACGCATTACACCCACTGGTTCCACCCGCTGACCGGCGCCACCGCCGAGAAGCACGACTCGTTCCTGTCTCCGACGGCCGAGGGCAGCGCGATCGCCAGCTTCAGCGGCAAGGAACTCATCCAGGCCGAACCCGATGCCAGCTCGTTCCCATCCGGCGGTCTGCGCGCCACCTTCGAAGCGCGCGGCTACACGGCCTGGGACGCCAGCAGTCCGGCGTTCATCATGCGCCATGCCAACGGAGCGACCCTGTCGATCCCGACCGCCTTCGCCAGCTGGACCGGCGAGGCCCTCGACACCAAGACGCCACTGCTGCGCTCCGTGGAGGCGCTGAACAAGGCCGTGACGCCCGCCCTGACCCTGTTCGGCGCCAGCGAGGGAACCCGCGTGGGCAGCAGCCTGGGCGCCGAGCAGGAGTACTTCCTGATTGCCGAGGAGTACTTCTACCGCCGACCGGATCTGGTCATGACTGGCCGCACGCTGTTCGGTGCGCAGCCCCCGCGCGGACAGGAACTCGAAGACCATTACTTCGGGGCCATCCCGGATCGCGTGCTGAGCTTCATGACCGACGCCGAAACGCAGATGTACGCCCTGGGCATTCCGGTCAAGACGCGTCACAACGAGGTCGCTCCCGGCCAATTCGAGATCGCGCCCATCTACGAAGACAGCAATGTCGCCGCCGATCACCAGCAGCTGATCATGCAGATCCTGCGCAACACCGCCCGCAAGTACGGCCTGGTCGCGCTGCTGCATGAGAAGCCATTCGCGGGCGTGAACGGCAGCGGCAAGCACTGCAACTGGAGCATGGCCACCAATGCCGGTGAGAACCTGCTGGAACCCGGCGACACCCCCCATGAGAACATGCAGTTCCTGTTCTTCTGCTCGGCCGTGATCAAGGCCGTAGACGAGCATCAGGACTTGCTGCGCATCAGCGTGGCGAGTGCCAGCAACGACCACCGTCTCGGCGCGAACGAGGCCCCGCCCGCGATCCTCTCGATCTTCCTGGGCAGCGAACTCACCGAGATCTTCGACCGTCTGGAAAGCGGCCAGGGTGGACGTGGCGCCGAGGCCGGACTGCTGGGCCTGGGCACCAGTATCCTGCCCCCGCTGCCCCGTCACGCGGGCGACCGCAACCGCACCAGCCCGTTCGCCTTCACCGGGAACAAGTTCGAATTCCGGGCGGCGGGCAGCTCGCAGAGCATCTCCTTCCCGATCACGGTGCTGAACATCATCGTCGCGGACGCTGTGACGGCACTGACGGCGGAACTGAAAGCCAAGCTGGACGGTGGAGCCGACCTGAACGCCGCCGTGGCCGACCTCGTGAAGAGCACCTACAGCGCCCACAAGCGCATCGTGTTCAACGGCGACGGCTACTCCGAAGACTGGCACCAGGAAGCCGAACACACCCGCAAGCTGCTGAACCTGCGGACGTCGCTCGACGCCATCGAGCACCTGAGCGATGACAAGAACAAGGCCCTGTTCGAGAAGTTCGGTGTGCTGTCGGGCCGGGAACTGGCCGCCCGCCAGGAAATCATGTACGACATCTACTTCAAGACGGTGAACATCGAGGGCGAGACCACCGAGTACATGGCCCGCACGATGATCCTCCCTGCCGCCGTGAAGTACCTGGGCGACCTGCAGGCGGCCGGCAACTCGCGCGCCGCCAAGGGCGTGGCTGGCGAGGTCAGCGCGGCCGCTGACGAGCTGTACGACGCCATCCAGGCCCTGACCACGCAGAACGCGGCGGAAGGTGGCGAGGAGGTACACGAAAAAGCGCACCACATGCGTGACCACGTGCTGCCCGCCATGCTGGACGTCCGCAAGGCGGCCGACAAGCTGGAGAAAGTCGTGGCCGAGCAGCACTGGCCGCTGCCCACCTACCGCCAGATGCTGTTCGTCAAGTAATTCCACCCTGTAGGCGGGCCGCTCGGTTGGAGCGGCCCGCCCGTCGTTTGAGCGGGCCAGTGATTCTGATTGCCGTCCCTGGACGCATGAACTGTACACTTGGAAGCGTGCTGAACCTGCTGCGGAAGCCTGCCGTCACGCCCGCCGATCTGGAACGGGGCCTGACGGAATTGGGGCTCGACGGAACACAGCACGTGATGGTTCACGCCAGCCTGAAATCCTTCGGCACGCTCGACGGCGGCGCACGCGGCGCCGTCGATGCGCTGCTGGGCCGGACGGCCACCCTCATGGCGCCTGCCTTCACGTACTCCACCCTGATGACCCGCCCCACCTCGTTGTCCTCGGCGCGGTTCCACCGGGATATGCGGGTGAGCCGCGACATCGGCCGTGTTCCTCAGGAGATGGTGGAGCGGGCCAGCGCGCAGCGCTCTTCCCATCCCACCCTGAGCTTCATCGCCATCGGCGAGCAGGCGGCCGCGATCACGGCGGCGCAGTCGCTCGACAGTCCTTACCGTCCGGTGGGCGCGCTCTACGACCTGGACGGCTTTGCCCTGCTGATCGGCGTGGATCATGGC
The DNA here is from genome assembly GCF_004801415.1 of Deinococcus sp. KSM4-11. Classification (NCBI taxonomy): domain Bacteria; kingdom Thermotogati; phylum Deinococcota; class Deinococci; order Deinococcales; family Deinococcaceae; genus Deinococcus; species Deinococcus sp. KSM4-11. Next base: position 955,054 of record NZ_SSNX01000001.1, on the reverse strand, counting down.
AGCAACACCTCCATCCATTACGGCGAGCATCTGGCCGGCATGCCGCTCCTCACGCGGTATGTGCACACGCCGCAGGGCGTGCTGCCCACCGCCTTTCCGAACTGTTCCGCCGACTTCGAGAATCTCGCCCAGGAGCTGGAAGGGCAGTACCGGGAGGTGCGGGTGGGCACGTCCGAACTGCGCCTTTATCGCGTGCGCGCGCTGGTCGATACCACGGTCAGGTTCCTGGCCCAGACCCCTGAGGGCCTGCTGTGCACCTACCGTGGCTGCCGGTGCCAGGAGGTGAGGCAGCTGGTGCGCCAGCGCGGGCTGGAACCCAGGCGGCACGTCGGTCTGTAAGACCGGCAGTGGCCGTTCCGTGTAGATCAGCTCTTGCGGTGGGCCAGCATTTCCTCGCGGTGAACCACCTTCCGCCTGGGCCGGCCGTGCGCCTGACCCTGGGCCAGTTCGTGCGCGTCCAGCACCTGCCAGTCATGGAAGGTGTACACGTCCACGCCACGAGACGCCAGCACCGCGTCCACGGCCTCACGGGTCGGATGGGCTGCTCCCGGCAAGACGCCGTCGCGGGCATCCCTGAGCAGGTGCGCGACCGTGTCCGTGGCGTCCTTGCGATTCGTGCCGATCACGCCGCTCGGACCCCGCTTGATCCAGCCGGCCGTGTACTCCCCGACACGCCCCTCGACGCGGCCCTCCGTGTTCGGAATGACGCCCCGGCGCGCATCGAAGGGCACCCCCGGAAGTTCCAGGCCCTTGTACCCGACAGAACGCAACACGAGCTGCACGGGCAGAACCTCGAACTCGCCGGTGCCCACGGCGTTTCCATCGGCGTCCAGAGCATTGCGCTCGACTTTCAGCCCGCCCACGTTCCCCTGACCATCGTCCAGAATCTCGACGGGTGAGACCAGGAATCGCAGGTGAATGCGGCGATCCTTGCCTTCAGGCGTGCGCACGGCAAAATCACGCAGCACCTCCAGGTTCTTCTTCACTGTGTTGTCTGTGATCAGTGCCTCTGCGGCTTCATCGACCTGGACCTCGGCGGGTTTCACCACTGGATCGGCATCGCTCAGTTCTCCGAACTCGCGCAGTTCCTTGGTCGTGAATTTCGCCTGGGCCGCGCCGCGCCGACCCAGCACCCACACGTCCTTCACGGCACTCCGCTCCAGAACAGGCAACGCATGTTCCGCGATGTCGGACTCGCGCAGTTCCGCGACCGTCTTGACCAGAATCCGGCTCACGTCCAGCGCAACATTCCCTACACCGACTACAGCCACGCCGGTGGCCTCCAGCGCAAGGTCGCGGGTCGCCGCGTCCGGATGCCCGTTGTACCACGCGACAAATTCCGTGGCGCTCATCGAGCCCTTGAGATCCTCGCCGGGAATGCCCAGGCGGCGGTCACTGCTGGCACCCACCGTGTACACGATGGCGTCGTAGTGGGCACGGACGTCGTCGTGGGTCAGATCCCTGCCGAATTCCACGTTTCCCAGGAACCGCACGCGCGGATCGGACAGCGTCTTCTCAAAGCCGCGCGTCACACTCTTGATGGTGAGGTGATCCGGCGCGACGCCATACCGCACCAGCCCGTAGGGTGTGGGCAGCCGGTCGTACACATCGACTTCGACACTCAAATCGGATTTGAGGAGGGCCTCGGTGGCAAAAATCCCGCTGGGGCCACTGCCGATCACGGCGACTCGCAGGGGACGTTCAGGAGAGTAGGGCAGGGTCATGCTGCGAGTGTAGAGAACGGGGCCTGGACTGTGAATGGCAAGGGCCGCCATTTTGTGTCACATGGACGGAAACAGGAGCAGAAAGAATCGGATGTGCCGTGCTGAACGCCGGATTCGACGTCTGGACACGACTAGACTGGCCTGGATCTCGGGGAGGCTCCGAATCCCAAGCTGGATAGCTCTCCAAACGGAAGATCGCCACCCTGCGCAGAGGCATGGGTGGCGATCTTCAGCGTGAAGTGCTTACGCCGCGGCAATCTGGCTCAGGGCAGACTCGTTCTTCAGGGTGATCTTGCCGTAGCCGGCGCTGATCACGCCCTCGCGGGACAGCTCGCCCACGACCTTGGTGACGGTCTCGCGCACGGAACCGACAGCGGCAGCCAGTTCGTCATGCGTGGCGTAGATCATGGTTTCGCCACTGTCGAGCTGGGTGGCCAGCGCGGTGTCCTTGAGTTCGAGCAGTTCGCCGGCGATGCGGGCGCGCAGCCGCTTGCCGACCAGCCGGTAGATGCTTTCGTACGCACGTTCCAGCGTACGGACGAGGTGCGTGGTGACCACGAGGTTGTCCTCGGCGGTCATGAGGGCGGGGTTGATCACGTCGACGCTGGAATCGGTCACGGCCTCGGCGAAGTAGGCGCGGTTCACTCCGGCCAGAGCTTCCTCGCCGAAGTATTCACCTGGCTTCACGTAGCGCAGGGTGAGACCGTTGCCGTCGTCGTCCATGGTATGGACGCGGATCAGGCCAGAGCTGACGCGGTAGAGCATATCGCTCTTGCCGGGGTAAAGGATGACGGCGCCGGGGCGGTAGGTCACGGTGTCGACGTAGGTGCGCGTGCCGTTTGAAGTCTGGGTCATTTGGGTCGCCTCCTTGGGCGGAATGAGGTGAGGAGGGCTGCCGGTAAGGTGATGGAACGACCTTTCCCGACGTGCTCACAGTGTAACCGAGAATCACCTTTTTGTAAACAATTTTGTTTCTTTAATCATCGTTGAGCTCACACACTCGTTTTTGAGGTACATGATGGCCGCTCACGTGCCAGACGGCATTTCCAGCATCCACGCCCTTATCTGTTGCCTCATGGCCACCTCATCCCGTGCGGTGAGGCGTAGACCCTGGGCTTCAGCACCACCCGTCAGTGATGGACAGAAAATGCCCGGTGAAGCCTGCACCGGGCACCCCTGAATCAGGCTGGCTTACACCTCGTCCTCGCGGCGGATCGGGAAGGCGCTGATCACACTGTCCTTGTCGGCGATGTTGATGACCTTCACGCCCTGGGCATTGCGTCCCGTGACCCGTACTTCCTCCACGCGGGTGCGGATTACCGTGCCCTTCTCAGTCAGCACCATCAGTTCCTCGTCGCCCGCCACGCGTGCCAGGGTCACGAGCTTGCCCGTCTTGTCGGTGACATCCAGCGTGATCACGCCCATGCCGCCGCGACCCTTGGCCGGGTAATCCCCGACCGGGGTGCGCTTGCCCAGGCCGCACTCACTGACCGCCAACAGTTCGCTCTGTTCATCGCCACCGGGCACCAGGGCCATGCTGACCACGGCGTCCTGTTCGCCCTCGCGCAGGCGAATGCCGATCACGCCCTGCGTCGCGCGACCCGTGTCACGCACCTCACTGCTCTCGAAGCGCATGGCCTTGCCATTGCGGGTGGCCAGCACCACGTGGTCGCCGTCCTGCACGATACCCACGCCGATCAGTTCGTCGTTCGCCTGGAGGTTGATGGCGATCAGACCGGCGGACGTGATGTTCCCGTAATCGGTGATCAGGGTCTTCTTGACCACGCCGTTGCGGGTGGCGAAGATGAAGCAGCCGGTCTCCTCGAAGCCCTTCACGCTCAGCACCGACGCGATGTTCTCGTCCTCGCGCAGGCTGGGAAGCAGGTTGCGGATATGCGTTCCCTTGGCGTCCCGGCCGGCTTCCGGCAGGTCGTAGATCTTCTCGTGGAACACGCGGCCCTTGTCGGTGAAGAACAGAAGGAAGTCGTGCGTGGAACCCACGAACACGCGGGTGTTCACGTCCTCCTCGCGCAACTTGCCGCCCGAAGCTCCGCGTCCACCCCGGCTCTGCGCCCGGTACGCATCGAGGTTTGTGCGCTTCAGGTACCCGGCCTTGGTCATGGTGATGACCATGTCCTCGACCGCAATCAGGTCTTCCTTGCTGATGTCGTCTTCCAGCAGCGTGATGGTGCTGCGCCGCTCGTCGCCGTAGTTGTCGCGGATGGCTCGGATTTCCTTCTTGATCTCCTTCCACAGCAGAACTTCATCGCCCAGGATCGACCGGAGGAAGGAGATGGTCTTCTGGAGTTCATCGAACTCGCCCTGGAGTTTCTCGCGTTCCAGGCCCACCAGGCGCTGGAGGCGCATGTCCAGAATGGCCTGGGATTGGATTTCCGACAGCCCGAAGCGGGCCATCAGCGAATCGCGCGCCTCGGCTCCGGTGTTGCTCGCACGGATCAGAGAGATGACCTCGTCGATGTGGTCAAGCGCCTTGAGCAGCCCCTCCAGCACGTGGGCGCGTTCCTCGGCCTTGCGCAGGTCGTACTGCGTGCGGCGGGTCACGACGTCGCGGCGGTGCGTGAGGAAGTACTGCATGGTGTCCACCAGCGGCAGCACGCGCGGCTCGCCGTTCACGATGCTCAGGTTGATGATCGTGAAGGTGCCCTGGAGTTGGGTGTACTTGTAGAGCTGGTTGAGCACCAGGGTGGGGATCGCTCCGCGCTTGAGTTCCACCACGATCCGCACCGGATCCTTGCGGTCGGACTCGTCGCGCAGGGCGCTGATGTCCGGGATCTTCCCGGCCTTGTACATGGCGGAGATCGTCTGGATCAGGTTGGTCTTGTTCACCTGATACGGAATCTCGCTGATGATGATCTGGTTGCGCCCGTTCTTCTCCTCGATGCGGGCCTTGCCGCGCACCTTCAGGCCGCCGTGGCCGGTGGCGTAGGCGTCCCGGATGCCCATCTGCGAGATGCGACCGCCGGTGGGGAAATCCGGCCCCCTCACATGCTCCATCATGCCGTCGAGCGTGATGTGCGGGTTGTCGATCAAGGCGAGCAGGCCATTGCAGATCTCCGTGAGGTTGTGCGGCGGGATGTTCGTGGCCATGCCCACCGCGATGCCGGACGCGCCGTTGATCAGCAGGTTCGGCACGGCCGACGGCAGCACCGTGGGTTCCTCGGTCGTCTCGTCGTAGTTGGGCTTGAGATCGACCGTTTCCTTTTCCAGGTCGGCCAGGACTTCCTCGGCGACCTTGGTCATGCGGGCCTCGGTGTACCGCATGGCAGCGGGCGGATCGCCGTCGATCGAGCCGAAGTTCCCCTGCGGGTGAACCATCGGGTAGCGCATGTTCCACCACTGGCCCAGGCGCACCATGGCGTCGTAGATGGAACTGTCGCCGTGCGGGTGGTATTTCTTCATGACCTCGCCGACCACCGAGGCACTCTTGGCGTGCTTCTGGTTGGCGTACAGGCCTTCGAGCATCATGGCGTACATGATCCGGCGCTGCACCGGCTTGAGGCCGTCGCGCACGTCGGGCAGCGCGCGATCCACGATCACGTTCATGGCGTAGTTGATGAAGTTGGTCTTGACTTCGCTGGTGATGTCAACAGGATGAATTCCGGTCATGTGGCTCCAGTCATGGCGCACCCCGGCTGTGGGCCGGCGTGGCGGGGGGAATAGAGGCCCGGACACTGCTCCGGGAATGGAACGATTCTAGCACGATTATGTTGACAGCGTAATAGAAGCCGCTCCCTCGATGCCCCAATTCTAACCGATATCGGCGGGGAAAACCGGTCATTGCGCCACCCCTCACGACCGTAGTTGACCGCTGTCCACCAACGGGTCTCAGACCGTCCCGCCGCGCCCTGCCTGGGCTTGTCAGGCGGCTGCAACAGTTGCCCCCCTATGATGGCGGGCGATGCTTGCCGAACTGACCCAACTCGTGAATGACGTGGACGGGGCGTGGGCCGCCGCCATCGGCGGACTGGACGGCCTGCTCATCGAAGGGCACAGCGCCGGCACGGCCGACCTGAGCCTGCTGGTCGCCGAGCACGCCGGCCTGCTGCGGGCCGCATCCTCCTCCTACACCCAGACGCTCGGGGGCGGGCAGACCCGTGAACTGTACGTGCGGGGCGAACGCCTGAGCGTGTACCTGCACCCGATCAAGACCGAGTACTACCTGCTGCTGGCCCTCGATGCCCGCAGCAACCTCGGGCAGGCGCGGCTGTACGGCCGGGACGCCGCCCGCAGACTGGGAGCCATGCTGTGATCATCGACGCCCTCAACGGCCTGCCCGGCGTGATCGCCGCCGCCCTGGTCGGCCCGGACGGCCTGCCCATCGAATCCCAGGGAGAAGGCGGCGACCCGCTGGCCGCTGAACTCGCCTCGCTGCGCGCCACCTTCGACCGGATCGGCCGCCGCCTGGGCGCAGGCGACGTGACCCGCCTGACCCTCACCAGCGAACGCGTGGAGGTCGTGGCCGTATCCAGCGCCAACCACGTCATCGGCGTGGCCCTCACGCGCGGTCAGGACACCCGCAGCGCCCAGCAGACCCTCGCGCGCCTGGCCCTGGAGCTGACCGGCCTGCCCCGTACGGAGGGCTGATGCTCGACACGCTCATGGCCGTGCGCGGCATGAAGTTCGTCCTGCTGATCGACCAGAACGGCTCCGTGGTCGGTTCTGCCGGACTGGAACCCGCCTTCCTGAAACGCGAACTGGGGCTCATCGCCGCCGGCAAGGCCGTGATTGGCAGCCTGCAATCCAACCTGGGCAGCTCCGAGTGGACGGAACTGCTGCTAGACGTCGAGGGTGGCCCCGCGCTCCTCACGCCCTTCGGGCCGCAGATCCTCCTCACGGCCTTCGACGACGTGACCAGCCTCGGCCGGGTGCGCTTCGCCATCCGCCGCCTGATCGGCCCCTGAACGGCAAACCGCCGGACGATAGTCACCGACTGACAGCCGCAGCGGCGGTAGGGTAGGGCCATGGATCGTCCCCGTCGCCTGCGCCGCACGCCCGCCCTGCGGGCCCTCACGCACGAGGTGCACCTGCACACCTCGCACTTTATCCACCCGATCTTCGTCCATGAACACGGCGACGAGCAGCCCATCGCGACCATGCCCGGCATCAGCCGTCACTCCGTCGCCGGAGCCGTGGCGCAGGCCCGCGAGGCCCTCGCACTCGGAATCCCCAGCGTGATCCTGTTCGGGATTCCGGAGCACAAGGACGACCAGGGCAGCGGCGCCTACGCCGAGCACGGCATCGTCCAGCAGGCCACACAGGCCATCAAGGCCGCCGTGCCCGCCATGAACGTCATCACGGATACCTGCCTGTGCGAGTACACAGATCACGGCCACTGCGGCGTGCTGTGCGAGGTGCCCGGCCAGACCGGCGCGGATGCCTGGACTGTAGACAATGACCCCAGCCTGAACCTGCTGGCCCGCACGGCCGTCTCGCAGGCTGCCGCCGGAGCGGACGTGGTCGCGCCCAGCGCCATGATGGACGGACAGGTCGCCGCTATCCGCGCCGCGCTCGATGAGGCTGGGTTCAGCCATGTGCCGATCATGGCCTACGCCGTGAAGTACGCCAGCGCCTACTACGGCCCCTTCCGCGACGCGGCGGGTAGCACGCCCAGCGTCGGTAACCGGGCCACCTACCAGATGGATCCGGCCGGCGGCTACCGCGAGGCGCTGCGTGAAGCCCGCCTGGACGCCGAACAGGGCGCCGACACCCTGATGGTCAAGCCCGCCCTGGCGTACCTGGACGTGCTGAGCCTGCTGAAGCGGGAATTCGACCTGCCGGTCGTGGCCTACAACGTGAGCGGCGAGTTCGCGCTGATCAAGGCGGCCGCCCTGGCCGGGTTTATGGATGAACGCCGCACGGTGCTGGAGACCCTGACCGGCATGCGGCGGGCCGGAGCGGACGCGATCATCACCTACCACGCCATGGACGCCGCCCGCTGGCTTCAGGAGCGGGCGTGAGCGCCCCGATCCGGGTGGACTGGATTCCCACCGGGCTGTGGCCCGGCCGCCTGGGCCTGACCTTCGCGCCCGGCAAGAAGGGTCTGAGCGTCTACCAGCCCGGCGTGACCCACGACCGCGACTTGAACGACGACATGCAGACGCTCGCGCAGGATGGCGCCCAGGTCATCGCTCCCCTCATCGAGGACTTCGAGTTCGACCTGCTCGGCATGGACGGCTACCACGAGGCGGCCGAGACCCACGGTCTCACGGTCGTGCCGTGCCCGATCCCGGATGGCAGCGTGCCCCGCGACCCAGCGGAATTTGCGCTGTACATCGACGACCTCATGACCCTGCTGCTCGACGGACGCTCCATCGTCGTCCATTGCCGGGGCGGCCTGGGACGGGCTGGGTTGACCGCGGCGTGCCTGCTCGTTCAGGCCGGGATGACGCCCGACGACGCCATTGCGATGGTGCGCCGCACGCGCAGCCCCAACGCTATTGAGACCAGGGCGCAAGAGCGCTTCATCCACGAATTCGCGCACCTCACGCCCCAGGGGCACCGCGTCTGAAATAAATCACCTGCCCTGACCAGCCGGCCGCACCTCCTCCCATCGCTAAGCGCCGGGCTACCGTTCAGCTCATGGGCGCGTCAGGCCCGTCTCCTAGACTGGGCAGATCATGAACCACGCCGCGCTGACCGTGATTGCCGCTGCCCTTCTCGCGTCGTGTGCTCCGACTGTTACCGCCCCACACCAGGGCCGGATCGTCAATTCGGTCACCGGCACGGAAGGGGTCGTGACGTTCACTCCAGGGACACTCCGGCCCCGACTGGGTGATCCTTTCGCGCAAGACAACGCCACGATCACCATTGGTGGGCAGGCGTACTCCGGGCGTACCGCCATCGTGGACGGCAGCAGCGGAGCCGGCAACCCGCTGCCCGCCGGCTGGGGCCTCAGCTTCGGCTTCGGGGCCAGCAGCGCCGCCTTCACCAACGGGATGGTAGGCATCGGCACCCGGCTCGACAGTCCAGATCGACACGGCCCTCCTGTGGCCCGCATCGGGAACCTGATCGCCCGAACCGGTGGCACTCCGGTCTTGACGCTCACCTGTACCCTGACGGTCGACGAAAACGAGCACGGCATCGGCGACTGCACCGGCAACGACGGCGCGAAATACGCCATGCAGTTCTGAAGAATGTGGCTGACAGAACTGCATCTACTAGTACGACAGGTTGAATGAATCGGACGCCATGCGGGTGAATCCATTCGCGCCCCGTGTTCTTTGATCGCTGCTCGGGCCTGGAATCTTAACTCGAGAGGGGGAGCCAGGATTACACAGGGGTCGACAGAATGGCCCACGCGGAGGCCAATTGGCCTCCGCGTGGGGAAAACTTCAGAAATTAGGCCTGCTGGTACATCACGGCGCGTTTAACTTCTTCGATCAACTGCGTGATCGGGATGTCGCGCGGACACGCCTCGGTGCAGTTGTACGCGGTGCGGCAGCGCCACACGCCGGTGTTCTGGTTCATGATGTTCAGCCGCTGCTGCGTGGCCTCGTCGCGGCTGTCGAAGATGAATCGGTGTGCCTGTACGATCGCGGCCGGGCCAAGGTACGAGCCGTTCACCCAGAAGATCGGGCAGCTGGTGGTGCAGCACGCGCACAGGATGCAGTTGCTGGACTGCGCCATCAGCTCGGCCTCGGCCTCCGACTGAATGCGTTCGGCGGCCGGCGCAGGCGACTCGTTGATGAAGTACGGCATGATCGCCCGGTACGAGTCGAAGAACGGCTCCATGTCGACCAGCAGATCCTTCTCAACCTTCAGGCCCCGGATCGGTTCGATGGTGATGGTGCCGCCGTCCTTGGCCACGTCCCGCACCAGGGTCTTGCACGCCAGGCGGTTGCGGCCGTTGATGAGCATGGCGTCGCTGCCGCAGATGCCGTGCAGGCAGGAGCGGCGGTAGGTCAGGCCCGGTTCCTGGTACCACTTGATCTCGTTGATGACGTCCACCACGCGGTCGCCCGGCTGGGCTTCCACGTCGTAGGTGACCCACTTGGCCTTCTTGTCGATTTCCGGGTCGAAGCGCAGGATCTTGACTTTGAGTTTCAGCATGGGCACGCTGGCCGCCGTGGTGACGGGGCCGGGCACGGTGCTGGTGGGGGTGACGCTCTGGGTCATGGTTCGTCCTTTGATAGGGGCGTGGCTCGGTGGACGCTCAGTACACGCGCGGTTTGGGCTCGAAGGCCCGCGTGAAGCCCTTGAGGGACACCGGCTTGTACCCGATGATCACGTTGCCCGGCTTGTCCAGGTCACGGTAGGCCATGGTGTGCTTGAGCCAATTCACGTCGTCGCGCTCGTGGAAATCCGCGCGGTCATGCGCGCCACGCGACTCGGTGCGGTTCACGGCGCTGGCCGTCATGGCCTCGGCGCAGTCGAGCATGAAGCCCAGTTCCATCGCCTCGATCAGCTCACTGTTGTACCGGCGGCTGGGGTCGCTCACGCCGACATTCGCGTAGCGTGCCTTGAGTTCCTGCACGATCCCGACCTGTTTTTCCATGTCCGGGCCGTTGCGGAAGATGCCGACGTTGTTCATCATCGATTCCTGCAATGCCTTGCGGATTGCGGCGGCGTTGTCGGTGCCCCTGCTGTTCTTCAGGCGGTCGAACATGTCCACGCTCTCGCGCTCGGCATTCTCCGGCATCTGGGGTAGTTCCACCTGACGCGCGTATGCGGCGGCGGCGACCCCGGCGCGGCGACCGAACACCACGAGGTCGCCCAGCGAGTTGGTGCCCAGGCGGTTCGCGCCGTGCAGACTCACGCACGCCTGCTCGCCCGCCGCGTACAGGCCTTCCACGCTGCCGCCGCTGCCGTCACTCAGGCACAGGCCGTTCAGATCCGTGGGAATGCCGCCCATCGCGTAGTGCGCGGTCGGCTGCACCATCACGAGATCCTTCACCGGATCCTGCCCCAGGTACGTCCGCGCCAGATCCGTGATTTCGGCCAGCTTGCCCTCGATGACTTCCTTTGGCAGGTGCGTCAGGTCGATGTAGATGGCGTCGCCGTCGCGGCCCACGCCACGCCCCTCTCGGATCTCGGTGATCATGGAGCGCGACACGATATCGCGTGGCGCGAGGTCCTTGATGGTCGGCGCGTAGCGTTCCATGAAGCGCTCGCCGTCCTTGTTCCGCAGGATGCCGCCTTCCCCGCGAATACCCTCCGTGACGAGGATGCCCAGTTTCGCCAGGCCGGTCGGGTGGAACTGGTAGAACTCCATGTCCTCCAGCGGCAGACCCTTGCGGTAATAGATGCTCATCAGGTCGCCCGTCAGCGTCAGCGCGTTCGAGGTGATCTTGAAGACCCGCCCGTAGCCACCCGCCGCGAGGATCACGGCCTTGGCGTGGAAGGTGTGCAGTTCCCCGGTCGCCAGTTCGTACGCGACCAGCCCCCGGCAGCGGCCATCCTCAATGATCAGATCCGTGACATGGAACTCGTTGAAGAAGGTCGTGCCCTCCTTCACATTCTGCTGGTACAGCGTCTGGAGGATCATGTGCCCGGTGCGGTCTTTCGCGTAGCACGAGCGTTCCACGGCCGCCTTTCCGAAGTCGCGGGTGTGGCCGCCGAACTTGCGCTGCGCGATCTTGCCCTCGGGCGTGCGCGAGAACGGCAGGCCCATGTGTTCCAGCTCATACACCGCCTCGATGATGTCCTTGGCGAACACCTCGGCGGCGTCCTGATCCGTCAGGTAATCGCCGCCCTTGACGGTGTCGAACATGTGCCATTCCCAGTGATCCTCGGCCACGTTCCCGAGGGCCGCGCCGATCCCGCCCTGTGCGGCGCCCGTGTGCGACCGGGTCGGGTACAGCTTGCTGATGCACGCCACCGACACGTTCCCCTTCGCGGCGTACAGCGCGGCCATCAGGCCCGCTCCACCCGCCCCCACAACCAGCACGTCATACCGATGATGCATTGTCATTTGCCCCTTGATTGGCCGTTAAATCGAGAACAGCCCGATGGTGCCGAAGGCGAACAGCAGCGCCACCACGGTGTAGAAGAGTCCCTTCACCCACGCCCGGCCGGGCCGTGAGCGCACGTAATCCTCGATCGAGTACCGCGCGCCGTTCGAGCCGTGAAGCAGCGCCAGCGCCAGGATCAGCCAGTCGTAGAACTTCCACGCGGGGTTGGCAAGCTTGCCGACCACGGCGTCGAAGGTGGCGTCCGACTCGCTCACCTGCAGGAAGGTCATGTACACGTGCCCCAGGATCAGGAACACCAGGATCAATCCGCTGATCCGCATGAACACCCACCAGTTCAGTTCGGCGTTGCTGTGCGCCTGCTGCCGGGCGTCCGTGAAGGTTCTCGCGCGGATCATCAGTACCCCCCAACCAGACGCGGCCAAAGCGTCAGCGCTGCATAGATGAACGCCGCCACCGAGATCAGCAGCACGGCGTACCACATCTGCCGCTGGTACGCCACACCCGCTCCGGTGAAGTCCATCACGATGATGCGCAGGCCGTTGAACGCGTGATACACCACGCCCGCCGTGACGAACACCAGTCCCACCCGGAACGGCCAGGCGTCATAGGTGTTGTGGATCGCCATATAAAACCGCTCCCCAAAAATGAACGACCCGATGCTGAACACGTGCAGCAGCAGGTACAACAGGATGGCCAGTCCAGACAAACGGTGAAGCAGGAATGCCCACTGCCCCTCTCTCCCTCGGTACATTCGTCAGACCTCCTTGAAGCTGCCACCCGCTGCGATCTCGCCCCTCGGAGCGGGTGGAGGTGCCGTGTGGGTGAAGCCTTCACGCCACGCTGTCAGACCCGGCCAGAATACCACCGGCCCGCATTGCGACCGTCACCCTTCACCCTGCCCCGGCCCCTGAGGGTTGTCACCGGACGGGGAGCAGAGCGCGGTCCACACGCGCTACCCTGCGCACATGGCTCCACAACCTCCCAAGAAGAACGACGAGCAGGAAGCGGAATTCACGCGCAAGATGGTGCTCGGGATCCTCGGCACGCTGGAAAGCAAGGGTCTGCTGAGCCAAACGGAGGTCGATTCGATCATCCGCGCTGCCCGCCAGGCCAGTCAGCCCGCTGCCGTTCCCCGCCGCAGCGGTCCCGCCCTGCCCGGTACCCGCTGGGCCGATGCGGACGGCACCCCCCTGGGAATGGATCGCACGACCCCCATCGCCATTCCAGACGTCAAGCGCACGCCGGAGACCGGTGCGGCAGATGGGGGAGAGAAGCTGCCCGTGATCGACCTGAACATGGAGTGACCGGGAGCCGACTCTAGTAAAGAGTGTTTCATCCTGTGGTGAACGGCCTTGGAGGGCTGTCCTGATCTGCCTGGAGAAGCCGCCGCTACCGTTGGCTGTAGGATCAAAGGAAGCATGCTTTGACGATCCGGGAAGGAGGCGCCTTCAATGGTCGAGCGAACCTCTTTGCCCAGGCCCAGGCTGCTGTTCCCGGCTGGGTGCGCTACCTGACCTCAGAGAGAAAGGCCTGGTTCGGTCCGGTGAGCGCCTGTTCATAGGAGATGACATACAGGCCGCCGCCTGGATTTAGGACGGCCCGGAGGGCTGACGTGTCCGAGAGTTCGATGGCCTTCGAGGTTCCATTCGTCGTGTCGATGCGGTACACCGTGCTCGCGTCGCGGCCCCAGAGAATGTTCGGCACGGTCGCGTCGAAGCCGATCAGCTGCCCAGTCGTCAGGTTGTTGAATTCCGTGGTGCCGCTGGCGGTGACGCGGGACAGGGTGTTGTAGCTGGCGAACCAGACGTCACCGGTCGAGGTGACGGCCGCGCTGCTGAAACCGCCTACCCGGCTGTGGCTGGTCACGCTGCCCGTGGCCGTGGCCACTGTGAGCGCCTGGCCCGAGTAGCGGGGCAGGATCATCACGGTGCGTCTGTCGGCACTGAGGGTGACGCGGGTTCCGTAGCTGCTGGTGATGCCCGTGCGGTCGACGATCCGCACCTCGCCTGTGGTCGGATTCCACGTGCAGATCTGGGCGGAGTCGCCCGGAGCCGTGCGTGTGAACCACAGCAGGCCGTTGATGTCCGTCGAAGTGGCGAGGTCGTCGTTCGGGGTGAAGGGCAGCGAGGGCAGAGGGGTCACGCGGCCGTCGTCCTGGACTCGGGTGCCCGTGGTGCCAGGGAATGACAGGGCCAGTACGCCGGCGTCCGTGGAGACCAGCTGATCGATGGAGCCGGCGAGCGTGACTGCCAGCGCTCCTCCCGTGAGCCCCGTGCGGGTCAGGGTGCTGCGCGCTGGGGACGTCGCCAGACCCGTCCGCTGCCATACGCCCACCGGTGACGGCGTCAGCAGGGCGCCATCGGTCACTGGTGTGTGTGGTGGGCGCACACGCAAGGTCGTCGTGTCATCCACGGTGGACATGAGCAGATGCGGGCTGGTCACCGTGAGGGACGCCACGCCGAGCGTCGCTGTGGTCGACGCGTGCAGGGTGAACGACGCTGTCGTGGAGGCCCCAGCAGGCACCATGGCCGTTACCGGCGCGGCGCTGACTCCGCTGGGAAGGCCGCCGAGGGTCAGGGTGGTCGGGCCCCTGAAGCCGTACTCGCTCGTCACTGTGGCGGTCAGGGTGGCGTCCAGGCCCTGGTACACCGTGACGGTCGGGGTGGTCAGGGTGACCGACACGGCCGATCCCAGGGTGGTCAGGGTGGCCATGATCCGGGCCTTGAAGCTGCCCCCGGCCCCGGTCAGCGCGATGGTGCTGGTGCCACCCAGGACGCCGGAGGTGCTGCTCAGCGTCACCAGACCGCAGGTGAAGCCGTCCAGGGTCACGGTCGTGGACTTCACACTCACGCCGGCGGGCAGGCTGCTGGCGCTCAGGGTGACGGCTCCCTGGTAGTTCCCCTCGCTCGACACACAGACGGGTACCTGGACGGATGATCCGGCGGCGAGTTCCAGTTCCTGCGTGCGCGTGGACAGCGTGAAGCCAGGCCGGGTGACCTGGATGGCCGACGTGGCCCGGCCGACCTCTCGTCCGGCGTCGTCTTTCAGGATCACGGTGAAGGTCTGGTCGATGTTGGTGGTCGGGGTGTACCGGAAGGTCAGGCGGGAGGAGATCTGCTGGGCGGTCAGGGTGCCGTCGGCCGGAGTGCCCGGGCTCGTCGGGGCCAGCTGGAGGCCCAGGGGAGGCAGGGTGATGGTCGCGGGCTGCACGCTCAGTCCCGGCAGATCCGTGGAGAGGTGAATGCGCCCGCTGTATCCACCCACCTGATTGAAGGAAGCGCTCACACTGACCGGATCGGTCGTGGCAAATTCCAGGCGGGGAGAACCCAGGGTCAGCGTGACGCTCGGAGTCGCCAGTTGGCCCCGGAGCTCGCTGCGCGCTGTGGTCGGCAGGGTGCTCAGGCGGGTCGCCCCCGTCGAGGTGACCTGCTCCACGGCGTTCCAGCCGGGGTTCAACTTCAAGTCGTAGGTCACGGGATCCACACCGGCGCAACCGACGGTGCCCTGCACGGTCACCGCACTGTCGCTATACACGCGTACGACCCGGTCGCCGGCCCCAGGCTGTCCGGCGCTGAGGACTTCGGTGATCAGGCCCAGTGGGTCGTCGCCGGAACTGAACACGGCAATGCTGTCCCATACAGCCACCCGCACGGGAGAGGCGGGGGCCGTTCCAGTGAAGGTGCAACCGGAATCCGCCGCCGGGGGCAGGAGCGTCAGGGTGCTGGCCTCAGGGGTAGCCGAGAGCTCAAGCGACACGCTCCCCGGACTGACGACCGTTCCGACGTTGACCCCCGACACTGCGGTCGAGGACGCCAGGAACGCGCGGGCGTTCGGGAAGGAGGCGTCGCTGACCGTGCCCGCCACCCGCGTCTGGCTCACCGGAGACCCCTGGAGCGTGGGATGGGAAGCCGGCGTGCCACTGCCGCAGGCGCACAACAGTAGCACCACGGCGGACGGAAGGAATGGCCTGAACATGGTCAATTCCATCGTAAAGTGAAAAACCTAACGCCGCTGACGATCCACTGACAGAACGGGAGTATGAAGCAAGTCGAAACTGGCCCACCTGGCCACGGCACTCAGGGACGCTGAACGTCCAGCACGCCGTCCCCACGGCCTACCTGCTGCCCGTAGTCGTCGTCGAGCGTCAGAACGAAGGGACGGGTGCCATTCACCGATCCGGTGTAGGTGAATTTCAGAGTGGTCGTGAGCGCCTGCGCGCGCAGCCCGAGGTGCGTCAGCAGCCCGGCGCCGGGCCGGGTGGACAGCACCGCGATGCCGTCCAGGGTCACCGAGGCCGGTTCGACACTCAGGCCGTCCACGTCCGTGCTGAGCGGATACGTGCCGCCCAGCCCGCCCTCCTGGTAGAAGGTCGCGCTGACCTCGAAGGTCGTATTCGACGTGAATTTCAGCGTGGACGGTGCGAACACTACCGAGATGTAGGGCAGTTCCTGCGCGGCCTCGAAGGTCGTGCTGACCTGGCCCAGCGTCTTCATGGTTACGGAATTCGACCCGACGCTGTACTCGAGGGCGTTCCAGCCCTTGACCAGGGTCACGTCATAATTCACCTGCGTGGCCGTGCCGCACTGCACCGTGGCCTTGACCACAGCCGCCCGGTCGCTGTACACGCGGGCCACCCGGCCAAACGGCAGGGTCGCTCCAGTCGTGATGACCTCCTGGATGGTGCCCAGCGCGTCGCCCTGGGCCGTATGCACGACCAGCCGGTCGTAGAAATGCACCTTCGGGTGCGCCTGTGCGCTGCCCGTCACGGTGCAGCCCGTCGGAACGGTGAGCAGGTCGAAGGCGCTGGCCGTCGCGGGCGGCACCGTGGCCTTCAGGGTGAACGCTCCCGACGCTTTCAGGCTGCCGGCGTTGTCGAGGTTCGTTTCGTCGCCGCTGGCGAGGTACAGCACCGAATCCGGGAAGCTCACGCCGGTCGTGGTGCCCTGCAGGGTCAGGGTCGAGTGGTTCGGGGTGGTGGTGCTGCTGCACCCGGCCAGCAGGGCGCACAGGGCAAGGGCAGAGAGGAGAAGCGCAGGGCGTGTCATGGGGCCCGCAGTGTAGCGCCAGCACATGAGTTCCGGGCCGTCACCCGCGGCCGCCCCGTATAACCCGGACGGCACACCGCCACGCGGAGCGCGCTACACTCCGGGCATGTTCAGCGTCGTGGTAGGGACAGGAAGCGCGGGGTCGCGGTTCCTTCTTCGCCAGGGGCGTTGAGCGCGCACCGCGAGCGTTCACGAACACGCCCCCGTCGCCGATGCGAGGACGGGGGCGTTTTGCGCGCCGGGCGCGGGAGGAACTGACGTATGGGAATGACGATTGCCGAGAAGATCCTGGCTGCCCACAGCGGCCACGACCACGTGGTGCCGGGACAGCTGATCGAGTGTTCCACCGACTGGGTGCTGTGCCACGAGATCACCACGCCCGCCGCGCTGCGCATGCTGGAAGAGCGCGGCATGGATCACGTGTTCAACCCGGATCAAATCGTGGCCGTGCCGGATCACAGCGTCCCGGCCATGAACATCAAGGCCGCAAAGATGTACCAGAAGCTCAAGTCCTGGGTGCAGGAGAAGGGCATCAAGCACTTCTACGACGTGGGCCGCGGTGGGATCGCGCACGTCGTGCTGGAGAACACGGGCCTGATGAAGCCCGGCCAGACGCTCGTGAGCGGGGACAGCCACACCTGCAATGCGGGCGCGCTCGGCACCTTCGCGACCGGCGTGGGCTCCACAGACCTGGCCGGCGCGATCTACGCGGGACGGGTGTGGTTCAAGGTGCCCGAGACCATGCTGATCAAGGTCACCGGACGCACGCAGGAAGGCGTGACCCCCAAGGACATCGTCCTGGAAGTCATCAAACGTATCGGCGCGGACGGCGCGAACTACATGGTCATGGAGTGGGTCGGGGACTATATCGACGCGCTCGACATGGAGGGCCGGTTCACCCTGACGAACATGGCCATCGAGGCGGGCGGCAAGACCGGCATCGTCGCGGTGGACGACACCACGCGCGCCTACATGCAGGAGCGCGGCGTCACAGCGGACCAGTACACCGAGTACACCAGCGACGCGGACGCCAAGTTCAAGGTGGTCGTGGAGATCGACGCCTCCATGGTGGAACCCACCGTCGCCTACCCTCACATTCCCAGCAACGGGCGCGTGGCGGGAAGCGACCGCATTGCCGTGACGCACGCCTACGTGGGCTCATGCACCAATGGCCGCATCAGCGACCTGCGCGACGTGGCCCGCATCCTGAAGGGCCGGAAGGTCGCGGACGGTGTGCAGATGATCATCGTGCCTGCCACGCAGCTCATCTGGAAACAGGCGGCGGCCGAGGGCCTGATGGAGATTTTCGTGGAGGCCGGCGCGAGCGTCAGCTACCCCAGCTGCGGCGCGTGCCTGGGCATGCACTCCGGCGTACTCGGGCCGGATGACGTGTGTATTTCCAGCTCGAACCGCAACTTCGTGGGCCGCATGGGCGATCCCAGCGCGCAGATCTACCTCGCGAGCCCCGCCACGGTCGCGGCGAGCGCCGTCGCGGGCGTCATCAGCGATCCGCGCGCCTACAACACCGAAGCGGCCGACTGAGGAGCGTGATCCCGTGGATCTGAAGGTTCTGCTCGCCGTCGCGGCGCTGCATGTGGTCGTGTTGGTCGTGCCCGGCCCGGACGTGCTGCTCGTCAGCCAGACGGCGCTGGCCCGCACCCGCCGCGCCGCCCTCCTCGCTGGGCTGGGCGTGGTGCTCGGCATCTCCGTCTGGGCTGCCCTCGCGTTGCTGGGCATCGGCCTGCTGTTCGAGGCCTTTCCGTGGGTGCACGGCGTGATCAAGGTTGGGGGTGGGCTGTACCTGCTCTGGATGGGCTTCGGCCTGTGGCGGTCAAGCCTCGATCACGGCGACAGCGCGCACGTCACGCCGAGCGCTCCTGTCGGCGACCTGCAGGCCCTGCGCGCAGGCTTCCTGACGAACATCGCCAACCCGAAGGCGGCGGTGTTCTTCGGGAGCGTGTTCTCCGGCGTGCTCGGCGCGCACGCGGACGCGTCCATGAAGGTCGCGGCCTTCGCGATCATCGTCGGCCTGAGCGTGACGTGGTTCGTTCTGGTCGCCACCGGCATGTCCACCGCCCGCATGCAGCGCGCTTACCTGCGAGCCCGCAGGGGGGTCGACCGGGTGGCCGGCAGCCTGATGCTGGGCTTCGGCGGCCTGCTCCTGGCGAGCCGGGAGTAGGAATGGGAGACGCCAAACGACGCAAGGCCCTGGGCCTGATGCCCGCCGTGTATCCCTTCGAGGCCCAGCTCGACATGAACGCCGTGGCCACCGTGATCAGCGGGCCGCCGGACGAGCACCTGCGGAACCTCATCACGCGCACCCTGGGCGCGACGCAGCTCAGCGGAAACGGCTGGGCCAGCGAATACCGCACCTTCCGCGTGCTGTCCGGTCAGGTGCCCACCAAGCTGGTGACCGCCGAGGATGTCCAGGCCATTAAGGTCGCGCCCCTGCGGCGCATCACCGGGGAACTCGTGATCGGGAACAGTGCCCCGGAAACCGAGGACGTCCTGCTGCCGGTCGAGGGTGGGCACCTGCGCCTGCGCGGGCAGCAGCACTCGCACGACGGGCAGACCTGGGAATCGCCCACGCCCCCCCGCGACCCCGACGCCTTCATGCGCCTGCTGCAGGACAACCCCGCCTTCGAGCTTCAGGGCGAGGTCGTGGCCCAGATCCACGCGGAGCACTGGTTCGAGGGCCGCATCGACCTCGATCCGGAGCCGCCGGACGACCTGCTGGACGCCACCGAGGAGATCGTCCGCGAGTGGCACGGCGCCACCACCCAGGACTGGGCGGCATTCCACCGTGAACTGGGCGGTTCCGGTGTTCCGCTGGCACGCCGGACGGTCTTCGAACTCCGGCGGCCCGCCCCGCTGCAATCGCCACTGAGCCGCGTGTATGCCGTCCGGCAGGACGTCGAGTTCTCCGCGCTGGAGACCGGCTCGGCCTACACCGTGGACGGCGAGGAGTGGATCCCGTACGACCCGGACGCCTCCCCACTGTCCAGCGGCGGGCTGCCGCCGGAACTCGCCACCCTCTTCGACATGGAGACCGTGTCGGTAACGGTGCACGCCGACGGCCGCCTGGAGTGGCACGACTCGGATCTGTCCGCCGAGCGGCAGGGCGTCCTGAACGAGAACCTCCGCGACGCGACCGGCGCGGGCGACCCGACAGACTGGGCCGCGTGGACGGCCGCCGTGCTGGGCGAGACGTATGGCGACGAACTCCAGATTCCGGACACAGCCGCCCTGCCGGTGCCCGTGGCTGTGCGCCTGGATATCCCCACCGACGCGCTCGACGACGACGATCCCCTGTCGCAGACCTTCATGGAATCCGAGGTCAGCTTCGACGGCGTGGCGTGGCGTGACCTGTTCGACGAGGAACTCCCACCGGAACTCGACGCCTTCCGCCGGCGTACCAACTAAGCTCAGCACACCACCTCCGTGATTCTCACCTCAAAGGAGTGCCCATGACCACCGTCCACGTGTTCGGCCGTGACCACATCAACACCGACGAGATCATCCCTGCCCGCCACCTGACCACCGACGTGGAAAGCGAACTCGCCAAATTTGCCATGGAGGACTACGACAAGGACTTCGTGCGGCGCGTGCAGCCCGGCGACATCATCGTGGCCGGCGCGGACTTCGGATGCGGCAGCAGCCGCGAGCATGCCGTGTGGGCGCTGCGCGGCGCGGGCGTGTCGGCCGTGATCGCCCCGAACTTCGCGCGCATCTACTACCGCAACTGCATCAACAACGGCTTCCTGGCACTGGAATGCGACGGCATCGTCGAGGCCTTCCAGGACGGTGACCCGGCCGACCTGAACCTCACGGCTGGGACTGTCACCAACACCCGCACCGGGCAGAGCCTGACCTTCGTCCCCGTGCCGCAGTTCGCGCTGGACGTGCAGAAGGCCGGCGGCTGGCTGGAGTACATGAAGGCCCACGACCAGGCGGCGCTGGAAGCCGAGACGCTGGACGCGCACTCCACCCAGGCCGGTCACGGACATGCCGGTCACGAGGCCGCCCCACAGGAGGAGCAGCATGCCTAAAGTCGTCACGCTGCCCGGCGACGGGATTGGCCCAGAGGTGACGGCCGCAGCCGTGCAGGTGCTGCGTGAGGTCGCGCCGGACGTGAGCATCGAGGAGCACGCCATCGGCGGAATTGCGTACGACACGCACGGCGATCCCTTCCCGCAGGTCACGCGCGACGCCCTGCAAGGTGCCGACGCCGTGCTGCTGGGCACCGTCGGCGGCGCGCAGGACAGCGTGTGGAACACCCTGCCCCGCGCCATGCGCCCGGAAAGCGGACTGCTCGCGCTGCGCAAGGCCCTCGGCTGTTACGCCAACCTGCGGCCGGTGCGGGTGCAGCCGGGCCTGGAACACCTCTCGCCGCTGAAGGCGGAGCTCGCGCGCGGCGTGGATATCCTGATCGTGCGCGAGTTGCTGGGCGGCGTGTACTTCGACGGTGACCGCAAGATCGACGGTAGCGTGGCCTACAACACCATGCGCTACACGACGCCCGAAGTCGAGCGCGTGGCCCGCGTGGCGTTCTGGGCGGCCGAGCAGCGCAAGGGCCGCGTCACCAGCGTGGACAAGGCGAACGTGCTGGAGGTCAGCGAGCTGTGGCGGCGCGACGTGACCGCTCTGCGGGACCGGGAGTACCGCAGCATCCACCTGAACCACGAATACGTCGATTCGGTCGCCATGCTGATCGTGTCCGATCCCAGCCGCTACGACGTGATCGTTACCGAGAACCTCTTCGGGGACATCCTCAGCGACCTCGCCGCCGTGATACCCGGCAGCCTTGGCTTGATGCCCAGCGCGAGCCTGGGGGACGGGGCAGGCCTGTTCGAGCCCATTCACGGCAGCGCCCCGGATATTGCCGGGAAGGGCATTGCCAACCCGGCCGCCGCGATCATGAGCGCCGGCATGCTGCTCCGGCACGGTCTGAAGCGCCCGGACGCGGCGAACCAGATCGACCGGGCGGTGGCCCTGGCCCTGCGCCAGCAGCCCACCCGTGACCTGGGCGGCACCGCCGATACGGCCAGTTTTACGCGTGCCGTGCTCGACGCGCTGGAGACTTCCCCCGCCGTCGGCTAGGCGACCACACGCAGGGGCAGGGGAGACGACCTCCTCTGCCCCTTTCTGTTTCCCAGTGGGATCCTCACAGGCGGCCTGACCGGGCCATCTCGTTTATGCGGCACAGTGTGCGGCCCTGATTTCGGCGCATGCTGTGGCCATGAGCGACCCTGCGGTGAACTTCCCCGCCCCGAAACGGATCCCGTACCCCGGCGGCTGTGTGCTGGAACCCGGTCCATTCGCCCTGGACTACCTCCTGACGTGGCCCGCCGAGGTGACCGTGCACGGACGGCCGCTCGGCACCCGGCCGGTCTACCCGTTCCTGCGTGCCCTGCTGGCCGATCCGGCGGCACACGGAGTCACTCCGGCGGAGGCGCTGGCCGCCCGCGACCGCTTCCTCACCCTGGCTGGACAGGCGCTGGAGGCCGAGGGCGGCCAGCCATCATGGCTTGAACGGGAGTTCGGACGCTGACCGGCACCCCCGGCCAGGAACGCTGGGAGGCGGTGCGGCTGCTCGACGCCCATCCAGGCGAGGCGCTGCACACCTGCGTGGCGCGCAGCCTGAGGGACGTGCTGGCCCGTGGGATTCTGCCGGAAGGAACCCGGCTGCCCGGACACCGCCGCCTGGCAGCGCACCTTGGCGTGTCGCGCAACACGCTGGTCGACGCGCTTACCCAGTTGCAGACGGAGGGATTCCTGAGGGTCATGGGCCGGAGTGGCACGCTGGTCAGTCTGCCGCCCATCGACCTGTCGGGCGACTACCCCAGAGAATCCCTGCCCCTGAGCGACTGGGCCACGCGGGTGCTCCGGGAACGGCCAGCCGGTGAATCCGGTGACTTCCACGTGGATTTCAGGCTCGGCCAGGACGTTCCTGAGCTGTACCCCGAGGTGGCCTGGACGCAGGCCCTGGCGAGGCGAGCGGGCGAGGCCGGGCGATCCCAGCGCCACAGCGACCCCCTCGGCCCGCTGGAGACGCGGCGGGCCCTGTCCGCATACTTGAACGCCGAACGTGGTGCCCGAGTGACGCCCGACATGGTGATGCTCACGGCGGGTACCCAGGCGGCGCTCGATGCCCTGGCCCGCGTGTTCCTGCAACGCGGCCGGAGTGTCGCCATCGAGGATCCCACCTACGCCGGAGCCCGCGCGGCGCTCGCCGCCACCGGAGCAGAGATCCACCCCGTTGCAGTCGATGCCGAGGGGCTGCACCCCGGCCACCTGCCCGGCGCCGCCACGCTGGTGTACGTCACACCGGGATGCCAGTACCCGACCACGGCCACCCTGCCCGCGTCCCGGCGCCAGGAGCTGATCGGGTGGGCCCGGCGCGTCCACGCCCTCATCCTGGAGGACGATTACGCCGCGGATCTCCACCACACGGATCGGGTACCGGCGGTGTTGCAGGGGCTCGCCCCGGAGCGCACGCTCCTGCTGGGCACCTTCAGCAAGGTGCTGGCCCCCGCCACCCGGAGCGGCTTCCTGGTCGCTCCGCCCGAGGTGGTGTCCGTCCTGGCGGCCACCCGAACCCTCACAGATCGGGGGCCCGGAACGCTCGACGCGCTGGCCCTCGGGGATGTCCTGGCGTCGGGCGCGTATGCCCGGCACCTGCGCCGGGTGCGTCCCTTGATCCGCGAGCGGCACGAGGCCCTACTCTGCGCGCTCGCGGAGTTCCTGCCCGGTTGGCCCGTCCGGGCGGCCAGGGCGGGCCTGCACATCTACCTGCCCCTGCCTGCCGGTCTCCAGGAACTGGACGTCACGCAGCGCGCGACGGGCTGGGGCGTGGGCCTCACCCGCCAGGGCCCCCTGACCGGGGGCAGTCATCAACCCGCCGTGCTCCTGGGCTTCGCACACCTGGCTCCAGATGCCCTCAGGGACGGTGTTCAGCGACTGGCCTGCGCTCTGGACGGCCTGCCCGGTGTTGCTGCGCCCCGCCGTGGCGCCTCGCCACCCGCGCGGGTGTAAGCGGACTGTCCGGCCGCGCACGTTACACTGACCCGGATGCGGCTGCTTGTCGTTGCCCTGGCTCTGGTGCTGACGCTGATGTATTTCACGTTCGGCCTTCGGTTCGGCTACGTGACCCTGACCCCCACCTACATGTTCGGCGCGAGCGGCACCAACCGCTACACCTATCAGATCTATGAACCGAACCAGACGGTAGGGGTGGAGGGCAGTTGCACGGTTCGCTCGGGCGAGGTGACACTCCGCCTGCTCGATCCCAAGGGGTCGCAGGTGGCCGGACAGTCCTGTCCCAAGGGCAGCTGGGGGCTGAAACTGGTGGCGACCGGTGACCCGGGCCGATACACGCTGGAAATCGAAATGAAGAAGTTCAGCGGCGTGATGGATCTGAAGGAAACGCGCAAGTAACTCCCTGACCCTTTACGCCCCTGAATCGGCGGTAGACGCCAATGAAAAAGACACGATCCACGACCGTGTCCAGAGTTGAACTGCAAAGTTTAAATGGTGCTGGTTTCAGGCCTGCTGGGCGGCCTTGGCCTTGTTGATCGCCTTCGCCAGGCGGCTCTTCTTGCGCGCGGCGGTGTTCTTGTGGATGGTGCTGCCCTTGGCGGCCTTGTCGATCAGGCTCTCGGCCTTGCTCTGCGCAGCGGCCACATCGGCACCGGCCGTCACAGCTTCCAGGGCCTTCTTGCTGTAGGTCTTGATGGTGCTCTTGCGGCTGCGGTTGACCAAGCGGCGCTTGAGGCTCTGGCGGTGGCGTTTCTGGGCGGACTTGTGACGTAGGGCCATGTTCGTTTCTCCTGTTCTCCCACCAGCCCGTTCCGGGGGTGGGGCGGTTCCCGCCGGAGTTGGTTCCGGGGGAACGCGAGCGCCGGAAGGGAATCTTCCGCGCGCCTGCGCGCACACCTGGGCTGGCGCAGGGCTCCCACCTGTCGGATGGCAACCTCGTGACTATACCCGCAGTGGCGTGAACCCGCAAGCACGATACTGAGGGGGTGCGCCGTTCCCGTCCCGCCACACCGACCGCCGAGCGGCCCCCGCTGAGTCCGCAGGAGGCCCGCGACGCCCTGCTCGCCTACGCCTTCCGGGCGTTGGGGGGCCGGGCGCTGACCGAGGCGGAACTGCGCGGCAAGCTGGAAGCGCGCAGCGATGATCCCGCCCTGGTGCAGGAGATCCTCGCCCGCGTGCAGGAACTCGGGTACCAGGACGACGCGCATGTGGCCCGCGCCGAGGGCCGACGCGCTACGGTCGGCCGGTACCGCGTGCGGCAGACCCTCAAGCGGCGGGGAGTGGCGGAGGACTTGATTCAGGAGACCGTGGAGGCGCGGGATTCGGAGGTGGAGTCGGCGTCCGCCCTGGCACTGCTGGAACGCCGCTGGCCGGCGCTGGCCCGCAAGCGCGATCCCCGAGCCAGCGCCTACGCGTTCCTCGCCCGCCGGGGCTTCGCCGGTGACGCGATCTGGCCTGCCATCCGGGCTGTCGTGGAGGCCCAGGGGGAAACCGACGGGGTGCCGGACGACGTCGAGCCGGAGCTTCCCGAGGAATGACTCAGGACGCTGCCGAGACGGACGATCCAGGCCGGAACGGCGGCGGCGGTGTGCTTGACGGGGGGGGGAGTGCCGCGTAGACTACGCCCTGCCCAGCGTCAAGGCCGGGTGGTGGTCGGGAGTTCGGGGCGTAGCGCAGCCTGGTAGCGCACGTCGTTCGGGACGACGGGGTCGGAGGTTCGAATCCTCTCGCCCCGACCACGCACACAGAGTCCTCCCCACCGTGGGAGGATTTTCTGTTTCCGCCCCGCTAGAGCCCCTCTTGGAGTCCACATGCGCGTGTATGCCATCGCTGACCTGCACCTCGCCACCGTCACGCCCAAACCCATGTCGGTGTTCGGGCCGCAGTGGGCGGAGCATCCGCAGGCCATCTACGACCGCTGGCGGGAGACCATCCGATCCGAGGATGTGGTGCTGCTCCCCGGCGACCTGTCGTGGGCCATGCGCCTCCCGGACGCCCTACAGGATCTGGCGACCATCGCTGACCTGCCGGGCACGAAGGTGCTGCTGCGGGGCAACCACGACTACTGGTGGCCGACCGCCGGCAAACTGCGGGCCGCCCTGCCGGCGGGCATGCTGGCCATCGTGAACGACGCGGTACGGGTGGGGAATGTCGTGGTGTGCGGCACGCGCGGGTGGCTCACGCCGGGCTATGAGCCGCTGGGCGAAGAGGATGCCCGCCTGCTCGCCCGCGAGGCCGAACGGCTGAAACTGAGCGTCCAGGCTGCGGAGCGACTGCGGCAACCGGGCGATCCTCTGATCCTGATGCTGCATTATCCGCCGGCCACGTCGCCGTACCCGCCGAATCCGCTGTCCCGCGTGATCGAGGACGCGCGCCCGGATCTGATCGTCTACGGGCACCTGCACGGCGTGCCCGTCGAACGCTCGCTGCGGCACCTGGCGGGAATTCCGGCCCACTTGGTCGCGGCCGACGTCCTGAAGTTCACCCCGAAACTGCTGCTGGACGTCTGAGTTGGGCCGAGGTCACTTCCGCGTGCTGGAGTGGGGAGTTGGGCGCAAGCCTGGAAGGATAGGACGGTTCGCCCAGGCAGTCGGATAGGGCCACAGGTGGGCCGCGCCGAGGCTCACGAGGGCAATCAGCACGCTGCCCAGCACGTCCAGCGTGTGGTGCGCGCCGATGCCCAGGCGGCCCAGGGCGATCAGCAGGACGCCCGCGGCGAAGGCCATCCAGGCCCGTCGGAACCGCCACGCGGCCCAGCCGGTGAGCAGGGCGGCCACCAGGGTGTGGTCGCTGGGGAAGCCGTTGTCGGCAGAGACGTGCGCCAGGGGCGTGTAGTGCTCGACCATATACGGCCGTGGGTCGATGACCACACGCACCAGCACCTGCGTGACCACCAGAGCCACGACGCCGGATACAAGTATCCGCGCGGCCAGTCGCCAGTCCAGCCGGTTCCGGTGCCGGACAGCCAGCGCAGTGAATCCTGCGACCTGCACGAACAGCAGGGCCGTTCCGCAGAAGACGGCCAGGTTGCGCAGGAAGGAACCCGAGGTGGCGGCGGTATGCAGGGCGTGCTGGAGCGGATCGGTCACGGCCGCTCAGTATCGCAGGCCGGGGAACATTCGGATCAACTGGGGTGTCCCGCCACCCACTCGGCCGCCGCCCAGCGGGCATGGGGCATGCCGCAGGCCAGGATGCCGCGCCGGATGTCCTCCACGTCATACCCGACGCGGCGGAAGGTCGGCACCCACTGGCCCTCCACCCGGTCGAGCAGCACGTACTCCGCGTGCGCGAGGTTCACGTAGCGGTCGCCGCGCTTCTCGAAGGGCAGCCCGACACTGCCCGGATTCAGGAGCTGCCAGCCGTCCAGTTCGCGGTGCAGGGCGCGGTGCGTGTGGCCGCCTATCCATACCGACTGCGTCCCGAAGACCGCGCGCAGTTCGTCCAGGCGGGCGACCGGCGTGTGCTCGGTGATCTCCTCGTCGTCCCGTGCGGGGCTGCCGTGAAAGCACAGGACATCTGCAATCTGCACCGTGCGTGCATACGACCTCACCACCTCCCGGTCGGCACCCGAGAGCTGCGCGGCGCTCCACTCGCCGATGTCGTGCATCTCACGCTCGTCCGGCAGGCCACGGGGCGTGAAGGGCCGCTCGGGGGTCAGCAGCTCGCGGTCGGCATTCCCGCTCACGACCGGGCAGCCCAGCTGGGCCACGCGCTGCACGCACTGGGCCGGCCAGGGCCCGTCCATGGCCACGTCACCCAGGCAGACCAGCGACTCGGCCCCCAGGGCGCGCATGTCGTTCAGTGCGGCACTCAGCGCGGGGAGGTTCCCGTGGATGTCGCCGAACACGGCCAGTCGCATACCCGAGTCTACGGGTCGCGCCAGGTGGGCGTGGCCGGTGCCGCATCATGATGGCATGACGTCCGCCCCAGCGCCACAGGCCCCGGAAGCCCCGCAGGCAGGTGTGCAGGGTGCCCGGCCGATCGAACTGTTCTTCGATCTGGTCTTCGTCTTCGCCGTCACGCAGCTCAGCGGCGTGGTCGCGCACCCGGCCGGGCCGGACACCTACGTCCAGGCGGCCCTGATGTTCCTGAGCCTGATGTGGATGTACGACGGCTACGTGTGGCTCAGCAGCAACCTGAGTTTCGATGGGGATCTGGACAGCTGGCTGTACTTCCTGGCCATGGCGGGGTTTCTGGTGATGGCCGTGGGCATCCCGGACGTGCGCGGGGCCGGTGGCCGGCCCTTCGGGCTGGGCCTGCTGCTCGTGACGGTCATCCACACCGTCATGTTCGCGCGCGTGCCGAACGCGAGTGCGCGGGCGATCCTGGGCATCGCACCGTTCAACGTGGCGTCGGCGGCGCTGGTGCTGGCCTCGACCTTAGCGTCCGGCGCGTTGCACTGGGCACTGTGGATCGGCGGGGTGGGCGTGCTGCTGCTGGCCACCGTGACCCGGCGCGAGCAGGCCTTCGAGTTGAGCCCGCAGCATTTCGTGGAACGCCACGGGCTGCTGATCCTGATCACCCTCGGGGAGAGCGTCATGGGCCTGGGGTTGGGCGTGCGCGGTCTGGTCCTGGATGGCCCCCGCCTGATCTACCTGCTGCTGGGCCTGCTGCTCGCCGCTCACCTGTGGTGGGGGTACTTCGGGCCGAACCACGACCGGGCCGAGCACCACTTCATCTCGGCCGCGCCGGAGCGCCGCAACCGCATGGCGCTGCTCGGCTTCGGGTACCTGCACATGGCCATGATGGCCGGGATCATCCTGTTCGCCGCCGCCGTCGAGGTCGGGGTGCATGAACCGGCACACCATACGCCGGGCGTGGGCGCGTGGAACCTCGCGTCGGGCCTCGCCCTGTTCTATGCCGGGCACGTGGCCTTCCGCCGGGTCATGGCAGTGGGATCGGGCTGGCTGCGCGTCCTGATCTCGGTGCTGTGCGGGCTGAGCGTGATCCTGGGACTCACGACCAGCGCGCTCGGGCAGCTCGTGGCCTGCGCGGCCGTGATCGTGGTCATCACGCTGCTGGAGGATTACGCTGGTCTCGACCGGGGCGCCACGGGTTCCGGGGCGGAGACCAGCCCTTGACTTCGAGCGCACTCGAAGGGGTACGGTGCGCCCATGCCCGAACCTCCCACCCAGTCCATCCGCGAGGCGGCTGCGTTCCTCGGCGTGAGTCCACACACCCTGCGCTACTACGACCGGGATGGACTCCTGACCGTGCCGCGCGACCCGACGGGCGAACGCCGGTACGGCGCCCAGGAACTCGGCTTCCTGAAGTTCCTGATCTACCTGCGCGGCACCGGCATGGGCATGGCCGGGCTGCGCGAGTACGCCGCGCTGGCCCGAGAGGGTGAGGGAACCGTCGAGGCCCGGCGCCAGCTGCTGATCCGTCACGAGGCGCAGGTCGCCGCACAACTGAACGACATGCACCGCGCCCTGGACGCCATCCGCGAGAAGATCGCACGCTACGACCGCCTGAACGACCAGTCCGCTTCCGCTCAAGGACACGGCCTGACACACCTTGATCCGTCGCCCGCCTCAGTACCGGCCCTGCCCCAGGGCATCTAAGGAGTTTGCTATGACCACGCTGCCGACCCGTCATCTCCGCGACCTGACCGTCTCCGCCCTCGGCCTGGGGTGCATGGGCATGAGCGCCTTCTACGGCCCCCTCGACCAGGACGAGAGCCTCCGCACCCTCGACCGGGCGCTGGAGCTGGGCGTGACCTTCTACGATACCGCCGACATGTACGGCCCGCACACAAATGAGGAACTCCTGGGCGGCTGGCTGCAGGGCAAACGCGACCGGGTGGTGCTGGCCACGAAGTTCGGCATCCAGGTCGATCCCGGTTCCCCCGGCGGACGGCGCATCAACGGCACGCCCGCCTATGTGAAACGGGCCATCGAGGGCAGCCTGAAGCGCCTGAACACCGATCACGTCGATCTGTACTACCTGCACCGCGTGGATGCCAGCACCCCCATCGAGGACACCGTCGGTGCCATGGCGGAACTCGTGCAGGCCGGACAGGTGCGGGCCATCGGCCTGTCGGAAGTCAGCCCCGAGACCCTGCGCCGGGCGAACGCCGTTCACCCCATCACCGCCGTGCAGAGCGAGTATTCCCTGTGGACGCGCGACCCGGAGGACGGCGTGCTGGCCACCTGCCGCGAATTGGGCGTGGGCTTCGTGCCGTACAGCCCCCTGGGACGCGGGTTCCTGACCGGGCAGATCCGCAGCCCCGAGGACTTCGCCCCGGACGACTTCCGCCGCCACAACCCCCGCTTCCAGGGTGACGCGTTCCAGAAGAACCTCGACCTCGTCGAGCAGGTCGGGGCGATTGCCGCCGAGAAGGGCTGCACGCCCGGCCAGCTTGCCCTGGCGTGGGTGCTGGCCCAGGGTGACGACCTCGTGCCCATTCCCGGCACCAAGCGCGTGAAGTACTTGGAAGAGAACCTCGGGGCGCTGGACGTGCAACTCAGCCCCTCCGACCTGGCCCGGATCGAGGCGGCCTTCCCCAAGGACGCGGCCTCGGGCACCCGCTACCCGGAAGCGACCATGAACAGCCTCAACGGTTGAACCTCCCCATACTGCCCTGACGGAGCTGGGCTCCACCACAACGAACTGGACGACGTGAATGGGCTGCGTCGTCCAGTTCGTTGTGATCCCGAGAGCGTTACACGCTGACCAGGCCGAGTGCGATGCCTCTGGCCACCGCTCCG
The DNA here is from genome assembly GCF_004801415.1 of Deinococcus sp. KSM4-11. Lineage (NCBI taxonomy): Bacteria > Thermotogati > Deinococcota > Deinococci > Deinococcales > Deinococcaceae > Deinococcus > Deinococcus sp. KSM4-11. The sequence continues at coordinate 924,605 of NZ_SSNX01000001.1, read as the reverse complement.
GCGCGGCTCTGCACTCCAAGCTTGGAGTACAGAGCCTGCACGTGGAACTTCACGGTGCTTTCCGATACGCCCAGGTCGCGCGCGGCGCGTTTGTTGCTGAGCCCCTCGGCCAGCAGCGCCAGCACATCCCGTTCGCGGGGCGTGAGGGTGACGTCGCTGGTCAAGGCCGTGCTGGAGGTCGTGTCCTCGTCGTCCACCGGCCCATCGGGCACCAGCGCGGGCGGCAGCACCGCGAGGCCCGCCGCCGCGCCGAGCACCCCGGCCAGCAGTTCCGCTGGCGTGGCGTCGGCCGGCAGGGCGGCCCAGCCGCCCCCAGCCAGCTCCGGCAGCAGGGTCGCCCACACGGCCGAGCCCAGCGCGACCAGGGCCGACGCTCCCGCCAAATCGTCGGGTTCCGCCAGCCACGAGTCGTCCACGATCAGCACGTCCGCGTCGCCGGCGGCGCTCAGCCCGAAGCCGCTGAGCACCGACTGCACCCCAGCAGCGAGCATGGGTGAGCCCAGGGCAATCCGCACACTGGGGCGGAAGTCCTGGGCGTCGCTCATACCGGATGCTACGCCGTGACGGGGGAGGGCCGGGGAACCGTCATGGCCCCCGGTTCCCCTCGGAAGGGTGCTCAGCGTTCCCCGACCGGCACGCTCACGTCCTGTTCCTCGCCGCCCCGCAGGACGTGCAGGGTCACGGTCTCGCCCGCCCGGTCACGGATGCGGTCGAGCAGTTCACGCGGGTGCCGGATCACGTCGCCGTCCAGCGCGAGCAGGATGTCCCCGACCCGCACGCCCGCCTGCGCGGCGGGGCTGTCCGCCTCCACCTGCACCACCGTCAGACCCAGCCGCCCGCCGCGCCAGCCTTCCCGGCCACGGCCGCCCCAGCCCGGCCCACCCCACCCGGGGCCGCCCCAGCCGCCACGGCCACGCGGGCCGCCGTGCTCACGGCCGTGGTCGCGGTGGGGGCGTTCTCCCCGCGGCCCACGGTTCCGGCCGTCCTGGCGCTCATCTGCGGCCCGGTCGGGCTCGGGTGCCGCCTCCGGACGGGGTTCGCCGGGGAAGTGCACGGGTTGAGTGGACAGGCCCAGGAAGCCGCGCGGCACGCGGCCGGTCGAGTCGAGCAGGCCCGCCACTTTCAGGGCGCGGTCTGCCGGCACCGCCAGCAGGTCGCCGCGTGATACGCCCGCGTTCAGCACGCCGACCAGGCCGCCCCGCGCGTCCACGAGCGCGCCGCCGCTCACGCCGCGGAAGGGCGCGGCTCCGCTGGGCACCCAGCCCCGGTCAGGCCCGCGCCCGCTGGCGGCGCGTTCCATGAAGCCCAGGGTGGCCTGCACGCCGTGTTCCGGTCGGCCCACAGCGAGCAGCAGCTCACCCACGCGCACGTCCGCTCCCGCCGCCAGCGCGGGGGCGTTCAGGCCCGGCACCTTCAGCAGGGCCAGGTCGGTGGCCGGGTCGCGGCCCGCCACGGTCGCCGGAAGTTCCTGTCCGTCCGCGGTGACCACGGTCACGTCGTCCGCGTGCAGGACGTGTGCCACGGTCAATACCAGGCCGGCGCCGATCACGGTGCCACTGATAGGCCGTCCACCACGGACGGTCACGATGCTGCTGGACACGGTCTGTACCGCGTCCGCCAAATTGGTCGAGAGATCATTGAAGTTCGTCATGCCCATATGGTGCGTTCCGGGCCGGAAAAGCGCGCCGGGCGAACGGACGGGGCCCCGACCTGGCCGGATGGAGGGGAAGCCCCGCTGCGCAGGGTCAGCCGGGGTGCGTGATCCGGTAGCGCTGGACTGGCACGACCTCGCCCCGGTACGTGTCCAGGCCGTCACAGCCGTCCGCCACGAACCCCAGGTGGCGCATCAGCGCGTGCGACCGCCCATTCGGCTGATGCACCCGCGCCGTGACCTCAGCCAGTCCTGCCGTCCACGCCCAGGCGAGGGCCAGGGAACACGCGCGCCGGGCCAGGCCCTGTCCCCACAGGTCGCGGTTCCCGATGGCGATGCCCAGTTCCGCCGAATGCGCCGTGAGGTGGCCGAGATCCACGTAGCCGATCAGCCCACCGTTCCACATGATGCCCCAGCGGCGGAAGGTCGGATCGCCACCCGCGATGATCGCCTGCCAGTGCCGCCGCACGGTACGGGCGGACAGGCCCGGCGTCCAGTCGGCCGCGAGACAGAACTCGCGGTCGTTCGCCCAGCGCACGGCCACGTCCTCATCCCCAGCCTGCAGCGGGCGCAGGTGAACTGTCATGCCCTACATCCGGAGTAGCGGAAGCTTGGAAGGGAGCACACGGCTCCGGCCGTCGGCCCATGAACTCCGCGCCGACCCCGCCTCCCCGCCGTCATGCCCCATGATGCACCGACCTACGCGCCGCCTGCCCCCGACACAGCCCGCGCAATCAGGAAGGCCACGCCGGAGGCCGCCGCCCCGACGAGCATCGTCTGCAGAGCGCTGCTCCACACGGGCGTGCCGGTGAAGCGGCCCTTCAGCGCGCCGAATACGAAAAGGGCTACCAGCGTCACGGCCACGGACACCAGCAGCGCCTGCGTCAGCGGCAACCGCGTGGCATACGGCGCGAGGGGAATGATGCCGCCCGCGACGTACGACAGGCCAATGGTCACCGCCGAGCGCAGCGCCCGCCTGGGATCGGGTTCGTCCAGGCCGAGTTCCTCCTTCATCATGAACTCCACCCAGGTCGCGCGGCGGCCCACGATGGCCTGCGTGGCGGCCTCCAGCGGCTCGCCTGCCAAACCGTAGCCGGCGAAGATGTCCCGGACTTCCTGCACCTCCGCGTCGCGTTTTTCGTCGATCTCGCGTTCCTCGCGGGCCCGTTCGGACACGTACGAGTCGTGGGCACTGCGCGCCGCGAGGTAGCCGCCGAGCCCCATGGCGATGCTGCCAGCGGCCATCTCCGCAATCCCGGCGATCAGCACCACATGCCCGCTGGCGACCGCCCCGGACAACCCCGCCGCGAGGGCGAAGGGCACGGTCAGGCCGTCGCTCATGCCGATCACGATGTCGCCCACGGTCTCCGAACCGGTGAAGTGCGTTTCCCTGTGCCCCGTCACTGCTCTGTACATGCGCGACCTCCCCTGACGCCTGATCTCCCAGGGCTATCACCCGGTCGGAAAGCCGAGCAACCCACTGGGTTTACACGGCGAGCTGCACTCCACATCCCCACGCGGATCGGCTCTAGCCTGATGCGTGCCGGACGTCCCGCCACCCTTTCGGGCTTACACTCCCTTCCGCCGGGCGGCGTACACGGCCGGGCCGGCGCCGCGTCGGCAGTTCCTGCCAAGGGAATTCATCGCGCCACTGCTGGAGCAGGCCGCCGCGCGTCTGCCCCTAGTGGACGCCCCGGATCTGGACTGGGCAGTGGCCGAGCGCGTGCACGATCCCGCGTACCTGCACCGCTGGCAGGCTGGCCAGGTCACGCGCCAGGAGGAACGCGCCCTGGGGTTCCCGTGGAGTCCGGCCGTCGTGGAGCGGAGCCTGGGCAGCAGCGGCGCGACCCTGGCCGCCACCCGCGACGCCCTGACCCGCGGCCTGGGCATCAACCTGGGTGGCGGCACCCACCACGCCTACGCCGATCACGCCGAGGGCTTCTCGTTCCTGAACGACGTGGCGATCAGCGCCTGCTGGCTGCTGGACACCGCGCAGGCGCGGCGCATCCTGATCCTCGACCTGGATGTACACCAGGGCAACGGCACGGCCGCCATCTTCAACGCTGAGGCGCGCGTGCTGACGGTCAGTGTGCACGCACAGGGCAACTACCCGTTCCGCAAGGAGAATAGCGACCTGGATGTTTCCCTACCAGACGGTACTGAGGACGCCGCGTACCTCACGGCCCTGGACACCCAGATCGCGCCTGTGGTGGCCGCCTTCCGACCGGACTTCGCGTTCTACCTTGCCGGCGCGGATGTGCTGGCGGGCGACCAGCTCGGGAGGCTGTCCCTCACGCTGGAAGGTCTTCGGGCGCGCGACGACCGTGTGTACCGCTGGGCGGTGCGGGCCGGAGTGCCCCTGGTTTCGGTCATGGCCGGGGGCTACCACCGCGAACCGGGAACCCTGATCGCCGCGCGACTGGGCACGCTGGACGCGGCGCTCGCGGCGTACGCACCGGGACTGGTTACTTGAACCAGGGCCAGTCTTGTTCCTTGAACGTCACCTCGTTCCACTTGGGATGGAAGCCCTGCGTCTCATGCAACTCCGTCAGTTTCGACAGGGTACACTTCTGGTAGTTCAGCAGGGCCGTGCGGCGCTCCGGGGTCTTGAAGTCGCGAGTGACCAGAATGCGCTGCACGGCGTAGGTGCCCACGCCGGAGCCGAGCTGCGGATAACGCAGGGTGGCCGGTTTGTAAAAGCCGTTCAGCGCCGCCTGCGGGATGTCCAGGGGCACCAGCGCGTACTTCGTGGCGTCGAGCGCCTTCACCCAATCGGCCGGCTGACCAACCACGGACAGCACGGCGTCGACCTGGCCGGCGGCCAGCGCAGCCAGCGTCTCCTCACGGCCCTTGAACTCCAGGATGGTCACGGCCACCCCGGCCTTCGCCTTCAGCACGTTCGAAGTCACGACGCTGCCGCCCCAGCTTCCAAGTTTCTTGCCTTTCAGGTCGCTGAACTTCGTGATGCCCGTGATGGTGGTCTTGCCGAAGATGTTCTTCTTTACCACGGGTTGCTTCGTGATCAGGTGGATCTCATCGAAGTTCAGGGGCAGCAGGGTCTTGAGTTCTCCGGCGCGCGGATCGTGGTCGATCTGGTCGCGGGCCTTGAGCACGTCGAGCTGCACGAAGGCCAGCGACACCTGGTTGTCGAGCAGCAGCTCCAGGCTCTCCACGCTGCCGGATGTCTGGCGCTGACGCAGGAACGAGGCGTTCGTGCATACCTTCCCGATGTCGCCGAACATGTCCGAGGCCGTGGAGCCCTTCGGACTGGTGGCCACGTCGAGGAAGACGGGTGTGGCGGCCGTGGCCAGCCCGCCCAGGCAGAGGGTGAATATCAGGCCGATTCGCGTGTGGGTCATGGTCGACGCTCCTTGGCGACGGCCCTGGATGGCGGCACGGTCGCACTGGGTGTACGTCATGCAAGCAAACGGACATCAGCCGCGTGTCAGCTGGGGGAGGGCCGGACGCGACCTCCGGTGAAGGGCGTCAGGGGACGGTGAAGTCGGACGGCACGTCATACCATCAGGCACGCTGCACTGGACGATGGACCACCTTGGTCGTCGGGTGCCTTCGGCCGCCCTCTCGCCATGGCGGGTGCTGGAATGTCGGGGCTCAACGCGCGGTATCATGATCCCATGACCGTTCTCCTCACGCCCCCCTAGCGAGAGTCGAGGACGCTGCCGTACCCACACCACCCACGTCCGGGCCGACCCACTGGCCCGCGCAGGAGCCCGTATGACCGCACCAGAACCCAATTCCACTGACCACCGGTTCGCCGCACTGGAGCATGAAATCGCGCGCCGCCGCACCTTCGCCATCATCTCGCACCCGGACGCCGGGAAGACCACGATCACCGAGAAGCTCCTGCTCTATGGAGGAGCGATTCAGGAAGCGGGGAGCGTGACCGCCAAGGAAGGACGCAGCCACACCAAGTCCGACTGGATGACCATCGAGCAGCAGCGCGGAATTTCTATCAGCTCCTCGGCGCTGACCTTTGAGTACGGGGGACGGCACATCAACCTGCTCGACACGCCGGGCCACCAAGACTTCAGCGAGGACACCTACCGCACGCTGACCGCCGCCGACAGCGCCATGATGGTGCTCGACGCCGCCCGTGGCGTGCAGACCCAGACCGAGAAGCTCTTCGCGGTCTGCCGCAACCGCCACATCCCGATCCTGACCTTCATCAACAAGATGGATCGTCCGGCCCTCGACCCGTTTGACCTGATCGCGCAGCTGGAGAACGTCCTGAAGATCACGGCCGTGCCGCTCACGTGGCCCATCGGGGACGGGCCGGACTTTAAGGGCGTGTACGACCTCCAGACCTCGCAGGTGCTCGCCTTCGAGCGTACGTCTGGCGGGAAGCACCGCGCGCCCATGCAGACGTCGGGCCTGGACGATCCGAAACTCGATGCGCTGGTCGGCAAGGATCTGGCCCGCAAACTCCGCGAGGACGTGGAACTGATCCGCGCGGCCATGCCCGAGTTCGACGCGGCCGAGTTCCTGACCGGGGAACTCACGCCCGTGTTTTTCGGGAGCGCCATGAACAACTTCGGCGTGGAGCACTTCCTGTCGAACTTCGTGGAACTGGCTCCCCCGCCCGGCCCGACCGACACCACCCTGGGCGAACGCGACCCGGAGGCGGGGTTCGCGGGGTTCATCTTCAAACTCCAGGCGAACATGAGCCGCGCGCACCGCGACCGCACTGCCTTCATGCGCGTCATGAGTGGGCACTTCGAGCGTGGCATGGACGTCACGCACACCCGCACCGGGCGCAAGCTGCGGCTGTCGCAGGCCCACACGTTGTTCGCCCAGGATCGCGAGCGCGTCGAGGATGCGTACCCCGGCGACATCGTCGGTCTCGTTAACCCCGGCGTGTTCCAGATCGGGGACGTGATCAGCGTGGATGCCAAGGTGCAGCTCCCCAGCTTTCCGCGCTTCACGCCGGAGACCTTCGCCACGCTGGGCCTCAAGGACGTCGGCAAGCGCAAAGCCTTCATGAAAGGCATCACGCAGCTCGCCGAGGAAGGCGTCGTGCAGGTCTTCTACCCGACCGACGGCGCCCGCGATCCCTACCTGGGCGCGGTCGGCCCCCTCCAGTTCGAGGTGTTCCAGGCCCGGTTGCTGGAGGAATACGGCGTGGACGTCGAACTGAACGTCACCAGTTACCAGCTGGTGCGCTGGCTGGCGGGCGATCCCAGCAACGTCGCCCGTTTTGCACGGCACGTCGAGGACGATCAGGGTCGCCCCGTCATGCTGTTCCGCAGCAAATATGATCTGGAGTACACCGCCGAGCAGCACCCGGAGATCGAGTTCCTGCCGCTCCCCAAAGACCTCACGCGGGTCTGAGAGCTGCGCAGATTTGACAGAAGACAGTGACGGCACCGGGCGTAGGCTGACCCGGTGCCGTTGTTCCGTTCGCTCCTCCTCGCTGCGCTGTTGCTCGGTGGAGCCCAGGCCGGGCCGCCCACGCCGACCGGCTACGTCCTCCAGGGGATGCCGCTCGTGCATCAGACCTACAACGCCTGCGGGCCGGCCAGCATCTCGCAGGTGCTCGCGTACTTCGGCCTGAACGTCACCCAGGCAGAAATCAGCCGCTTCACCCGGGCCAGCGACACCTCGTACATGACCGCGCAGGCCATCGTTACCTTTGCCCCGAAGGTCGGGATGGCCGCCCGCCTCTACACCAACGGGTCGCTTAACACCGTCCGGGCCGCCATCCGGCGTGGCCTGCCGCTGATCGCCCTGCAATCCCACATCACGTCGCAGGGCCATGTCATCCCACACTGGCGGGTGGTTGCCGGGTACGACGACGCCGCGCAGATGGTGTACCTGATGGATCCCCTCCTGGGGTACGTGAAGATGGGCTACGCCGACTTCACCCGCGTCTGGGCCGATCATCACGGACAGTTCGCGGTGATGTACCCGCCAAATCTCAGCGCGACAGTGCGGCAGGTCATCGGATAGAACAGCGGCCCGGATTCTGCGTCCGGGCCGAAGCTGTTTGAAAGGTCAGCGCAGTTTCGCCTGAATCCAGCGGCTCAGGTCGCTGATCTTCACGCGTTCCTGCGCGAGCGTGTCGCGGTCACGCACGGTCACGGTATCGACCAGGGCGGCGTCCTCACCCTTGCCCACCGTGTCGAAGTCCACGGTGACGCAGAACGGCGTGCCGACCTCGTCGTGGCGGCGGTACGCTTTGCCGATGTTGCCGCTGTCCTCGTACAGCACGCGGCCCAGGCCCAGGCCCTGAAGTTCGGCTTTGATCTTCTTCGCCACGTCAGTAATTTCTTCCTTGTTGCGGGCCAGGGGAATCACGGCAACCTTGATCGGGGCGAGGTGGGGCCGGAGCTTCAGTACGATCCGCTCGTTGCCGTTCTCCAGCGTCTCCTTCGTGAACGCCTCGCTCAGGATGGCCAGCAGGGCGCGGTCGACCCCGGCCGACGGTTCGATCACGAAGGGCACGACCGGCTTGTTCGTCTCGGGGTGCGGGATGGTCAGCTTGGCAATCGAGTCGGCGTTCTCCTCGACCCGCGCCACCAGGCCCAGTTCGCTCTGGTTTTTCGTGTGCGAGCCGAGGTCGTAGTCGCTGCGGTTGGCGATCCCCTCGATCTCCTCGTGGCCCAGGGTGGGGTAGTCGTACATCAGGTCGTAGGTGCGCTTGGAGTAGTGCGCGAGGTCTTCCTTGGGCACGTCCAGGATCTCGATCTTGCTGCGCGGCACGCCCTGGTCTTCCCACCACTTCAGGCGTTTTTCAAGCCAGTGCTGGTGCCAGTCCTCGTCGGTGCCGGGCACGACGAAAAACTCGATCTCCATCTGTTCCAGCTCGCGCACCCGGAAGATGAAGTTGCGCGGCGTGATCTCGTTGCGGAAGGCCTTGCCGATCTGGGCGATGCCGAAGGGCAGGCGGCGGCTGGTGCTGTCCACGACGTTCTTGAAGTTCGTGAAGATGCCCTGGGCGGTCTCCGGGCGCAGGTAGCCGTAGCTCTCATCGTCCGCGACCGGTCCGATGGTCGTCTTGAACATCATGTTGAACGGCTTGGGTTCCGTCCACTCGCCCACTTCACCGCTGAAGGGATCACGGACGCCGGCAGCGCGCAGCGCCTCGGACGCCTTGGCCGGGCTGGCATTCAGGGCGGCCACCACGGCCGGGAAGTTCTCGGCGCTCTGGCCCATGGCCTCCGCCACTTTTGCGATCACGTCGGCCTTCTGATCCTTGACCAGATGGTCCAGTCGGTAGCGCTTGTTGTTCTTCTTGTTGTCGACCATCGGGTCGCTGAAGGTCGCCTCGTGGCCGCTGTGGCGCAGCACCTGCCGGTGCATGATGATGCTGGCGTCCAGGCCTTCCATGTCGTCGCGCTCGTACACGTTCGCGCGCCACCACGCCGCCTTGATGTTGTTCTTCAGCTCCACACCCAGCGGGCCGTAATCGTAGAACCCTTGCAGGCCGCCGTAGATCTCCGAGCCCTGGAAGATAAAGCCCCGGCGTTTACACAGGCTGACGAGTTCTTCCATCGATGATGCCGGCATACGTGCTCCTTTTCGAGCGATACGGAAACGCCCCAGACGGCGACATCCTGCTCGCTCGTCTGGGGACGCAGACTGCTTCAAAAAAGCATTGCCACGCGGTTCCACCCCAGTTCCCGTCACCGCGCTCTGCGGCATGGCGGGCACTTTTGTGAGTTCAGCTCCCCGCTGCCCTTCCCGCGCTGTGATCCGCCCGACTTCCACCGTCTCGGGCTCGCTCGTGGTCACGCGGCGCGGTACTCCTGCGGATCGACGCCTGAGCGGTAGTGTGCGCCAAACGGGGAAGGATGGTCAAGGCGCTGCTTATGGAAGAGATTCATGGGAACATTTTGTTCCCCATCCACAGTTCGAGTGCTTGTACCGAGGATGGTTCGGTCTCATCCCGAAGGGTTGTCACATGAGGCAACGGGCCTTTCATCTTCATGTTAAGTTCACGTGGTGAAAAATTGTTCCCTCGTGGCTGTCCCATTCATTGCACTTCTTACGCTCAGTGCCTGTACGCCCATCGCCCGTGGTGCACAGGCGGACTACCCGATTGAGGCGCCGGACTCATTTAGCCCGGTTACCGTTCTGCCCGGCCAGTCCCTCTACGTCACCGTGCCCTATGCCCGTTCCTCCATTGAAAATGATCAGGAGTATGATGCGTACTTCGACGCCATCGAATTCGATTACAGCGCCGTTCGCATTAGCACCGACAAGGTGCCGGACGCCTACAGGGACGCGCCCTGGCTTACGCTGAAGAGCGTGGATGCCCCGGCCGGCATCACCGTAGCCCTCGTCAAGGCCAACATCGGTCGAGTGGTGAGCCAGACGAAGGTCAACGGCACCTCGGTGAATGTGAAGTACGGCGAACGCTTCCGCCTGCAGTACAAGATCAGCGTGGCCGCCGATTTCAAGGCTCCAGTCACTAACACCAGCGACACCGAGGCTCTAAGTCCCACCGCCGTAGAGGCGATGTCCAGCCTCTCCCCAGAACTGAAGGCGGTCATCGGTACCTACGGCGCGGACGTTACCAGGGCGAAACTCACCTTCGCGGACGCCACTGGAACGAAGAGTGCGATCCTGCGCATTTCCACGACCGCTCGCAAATAATTCACCACGCGGGAAGGGCTGCCGGACGAATCACGGCAGCCCTTCCTATGCATTCGTTCATAGCGTTCTCCTAGTCATAGGCAGGTCGGGAGTCTGATCTCCGCTACCACGAACTGAACGCGCCGACCATGGCGGGTGAACGGACAACTGTGCCCAGGCCGTCTATCCTGTGCCGGATGTCGTCGCGTTCTCCTGTCCGTCTGCCCGCGTATACGCCCCACCCTGACTTCGAACTGGAAAGTGATCACCTGGACGGCACGGTCGCGGCCATGCTGCGCCAGATCGAGTTCTGGGAAGACCGTGACAACCTGATGGGCGCCGACCTGGAGACCAGCATCATTCTGGGCGACGAGGCCGGGGAGCACGCGGCGATGCTGTCCCCGCATGTCAAGGAACCCTACTTCGGCTCGCTGAGGGTGCGGGTCGGCGGGCGCGAGCAGACGCTGTACATCGGCCGGCACGCCTTCCGCGACGTAAAGGGCCCGCACTCGGTGGTGTCCTGGGACTCGGAGGTCGGGAGCCTGTTCTACTCGGACGTGCTGGGCTGGACGCCGCGCAAGGGCGGTCAGGGCGTGATCCGCCGACGAAGGCAGCTGGACATCACGCAAAAGCAGCTGCTGCGCGTGACCGACCTGTACGACGAGGACACGGGGGGCGACACCGGCGGCCGTGAGGAAGTCCTGCTGCGCCGGCTGGAGGAAGGCAGCACGGCCGGAATGCGCGACGTGGTGGAAACGCTCCAGCCCGAGCAGAACGAGGCCATGCGCGCTCCGGTCGGGGTGCCCGTGATCATCCAGGGCGCGGCGGGCAGCGGCAAGACCACCATCGGCTTCCACCGGCTGTCGTGGTTGACGAACACCGACCGGGGCGTGCACCAGATCCGCCCGGAGGCGAGCATGGTGCTCATGCCGAACAAGGTGCTCGCCGCGTACGCCGGGCGCATCCTGCCGGAACTGGGACTGGGCGGCGTGAATGTCACCACGCCCGAGACGTGGGCGGTCGGGCTGCTCGGACTGGAGAAGCTGGAGGTCACCGATCGTACGTTGACGCTGCTGCTGACCGATCGGGACAACACCCGCCGGGCGCTGGCGTGGCGGCGCGCGAAACTGCTGGGCGACGCGCGGATGCTGGACGTGGTGCGCACGCACCTGTGGGCGCGCTTCAACGCGGGCATCACGGGACGCCAGCTCAGCGAGTCGGTCGAGATTCCTGGCCGCGACCTGGTTCAACTGACCCTCTCGGAGGCCGATCTGGCAGGCCTGCTGCGCGACGTCTTCGCGGCCGATCCGCTGGACGGTTACCGCGCCGGACTGAAGCGGCTTATCGAGGCCGAAGCGTTGCAGCGCCTGAATGTTCCCGAGGATGCAGAAGCGACCGTGCTGCGCCAGCTGGCGACCGGCATCCAGGCCATTCTGGGGCGGGTGTTCGCCAGCACTACGCCCGTCACGGAAACGCGGCGGCTGCTCGCCAGCCCCGAGGCCCTCGCGGTCAGTGGCCTGCTCACCGAACGCGAGATCGCCCTGCTCCAGACCGATCCCCTGAGTGGGATTCCCACCCCTCGCCGCGCCTACGCCGACGTCACCGAGATCCCCCTGATGCTCACCATGCAGGCCTTCATGGGGGGCATCGGGCGCAGCGTGGGGCGCACGCTGGAAGTCTTCGACCACGTGGTGCTCGACGAGGCGCAGGATTACAGCCCGCTCCTGTACGCGCTGCTGGCCCGCGCCACCCGCCCCGGCCACCTGACCGCCCTGGGGGACCTGAACCAGGGCATGCACGGCTACAAAGGCCCAAGTTCGTGGGAGGCCGTCCAGGCACAGCTTCCCGGCGCGCAGGTGCTCACCCTGAACCGCACCTACCGCTCGACCCGGCAGATCACCCAGCTCGGCGCGCGGATCGCCGCGACCTACAACCGCGCTGCCCAGGTGCAGGGCGTCGACCGCGACGGGGCCGAAGTCCAGCGCTACACAGCCCTCGCCAGCGAAACCGCCGAACTCACCCTGCTCGCCCAGGCCGTGAAGGACGCCCGGAACGCCGGTCACATGAATATCGCCATCGTCACCCGACGCGGCGTGGACGCCGACCGCCTGAGCGCCGCCCTGCGCGACCACGACACGGACGCCCAGCCCATCACCACCCAGGAGCACCGCTACGTCGGCGGCCTCGTGATCCTGCCCGTGAACCTCGCCAAGGGTCTGGAATTCAGCGCCGCCATCGTCGCCAGCGCGAATGCGGATACCTACGACGAGAGTACCGAGTACGAACGCCGCCTGCTGTACGTGTCGGCCAGCCGCGCCCTGCATTGGCTGGGGCTGGTCAGTGTGGGCGATCTGCATCCCCTGATCCGGGAAGGGTAGGCGATGAAGAACGCCGCCCCAGCCAGTCCGGGGCGGCGTGACGGGTGAATCTCAATTCGTGCAGTCGGCCACCGGGATACCGTTGACGCTCTGGGCCACGTTGCTCACCGACCCGTCGCGACTCTGCCCCTGGATGTTGAGGAAAGTCACTCCCCTGACTGTGAACGTGTTCACTGGATCGACAACAATGCCTTGAGCGCCAAGCGCGGCTGCATTCACCTTCAAGGGAGCGACGCCGGCACCGACCGTGATCTGGAAGGTGGTTGGATTTCCCGAGTAGCCATTCCCACTGGCGGAAGTGCCCGTCAAGACGGTGGCCTTCCCACCCTTGCTGCCTTCGAGCTGGAAGGCGAAGCGTGCGGCATCCCCGTCCCAGTCGAGGGTGGCTGACAGTGCAGTCGAGAAGTTGTCACAAATGACGGGGCTCCCCGCCGGGTACTGCGTGCCGGTGTTCGTGTCCGTGTAGGCCGTGGGGAGCACATATTGGCTGGTGTACTCCAGAATCTGAACGTTCCGTACCGGATCGGTCACTACGACGGCTGTGGTGCCGCAACTCGCGAGGACGCCCGTCAGACCCATCATGCCCACTGCCGCCACAACCTGTTTTTTCATGACCCTCACTCTGCCTGCCTAACCTGACGTGCGTGTGATGCCGCCTTGAGAGAACCTGAGGGCAAGGCCAACGTAGCGGGCCAGCGCTGAGGCTGGCCCGATTGGAGTCACCCGATTATTTTGAGAGGGGCTGCGCAGTCTGGATGGTGCAGTTCGAGTAGACCGGTATCTTGCGCAAGCTTGCGCTGGTCAGTGTGAAGCTTGAGGTCGCGGTGTTCACCTTCACCAGGGCGTAGAAGGAGCCGACCGGGTTGCTGGTCGTGACAGCTTTCACCGGCTGCTCTGCGGGTTCGACCACGATGCTGGCCGGGAGGAGTTTGCCGGTAGTGGAGTTGGCGTCGAACAGCACCTGATAGTTACCTGCGCTGTTCTTTTTCAGATTCGCCGCGGGGATATTGGTGGTGAAGTTAGGATCGGCGGTGTTGTTCGTCGTTCCGGCCAGACTGACATCGATGGACTGGATGCTGCCCGCCGCCGCGAACTCGACCTTCACCTGCGTGGAGCCGCTGCGGCCCGCACTGGCGTTGCTGATGTTGTCGCACCCGGCGTACTGGGTGGTGGGGTTGGTGCTGGTGGTGTACTCGGTGGTCACATCGACGATTCTTCCCTGCGCTTCACTGTTGCCGCCGCTGGAGCCGCAGCTGGCGAGGAGGGCGGTGGCGGCGACAAGTCCGAGCGCAAGTTTCATCATGGTTCCCACTGTTACCTTTCCAGCTGATGGGATCGTGATGACACCTTGAGAAAACGTGAGGGCACCCGTTCGCAGTGCCCATCGGCACGCTGAGCTTTTTCATGTTCGCGTGGGTAAGCTTCGGTGTGCGTTCGCTGAAAGCCGTGTTGATGATGGGCCTGCTGGGTGCGTGCGCGCCGACGGTCACGACCCCCGAGTCGCGCGTGGTGCCGCAGACGACCTTCACGGGCAGTCTGCTGAGCGTGACTCTGACCAACGCCGGGCCTTACCCCCTGGAGCTGGAAAACACCTGTCCACGCCCCTTCGAGGTGCAGGTGACCGAGCCTGGCAGCGGTGTGGGCGCGTCGGCGATGGCGCAGCAGCTGGAAACCTGCTCGACGCTGAAGTTCCCGCCGCAGCCGTGGCCGGTGGGGGGAACGCTCACTGCAGCGGTGATCCTGAACCTGCCGACCGGCTCGCATACCCTCCAGCCCTCGGCCGTGGTGCGGGTGAAGGTGGCGCCCGGTGGCAAGGCGACGGGAGACTACCGGACGCTCCATGTGGCCGCCCCCGGCATTCAGTTCCAGGTGCCGTGACGGTAGGGGAATCTGGGCCGTTCAGGCCATCGGGAGCGGGCTGACCAGCGCGGCGGCCTCGGGCCGTTGTTGTCCGGCCTCAGGAAAGTTCAGGAGCGGCCGCTCCTGGCCCTGGGCATCCAATACCCGGCCGTAGAGCACGTGCGGCGTGGCGTGGTCGATGCGTACCGGGTAGATGCCGGGGCCGTCCGCACCGGCGGCACGCGGAACCACTGTCGGATGGCTGCCGCGCGTGTGGCCCTCCAGGAAACCGCTGTCGTGTGCGGCGCCGCGCAGCAGCACCTCCTGCACGGTGCCGACCTTCGCTGCGTTCTTGCGGGCACTCCAGTCCTTCTGGCGGGCGACCAGCCGGCCCAGGCGTTCGGTCTTCACGTCGCGGGGCAGGTCGCTGAAATGGGTGTAGCTGGGCGTACCGGGCCGGGGTGAATAGATGAACATGTACGCGCTGTCGAACCCGACCTCGTCGTACAGGTCGAGGGTGTCCTGGAAATCCTGCTCAGTCTCGCCGGGAAAGCCCACGATGATATCCGTCGCCATGACCGCGTGAGGCAGGTGCCGACGGATATCGGCCACATGCTTCAGGTACTGCTCGCGGGTGTACTCGCGGGCCATGCGCCGGAGCACACGGTCACTTCCACTCTGCACCGGCAGGTGAATGAACTCGCAGATCGCGGGCGTGTCGGCCATCGCGGCGGCCACGTCCTCGGTAAAGTTCATGGGGTGGCTCGTCGTGAACTTCACGCGCCGCACGCCACTGCGCCCCACCTGCCTCAACAGCTGCGCGAAGGACGGATACCCGGCCAGCCGGGCACCCTGATCCACGCCGTACGCGTTCACGTTCTGCCCGAGCAGCGTGACCTCCTGCACTCCGGCGGCCAGCATGCCGTCCAGTTCCCGCAGGATGTCGTCCGGCGAGCGGCTCACCTGCGGGCCGCGCGTGGTGGGCACGATGCAGTACGTGCAGTGGTGGTCGCAGCCGCGCATGATCGTGAGGTGCGCCTGGAGTGTGCCCTGCGGTGGCGGCGGCACGTGCGCGTGCAGGTCATCCCGGAAGTGCAGGGCCCAGAAGCGCTCGTTGCCCTCCAGCGCCTTGCCGATGTCCAGCAGACTGCCCGGCCCCAGCAGAATGTCCACGCCGAAGGCCCGCGCGATCTGCTGCCCCTCGTCCAGTTGAGCCAGGCAGCCCATCATGCCGATCACCAGCGGTCGCCGCGCCTTGATCTTCCGCAGGTCGCCCAGCAGCGACCGCACCTTCTCGACCGGCTTGCCCCGCACGGCGCAGGTGTTGACCAGCACCACGTCCGCCTCGTCCACGCTGGACACGATGTCCGCGCCCAGCGACACCAGCTGGCTCTGCACCAGGTGCGTGTCGTACTCGTTCATCTGGCACCCGTAGGTGATTAAGTGACATCTCGTATGAACCACTCTCCTCAGGCCTGACAGATGGATTCTGCGGCCCACACACCCGTTCAGGGCTGAATGCTGAATTGTACCGCGCCAGTCCGGAACACCAGAACCGTCACGCGCGCTGCCCGCAGCGCTTCCCCAATCGGCAGGGTGGCCACGCTGGCCTCAGCCCTGGCCAGCCAGGCGTGCGGATCCACCTGGAGTGCCTGTGGCTGTTCCTCGGTGAGCGACGCCCGCGCCGCATCGATGCGGCGGCGCTCCACGGCCAGTTCCTCCGGCGTGATCGCCCCGGCGCGCAGCGCGCCCTTCCAGCGTTCCCACTCCGCGTCTAGCCGAGCGTGATCGGTACGGCCATGGCCGACGTCGAGCGTGGCCACCGTCTGCGCGCCACGGGCCAGGGCCAGGCGCAGCAGCTGCGGATCCTGGATCAGGCTGGCTAGGCCCTCCGCCACGACCTGGTGCAGGTCGCTCACTGGGTAGTAGGTGCGGTGGTCGCATCGCGCGCCCTGCACTTGGAGCGTGCCCCGGCAGTGGTAGTAGCGCCGCCGACGTAGCTCATCTCCGCCGCGAGGCGTGGGGCTGTGGCCACTCATGGCGCTCCCGCACTCGCCACACCGGGTCACGCCCTGCAATTCGTACAGGTGCGTCAGGGTGCCAGCGCGGCGCTGCTGCTTGTAGCGGCCGCTCAGCGCCGCATTGCTGCGCTGCCACTGCTCCGGCGTGACCAGGGCCTGCACGGGCAGCGTCAGCCGCTCGCCCTTGCGGCCATACCCATACTCCCCACGGTAGAGGGGATTCCGGATCATCTTCAGGATGGCCGTGCGCGTCCAGCGCGGCCGCCCGGTAGGGGAGGGCACCCCACGGGCTTCCAGCTCCTGCATGACTGCGTTCAGGCCACGTGTCTCCAGCTGCTCGAAGATCCAGGCCACGCGCCCCGATGTTTCCGGATCCGGCGCGCCGTCCCTCCACCCGTAGGCACGGATGGGCGCGACCGGCAGCCCGCGATCGCGCACCTTGGCCAGCTTCCCGCCATACATCCTGGCCTTGATCCGCCGGCGCTCCTGGTCGGCGATCACCGCCCGGATCCCGAAGCCCAGGGCGTGGGTGTCATCCTCAAGGTCGAGGGGGCCTTCTGCAGCACTGTGAACGCGCAGCCCTGCGGCCTGAAGCGCGCCCAGCATCGCGTAGGAGAGCGCCACATCACGGGCCAGTCGATCCTGCACCCCAAGGATGGCCACCGAGTACCCGTGGGCGTCCCTCAGCAGCTCCTGGAAGGCTGTGCGGTCGTCCTGGGTACCACTGATGACGTCCACGTAGACGCGGGCCACTCGCAGGCCCGCGCGGGCGGCGTAGGTCCTGCTCTCGTGTTCCTGCGTGGCCAGGCCGTAGCGGTCAGAGCCTGCCTGCATCTTCCCGGAGACGCGGAGATAGATGGCGGCGGGCAAACCTGGGAGGGGGAGGGTTGGCGCGCTGGTCAGGACTTCGACCTGCCTGGGTGGCTAGTCACCTTGTGTCAGTCCTATCCGGGTCGAGCTCGTCTTCTGTACGAAGGTATTGCGGAGAAGCGTCGGTGCCGCCTGGATCGAGCTCAATCATAGATGAGACCACGCCACTCAGGAGGAGCGGCTGGGCCAGTCCTGCAAGAGCGCACGCGTGCATGAGAAGACTTCTGGCCTGGCCCATCGCCATTTCCATACACAGCGCCTCTGTAAACCTGCGTGTTGCCGGTGCCGACTGGAGCTCGTTGAAATCTGCACCCTTACTTTGCATATACACATGGGTTCGGCATTTAAAATAGGACTTTGAATCGTCTCGCAATTCAAACTCGCACTGCGCGCGCGCAAGTTGCGGATCTTCTACCGTCGTAGATATTTCTAGAGTCACTACAGGATCTATAAGCTGTGCCGAATTGATATTTTCGATCTGCCAAAAAACATCATCTACGACAATCTTTTCAATCGATAGAGATCGAGCCAGTTCGTTCATGGGCGAACTGAATGCTGCGTCGGCGATAGCCGCAACACCTGATATGAATTCCCTTGGCTAGTCGTGGTGATACGCATAACAGAACCTGCTACGCGCAAAGTCCATTTTGTGCCTACCTGAGCAGCGGCCTGCTGAACGGCTTCGCGTAGGAGATGCTCTGAGATATACTCCGATGAGCACTCCTGTGTCTTGGCTAGGGCATTTAGCTGATCCTGCGTTTTTGAACTGGCCGGTACGAGAAGAGTCTGGCCTTTGGCGATGCGCTGATACAGGGCGAGACTTCGGCGAAAAATGGCTGTCCGAGACGTTTCCTCCCGAACTGCCTGCTCATCCACCCATGTGAGAAGGGCTTTCGGCAGACGAAACGCCGCTGACTCCTGATTCTCGGTGAGCTTACGAATTACTTTTTTTGGTTCACTTGTCATTCAATATCACCGTCTCTGTGCCGCTGAAGGAACTCTTCGCGCGCCTGAGGTCGTTTCTCCTCCATCACGGATACAGGCCGCATTCGCCCGCCCCTGGTAGTGATGATTAGCCGCCAGACGATCTGGTGACTGCGGAGCACTCTTGTGTCGTGGGGTACGAGTTGGAAGAGGACGCGGAACCGGCATTCATCGGGATAAGGGTCGTACTCGTAAAACAGGTATCCGTCGGCCAACCCTGCCTCTATCTGCTCGGGTGTTAGCCGCTTGCAGTGAGTACGGTTTTCGTCGTCCCAGTCGAGCCCCTCGCGCAAACATCCTTCTGGCGGATCGTCGCATGGTTCCACCTCCCTACCACTGTAATACGCCTTGTTATACGTCACAGTTTCCTGAACCGCCTTCACATATCTACAGGGGTGGGGGGAGGGTCACAGCCGCATCCCGCGTGGCTGGTGGAAGAACACGCGGCCGATGATGGTGGCCTGGTCGGGCTTGGTGGGGGCAAAGTCTTTGTTGTCACTGAACAGCCACCAGTCGCTGCCCAGCTTTCGCGCCCGCTTGACCACGATCCCGTTCCCGTGGACGTGGACCACGTAGATGCGGCCCTCGTGCAGTTCCAGCTCGCGTGGATCGATGTAGAGCCGATCGCCGTGCTGCATTCCCTTCGCATCGCCGTTGTTCATGCTCTCGCCGTCCACCTGGAGCACAAGCATGTGGGGGCGGTATTCGTCAGCCGTGGGGTACTCCCAGCCGATGATCCGTTCGTCCTCTTCGTCATTGACCGGCGCGCCGGCGCTGGCCATACCTATAACAGGGACACGCATGACATCAGCGACGCTTGTGAGGGTTTGCTTGCCCGAACCCGCCTGTACCCACTCAGTAGGAATTGCTGCGCCGAGATCGATACCTGTAGCGTCTTGCATCTGCCTAATGCTCCAGTCCAATGCATTGGCTAAGCTGACCACTCGCGCTATGGCCATCTTGTCGAGGGGAGTTGCGCCAGTTTCAAGTGCGGAGACTGTGCGTTGTGAAACGAGGTCATCTGTCCGCGCTGCCAAATCCTCTTGAGAAAGGCCAAGCTGCACACGGCGAACCCTCAGGGCTTCCGCCCAGTCTGGGATAGGTTTCTGATTTGCCCGTGCTCGTGGATTGGCCATGTTTGAGGTGGCTAGCATCTGCCCGCTAGTACGCTGATGCTATACACAGAGTTGCGCAGTGCCTAACCCTTAAATGCCATAGCATTGACTTGCTAGAACCAAGCGGCTAGGATTCTCGCATGCCTTCGCAGAGCTACGCCCTGACGCAGTTAAAGCCGCTGCGGGAGTGGCGTCACCTCACTCAGGCACAGCTTGCAGACCTCTCTGGCGTAAAGTTGACGACGATACAGAAACACGAGCGCGGCGTGCAAAGAAGTGCTGCTCTGGACGTCGCTGCACCTCTAGCGAGGGCGCTACAGGTGAGCATCGACGCTCTTTACGATGCATCGATTAGCAACAAACTGCTACAGAAAAATGCTGCCCCGCTCCTGCGTATGGCTTCCCCACAGGAGACACCCCATGAAGAGTGACGACCGCCCCACGCCTTCAGCTCCAGCGCCGGCCCCGGCTGCCCCCAAGCCTCGCGGCGGTACCAGCGCCCTCAGCTGGGCGGGACGCGTGGCGCTGTGACCCCCACGGCCGACGACGCGGGGCGTGATCTCACTGACGAGCGGCACAAGCGCGCCCGGCGGGAGTGGATCGCGGTTATGGCCCTTCAGGGACTGCTCGCGGGTGGCCAGACGCTCCAGATGCCCCCCTCGAAGGTGGCAGGGAAGGCCCTGGAGTACGCAGACGCGCTGATCGCGGAGCTGAACCAATGACCGGGCCGCTGGAATGGGATCAGGTGCCGGACGTGCCGGCGGCCGCCGGGCCACCTGAGCTGACGCCACTCCTGGACGCCTGGGATGAAGTCGTGCTGCAACCCAATGACGTGCGCCGCATGGAGATGGTGCTGCGGTTCGCGTACCGCGTGCTGAAGTTCCAGCGCTACGACGTCACGGCCGCAGAGGTGAAGGGCCTGCACGCCCTGGTGACGACGGCGAGCCTGGGCGCGCCGCTCCCCATCGACCAGGACGTGCCCGCATGAGCGGGCGCAAGCGCGAGCGGCCGCCCCTGTACTTCGCGGGCGTGGTCATCGAAGGCCTGCCCAGCGGAGGCACCACCGAGCAGGCACAGGCGTTGATCGCCGACCGCCTGGCGCAGCACGTGGCGCGCCAGGCGCAGCAGGTCAAGACCGTCGCTGTTGAGGCCGCGGATTGACCCTCCCGGCTGCCCCCACGCTGGACATGACCCTGGCCAGCTGCCCGCTGTGCCAGCACGAGCAAGTGGAGCTGCTGGGCGAGGCGCAGGCGAATCACACCATGTACTCGCTGCACTGCACCCACTGCGGACAGACGCAGCGCCTGGGCTGGGTAGGGACTCACAGCCGCTACCTCTCGCCACAGGTGCTCATGCGCTGGGGCGTGGCCCTGTGAAGGGTGACCCGGCGCCTGGCCGGACGTGCTTGGCCCTGTGGCTGGGCGCGCTGCTGATTGGGGCGCTGCTGGGCGTGGCCATGTCCGCGCTGGCCCGCCTGCTGGTGCAGGCCGCGCTGGTCATGCAGATCAGCCTGGCCGGCGCGGCCACCGTCGAACTGATCCGCGAGGCGTCCCGCCACGCCCTGGAGCGCCCTCCCATTCCCTCCGGAGAGCCGGAGTGAGCAAGCACCCCCAACCACGGGAGCGCGGCCCCCCAGCGTTCTCGTGAACCACCGCCGCTGACCAGTGGGCAGCCCCCTCCGGCTGCCCTGGTGAGCGTCCATCCCGACTCCCCCACCGAGTGGGCCATGCGGGGTGCGTCCACCCCTGGTCTCCCATGCGACCGCCACGTTTCCGGCGGCCACGACGTCCCTTTGCCCGTTTTCCGCCCGTGGTGGGCAGCGCAGTGGGTTCCCCAACCGGGATGCCACTTCAACGCGTGCCTAGCCGCACACAAGGACTCCCCCCATGACACACGCGTCCGCTCCACTTCCCCCCATTGGCTCTCTGTTCGCGGAGGTGCCCGGCATGGTCTCCACGGACTGTGCGGAACTGAGCCAGATCCCGTCGAAGGCGATCAGTGCGGGCCAGCGCCTCGACGTCCAGGTGCTCGACGCGCTGGCCGCCCGGGTAGCCACCATCTCGAAGCGCCACCCCATGAACCTGCGGGTGCAGCACCTGGTGCGTCACGCTTCGAACACGGTGCGCTTCCAGCGCCGGAAGGCCGACCGACAGCTGAAGGGAAGTGGACTGTGAGTGCCGCACTGACCGCCGGCGGCGTGGCGCTGCTGCTGGCCGTGCGGACGGAGCTGCGTCAGCGGATCCTCCTGAAGGCGCTGTTATCGCCGGAGCAGCTGGACGTCGTGCAGCAGGCAGACCGGGCCATGAAGGGCGCCGCCACGGAGGCGCTGCGCGTGGCCCTCGAAGCGTGCGGGGTGTCCGACGAGGAGGGGCTGAAGTACATGGCCACGATCGCCGAGGCCACCTCCGGAGCGATCGAAAAGGCGCTGTCGAAATGACCGCCACCCGCAAGTTCCTGGAGAAGGTGCGCGGCCTGTTCCCCTCAGCAGGGGAGACGGTACCGCCTGAAGTGGAGGCCACGCCAAGCCCGGCCCCCATCGTCTTCACGCCACCGGCCAGCGTGATCGATGCCCGGCCGGATCCGCGCGTGGCGATCGCGGGCCCCAGCCCGCTCATGGTGGATGCGTACCGGGATCTGCACGCCACGGCGGAGCGCCTGGCTGGCCAGGCTACGCGCGGCCTGGAGATCAGCCCGGGTGCCCGGCGGCTGTACGGCCTCCTGGTGCTCTGTGCGGTCGGGAACGCGCGCAGTCGGGGCCTGTCCCGCCTGCCGGACGTCGCGGAGCTGCACCTGCCGGCGGAATTGCTGGCCCTGATCCTGGAAGTGAACCGCTCCACGGTGTGGCGCTGGGCTCAGGAGATCGGAGAGGACGTCGATGTGGAGACCGGGGAGATCCGGGGCCACCAGCTGGCCGTCCGCTGGGATCACAAGACGGCGGCCGCGCCGATCGCGGCGCGCGGCTCCGTGGAGGCGCAGCAGAAGCGGGCCAAGGCCAGCGGGAAGGGCAAGGGCACGGCGGCGCGCACAGGGGTCTCTGACGGCCTGCTGTGGGCCGTGAGCCTCACTGGTCCACGCTGTGGCCTGCGGGTGTCCCACGAGGCCCTGAAGCACGAGTGGCGCGACCTGTGCGCGGACAGCGTGGCCGCCTCGAAGAACAAGGGCACCGCAGAGGGCCTGCGTACCGTCTGGGCGCTCAAAAATGCGGGACTGCAACAGTCATTAGAAGGCCTAAAGGCGACTGAAGGCGCAGAAATCGCCGTGCGCTGGACTGTTAATCCCGGTTTCAAATCCACACCCCCGTTAAATATGACTGTTGCAGCGCGTAGCGCCGCGCTGGGCGCGGTCTGGGACGTGCAGAGTGTCCGGGGACTCCGGAGGCACGAGCAGGCCGCTGCGGTGGATGCTGCGGCCCACTACCTCGCGGCGCTGTACGGGGATTCGGGCAGCGTGAGCATGTACCACTGGGTGCTCTGGCGCCTGCTGCGCCTCGATACCGTGGGCGTGAACCTCTGGGACGTCGTGCTGCTGACGATGGACCAGGTGCGCGGTGACCTGGCCGCCGGCGACTGCACGAACGCGGGCGCGCTGCTGATGTGGCGGCTGAAGGCCATCCCGGAGGGGGGTGGACAGAGCCTGTGGGCGCAACTGAAGGACGCCTACCAGCTGGCCCCTCGGGGGTGGTCGGTGGCGTGAGTGCTACGTCACCCGCAGAACGGGCCGACATCGATGTCCGCCGCGACCGTGCGCAGGATCCGGCCGAGTACTCGCCGACGGCCGTGGACTGTTGCACGTGGGATTCCACGTGTGGGTGCCACTTCTTTCGCGCGCTGCACGGCGCGCATTCCTGACCATTTGCGGATCCATCCAACAGCAGAACTACGCCATTTACAGAATTTGGAGGATTCATGACCACAACGGAAGCAGCACTGAAGGCCAGTCGCGGGCCGATCCTGGTGGACGACCTGGCCGCCCGCACGGGGCGATCGCCGGCGGACACCACGGCGGATCTGACCATGCTGGAGATCTCAGGCAAGGCCAGCGCATCCGGCGGTCGCTGGACGTGGACGGGGGCGGCCCCTGGCATCAAGGGCGGCACGGTGCGCCGGAAGGGTGACAAGAGACCCGTCCCAGCGCAGCCCGGAGTGGCATCCCGCCCACGCGCCCACATCTACCCGATCCAGGTGGTGTCCACCCGCTGGAAGGATGCCCGCACCGGCCGCTGGGTGAAGACCCCGAAGGAGAGCACTCCCCTGCGCCTGAAGGTGGGCCGGGCCAGCCAGCAGGACGGCATGGTCATTACGAAGATTCACAAGCGGGACGAGGCCACCGGAATCCGGATCCCGGTGCGGTACCGCGTCCAGTTCCTGGAAGCACGCCGCGCCGTGGCGAGGGGAGAGCTGACACAGGCGCAGCTGCGCGACCTCGAACAGGACATTGCGGACGGCCTGCTGTCCGAGGACGGGCAGAAGATCCTGGAGCAGATCGAACGCCAGGGGCTGCACAGCGCCTACCGCAGCGACCAGGCCACGCGCGCGGCCGCCACGCGGAAGGCCAAGGTCAGCACGAAGAAGCACCGGACGGCCACGCAGATCCGCACGGATCACCTGAAGGCCTCCAACGACCTGAAGGCGGCGCAGCTGAAGCTCGGCAAGGCGAAGACCAGCAAGGCTCAGCAGACCCACCGCACCCGGATCCGGAACCTGAACCTCCAGCTCGGCCGGCTCGTGAAGGAGGCGAAGTCGGCCGGCGTCACCCTGTGAGCCCCCATCCGTTACCCCTCAGCCGCTTCCGGAGGGCCATTCCTGGCCGTCCTGTGGCCTCGTTTTTTCGCGTGGAGGAACCCTTTTGAGTGGCACCCCTACCAAGAGCCCCACCAAGCGCTCCACCAAGAATCCCGGAGCGGCCCGCTTCAATCAGCTGTACTCGAAACGCAAGCCCGGATCGATCAACGACCTGACCGACCGGGAGCTGCTGGTGATCCTCCTGGGCTCACCTCAGGCCGCAGACACGGTGCTGGAACACATCGGCGAGATCTCCCAATACAGCCGGATCGGCGAGGGCGGCTCCATGACCCACCGGCCCGGTATCGGCAAGGGGGTGGCCCTGAAGCTCGATGCCCTGTTTGAGTTCGCCTGCCGTGTCGGCTGACCGCCTCTCACCCCTGGAGTCTGCATGTTCAACTGGATCACTCGACTGCTCAACTTCTTCCTGCCCAAGCCCCCGATGCCGCCGCCAGCGGCGCCTGCACCAGTTCCAACACCTACACCCACCCCACTGCCCACTGTGCCGGTCACGCCCCCGGTGGTGACGCCGGATCCGTCCTGGCTGGGATCGGTCACGACCCCGCCGGTACCCACGCCGCAGCCAGCTCCGGCACCCATTCCCACGCCTGCACCTGTGCCCGTTCCCGTGCCAGCGCCCACGCCCGCTCCAGCGCCGGTACCCACGCCTGCACCTGCACCAACTCCGGCACCAGTGCCAGCCCCGGCGCCGGCCGCCCCTCCCGTGAGCGGGCCCGCTCCGCTTGGGGTCTACACGCCTGTGGCCAAGGAGAACGAGAAGTTTGCCGTGTCAGGCACACAGGTGGTGCGCTATGGAGCAGGAGACAAGTGGGTGGCCCGCGAGGTCACGACTACCGGCTACTGCAACAACGCCTTCTTCGGGACGGATCCGGCTGTGGGCACCCCGAAGGTCTGCCAGATCCTGGTACCTGGTGGCGGCCTGCCGGTGCCCCTCCCTGCATCAGCTCCGACGCCTACGCCGGTCGTGGTGCCTCAGCCAGCGCCTGCACCGCCCCCGACGCCTGCGCCGGTCGTGATCGGGCCGACGTGGATGGACAACCTGGTCATCACCAGGGGAGGCGTCTATAGGGGCGCCTGGCAGAGCACGGATCCGTTCAAGCCAGCTGTGAAGCTCATGACCAAGGAGGAAGTCACCCTGATCGGTCAGACCCGCTCAAAGGGTGCCCACGTGCAGAGCGGCATGGATCACACCAAGCTCATCGCCCCTGACCTGTTCGGCCTCGGCCTGAATCCCGACGTGGCTGGCCGCAACTTCGGCGGCTTCATCGACCTGCAGAACTTCGACATGGCCGACCTAGGGAACATCGAGCACGACCACACGGCCGGCGTCTACCTCCGCAAGTGGCTCGGCCTGGCCACGCAGGCGGTCACCATCCGGATCAGGCTCTACAAGGGTCTGAATGTAGAAGGGCGAATGAGCGACGGGAAGGGCGGCTACCAGCAGAACTTCTACCGACTGCAGCACCTCCAGTTCAACGACGTGAAGAACGTTCCCCGCGTCCTGGTGGAGTGGCTGGATCTCCTGGACGAAGAGGGCAAGAGCTACGTCGAGGACAAGGTGAACATCAGCTCGTCGAGCGGCACCGACGACAGCCCAATGGAGTTCCGCTTCATCCGGGGCAACGGCGCCCACCACGGCTGGGATCCTGGCTTCGACAGTCCCAAGTACAGCGGGGGGGTCGTGATCGTGGACGGGATGCTTGGTCAGAACATCTGGATTCACCACTGCGCGGCCGCAAACAGCGACAACTACAGCTTTGCGAATGCTGGCGGCCACCGGAACATCACCATCGAGGACAACCGCGCGGCTGCGCTCGGGCGCTGGAGGGATGGGCGCCTGTCGTCGGTGAAAGGAGACGCGTCGTTCTACAACCGGGATTACCGAAGACACGACTTGTATCCGGGCCTGCCCGCCTACGACGTGCCTTCTATCCGCTTACGGCGGAACTACTCAGCACGCAGCAAACCGACCCCGAACAATCCGGCCGCCCGCTGGGACTACAGCCTGGAGGCTGGATTGGGAACCTACAGCGAGAACACCTCTTACCAGCCCAACAACGCCGCGGTGCCCGATTCTGAAGTGCAGAAGGTACTCTCCTGGTGGGAGGCGCAACGATACTCAGCAGGCGTCACGATAGGACACTTGGGCAGATAATGCTAAGAGCGCGGCCGGTTGCTCACCTTATTGAATAATCGGCCGCTGCACCAGTCACCACTGAAATTACATTGCGGAACGAGGCACCTGTAGACCTGTCTTGGCGTTTTAGCACGTTCCACCCAGCCTTGAGCTCTAGATTGACATACAAATCTGTCTTCTGCGTTGCGGTATCACAAGAAAGGTGGCTGATAATTGTTGCGTCGCTTCTGCTGTGGATAAAATACCCAGTCACTATGGTGCTCTGCTCATTGTTATTCAGCTTCTGTGCGACCGTCGCAGGGAAGGCCTCGCCACTCTTATCAAAAGTGGGGGGTAGTGGTTTGGAAGGTGCGTACAGAGCGGCGATGCCGATATTCACCCAATCTACATTAGGAAGATCTTCATAGACCTCACCGTCCTCACAGTAATTGGCGAATGGCTGAACCATCCCAAAGTCACCGAAGACCGAGCGCATGGTGATCTTCGAGTTGAGGATGACTTCAGCTTGGCGATTTGCCAGCACATGACCGTAAACTGCGCCAGTTAACCCGGGGTTGTCATAAATACTCAAGCCCTCGCTGAAAGCATCATTGACTGGGCCTGTCACCGTCACTTCCTGTCCGAGAGCGGCTGGATGGGGGTTATAGTCCAGGACTGCTGGTGGCTCTGGGTATTGGATGCGGCTAGCGCAAGAAGCAAGTAGCAGAAGAGGAGTGATCGCTATCGCGCGGGATTTGTATGGCATGAGCCCTCCATGGCGGGTGAAGGCAGTCTACGCAGCTCGGCGTGGATCTTTAGGTAGAATTGAGCGGACACGGAAGCGCATTCCAGACAGTTCGCAGAATGCTCATACTGCGAACTTCTCAACCTAGAATGGCGGGGTGAGCGCACCAGAAACGGCAGCAAAACGGGGCAGAGTTCGCGGTCATTCAGACACTGCGAACTCTGCCGCTCCAGTCTCCGAAGTGGCCCGTGAGCTGGCCCGGCTGTTCCGGAAGCATCACCTCACCTACGACCAGACCAAACACGCGGTCGAAGCGGCGCGCCGTGAGGTGGGCCTGAAGCCTCCGAAGGAACGGCAGCGCACCGTGGCCCGCCTCGACAGGGGAGAGGTGGAACGCCTCATCGATCACGCCTACCGGCGGGCACCAGTCTACGGTCTGATGATCAAGACCCTGTTCTATACCGGCGCCCGCGTGTCCGAATTCGTGGCGCTGCGCCCAGGGGACCTGCACCTGGAACTGGAGCCCCCACAGATCCGGATCGTGGTGGCCAAGGGCGGAAGCGACGGCTACGTGCCGATCCTGCCCGGCCTGGCGCAGGAGCTGCGGACGCACCTCGGCGGCCGCCGTGAGGGGTTCCTGTTCGAGAGCAACCGGCACGACCAGTACACGCCCCGCATGGTGCAGAAGGTCGTCAAGGAGGCAGCCAGCGCCGCTGGCATTGAGAAGGCCGTCACGCCCCACCGTCTGCGCGCGTCGGTGGCCACCATCCTCCTCGATGCCGGAATGCCCCTCGACCAGGTGCAGCGGTTCCTGAGGCACAAGCGGATCGGCACCACGCAGATCTACGCAGAGACCAGCGTGCGGAACATGGGCGAGCAGTACGTGAAGGCCCTGAAATGAAGTATTAAGACGCCTTAAATCTACGCTCAGGAACATCGTAAAAGTGGCATCCACATGAGGGTGCCACATCAACCATCCCTGTCGTAATCGCGTCCAGGCGCTGGTACAACCCGCTTCGATGCGAGCGATGAATGTGAGACGGGCAGTGAGTGGGGGTCTGGCATGACCATGGCCACCACATCCACCACGGGGGTCACTGCCGGCGCGGCCGTGGGTGCGCCTGGCCTCTATGTCGTTCCACTGGGCAGCACGGACACCCTCCGGAAGGGGCTGGCCAAGCTCCAGTTCAAGTTCACCTCGCCGATCATGCAGAAGGCGGCCGCGTTCGTGTTCAACAGCAACACCTTCTGGGATCGCTTCGCGCGGCCTGCGATGGTGGCCGCCCTGAAGGCCAAGGGCATCACCAACGTCCGCTTCCCCAGCGGCAATTTCTACGCGAACAGCGATGGAGTCACGAAAGCGGCCCCCCTGGTGATCAAGCCCAAGGGCTTCGCGTACTACCCGCGCAAGGGCTACGACCCGGCCACCGGGATCGCCTACATGTGGCTGGTGGTCGGCTGATGCCTGCCATTCCGCTGTTCATCCAGATCCTGCTGACGGCACTGTTCACGCCGACCATCCTGGCCCGGTTCGGAATCAACCTGAACGGCACGGACGTCCAGAACGGCGTCACGGCCGCGCCGGTCGTGGTGCAGGCCCCGCCCT
Organism: Deinococcus sp. KSM4-11; assembly: GCF_004801415.1. Lineage (NCBI taxonomy): Bacteria > Thermotogati > Deinococcota > Deinococci > Deinococcales > Deinococcaceae > Deinococcus > Deinococcus sp. KSM4-11. The sequence goes on along the minus strand of NZ_SSNX01000001.1, from coordinate 895,883 downwards.
CCACGCCCGGCGCTGTGGTGGCTCCGCCGGTGCAGCCCACCACCAAGCAGATCGCTAGCGACGCGGTAAAGAATCCGGTTTCGCTGTTCGGGATCGCGGCCGTGGGCTTTACCTCCGTGTTCGTGATCGCGCAGCTGCGCGCCGCCGGCCATGAAGCCACGGAGACCAGCAAGGATCTGTACCGCGCCGGCGAGAAGGTCACCGGCTCCCTGGGCAACGCGGACGCCTCCACCCGGAATATCAGCCGCAGGGCGTCGAACTGATGACCATGAACCCGGCCCGGCTCCCCAGCCGGCAGATCTCCGGAGGGGCAGCAGGCGGCACAGCGGCGCCCACGCCTGTCCCTGCGGTACCGGCGCCCGTCGCGCCTGCACTGTCAGCGCCCACCGTGGCGCCACAGGTCAAGGGCGAGGCCTTCACGGGCCTCGATCCCCTGACCCGCTCGCTGGTCGAGGCGGCCCCCCTGGTGCCGGTCGCGCCGGCCCCTCCTCTCCACCCCTCTCCACCCACACAGGCTCTGCCCGCCGTCGCGCGGCGCACCCTGAAGCAACCGGCCATCCTGGTCGCGCTGGGTGGCTCACTCGCCGCCGGTCTGCTGGTGTTCACGGGAGCCGCGTCGCGTCGTGGCCGCACGGGTCATCCCTCAGCAGGCCGTGGGAGTGCAGCTGCGCCCACCCCAACCACTCCCATCCTGCCTGTCAGCGTGCCCGCTCCAGCGGCCACGTGGCTGATGGCTGGAGGTCACTGACATGACTGCAGCGACCATGCCGGACACCACCCTGAAATTCCCGCCCGGCCCCGCGCCGGCGCTGCCCGACACGCCCCCGCCCGCTGACGAGCTGAATCCGACCCCAGGCCCCACCCTCGCGGGTGCGGTCGTCGGTGACGTGCCTACCAAGGCCACCGCAGCGGCGCCGGAGGAACCTGAAGCCCCCCCGATGACGCCGGATCAGATCATCGGCGTGGTCGCGGAGCTGTCCGCCTTCGGTCTCCCGGCTGGCCTGGCCGAAGCGTACAAGGACGACTTCAAACACAACCAACTTGTGGCCCTGGGCGTCCAGTTCAGCGGTCTGGCTGACGCGCTGGCCGCCTACGGCGTCACGGGTGCCGGCGGAAAGATGCCCGAATGGCTCTCCGTGGCGCTGGGCGTCGCGGTGCTCGGCTACGGCGTGTACAGCACGAGGAGCAAGTATGTCGAATCTCTCCCAACTCCCGCCCCAGAAGCAGCGACAGGTGCTGCTGGTGGCTTCGCTGGCGCTGGGTTCGGCCCTTCTCTTTCGTCGGCAGATCTCGGTTTCAGTGGAGCTGGTGAGGGAGGTCGTGGTGAGTAAGCTCCCGCCCAGCGCGGGCGGCACTCCCACCCCGCCCAAGCAGAACACTGGCCCCACCCCGACTCCCACGCCGACCCCGGCCACGCCGGCGGCCCCTGGCCTCTTCTGGCCGGTCGATCTGTCCCGCGTGACCATCGGGCCGCGCTTCCTGGGCCACTACGCGCACGGCACCTGGCAGCAAAACCCCCTCGCTGGGTACCGCGCCGGCTATGGCTACCACACAGGCGTCGATTTCCTGCGGCCGCACCTGCCTGGGCTCGCCGTGTTCTCCATCGCGGACGGCGTGGTCGTCAGCAGCACGAGCAGAAGCGCGCCAGGGTACGGCAACAACGTCGTGATCTCGCATCCGGCGCTGGGCGTGTACACGCGCTATTCCCACCTCGACAGCCGCGCCGTGAGTGAGGGCGCCGGCGTGAAGGCCGGGCAGATGATCGGCCGCATGGGTGAGTCCGGAACAGACAACGTGCACCTCCACTTCGACGTCATCCAGCAGGGGCTGCCCACTCCACGGTTCAACCCGCACAACCCGCTCACGGGCGGCGTGGCCCATCCCCTTCCGGGCCTGGATCCCATCGAGGAGGCCCTGACCGTGCAGTACTTCCGCAACCCGCTCGCCTTCCTGAACGCAAAGACAGCGGCAAATCCCGTGAACCTGAAGGTGGCGACCGTATGAGACGAGCGGAAGAGATCCTGGTGACGACCCTGGCCGCCTACGGCCTGCTGAAGATCCTGGAGAGTATCGTGTGCCCGCCCCGCCCGGCCGTGGTCATCGTGGGCGACGGTGAGGCGTCCGAGGTGCTGCGCGAGTTCCTGGACGACCCGGAGACCGGCGAGTAATGGCCGGACGGGACTACCGCAACATCCTGGTCTGTGGCGGATCCGGGAGTGGCAAGAGCCACTTCGTGGACAACGAACTGCTGCCGGCCATGCTGCCGCGGACCCGGTATGCCGTGGCGGTCAACACCACGGAAGAGCTGTCCCAGCACTTCACGCACCGCGAGTATGTGGGCGAGGAACAGCAGAAGAAGACCTACAGCGAAGAGGCCATTGCGGATCTGATCCGGCACCACAAGCGCGTGCACTTCGAGGTGGCCGCCGGCGAGAACTGCACGCAATTCCTGGAGACGCTGGGACGCGCGCTGTGGACGCTGGGCGTGTACAACACAGAATTCACTGAAGTCCTGGTGGTGTTCGACGAGACCCACCTGTTCCTGCCCAAGCGGGCCATGCCCAAGAGCTTCGCGCGCCTGGAGACCGAGGGCCGCAAGTTCGGGTTCGACATCCTGAAGATAACGCAGACGCTGCAGAGCGCCACGGGCGACACGCTCTCCCACCTGGCCATCAAGCAGGTGAATGTCGTCATCGTCTTCAACCTCACGGACTTCAACGACCGCAAGCGCATCCAGGCGCTGTTCCCCAGCCTGCCGGATCCGGGTGAGTTTGCCCGGCCGGATGACGGGGGCGCGCCGGAGTACGCGGTGCGGGACAGCAAGAGCGGCAAGAACGCAGTCATTCGCAGAGATGGGCACGGCGGCCGCGTGGCGATCGCCGCGTAAAGGAGACAGGTATATGGATCAGGTACTCGAAACCGTGAAGGATCTCGCCCGCCAGGTGGTCACCAGCAAGTTCAACGAACTGCCCGGCGCCACCACTGGCGAGAAGGAAGACGCGGCCGTGCAGTGGGTGATCGACCGCGTGGAATCGGTCGACCAGCTGCTGCCCGCCATCGGCCAGTACATGGATCTGCCCATCGTGGACATGGTGGAGCGGTTCGTGATCGACAAGGTGACCCGTGAAGCGGTGCGCCTCGTGGTTCGTCAGCAGTACGCGGTCATGAAGATCGAAAAGGCGGTGAATGCGTGATGTTCGAGATGCAGAAAACCCAGTGGCTGTCGAAGCCGGACGGCAACATTCTTCAGACCCTCCAGGATCCGCGCGTGCTCGCCACGGCCGTCGGTGCGGCCGCCGGGGCCGCCGTGGAGCATCAGCTTTGGACGGGCATGCGTGACACCTTCGGGATTGCCAGCGTGACCAACGGCAAGCTGAAGTTCTACGCCCCGGCCGCCGATGGCAGCGCAGGCGCGGAAGCTCCCCAGCTCGGCACCAATCGCCAGCTGGCCCGCCTGGGCGTGGTCGTGGCCTGTGTGGCGGGAATCGAGTACGTCCCCAATGGGCACGCCCAGTACGCCTTCCTGGGCGTCGCGGCGGTGGCCCTGGCTCACGTCTTCCAGGACGTCGCGGCCATCCTCAACAAGTAACCCCCACCCCACCATCCCAGCCCGCGGAGGCAACCCCCATGCGTAAAACCAGTGTCACCAGCCAGAGCAGCGCCGCCGTTATCGCCCTGACCGCCAACGTGGCGGCCACCAGCACGCCGGTCGCCACGATCACCGTCCCGCGCGGCGCGCTGTACCGCCTGCACAACCAGAACATGGTGCGCGGCGTGCCTGTGAACGGCACCTACCTGATCCTGGATCTGCGCGACGCCACCAACGCCAAGATCAGCGGCGCGTCCCGGATCCTGGTCGCCACGCGCGGCCCGGCTGACGAGTTCCCCAAGTTCCACCGCGCGATCCCCTACAGCGTGTGGCGTGACCTGGACACCACCCAGCAGCGCAACGAGGACTACAAGGCCACGATCATCGGCCAGACGGATCTCAACGTGGGTGTGGGAATCGAGATCCCCGAGGCGCACCAGCTCCTGGTGTACGTCGAGGGCCCGCAGGTGGTCGACTGGACCAAGAGCTTCTTCCAGGCGGACTTCGAGGAGCTGAACTGATGAGCCCTTCTGCCAACGGCCTCGCTCATGGGCTGCCCTTCCTGCCGCTGGCACAGGCCATGCGGCTCACCCTGACCCCGGAGAAGTTCACTCCCGGGCAGCAGGTACTGGGCATTCTCAGCACCGTCGCCTACTTCGACGGCCCGCTGGGACACCTCCTGCTGTTCAAGGGCGGTGAAAACTTCCGGTTCTTCCTGAAGGGCCGCGCTGAATTCGTGGTGCCGGGCGGCACGGCCGCCGGTGCCTACGTGGTGAACCTGGCCGGTGCCGGGCACAGCCCCATCCGCACGACCCGCCCGGCGGCCGCGTTCCCCACGACCAGCCACCCGGATCTGCTGGCCTACACCAGCATCGACAACAAGGCCACGTGGCAGCTGGCCAGCATCTCCGCCGCTGACTTCGCGGCCGGCACGGTCACGGTGACCCTGCCCGCCAACACCACCCACGTCGTCGTGTACCACACGACCGGCAACGGTGAGTTCGAGCTGCGGATCCTGCGCCCGCTGGGCTCCGACACCTCGCGCGCCAAGCTGTTCGGTTCGGCCCTGCGCTCCATCCACGAGACCGACCAGAGCAACACCCGCAGCGCCCCCACCTTCGGCGGGGAGGGCCGTGAGTACCCGCTGCCCCCGCAGTTCCGCCTGGAGCTGGCCGCGCGCACCACCACGCCCATCGTGTTCGACCAGTACGCCCAGCACGAGCTGAGCCTGCCGGTGTTCGACACGCCCGTCCGCGTCCTGGACGCCGCGCAGCTCAACGCTCAGGCGGAGCTGAAACTGCGCGGCGGGACGCTGTAAGGCGGCTGGCATGGAATGGCTTTCGGCCGTCGGTGGCCTGGGCACCCTGGCCACCGGCGTGATCCACGCGTTTGACGGCACGGACAAGACCGTCGCGCAGGCCCAGCTCACCCAGGCGCAGACCCAGCAGGACATGGTGGCCGCGCAGGTGCAGCACGACAAGCTGGCGGCCGCCGCCAACCACGAAATGCTGCTCTACGGGCTGGCAGCTGTGGGCGTGATCGTGGCCGGTCTCATCGCGTTCAAGGCCCTCGGGTGAAGCGGGGCCGCCCCCTCGTGGCGGTCGCTGTCGTGGCCGTGCTGGGCGTGGGCGGCTTGGCCCTCGCGTCCAGCCTCGCTCCCCGCAAGAAGGTCACCGGGACACCGGTGGGCCTGCCCACGTCGGCCGATCCCACCCTGCCCGTGCAGCAGGTGGGCGTGGCCACGGGCTACGCCGGCACACAGCTGATCGATACCGGCCCTGTGAACTATGACTACATCGGCCCCGGCTGGGCGTATGCCGGGATCCGGAAGGACTGGTGAGGCATGACCAAGAATGACCCCACCATCCTCGGCGCCGGCCTGGCGCTGGGTGTCGTGGTGATCCTGGGCGCGGCCGTGGGCGCGTACCGGCTGCTGAAGCCGGCAGGCACGGCCGCCGCCGGATCCGGCCTTGTCGTCGGCAACGGCGTGGTCACACCTGTGGGCAGTGGGGCCAGCGGCTGGAGCGTGCAGCAGGCCCTGACCGCGCAGCAGCAGCAGGAGGCCGCCTGGCGCCGCACGGACGCCATCAACTCCCTGAAACGGGATCTGGCCACCGCGCAGAACGAGATCAAGCTGCTGACCGACCAGCTGAACGTCATCGACCACACGCCGCTCGATCAGACCCTGGTGGCCAGCATCTCTGACCAGCAGTGGGCTACGTGTCGCAACAGCGGGCCCTGGATCACACAGGCCGTCCGCTGCACCAACAGTGGCATGCAGCCCCTGATCGATGCGGCCGTGAAGACGGCGTGGGACGCGCGGCTGGCCGATCAACGCCGGCCCCTGCTCACGCGGCTCTCCGCCCTGAACAGCCAGCAGCTGAGCATCATTCAGAACCTGCGCGAGCTGGGCGTCACAGTCCAGCCCGTGGCCGTGAGGACGACATGACCAAGAAACCCGACACCACCACCATGCTCCTCGCCGGTGGCCTGCTGGCCATCGTCACCGTGGGCGTGGCCACGCTGCTGCGCCGGCCCGCTGGCGGGGAGACCTTCAGCAGCGGATCCTTCTGGGACAAGGTGCCCACCTTCGGGATCCACAACGGCCTGAGCTTCAACGGGTACGGGCCGACCATCAACCCCGCCTACGACGGCAGCAACAGCCTGCACCCGCCGGTGACCAATCCGCTGCCCGTGCTTCAGGGTGGCCTCTACGGGCCCACCTACTCGCAGCAGTACGGCAACTATGGGACGAACGTCACGCCGCCCTCCACCTCCTCGCCGACGACCGCCCCCAGTGGCTACACGCCGGCCGGCAGTGCCACCTCGGACACGGGGAGCAGCTTTGGCGTGCACGCGTACACGCCATGAAAACGGCCGTCTCCATCACTCTGCTGCTCGCTGTGGTGAGCGCCAGCGCGGTCGGGGTCGGGTACCTGGTCAAGCGGCACGGCCAGGCGGCCGCGCCCGCTGCTCCTGCGCCCAGCGCTTCGACCACCCCCATGCCCACCATCCCGGCGACGATCGCCGTGGGTGAGCCGGCGCCCGGCGCTGTGTACGCGGGCGGGAGCGCGACCTTCAACGAGTCCACCGGCGGGTACGTCCTGGCCGGGTCCGCGGTGACCGCCTCGCCGATCACGCCCACGCTGGGCCTCCAGTCGTGGCTCAACTTCATCAACCGGCCGATCACCCTGCCCATCGACCCCACGAGGATCTCCGCATGAATGGCACCAACTCCGGAGCCCAGCTCATCCGCCAGGGCGCGTACACGGCCGTGGGCTCGCTCCTGGTCTATGGCGTGATTGCCCTGTCCCTCCAGCTGTACAAGGCCCGTCAGCAGGCGCAGACCACCAGTGGGTGCGGCTGTGGATGCGGCGGAACGGCGTAACGTGTGCGCTCCCAGGAACTCGAATGCAGAGACTGATCGGCCTTGTGGTCATTGCCGTTGTGATCGTGATGCTGGCGCTGGCCGGCAACTCGCTCTACCGGAATGTCCCGCTCGATTCCACCTGGTCGCTGTTCCTGGGGGGCGTGATCGCCACGATCTTCGGGGTGCCGGAAGTGGCCTCGCGCCTGAAGGAACAGCGGCAGGATCGCGCGGACAAAGCGCCCGCGCCACCGGCGCCACCGAAGGACGGCGGTAGTTGATGGTGGAGCTGCTGGACGTCCTGCTGCTCATGGCCCGCGTGGTGCTGGTCATGTACTGCGTGCGCCACATCCTGTTCGTGGTGACCGGCACCACCCGCACCTACGCCGAGTGGAGCAAGGGCTTCGGCAGCTTCCTGTACATCGCGGGCGTCGTCATGACCCTGTTCCACTGGGAGCACCTGGTGCCGGGGCGCGACGTCGCCCGCGTCATGAACGCGGTGGGCTTCGCGTTCCTGGTGCTGCCCTCCGTCCTCAAGTGGACGGCCCCCCGGCTCTATCTCCGCCTCACGTCCCTGGAGGACTGCTAAGTGTTCCCTGACATCTCGAAGTTCGTTCCCATGCTCCAAACCGGTCTGGAGAAGCTGGAAGTCTGCCTGGCCCACATCTACGGTGAGGTCAAAGCCGGCCGTGAGGCTGGCCAGGCTCAGGCGCGCATCCTGGCCTTTGAATTCGGCGTGGTGGACGTCGAGGACTCCGCGCGCATCGCCCCCCGCCGCCTCAGCAACATGCCGGTGATCGTGGAGACCACCACGGCCGTCCGCGCGGACATCGATGTGGAGACTGCCAATCAGGGCCGCGCCGTGTCCAGGGGCTTCTATGCGAACCTCGGCGAGAACGCCTTCAAGGTCACCCTGATCGGCGTGGGCGGCCAGGCCAGCGCTGCGCACACCGTGCCGCCCGGAACCACCATCAGCCTGACGTGCCTGGTGAGTCACGTCGTGATCGATCCCGGCCCGGACGGCCCCGCCTTCTACCAGCTGTACATGCACTGATCGTGCGCCAGGTCGTCGTCACCAAGCGCACCGCGCACACCCGGCGGCCCGAACGCGTGCAGGCCCTCGGGCCGCAGACGATGGCGCAGCCCCTGGACGGGAGTTACCAGGCCCTGCACAGCGTGGAGTGGAGCCTGTACTGGCACAGAGCGCGCGGCCTGATCCTGGAACAGCGTCAGGGGGCCGCGTGGGTCGAGGTGCTCCCTGGGCAGGCTTTCCCACCCATGTCTGCGACCACCCGGCACATCGGCCTGGCCTTCGACCAGGCGGCCCGCCACGTGGTCTGCTGGGAGGATCAGGGCCAGATTGTGGCCCGGCAGTGGGATCCGAACGCGCTGGCCTACACGTACCGTGGACCCTTCGCGGGCGTGGATCCGCTGCTGTTCACGGACACCATGGCCTCCTATTTCACGCCGGGCTCGGACGTGGTTCTCATGTACCTGAATGGCGCCCGCACGGCCGCGTTCTACCGGCTTCAGCGCGACGCCTATGGCGTGGAATACCCACTTGTGGTGGGCCTGACGGATGCCGTGCTGGATCAGGTGGTGGCGCTGTCCTACGGCGCCCAGGTGCGCGGGGAGACCGGGGGCAACGACCTGGTGATTGACCTGGGCCTGTACCCGATCCGTGGCCGCGACCGGCTGAGCGGCGTGGCGTCGCTCGGCGGGATCTCCGAGGTTATTGCTGTGCTCGCGACGGCCCGGAACGCCCTCAATACCACCGCGTCACTCAGTGGCCTCTACCTCGCAGGACAGCTGGCGTTCACGCCAAAAAACGTACTGACCGGCGCAGCCGTGTTGCTGGGCGCCTTTGAGAACCTCACGGTGCCTTATGTCAACCGGAACGCCCTGGCTGGCACGGGCAGCCTCACCGGCAGTAATCCGGTCGTGGTCGTGCCTGTGACCAATCGGAACGGTGTGGCCGGACAGGGCAGCATCACAGGAGGCACCTATGCACCATGACGTGGAACTTCACGGGCGGCTCGCTGGACGAATTGAATGGCAGCTGCTCAACCAAGACGGAAGCGTCGCGCAGAGCGGCCACCAGCCAAACATGATCGTTGACCGGGGCATGAACATCTTCGGCACGAACGCAAACCACCTGAACACGGGCTCTGGCTCCCATTTCGGAGACTGGCGCAATTACCTGTGTGTGGGCACGGGCAGCACGGCGCCTGCGGTCACACAGTCGGCCCTGGTGGCCGAGGTGATGCGCGGGAGTGCCGATGCCGGCATCAGCCCGACCAATACCGTCGCGGTCGCCGCCGGCGTGGCCACCGGGTCGTTCACCCAAACGCGGATCCTGAACATCTCCGCGAGTTACAACCTCACCGAGTTCGGCCTGAGTGACGTGTCCACTGCCGGGGGCCTGCTCTGCATCCGGGAGCTGTTCCGGGATGGGGGTGGCAACCCGATCTCCCTCAGCGTGCAGGCCGGGCAGCAACTGCAGCTGACGCACACGCTGGATATCACCCTCACGTATGGCTCTGGCGTGGCGTCGCAGTTCGACCTGACCGGTGTAGGCACCCTCCAGGGAAGCGCCACGTGGTTCTCGGGCAGCGGGGCGACGAACATCATCGACATGTTCACGCGCGGGTTTAACCCTGGGCAGACGACCATCTGGCACGGTCGGCCGCTTGATGGGGCCAACACCGGAGCGCCGGACGTCGTTGGCGGCTCCTTCAGCGGCACGTCGGACACCATCAGTTCCACCCCGACCACGTATGTCGCTGGAAGCTTCGAGCGCATCCGGACGGTGGTGTGGGATACCGGCGTGGCGAACTACGCGCACTACGGGTGGATGTTCGGCTACGTCTACAGTTTCCCGTACTCAGGGTACAAATTCGTGCTGTCGAACCCGGCCACCATGACCAAAACATCGGCCAACAGACTGACACTCAACATGAAAACCACTTGGGGGAGAGCCGCGTGATCGAGTACACACACCGCATCATCCTGGAACGTCAGGACGGCAGCAGCGAGCAACTGGGAACCATCGACATGACGGGGGAGACCTATGGCGATCGCACCGAAACGGATGCGATCGGCGTGGCGCTCGGAGAACTTGTGAGCACCGGGGACTTTTACCAGTGGCGAGGCGTCGTGATTCCTCGTGCTGATTTCCGCACCCTCCGTGCGGAACTCGTGCAGGCCAGTGACCTGAGCGCGGCCCTGCCCACTCCACCTGAGGCCTGATGCTCCCGCCTCAGCCCAGGGTGGTCAGCCACGCCACCATGCCGGCGCCCCACCTCACGCCGGACTTCACGGCCACCGTGTCACCGGGCGCGCGGCGTTCCTTCTCGCACGTGGCTGGGGAGGTCAAGGCGAACCAGGTCAGGCACGCGGATCTGAACGCCTTCGCGTGGTTCACGCCGGGCGGTGGGTGGGATCTGCGGAACCACCGGAAACTCCGGCGGCGTGGCCTGAGCGGGACAGGGGATACCGATGACCAGGGACGGCGCTAAGACCGTGCTGCTGGTCGGTCTGGTCGGCGCTGGCCTGGTGCTCCTGACGAACCGCGCGGCGGCCGCGCGCAAGGTGGCCACGTCGGGCGGCTCCACTGTGCCGGTCACGCCTCCGGTCACCGTGCCCACGCCGATCCCCACCCCCACGCCTGCTCCGAAGCCGCCCACGTCGCCAGCGCCTCCGGCCGTGAAGCCAGGGCACTCGGCACTGGTCGACCTGGTGCAGCAGGCCATCTACAAGGAACTCCCCCAGCGCCGCCTGTCACCACTGGCCACCCGCGAGCTGGCCGTGAACCTCGTGGGCGTGTGCGAGCGCCAGGCGTACCCGCTGGATCTCGCGTTCGGGCACGCCTACGCGGAATCTAACCTGCAACTGCTGGCCCACAACTCCAGCAGCGGCGCGACCGGGCCACTCCAGGTCACCGCGATCGCCGCGCAGGAGGTGGGCACCCCGTGGCCGATCGAGTCCCACGTGATCCAGCTGGAGGCGGGCGTGCGCTACATGAAGTACCTGCGCGCGAAGTTCCCGGAGTGCGCCGGGAGCGTGCGCGAGACCCTGCGTACCTACGGCATGGGGCGCGGGAACTGGCTGAAGTACAAGGCAGGGGAGCTGGGCTGCGACAGCAGTGTCAGCGTCGTGCGGGCGGAGCTGGGCTGCACCGGCAACCGGCCGTACAGCGCCACGGTCATCGCCATGGCGCAGCGCCACCCGGAACTGAAGACCACCGCCTGGTGGGGGAGTAATCCATGAACAAGACTGAAAAAGCCATCCTCGTCAGTGCCGGAATCGTCGGCCTGGCCGTCATCGCCGGCAGCTTTGTGATCGCCGAGAAACTGTCCCGCAGCCTGGACGAGAAGGATTTCTGGAAGGGAAGCAACATCCCGGCAGTGGCAAATGACGTGCACAACGTCACCAACGGTGTCAGCCAGGGCATTGCGGCTGTCAACACGGCCATCACCAGCTGGACTCGGGTGTAACCTCCCACCACCATAAGAAGGTCGCAGCACTCAGCTCATCAATGCGCTACTTACCGCCGATAAATTCTGGGTTGGTGAACACTTAGCGTTGATGGTTGTTTCTGTCGATGTTTCAATGCTCTTACATGTAGTGCCTTGGCATTGCTCATTTGTGGCCTAATGGGGGAAAGTATGTTTAACCTACAGGATCTTGACGAAACGACGCGTAACTATATGGCCGAAGAGATTCAGATGGACATTGATAGTAAAAACCTGTACCACCCCGACCGCCTCTCTCCATATGGATCGGCCAAGTTTCATCAGCTTTTGCTTGAATCGGCGAGAACTGGTAATCCTGACCAGCTCGCTAAAGATATGCAAGCCGACGGAAATTACTTTGATCATACTGAAGTGCGATCTAACGGCGTTCAGGCAAAAGTGCCAAGCAATGCGGCGAATATTCTGGCAGAAGGTGAGTTTAACAGATATTATTTGCGCGCTTTAGCCCTTCGTGCAAAGGCGGACGGCGTACCCTCCCTTCAAATTTATAGAGCTAGACCTTCAAGAGATCCGAGATTCAGTTCTGAGGCGAGGATCGGTGATCTTGTTCCTGTGGATGAAGTGTTGGCTGAACTAAGAAAGACACCGGTTAAAGGCCAGCCTGCCGGATTGATCGAACCCAACAGTGGGTTGAGTTTCCGTATTCCTGTGTGATCGCTCGTCGGGTTAGGCAACAGCGATCAGACGACTGCGCACCCGTAGGTGGGGGAGTAAACCATGAATATGACTGAAAAGACCACCCTCATCAGTGCCGGAATCGTCGGCCTAGCCGTCATCGCCGAGAAACCGTCCGCAGCCTGGATGAGAACGTTTTATAGATTGTAGCAATATCCCACAGATAGCAAATGACATGCACAATGCCTATTACGGAGTGTCAAATATGTTAAATGCAACACGTACATCCAACTCGGATTTGGCGCGCGCCTGACATCACATTTTTTCTTGCGATCGAGATAATCAATTGAGGGATTTGTGCATCAATATATACCTATATCTACTTTATTCCACTCGTCTTCTTTTTGAACGTTACGTTCAACTCTGTCTCTGCTTTTAAGTAGCGAGGTCAGTTTATTGACCGGTATTGTTAAGCCAAACGATGCCTCTTGATTATCAGAGAGCTCGTCGTTGGTAATTATGCCGACTGCTTGACCAAACCTATTTACAATAGGGCCTCCGCTGTGGCCTCCCTTGATTTTACAATTTACTATATGCATTGAGCTGCGATTAGAAACTTCACTTGTCCCAACGATCTGTCCCGAAGAAGTTATAAGAGGGTCGCCCTTAACATTATTTATCCGGGGATAACCCATAGCAATGATTTCTTCAAGCACTTGGCCTTCTGCTAAGCGCAGGAACGGTAAACCTTCGACGTCGCTTGGGCTCACTTCTAGAATGGCAAAATCGAAGTTCGCATTATTGTCAAGGATGATTCGGTTTACTCTATGTACGTCGCCTTTAACTTTCAATTTGAATAATCTACTATCGCGTATGACATGTTTGGCTGTTACGAATCGGCCCTTGCCGATGTAGAAGGCGGTTCCCTGGCCCCCGATAAATTCTTTTGGATTTTTGTATATGATTTCTATTGGCACGACAGACTCGGCAAAATAGTCCCGGATGAACTTAAAACCCTTCATGAACATTGTATATCCGCCGTACTCGGCAATATCGATTTTGTAGTCGTGTGAGACATATTGACCTAGATAAAACATTCCTAGGTTTCTGTACCCCATAAGAAACAGAAGGCCTTCCCTAACCAGTCTGTTGCACATTACCTCGTAATGCAATGTATCTTCTACAGGCTCAATGGCATTTGCCTGTATGAAGTCGGCCACAGTCTTAAAAACCATTGGTATTTGCTCATTACCTCTCCTGCCAAATCGAACATACTCCCGATCATTGTTGTTTGAGCTTAACGCTTTATAGCTGATTATGGCGTTATCAGTCCTGAAAAACTCTAGCATTAATTCAACCAGATTGCCCTCGATTGCAGCTGGATTAGTCATATGAATGCGATACTATAACAAAATTAGAGAAGTGTCGCGTTTTTCTGAAACTTTGTTGAACAGGTTCTCTGTGAGGGGTTCGCACATTGCGTCGAGTAAGGCATATCTACCTGAGGCAAAAGTCTGCTGCGGGGATGCGAGCCAGCTCCCAAATGCAAACGAATGTTACACGCTCTCACTGGAGGCTGTCACGGTTTTCGCCTTACAGCAGGTTGGAAATCTACCGACCAGGGGCTGCCAACCCGCCAGGAGGCATTTTGCCGTCTTGGTCGGAAACGGCACACTTGTGACATGCTGATCAGACATGACACTCCCTCCCGTGACGCGTATTCGGCTCTTAATTCACCGTTACGACAACGAACCTGATATCAGGGCGGTGAAGGAACGCGGGTATAGCGATGTGTTTATGCGGTCTAAAAACGACGATTTCGATTTTGTGGCTGTCGTGCCCACACTGAAAGCCCGAACCAAGACGGCTGTAATTGCAGATGCAATCGGTGGTCAATACGCTCCTGACGGCGGAGAGCCCTGGCCCGGTCGTCCTGATAAGTATCGTGTGCGTGTGGACGTCACCAACGTCGAGTACACCACGGTCAACGTAATCCGTGAGGCTATGGAGCATGCTGGCATTAGTTGGGCTGGTCAATGGACTGTTCGATTGGTCGAAGTTGACTTCGGCCGACTCTTCGAGGATGGTCAACGTCTGACACCAGTTGCAGGGCAGGATGGATCACTTCCAGGTGAAATCGGAAAAGCGACAGCGAAAACGTACGTGGAAGGTGCCGTCCGCTCGATCTCAGTCAACTCGTATGAGCGGGATCGGAACGCGCGACGTGACAGCCTGCAGGAGCACGGCATGGTCTGCAAAGTTTGTGAGACAGATTTCGTCAAACAATACGGACCTGCTGGAGAAGGAATCATCCATGTACATCATGTTAATCCTCTGTCAGAGATAGGAAAAAGCTATATGGTGAACCCTATAAAAGACCTAGTTCCAGTTTGTCCAAATTGCCATGCAGTCATTCACCGACGGAATCCCCCTTTCACTATCGAAGAGATTCGCGCAATGCGTGAGACGGCCAAGGCGGCGACGACACCAAAAGCGTCCAGCACGCTTTCAGACGACTGACCATCCGTAGGTGATCAGGTGTGCTCGCATGCTCGCTCCTCCCGGCCGAACGGAGGGAGTCCGGGGCCGATCCTCCCGGCGCACGTGGCGCTGGTACTCGTTCAGTCTAGCGGCCGCTTCAGGCCGGGCGTCAGGGCTGGGAGGGGACCGGTGGCGTCGCTGGCACTGCACTCGCGGGCAGGGACGCCTCGTCGCTGACCTTGTTCAGCTCCACGACGTAGCCCAGCAGTTCCCGTTCCAGCAGCACGGTACGCAGGGTGCCGTTGACCTTGGTGCCACTCACGGTGGCGTGCAGATTCGCGCGGTGATCCTTGCCGTTCTCGTAGAAGTTCAGCTCCAGCGCGCCCCCATCGCCGGAGGTCTTGAAGGTGCCGCTGCCGGCGTAGGTCTTATGGCTTTCGTCGTTGACGAGCACGGCGGTCGCGCGGCCCTCGCGCTGCTGGATGGTGAGGGTCAGGCGGTAGGGCACGCGACCGGTGCCGCCCACGCCGATGCCCTCGTACAGGCCGTTCACGCGGCGTTCCAGCGGCGTCAGGGGACTCAGGAACGCGCCCCACGCGCAGCTGCCGAGTAGGGCGGGCAGGGTGCAGAGCAGGGCGGTGCGGGTGCCGGTACCGCTGGAAGTCATGGCGCGAGCGTACCGGGCGATCATGAAGCACGGCTGACGAAGAGGGTGGTCAGGGGGGGCACTCAGGGCACGCGGGTCATGGTGAGGGCGGACTTGAACCCGTTCACGCGCAGGCTGCCGGTCAATGTGTTCCCGCTGATGATGCCGTTCAGCTGGGCGCCCGCCTTGAGGGGCAGGTCTTTCACGCCGAAGCCGAAGACGGTGGCGTTGATGTGCGGCACGTCGCCCGCGCTGACGTCAGCGGTCAGCACCGTGCCGTCCGGGCCGGGCAGCAGGGTGCCCTGAGCAGAGAAGGTGTCACCGCTGGTGCGATTCTCCAGGGTGCCCCGGATGGTGTGTGTGGTGGGTTCCTCGGTAAACGACAGCCGGTACGACTGGATGGTCAGCAGCACGCGCGCGGAGCCCTCGAACACCTGCACGGTCTGCCGGGTGGACGTGGGCGCGCAGGAGGCCAGCAGGAGCAGGAGCGGCAGGCAGCGGTTCACGGGCGGCCCTCCAGCGCCAGCCCCAGGCCCAGCAGACGGTCATCCTGTCCGTGCCGCCCGATGAGCTGCACGCCCACAAACGGCGTGGCCGTAGGCAGGGCGAGCGTCGGCACGCCCAGCAGGCTGAAGGGCGCGGTGAGGCGCAGCACAGCCCGGCGCAGGGGCAGGACGCCTGCTCCAATCTCGACCTCGTCCTGGTCGATCAGGGGCGTGGGCGTGGGCACCGCCGGGGCAAGGAGCACATCGTAGGCGATCAGGAGGCCGTCGAGCAGGGCCCGGTACTCGGCACGGCGGTCGAAGGCAGCCCGGTAGTCGGCCTCACTGATGGCCTGCCCCTGCCGCAGGGCTCCCAGCGTGAAGGGCAGGAAGCCCGGATCATCCCCCTGCAAGGCGTTCGCATGCACGTGAGCGGCCTCCGAGAGCACGATCGGGGTGTAGGCGTCCATGACTTCGGGAAAGGCCACGGGTTCGACGAGGGCGCCGCATTCCCGCAGCATGTCGGCGTAGGCCAGGACGGCCGAGGCGACCGCAGCGTCCGTCCAGCCGTCCGGGAGCCACAGCCCCACACGCCGCCCCTTCCATGTTTCCGGTTCAATCGGCACTCCAGTCAGAGCCGCGTGGACGCGCGTGACCGTCGTCACGTCAGCGGCGAGCGGCCCCGCGTGATCGCACGTCCACGACAGCGGCAAGACGCCCGCCGTGCTCCAGTCCGGGTGTCCCTTGGTCGGCTTGAAGCCCACGACCCCGCACCACGCGGCCGGGACGCGGATGCTGCCACCCGTGTCTGTTCCCAGGGCGAAGTCCACCTGCCCCAGCGCCACGCTGACGGCCGCGCCGCTGGAACTGCCGCCCGGCACGCGCTGCGGGTCGTGTGGGTGCGTGGTTCCGCCATAGCCGTTCATGCCCGTGATCCCCAGCGCGATCTCGTGCAGGTGCGTCTTGCCCACGGCGTCGGCTCCGAGCGTCAGCAGCCGGCGTACCAGTTCGCTCTCTCCCGGATCCGGCACGGGAGCAAGAGTACTGGCCTGCAGGGGCCAGCCGGGCACGCCGTACAGATCCTTTACGCTGAAGCTCAGGCCGCTCAGGGGGCCGCCCGGAGTGCCGTGCAGGGGCGTCGCCGGGCGGTAGGCCCAGGCGCGCTGCGGGTCGTCGGTGGGCCGGGAGGTCATGCGTTCAGCGTAGCGGGTCGCGGGGAGGTCAGAAGGGGAGGATCGGGTTCTGCTTCCACTGCCCCTGCGCGAGCGTGAACGGCCCGAAGTGCTGGAGGCCCAGCGGCCCGAAATCCGCCGTGAACCCCCCGTCCAGCCGGTAGGTGACGAGCTGGCCGCGCGCCACCTTCAGGAACGCGCTGGCCGTCTCGAGCGTCACCGGGATGGACACGTTCGCCACCTGATCCGCGCTGCCATGCGCGGGCACGTTCACGTTCGGCAGGTTCACGTGTCCGACCTTCGCACCGTCGATGATCACGTCCGACACGATATCGGCCATCCGCAGGCCGATCACGTTCGGGTTGCCCACCCGCAGGTTCAGGGTCAGGTCGGCCACGGGCGCGCCGCCCAGCCCGCCCGGCAGGGACAGGCGGGTGAGGCGCACACTCTGCACGTCCACGGTCGGCACCTGGATGACCTGGGTGGGAGCGCAGGCGCTCAGGGGGAGCAGGGTCAGCCACAGGGTCACGGTCCGGCGCATGCCCGCAGCGTAGCGCGCCGATGTGACTGGAGCCTCAAGGGCCAGGGAGGCGCCGCGCTGCTACGCTCGGCCCCATGAACCCACGCATTACCTGGGCCTGCGTGGCCCTCATCGGTGTCCTCAGGGCGAGTGTGCTCAGCCCGGCGCAGGCGACTACGCTGGATTTCGGCGTCGCCTACCGCTCCGGCGGCACAGGCGTTCTCGATTCGGGCTGGGCGCGTATCGGCCTGAGCGAGCTGCGGGTGCTGGGCGGCACGGCGCAGGTTGGCGTGTCCTCGCGGGCGCTGGACGCCGGGTACACGCGCAGCCTGACGCTGCCTCCGCTGGGGGCGGTCACGTCCAGCACGGATCTGGCGGTCACATACGCCGGTGGCGTGCGGCTCACGTCACGCGCGAATGCCTCGGTCGGGCCGATTGCCCTGAGCGGCGGCGGCTCCTTCTTCACCACGTCGGCCACGAGCGTGGATCCGCTGGCCGCCTGGACGGCCACGCCGACCGACCTGCGCGCCTCGGGCTGGACGGCCGATGTGACCGCCCGCTACCGCGTGAACCGCACGCTGGTGGCTGTCCTGGGCGGAGAGTTCGGTTCTCAGGCCCAGGGCTTCGGGGGTGTGGAGGGCCGCCACGACCTCACCCGGACGCTCCCGCCGGCCGAGGACGACGATCCGGACGCCCCGCCCGAGACTGAGGTCACGGGCACCCTCACGTGGCGCGTTGGCGCGCGGGTGGGCCGGAACGTGCTGGGGGCCACGGCAGGTGTTGGCTACTCGACGCCCGATGGCGTGACCCTCACCGTGGATGGACTGCTCGGGCCGTCCAGCCTGGGGCTGACCGCCGGCGTGTCGGCGGCCGATGTCCTGGGCGCAGGCAGCACCCTGCGGCTGTACGGCGCGTACGAGCCCTGGCGGAGCGCGTCGGCTCCGCTGCGGGTCGGGGTGGACTATGGCCTTCCTCTCGGTTCGGGAACCCTGAACCTGACAGTCAGTGGTGGCCGTGACCTGGCCGGTCAGGTGGGCGTCGGGGCGCGGATCGGGTATGGGCTGGATCTCAATGCCGCCACACCCGACAGCGCCTCGCCGTGACGGGGTAAGTGGGCCGCCCCCGGAGCCTAAAGTCCGGGTCAGTGGGCACGGGCGCTTCTCATGAGGACGGACGGGATACTCGGCCCATGACCGCCCGAACGAGCACAACGATCACTCTGACCCTCGTGGCCGCGCTGCTCGGCGGCGCCCACGCCCAGACCGCCCAGGACATCGTAAGCAAGGTCGACGCCGCCCAGCGCGCCGCAAAGGACATCTCCTTCCGGCTGGCGGGCACGGCCACCCTGGACAGCAACTCGCAGAAGCTCGACGTGCTCGTCAAGACCATTCCCGCGCAGAACCTGATTCGCGTGCAGTTCAACGCGCCCGACGCCCTGGCCGACAACATCGTGGTGGCCGATAAGACGGAGGTGCGTCAGTATTTGTACCTGACCAACCAGGTCACGGTGACGAGCACCTCGAAAGCGGCCGACACGGCGGGACTCACGGGCCTGGACTTCACCCAGCTCGGCAATACTGCCTCGCTCCTCAGCGGGTACAACGTGAAACTGCTGGGCAGCACGGGCGCAGCCGGCAAGCACATCTACCAGCTGGAGGCCACCCCGAAATCGGGCGACAGTGGCCGCACCCTGGTGTGGATCAGCGAGTCGGGATGGCGTCCCACCCGTCTGCAATTCACGAACAACGCCGGCAAGACCCTCGCCGACCTGACCGTGTCGGCCTTCAAGACCAACGCCGGGCTCACGGCCGCCGCCCTGCGCCAACTGCCCAAGGACGCGGAAGTCATCAAGCAATAACCGTCGTCCTTCAGAGGCTGGCCGATTTCGCAGTGGGGTGGCCAGCCTCTATCATTCCGCAAGCCGTCGAAGCCAGCCGGACATTAAAAATCCCCGCCGGAAGGCGGGGACGTGTCGATGAAGTTCCGGGTGTTGGTCAGTTCAGCACGCGGCGGGCACCGTCGTAGCGGCTGGCCCAGTACGGGTTGCTGAACAGGGGCTCGATCATGGTCTTGCCGTAGTACGAGTTCGCGCCGGCCATCATGCCGTCACCCAGGTAGATGCCCACGTGGCTGGCGGTGCGGCCCATGGTGTTGAAAAACACCAGATCGCCGGCCTGCAGATCCCGGCGGCTGACGGCCGTGCCGGTCGACCACTGCGAGGCGGCGGTGCGCGGCAGGTTGATGCCGAGCTGCTGGAAGACCCGCAGGGTGAAGCCGCTGCAGTCGATGCCCCCATTACCGGTGCCGCCCAGCACGTAGCGGATACCGAGGTAGCGCGTGGCGGCGGTTCTCGTGAAGGCGCCGCCTGCACGGGTGGGTGCGGCGGCGGGCTGGGTGGGGGCGCGTGCTGGTGCGGGTCTTGGCGTGGCGGGCGCGGCGCTGCCGGTCTCGAGCCGCTGGCCGACGGCCAGGGTGCTGCTGTCGAGGTGATTGATCCTCATCAGCGTGCTCGCGTCGGTCTTCTGGGCCTGGGCGATCGAGTAGAGGGTGTCACCGGTCTTCACGGTGTAGGTGGCGGCGGTGGCGGTCGAGATGCACATCGCGGCGGCGGTGAGGAGGACACGGGAAGGATTCATCGACCCCTGAAGTTTACCTCACGTTAATTTTTCCGGCCTTAATTGTGGGGGGAATGGGGTTGTGGTATGCGCCTATGCGGGCTTTATGCGCCGTGAGCATCCGATGGGGGTAAGGAAGTCTCACCGATCTCACGTTCCGGCTCATGGGGCAGTGTGGCCATTGAAGCTGCCTGGGTACGGTGCAAATGTCCGAAGTGAACTATTTAGCTTTCTCACGATACTCTAATGTTGTGGGTTTAGGAACCTGGCGGCGCTTTCACCGCAGTGCCACCGGCCCTAGCCATCGCCGGGCGCTCCCCCTCCTATACTTCTGGGCAAGGGCCATCTGCCGACCCACGTGACCAGCCAGCCGGAGGACCGATGAAAGAACCCATGACCACGGAACAGATTCAGCTGGGACTCAAGCATTACCGCCGGATCGCCCGTCAGGACATGCTGCGCGCCACCGAAACTCCCCACCCGGACGCCTTCCTGAAACACGCCGAGAGCCGCCGCGAGATCTACGCCGCGCTCGGCACCTTCGCCGAGACGCACGCCAGCGACGAGGTGATCGAACACGCCCTCGACCGCTACCGCGCCTTGCCTTTCGTGACCGGCACCGCTGAACACGAACACCCGGACATCAAGGGCCAGGAAAATGCCCTGGAGAACTTCTTCCTGCTGATCGGGCTCGATCCCAAGGCCCGCCGCGAGGCCCGCAGCCGCCGCCCCCGCCTGGACGCCCCGGCGGACTCCAGCGCCGTCAGCTGACCCACCCGCGGGTCAGGCCGGTATGCTCGGGCGCATGCCCCATCCGGATTTCGTCGGACTCGTGAATTCGCTTCAGGCTACGGCCGAGGCCGCGCTGGGCGACCTGAACGCCGCCACCGCCAGCGCGGCCCGCGACGGCCTGCTCGAGGAGGGCCGTGCCCGGCAGACCGCCCAGCGCAGCCTGAAACTCCTCACGATGCTCGCCGAGAAGACGCGGGGAAACCTCGACCTCATCGAGGCGGACCTCCTGACGGGTGCGATCACCGCCCTGCGGGCCCGGCTGGAATCCTGAGGTGCGGGCCGTGCTCCAGCGCGTCACCCACGCCACCTGCACGGTCGACGGTGTGGTCACCGGGCGAACCGGGGCAGGACTGGTCGTGCTGCTGGGGGTCGCGCCAGCAGACACGGCGGAGATCGCCCGGCGGCTGGCCGTCAAGCTCTCCAAGCTCAGGATCTTCAACGATGACGCCGGCAAGATGAACCGCTCCGTCCTCGACATCGGCGGCGGTGTGCTGAGCATCAGCCAGTTCACGCTGTACGCCGACACCCGCGCCGGGAACCGGCCGAGCTTCCTGGGCGCCGCCCCGCCGGAGCAGGCGCGGGCCCACTACGACGCGTTCAACGCCGCCCTGCGCGATCTTGGCCTGGCCGTCGGTGAGGGAGTGTTCGGCGCGCATATGGTCATCGAATTGACCAACGACGGACCGGTGACCCTGACCCTCGACATCGACTGAACCCTCCCGCTGTGAGCGAGTGCGGTCGCCGCTGCCGGGCAGGACAGGGTCCCGGCGGCCCTCACCAAACCACCGTATGCTCCGCGCATGATCCGCCGCACCACCCTGCTGCTCGCCCTGACGCTCACTGGACTCGCGGGTGCCTACACCGTGAAACCCGGCGACACCCTGTACTCGATCGCCCGCACCTTCCACACCACCGTGGCGGAACTCCAGCGGCTCAACGGCCTGGGCACCACCAGCCTGAGCGTGGGGCAGGCCTTGAAGGTGCCGGGCGAGGCAGGAAGTCCCGGCATGCCAGTGTCCACACCGCCCAGCACCACACCCCCGACGGCGACCAGCAAGCCGGGGCTCCCGTCTCCGCTGCCCCCCGAACAGCTGGTGCCGACTGCCGCGACTTCCAGGATTGCGGACGTGGACATTAGCGTGCCCGCCAGCCTCCGGATGGGCGAGGCCTTCGCCGTGATCCTCGGTGGCCCCCGGGCCACACAGGCCACCGTGCGCTTCCCGAGCGAGGTCGGAGAGGATGTCCGCCAGCCGGACGAGGTGTTGCACCCGACCGGCGCGGCCGGCTCGTATCTCGTACTCGGACGGGTGGTGCTCGGCAAGACCAACCCGCTGGTGTACGAGGTGAGCGTCGGCAGCGAACTCGTGCGCGGCCGGATTCCCGTCACGGGCCTCGACCAGCCCATCCAGCACCTGAACCTGCCGCCCCGCGTCAGCAACCTGCTGCTCGATCCGGGCCGCAAGGCCGAGGAGGCCGCCGTCGAGAAGGCCTACGCCCTGCGGACGCCACAGGCCTGGACTCAGCCTTTCACTCCGGCGCTCAAAGGCATCGCGCCGACCTCCAGTTCCTTCGGGCAGCCGCGCACGTATACCGCCGGAGGGCCAGTCGCCTACCATTTCGGCACTGATTACCCCGCCAGGGCGGGAACGCCTGTGCTGGCCGTCAACGACGGCACG
Organism: Deinococcus sp. KSM4-11; assembly: GCF_004801415.1. NCBI lineage: Bacteria > Thermotogati > Deinococcota > Deinococci > Deinococcales > Deinococcaceae > Deinococcus > Deinococcus sp. KSM4-11. The sequence continues at coordinate 873,393 of NZ_SSNX01000001.1, read as the reverse complement.
GTGGTGTTCGCAGGCCGCGTGCCGGTGCGGGGCAATCTGGTAATCATCGACCACGGTGTGGGCGTGACCAGCCTATATTTCCACCAGAGCCGACTGCTCGTGAAGGCCGGGCAGCACGTCGTCCGCGGCCAGCAGGTTGGTGAGGTTGGCGAGACTGGACTGGCCGTCGGCGCGCACCTGCACCTCGAACTCCGGGTTCGGGGCGAGAGCACCAATCCTGCCGGATGGATGGGCCGCGTGTGGCCCCGCTGAACGCCGGACGGATGCACTAGCCTGCGCGCATGGCCGACCTGCCCACCCTCGACGACATGAATGCCTTAGGCGAGGGTAAGTTGCCCGGTCTGATCGGCATCCGCTTCACGCACATCGAGCGCGGCGTGATCCGCAGTGAGCTGCCCATCCGGACGGAACTGCTCGCCCCGAACGGCTTTCTGCACGCTGCCAGCGTGATTGCTTTGGCCGACACGTCCTGCGGCTACGGCACCCGGATTCTCCTGCCGGAGGCCGCGCAGGGCTTTACGACCATCGAACTCAAGAGCAACCACCTGGGCACGGCCCTGAGCGGCACCATCACGTGCGAGGCCCGGGCCGTGCATGCCGGACGCACCACCCAGGTCTGGGACGCCGAGGTCCGTGACCCGGCTGGGAAGGTCATGGCCCTGTTCCGCTGCACCCAGGCCGTGCTCTACCCCCGGTAGGCCATGCCGACGGCCCGCGCCTTCCTGACCCACCCGGACTCCCGGACGCGCGAGGTGGCGCGCGGCTACGCCCAGGGAGCCTTCCTGATGGACAACGGGGAGGGTGTCCGGTGGTATTCGGTCGAGTCGCGGGCGCTGGTGCCCCTGACCGTGCAGGAGGGCCTGCATGTGGCCCGCCGGCTGGCCCGAGACCTGCCCCGCTTCGAGCCCCGCCTGGACACGGCCTTCGCGGACGTCATCGCCGGATGTCGGGGGCAGTTGCCGGGCAGCCCGCCGCGTGACGGTGAATGGATCAGCCACGAGCTTGCCGGGCTGTACATGCAGCTGCACGCCACCGGCCTCGCCCACTCCTTCGAGGTCTGGCAGGGCGGAGAGCTGGCCGGGGGCGTCCTCGGGCTGGCGCTGGGTGGGGCGTTCATCGCGGAGAGCAAATTTCACCGTCACACGAACGGCAGCAAGGCGGCCGTGATCCACCTGGCCCGGCACCTGCACGCGCGCGGCTTCACCCTGCTGGACGCACAGATTCAGAATCCGCACCTGGAGACGCTCGGCGTGTCCGAGGTGACGGGCGACCAGTACCGGCGACGGTTGGAGGCGGCCCTGCGCCTCGATGTCGCGTTGTGACCGCCGGGCCGTCGATTCGCTCCGGAGGCGCGGTGGTCAGCGCCCGCCCGTCAGCGTTCCCCAGAGCAGGAAAATGTTCAGGCCAATGATGATCGCGGCGAACAGCCACCCGACAGTGTTGACCCAGGGCCGCGTGACCAGCACGCCCATCACGTCCCGGCGGGCGGTGAACATCAGCAGCGGAATCAGCGCGAAGGGCACGCCGAAACTCAGGACGACCTGGGAGAGGACGAGCGTCGCCGTGGGGTCAAGGCCCATCCAGATCACGATGAACGCCGGGAGCATGGTCACAGTCCGCCGCACCCACAGGGGAATGCTGAAGCCCACGAAGCCCTGCATGATGACCTGACCGGCCATGGTGCCCACCGCCGAACTGCTGAGCCCGCTGGCGAGCAGGGCGATGGCGAAGGCGACGGCCGCTGCCGAGCCGAGCAGCGGAGTCAGGGTGCGGTACGCCGTTTCCAAGTTGCCGGCGTCTGGGATGTTCTTGCCGTGAAACGTGGCCGCCGCGACGGCCAGCATGCTCATGTTGATCAGCCCGGCGAGGCCCATCGCGCCGTACACGTCGATGCGGTTCAGGCGGTTCAGGCGGAGTTTCTCGGCGTCCGAGGCGGCCGGCACGCGCCCCTGCGTCAGGGCGGAGTGCAGGTAGATCACGTGCGGCATGACGGTCGCCCCGATGATGCCCACTGCGAGATACACGCTGTCGACCCCCTGGAAGCTGGGCACCAGGCCCCGCCCGATGGAGGCGAGCGGAGGATGGGCCAGGATGAACTGCACCAGGTACGCCACGCCGATGACCAAGACGAAGGCCCCGATGACCAGTTCAAGGGGGCGGGAACCGCGTCGTTGCAGGGTCAGCAGCCAGAAGGTCAGGATGCCGGTGATCACCGCCCCCCAGAACAGGGGCAGGCCGGTCAGGAGCTGGATGGCCAGCGCGGCCCCCAGGAATTCCGCGAGATCCGTGGCCATGGCGACGAGTTCCGCCTGAATCCAGTACACCCACACCAGGGGTTTAGGGTAGTGGTCGTGGATCAGTTCCGGCAGATTGCGCCCCGTGGCGATCCCGAGTTTTGAGCTGAGGTTCTGGATCAGCATGGCCATCAGGTTCGCGGCCAGGATCACCCACAGCAGGGCGTAGCCGAACTGCGCGCCGCCCTGGATGTTCGTGGCGAAGTTGCCGGGATCCATGTAGGCGATCGACGCGATGACGGCCGGGCCGACGAAGGGCAGGATGCGCCCCAGGCCCCGACGCTGGGTTCGCCCGTTGAGGATGTCGGTGGCCCGCTGGGTCATGCGGGCGTCGAGGGAAGTGGAGACAGGTGGCGGCACCGACATGACGGAATATTAGGCGCACCTAAAAATTCTGTCCAGTCCCCCCGGCGGGGATTCATCTTTATCATTTCTTCGGGCTCCCGCACCGTCTCCCTAGCCATCTGCCGGCCCCACGCGGCGGGGGCGCTTACGCTGGCAGCATGACCGCTCCCGCGCCCACACCTGACACGCCACTGACCGGCGCGCCCCTGCGCGTCCTGATCTGCGACGAGATGAACCCCGGCGATCTCGACCACGCCGGCTACCACATCGACTACCACGGGAACCTCGACCGCGCCGAGACGCTGCGCCGCCTTCCCGACTACGACGCCCTGATCACCCGCAGCCGCACCAAGGTCGACCGGGAACTCATCGACGCCGCCGGCCCCCGCCTGAAGGTCATCGGACGCGGCGGCGTCGGCGTGGACAACATCGACCTCGATTACGCCAGCCTGCGCGGCCTGCTCGTCCTGAACGCTCCGGAGAGCAACAACGTGTCGGCCGCCGAACTGGCCATCATGCACCTGATGGCCGCCGCGCGCGGCCTGACCGGCAGCGACGCCCGCACGCGCGCCGGCACCTGGGACCGCAAATTCCTTGGCATCGAACTCAAGGACAAGACCCTGGGAATCGTCGGCCTGGGCCGCATCGGCTCGATCGTCGCCGACCGCGCGCAGGGCCTGCGGATGCACATCGTGGCCTTCGACCCGTACGTGCCCGAGAGCAAGTTCGAGCGGGTGGGAGTCAAGCGCGCCGAGACATTGGACGACCTGCTGCGCCAAGTGGACTTCCTGACGGTGCACACTCCGCTGACCGACGAGACGACCGGCATGATCGGCGCGCGGGAACTCGCCCTGCTGAAGAAGGACGCCATCGTCGTGAATGCGGCGCGCGGCGGCATCATCGAGGAGAAGGCCCTGGTCGACGCCCTGAAGGCCGGGCACCTGTTCGGCGCGGGCGTGGACGTGTTCGTGGAGGAGCCGCCCACTCCCGAGCACGTCTTCCTCCAGGCGCCGAATCTGGGCATCACCGCCCACTTGGGGGCGAACACCCGCGAGGCGCAGGAACGCGTCGGCGCGGAGATCGTCTCCCGCGTACTCGACGCTCTGAAGGGCGACGTCAGCAAGGGGGCCGTGAATGCCCCGGCCCTCGATCCGAAGACGATGGAGGCGCTCGGCGGCTACCTGACCCTGGGCGAGAAACTCGGGCGCATCCAGGCGCAACTGCTGCCCGGCGCCCACGACATCGAGGTGACCTTCCGGGGTGAGTTCCCCGCCGACCCCACGCCGGTCGTCACGTCGGTGCTGGTCGGGTATCTGAGCGGCAGCACCGACGAGCGCCCGAACATGATCAATGCCCGCGCGCTCGCCAAGGAACGCGGCCTGAACCTCGCCATACGCGAACAGGCCGACAGCCCCGACTACCAGACCGAGGTGATCGTGAAGGTCACCAGCCACACCGCCGACCGCGACCGCACCCGCACCGTGGGCGGCACCGTGTTCGGCAAGAGCCCGCGCCTGACGCGCCTTCGGGACTTCCGCGTGGAACTCGAACCCGAGGGCTACATCCTGATCGCCAGCAACGAGGACAAGCCCGGCGCGGTCGCCAAACTCTCCACGCTGCTCGGCACCTGGGGCGTGAACATCGCCGGGATGGCCCTGGGCCGCGCCCAGAAGGGCGGACAGGCCCTCTTCACCCTGACCCTCGACGACGGCCTGACGCCGGAACAGCTCCAGGCCATCCGCGAACTCGACGTGATCGAGAGCGCCTACCTCGTCCGCGCCTGAGAGAAGTGGGGGCCAACGGCCTCACCGTCCGCCTGCACTAGAGTGCCGGGGTGACCTCCCACCCCAATGACGACCGTGTCCTCGCCCTGGACGCGACCGCCCTGACGGACGCCATCCGTCGGGGCGACGTGAGTGCCGCCGAGGCGACCGACGTGTACCTGCGGCGGATCGAGGCCCTGAACCCCCGGCTTCACGCCGTGATCACGGTCAATCCGCGCGCGCGAGACGATGCGGCGGAGCTCGACCGGCGCCCCGTGGGCGAACGCGGCGTGCTGCACGGCGTTCCTGTGCTGATCAAGGACAATATCGACGTAGCGGGTCTTCCCACGACGGCCGGGAGCGTCTTGATGACCGGGCATGTGCCCACAGTGGACGCCCCGGTCGCGGCCCGGCTGCGCGCCGCCGGCGCGGTGATCCTCGGCAAGGCAAACATGACCGAATGGGCCAATTTCATGACCCTGGGGATGCCCAACGGGTACTCCTCGCACGGCGGGCAGACCGTGAACCCCTGGGGTGCTGAGTTGGACACCGGCGGCTCGTCGTCCGGGAGTGGCGTGGCCGTCGCCGCGCAGCTCTGCGCCGCCGCCATCGGCACCGAGACGAGCGGGAGCGTCGTCAGTCCGGCGCACCAGAACGGCGTCGTGGGCCTGAAGCCGAGCCTGGGGCTGGTGCCCCGCACCGGCATCGTGCCCATCAGCCACAGTCAAGACACGGCAGGGCCGATCACGCGTTCCGTCCGGGACGCTGCGCTGCTCCTGAACGTCATCCGTGGCCCGGACGAGCGGGATGCCGTGACCCTCGACCCGCCCCCTGAAACAGTTCTGCCCGCCACCCTGGCCGGAGCGGTGGTTGGCGTGATCCGCGATGAAGCGCACGTCACGCCCGCCGAGGAAGCCTCGCTGGAGCGTGTGATCGCAGCCCTGCACCGCGCTGGCGCGACGCTACGGGATGTCACCTTCCCCACGCGGGATGACCTGAAGTCGGCCGGCTGGATGCTGGACGTCCTCGTCTACGAATTCCAGGGCGACCTGAACGCCTACCTGGGCGGCGTCACGACCGGCCCCCGTTCCATGGCCGAGGCCATCGAAGGCAACGATGCTCAGCATGAACGCGCCCTGCGCTACGGCCAGATCCTGCTGCACGCAGCCCGTGGCACGCGCGGAGACGCCAGCGAAGCGCGCTACCACGCCGCGCGCGCCCGCGATCTCGACCTCAGTCGAACCAGAGGCTTCGACAGCCTGTTCGCCGGTGGGTTGGACGCCGTAGTGTTTCCCGGCATTCACGGCTTTGCCCTGGCCGCCAAGGCCGGTTACCCCAGCCTCGCGCTCCCCACGCCCCCGGACGACGGCAAGCCCACCGGAGTGCTGCTGGTCGGGCCAGCGGGGGCGGATCAGGGCCTCCTGACGCTGGCGGCCGAGCTGAGCGCCGCCCTGGGCGGGGTCATTCTTCCCGACGTGGGCTGAGGCTGCACTTGCCATAAGGCCAGCGGTTGATTAGCATGGCTGTCCGTCCGGGCGGTTAGCTCAGCGGTAGAGCTCTCGCCTTACAAGCGAGCTGTCGTAGGTTCAAATCCTATACCGCCCACCACGGATCGGCCCGCCCAGCGCGGGCCTTTTTCATTTCTCAAAAGACTGCAACGGTTCGCCGTGCGTAGCCCGTGCGTAACGCCCCCTCACCCAGCCCGCGTCAGATCATCAATTCCGAGCGCCCAGGCCACCCGTTCGCTCTTGTACACCCACCGGTACTGGTTCATGGTGAAGCCCACGCTCGCATGCCCCAGCTGCTTGCTCACCACCTCGATCGGCACGCCCCGCATCAGGCTCAGCGAGGCGTACGTGTGCCTCAGCCCGTGGATGGTCACGTACCGCACGCCAGCACGCTCACACAGGGACTGCATGGTGCGGCGGAGATTGTTCGGATCCATCGTCGCCCCAAACGAGTTCGGGAATACCCGCCCGCTGGCGGCCCAGGGGCGCTTCCGGGTGTAGCCCTTCGGGTGGCCGGCGACCGGGCCACCCAGGGCCTGACGGCACACCTCCAGGTACGCCTGCTGTTCCCGGAGGAGCTGTACGGCACTGGGGGAGAGGTGCACGGTGCGTCGGCTGCCCTGGGTCTTCGGGGTGGTGATGTAGGTCTCACCCTCGCTCTTGGCGATCACCTCGGTGACCTGGGCGGTGGCATCGGAGAGGCTGACGTCCTCCCAGCACAGGCCGCAGACCTCGCCGCGCCGCATGCCCGTGCTCAGGGCGAAGATGAACCACCGGCCCGCTGGATCCTGCCGGGCCACCTCGACGAACTTCGCGGCTTCCTCGGCCGTGAAGGCGGGGAGTTCCCTGGCCTCCCGGCCACGGGCAGGCGTGGGCCGGACGAGCTGGGCCACGTTGCGGGTCACGAGTTCCAGGCGGTGCGCATCGCCGAGGGAGGAGACCAGGAACTGGTGCACCTGGCGCTGGCTGCTGGCGCCCAGGCCCTCGTCGTTCAGGTGGTCGTACAGGCGGCGCAGGTCGCTGGGTGTGAGCTTCTGGAGCCGCTTGCTGCCCAGGATGGGGGCGATGATCTTGTTGAGGTGTCGGCGCTGGATGGCCGTGGTGCGGATGGCGCGGGTGCTGGCGCGGCTGGTGAGCCAACGGGAGAGGTAGTCGCCGAGGGTCTCAGTGCTGGGGTCGACGACGCCGCCGCGGAGGGCGTCGGCGGTTTTGAGGGTGATGGCGTTCTGGGCTTCCTTTTTGGTCTTGGTGACGCCGCTGAAGCGCCGGCCTTCGATCATGACCTCCCAGCGCATGTTTCCGCTGGGCAGCTGGCGGATGGTGCCCTGGCCGGGAGCGCGGGGCTTTGAGGGAGTTCGCGTGTGGTGGGTCATGCCTTACCCCTAGGGGTCAATCCTTGCTCCGTTGATCTCCTCAAGCTTGGTGACGTTTTTGAGATCCTGCGAGAACCGACCCCAACGCCGACCCATGAAGGCAACTGACGTCCCATCCTCACACCTCACCAATCGGCTGAAGGGGCAGATCGACCTTCACCACACGTTGCCCGAACGTCGCGACAATCCGCAGAGACGTGCTCCTGGCGAACGCCTTCCGCGCCGCAGGGGTCGGAGTGAACGAGTACGTGTTCTGACCATGCCACCCGCAGGTCGTTGCCTTGCACTCGTGTGTCCACAGGACAGCGTCACCCACGCTGCTCCGCCCAGGCTTCAGGCGCCCGAGCTCCCTCCCGTTACGATCCAGGAACACCATGAATGCCCGCCACGCCCGCGCCTGGGTCAGGGTGGCGGCCTTGCCCGTAATAGAGACAAGTACCGGCAGGCCAGCCAGCTCCGCCCGACGTGGTGTGTGACCCGTGCGCTTCGTTCGCGTTGCACAGAGGGTGTACGCCGTGACGGCTGAGCTCTGCAGCCGGATGTACGTGCCTCCAGAGTCGTAGACCAGAGTTCCGACCCCTCCGTCGTCCACCTGTTGGATGGTTCGCGTGAGGCTGTCCAGTGTCACGTCGGATGCGGTTTTCTGGGCGCGAGTGCACAGCTCGATCAAGCGCTGGGATGTCGGAGTGAACAGGTCGCGCGGAACTGCGTTGGGCGCCGCATGGGCCAGGGTAGGGAGTAGGAGCGCGAACAGTGCAAGGCGTCTCATCGTGGTGCCTCACCACGCCCTTCAGTTGAGTTCACGCTCGTCCTCCTCCGGCCGCCGGGCCCGTTCTGCCACTTCAGGATCGAAATACGCATATTTCCCCGTCGGCTGACCACTCGTCATGTCCAGTTGAGGCACCGCGATCAACTGCGTCCGCCGCACTACAATCCGGGTGTCATACGCCCGGCTCAGCCGGGACGCCAGTTCCGAAACTTGGTTCGGCGTGGCCTCGCCGCTCACGGAAAACGAGTCCTGCGGACCAGTGGTCGTGAGTCCGGAGTACTGGAAGTCGAACGAGGCCTCGTCAGGCAGGCCGCACTGGGCAGCCCACGCACGCACGATCTGGGTCGTGTCGTCATAACGGGCCATGATCAAGTCAGCATCGGCTTCCAGTACCCAGGCATCCATAAGGGGTGGGAGCGTCACGGACACACCACCCCACCATGGCACTCAGTTGAGGTCACGCTCATCCCCCTCCGGCTGCCGAGCACGCTCCATGATCACCGGGTCGACATACGAATACTTCCCCGTCGGCAGACCATCCGTCATCCCAACGTGCGGCACAGAAATCAACCGCGTCCGCCGCACCACGATCTGCGTGTCATACGCCCGGTTCAGGCGGGACGCCAGCTGCTCGACCTGATCTGCAGTGGCTTCGCCCGTCACGGAGAAAGCGTCGAATGCACCAGAAGTGGTTCTTCCGGAGTACTGCACGTTGAAGGATGCGCCGTCAGGCAGGCCGTGCTGGGTCGCCCAGGTACGCACGATCTGAGTGGTGTCGTCGTAGTGGGACGTGACCAGGTCGGTGTCGGCTTCCAGCACCCAGGCGTCAATGGGTGGTGGAGTCGTCATAGCTCCTCTTCATCCGACTCTTGACGGCTTAGGGCCTCTTCCACGTACTCGAATTCCCCGGTGGGTTGCGACGTCAAAGGATCCACTGTTAGCCGAGGCACCAGGCGCACGCGACGCACGGCGAGTCTCAGATCGTAGACACGTTCCAGGGTATGAACCAGCTGCTGCACCGCCTCGATCGTGGCTTCACCTGGGAGCGTGATGGTGTCCTGCTGCCCGGTGCTGCGCGGCCCAATCACGTGCTCGGTGCTATAGCTGACCCGGTCGTCCAGGGCATGGCGGCGCAGCCAGGCAGTCACGAGAAAGTCGGTTTCCTCGCCGTGCTCCTTGATCAGGTCGGCATCTGCTTCGATCACCCACGCGTCAGTCGGGGGCGGGGTCGTCATATGCGCTCGCCTGTTCCAACGGGCAGGGGCTTGCTACGTGCGTTCCACTCTTGAGGCGAGATCTCCAGAACGCGTTGCAGGGCTCTGACCTGCGGCGGTCGCAGCGTGGTCAGGGGAAGACGACCACTTTCGAGTTTTCCCAGGGTGGTGATTGGAATCTTGCCGATGAAGTCGGCTGTGCGGCGTTCAATGTCACTCTGCCTCAGATCCTTGCCGAGGCGGAGATCGCGCAGCCACTCGTGAGGTTTCAGGCTCACAGTCTCACCATGCTCAGCACGGGGCCCGTTCACGACCTAGTCTCCTTGGGAATCTCAGCGTGGGCAATCCATTCCTCGCGCGTGATCCCCAGTACCTGGCATAAGGCGTTGATCTGATTGGGTCGCAGTGCGGTGAGGGGGAAGCGTCCGTTTTCGAGTTGGGAGAACCGCCCTTCATATATTCTCCCGTCGAGTTCGGCGGTGCGCTGTTCGATGTCGCTTTGGCGAAGGGAGAGGGCCGTGCGCCTGGAGCGGATCCACTCGTGGGGAGTGAGGGTCACGCGATCACCACCCCACCACGCCTACCCCAAGCCCGAACCGTCGAGTGAAGGTCAGGCGAGCATCCGAGCCGAAAAGTTGCGCAGGCTTCGACACCTTCTCCGACCAGCCGAAAGGCAGACCGAAATTGCACTGCGCCACCTCAGTCACATAGTCCCGACTCATCAGGAACCCAGCCCGCTCCGCATGCGGGTTGTCATAAATCAAGCGGCGCAGAGCCACTTCAGGTCTCGCGCCGCTCAATTTCTGAAGGTGTCGCACCGCTTGGGCGCTCACCCCAAACCGACGCACGGCGTCATCCACCATTGGTTGGGTGATCAGCAGAAAGGCCTCGGCCTGCTGGCAGAGGTTTTCGATCACCTTCCAGCCGACTTCAGAACCGAACTCTTCGATGACCTCCGCCTCCAGGCCGCTCCAGTACAACATCACGTGCGCGAGCTCATGCCGAAGCATCCAGGTGTTGCCGTAGTACCAGGGCTGCACGACGAGCACAGGGTTCGGCTGTGCTTCGGGGTACGCCCGGTTGATCGTGCCGATCCGAACCCGCATGTTGAGGTCACGTGCGAGCTTGAGGGCGTGTGGCTGATGCCCGGCATGTTCCTGGATGTTTTTCAGGTATCCGATGAAGTCGGCGGCGAGGTGCGTGGTGTCGTACGTCATGCCCGGGTGTACCTCCGGGTGAGCAGGAAGTACTCGAACCACTGCTCGGCCGTTTGCGGTCCGTTTGCGGGGCCGCCGTAATTTCGGGGGGCGATGAGGATGCGCTGCATGGTGGGTGTGTGCAGTTCGGGGTAGGTCTCACCGTACTGGTCGATGACTTCCTGGAGTTCACGGGGGATCTCGATGGGCAGGTCGCGGTGCGGCACGACAGGCGGGATTGGGGAACCTCCTGTGTACGTGGTAGCCGGCGCAGTAGGTGAAGGACTGTAAAGCCCGGTCAATTCCTGCCACTGCTCACGTGAATAGCCGAGCACAGCACGTATCGCCTCTCTGAGCTCGGGCGAGGCATTCGCTAGCGCGCGCGTCCCTGCCTCGATCTTGTTCAAATAATCGGGCGACATGTCTTGGCCGTGCTTCGCAACTTCGGAGACAAAAGCTGGGCGTTTCAGACCAAGATCCAGCCGACGCTCGCGAATTAGCCTCCCGTGCTTCACTGCGCGCTCAAACTCTGAGCTGAGGCGTTCGGCATCGTTAGTCGCCATGACGTCCTCCGGCAGTCGCATTCTGGTCACAGTGAGCATGCCGGGTCATACGATTACAGTACCGAAATGGTTCCACAATGCCCCTAAATCGGGACAGGTAGCGAATCTGTCTGAATCCTGTCTTGACTCGATTTCGGGTCAGTAGTAATCTTGTCCCATGTCCGAAGTCAACCAAACTGCACTGGTCGCTGAGGCGGCGCGGGTGGCTCTTGAGGCGCGCGGCATCTCTGTACGGAAATTCGCGCGCAGACTCGGCATGAAGCCGGATACGGTGAACGATTTTCTGCACCAGCGCCGCGAAACTCGCAGTAGCACACGCATTTCTATTTGCCGCGAGTTGGGACTGAATCCCGACAGTGGCAGCCAGTCTCAGGAGGCGCAGCCCGCATGAAGCCGTACATGTCCGTTCCGGAAGTGGCCGAACTGCTCGGCTGCAACGTCAAGACCATCTACGCCGAGATCGAACACGGCCGCCTCCAGTGCGTGCGCCTGGGCCGGATCATCCGCGTCCCCGCAGCCGCCCTGACCGCCTGGGAGACCGCACAGACCGGCAGCACCTCAACCGTCAGCTTCCCGGCGCCCAAGAGCGCCTGACAGCAAAACCCCCACCGTCAACGCCGTTCGCGCGGCTCGGGTGGGGGAGAGGAGATACGACAATGGTACACCACCAGCCCGCTCCACACCCACAGCTCGCTGTCACTCTCCAGGCCGCCCAGCAGCCCATCACCCCCGGTGAGCCCTCCTGGTCTGGCGTCAGTGGCGGCATGACCGTCACCATGACCCGCAGCCAGTGGGGCTGGCTGGCCGCCGAGAAGGCTCGCCGCCACGGCCGCGCATACCGGGTCAGCAAGAAGGCCCAGCAGGTCGTGGAAGCCCCTTACGGCGGCCCGCGCAACCCGAAGGATCAGATGGCCGTCTACGTGGCTGGCGGGCACCTGTGAAGGCCGTGCCGCCTGTCCGTCGGCCCCGTCCACGCCCGCGTGGCGCGCACCTCAGCTGGGCGGGACGGTCGTGAACTTCCGCGATGAAGCCCACCCCATCTACGGCATTGCCCCCGTGGGCCGGATCTGCCGAAGCCGCCGTGTGACTGCACTCGTACTGGGCAGCACGGCCATCGTCCTGACCCTGAGCCTTCTGGTGAGCCGGTGAGGGGCGACGCCAACACCCACGCCCAGCGCAACGCCGCGCAGATCGCCCTGCTGCTCGGTGAGACCGACACCGCCCAGCGAGACCGTGTCATCCACCTGCTGACCCACGTGCTGCGCGCCGCCAAGACCAAGCACCTCGCCTTGCTGCTGGACGAAACGCTGGATGCCACTTCCGAACTGCTGGCTGACATGGAGAAGCGGCACCTGATCATGCTGGGCGCAGACGGCCGCTGGGTGAGCGCATGACCCGCCTCCGCCACTACCTGCGCTCGCACCGGCCGCACCTGGTCTTCGTGAGCAGCTGGCCCGCCTGTATTGCCCTGACACTCCACACCACGCCAGACAGCTCGGGGCTGATCAAGGTCGGGTTCGGGCTGACCTTCTCCATTGCATGCGCCGCGTCCCTGTGCCTCTTCGCCCGCTGGACGGGCCAGAAGGAGTTCACGTCATGACCGCCATCGAACACGCCCGCCCCACCGCGATGAGCCTCGCTCCGGTGGACTTCAACCGCGAGCAGCTCGACCTGATTAAGACCCAGATCGCCCCCGGCGCATCCGATGGCGAACTCGCCCTGTTCGTCCAGCAGTGCAAACGCACGGGCCTCGATCCATTCAGCCGGCAGATCTACGCCGTCATGCGTGAGGCGCGGGTGCAGGTGAACGGCCAGTGGACGAGCGTCAAGAAGATGACCATCCAGACGGCGATCGACGGCTTCCGGCTAATCGCCGAACGTACCGGCAAGTACACCGGTCAGACCCAGACGATGTGGTGCGGCGCCGACGGCAAATGGCAGGACGTCTGGCTTCAGAGCGAACCACCCGCCGCCTCGCGGGTGGGGGTGCGCCGCCGGGACTTCGATGAGCCGCTGTATGCGGTGGCGCGCTGGGAGAGCTTTGCCCAGAAGAACCGGGACGGGAAGCCGATCAGCCAGTGGGCGACCATGCCGGACGTCATGCTGGCGAAGTGCGCGGAAGCCCAGGCCCTGCGCCGTGCGTTCCCGAATGACCTCTCCGGTCTGTACACCTCCGACGAGATGGCTCAGGCGGACAACCCGGCGCCACAGGGTCAGACCCCACCACCCGCCCGAAATGTCGACGTCACGCGCGAGGTGGCCGAGGCCGCTGGCGTGCAGCCGCACACGCTGCCCGATCCGGAACTGGAGGGCAAGCTCCAGAAGTGGGCGGTGGCCATCGGAGACATGGCCGCCCGGGTACGGAAGGTGGCCCCCGCGCAGGAAGTGCAGGACATCCTGAACTTGTACGACTGGCGGAGCGACATCGGCGCCGCGAATGCCACCTATGACGATCTGAAGGCCCTGGGCACGAAGCACGCCCCGAAGAAGGCCGCGTCTGCTCAGGAAGACGTGCAGGACGCCGAGTTCACTCCAGACCCGGCTCCGACCGCAACAGGGATGCCCGCCAAGGCCACGTCTGGCCAGATCTTCCAGCTCCGCGAAGCCGCCCAGGCCATGGGCGCGGACACCAGTGAGAAGCGCGCCGCCCTCTGGGGCGACTGGCTGGGACACGACAAGCCCTGCGGCACCGCCACCCTGAACAGCGAGGAAGCGGCCTGGTTGTTGGGTGAGCTGGCGAAGCTGAACCTGCCGCAGCGCGCGGACACGCTGGCCCGGGCACTCACGCGCTTCCCCGTGGCCGGCGAGCAGGGCGCCGCGGCGGACAGCGAAGGACTGCCATTCTGATGTCTGCCTCGAAGGTCAGTGAGCACCTCACTCACGCCAGTTGGAAGAACCGCAGGGCCGGGCAGGAGAGTGAAACGTGGTTGAGGTGAGCCAGGCGTTACCGGTACAGGCCCACGACCACGTACTGCCCAGCCACAACGCTTGGCGCCATGTTCATGGGCGACAGGTAGTGCCATACCTCCTCAAGCTCCGCGCCGAGCGTCTTCCCATTCGCGGCCGTGGCCTCCATCACCTGGATCAGCCAATCCACGTCCACAGCGATCAATCCTTGAATCGTGTATTCCCCCAGGCGCTCCGCAGTGGCCAACTCCATATCCTGCTCGGTCATGGTTTCGAAGTCGAACTCGACCACCTTGTCTTCGGAGGCCATCACCGCCGTCCGCCCGTTGAAGGACTGCGCCCGGTAGCAGGGCACTTCAATGACACCCGCACGGGGGAGCGTGGTGCTGGAGACGGGGTAAATGACGGGAGTCATGCCCCGACGGTAGTCCTTGTCCGGTCACAGGGTAGGCAACCATGAACCAACGCTTACTACTGCTGGCGCGGTGGATCCAACTGGACGGTGCGGTGGCCTGATGGACGCCATCCAGATCCCTGGTGTCCACACCACCCTGCGCCGTGGCGAGGACACCGTCATTCCCAACTGGGCACTGGACGCCATCGAGCGCCTCATCCTGGCTGCGGACATCCGCGTGCTGACCTTCCTGACCCGGCACCGGCAGTACCGGAGCAATACCTACACCACCCGACAGCTGGCCATCGCTCTGGAGATTGACGTCCGCACGATCCAGGCCAGCACCGGACGGCTGACCGCGCAGGGTCTGATCCTGGGGATCGACGGGCACTTCTGCTCGTCCGAGGCGAGTACGCGTGTGCAAGGGGTGCGCAAGCCCTCTGCAAAGGGTCTGCAAAAAGACTCGCCCCGACAGGCACAAAAGACCGATCAGAACGCACTTCCCGGTTCTCTGAAGAAAGGAAGTGATGAAGAAAGGAAAGAAGAGAAGAAAACAAACCCCCCTACCCCCCAGGGGGAGGCGCGGAACGGCACCGCACTGGGGGGTCAGGATCAGATCGCCGCTCAGAACTCCGAACCACTTCAGCCGCCTGACGGCGGGGCCGCTGTCGCGGCCGTCGCTGACCGGCCTGATCCTCTCCAGGTTCCTGCCCTGCCCGCCAGAAGCCGTACCGAACCAGCCACCAGCACGGACAAGGTTCCGGCGGCGCGCGTGCCCGGCCCCGATCAGGCCATGTTCGCCGCAGTTGCACTCGCCTGCTACGGCGGACACGACGGCCTGACGGACATCACCCGCAGCCGCATCGGCAAGGTCGGCAAGAGTCTGGCGAAGGCCGGGTACACCGCTGAGGACGTCGGCCAGATCGTGGCGGAATTGCGGCGGGAAACGTGGCGGGACAGCATCACGCCCAGTGTCATCGAGGCCGAGGCACCCGCGTGGCGGGCCCGGCAGCGGGGGTCACTTCCGGCCCGGCACGAACGGCCCCACGTCCTGAGATTCACCCCCCACCCGCAGACGACCGAGGCCGCCAACCAGCAGGCCGCGCAGCGGGCCAGCGACATCTACGCCGCCTTGCAGGAGGACACCCGTGCCGTTTTCTGACGAACAGTTCGCCGCCGCCTGGACGATCCTCGAAGACCGCTGGAACCGCAGACACAACTCCCAGACGGTCAAGATCTACCGCGAGATCCTCGCCGCTGAACTGACCGCTGACCAGTTCGGGGAAGCGTGCCGGGCCGCGTTCCGATTCGAGACCTTCTTCCCGACCCCTCAGAAGCTCGTCGACTACGGGCTCGGGAAGGGCGACTTCCAGGAACTGGCCATCGCGGAGTGGGACGAGGCCATGGCCCGTGTCGGCCGCGGCGAGACGTCGACCGCAGCGCCCGGCCCCGTGCGTGACCTGATCCGGAGTGTGTGCAACGGGGTGCAGCTCGGTTTGCTGGAAGCCGACAACGCGATCTTCGCGCGCAAGGAATTCATCGAGCGGCGCACCGCGCAGCTGAGCGGCGTGGCGAGAAACAGCACGCCCGCCCTGACCGGCACTCCGGAGGTGCGCCGTGTTCTCCAGTGACCGCCGCCTGAATCGTTCGGTGAGCCTCGCCGAGGCGCTGGGTGGCCGTGACGGCCAGCCGCTGGAACTCAATTCGCCAGAGTCCGCCACGTGCCGCCGGTGCGGCGCGGAGCCCCGCATGCACCACACGGTGACCGCGAGCGGGCGGGATGTCGTCGCCTGGATTCCCACAGACCACTGGTGCCCGAAGAAGTCCTGACCTCACGCATCCGGCCCAGACCGGAGAAGGAGAACCACCATGCAGACCTACGGCATTTTCGCAGTGACCCCACGCGGCATGAGCATCAAGGACGACCGGGACAATGGCTGGGTCGCGGACATCAAGTGGGCCTTCATGCCCGGTGCCCGTGAGGAACGCAAGTTCGAACTGCACCACATGCCGGTCTTGAAGGGCGCGGCAGCCGAGGGCGGCCGGATCCGCCTTGAGGTCACGCCACGCCTGGGCGGAGAGCACCTGCCGGCCGTGATGATGGCCGCCCACCTGCGCGGAAACATCACGGTGGATGAGTACGGCGCGGTGCTGTGCATCACGCGTGTGACCTTCGACGAGCTGGAGACGTGCGGGCTGGGGGTGGATGCGATCCTGGGGAGCAGCAACTGCCTGGAGTGCGCGGTGAGCAACCAGCCGACGCTGAACGAACAGATCCAGCAGGAACTGAAGATCCCCGGCGGCAGCGTGGCCGAGATCCAGCAGCTGCAGGCCGAGGTAGACGATCTGGTTCGACCGGCGATCGATGCCGCGCCGCTGCTGACCGATGAGCAGGACGCGCCGCCGGTGCATGACGTGCCGCCCCCGCTGAACATGACCCTTGATCCCCTGCAGCCCGGTGAGGATCTGCCGTTCCCGATCGACGCCGAGAGCGGCCAGCAGCCCAGCGCGTGAAGGCAGTGAACCCATGACGCGAGCAGTCTCCATTCCGAAACTCCATCCCCGGCAGCGCGAGGTGTTCAGCGCCGCCTACCTCCAGCCCGGCCAGAGCCTGAACGAGCTCGCCCGCGCCCTGCGCATCAACAGCGCCGTCGTCGCCCACGCCGTGTACCGGCTGGAAGCGCTCGGCCTGATCAGCACGATGGTGCGGCCCGTTGTGACGAACACACCCCGCCGGCAGCGCCGCGTGTGCCGCCTGGTCAGCCCGGCCGCCTGGACGGTCGCGTGACTCCGCTCACCCAACGACGCGTGGCGCCCTCAGCGGGGTTGATCCAGCAGCGTGAAGCCGTACCCACCCTCCATCCAGAAACCCCAGGACAGCCGCTGGATCAACGCGATCGGGCCGTACGGCGTCGTGACCGACACCGTCATGTCGAAGGGCACGCCGGCCTTGAAGAGCGCCGACTGCCCCTGCCGACTCGCCTGCAGCGTCACGGTGTCCGCCGTCTCCGGGCCAATGACGACCAGGTACCGTGCTGGATTGACGCGCCTGTTGATGGGCAGGGTCACCGTCAAGGCGTCGTGGTGGAAGGCCACGTGATCCACGGTGACGGGCTGCGTCCCGAGGTTCAGCAGGCGCAGCCGGACGGCGGTGGCGCCAGGACGAGCGCGGTCTTCTTGACGTTCCACCCGGCTGAGCAGCAGGCTGCCACTTTGCATGACGTCAATCACACGCACGTCTTCGGGGAGAGTCATGCCCCAGCCTACTCGGCACGGCCCCGTCGGCCCGGCCGTCTGGAGGGCGCATGACCCCGGCCCTGGAAGCGATCACGCCCGACGAGCGACAGGCCCTGAACCAGCTTGAAGCAGTCGTAAGGCAGGGCTGGCAGGGCTTCATCGATGTCGGCGAGGCGCTGCTGACCATCCGCGATCAACGCCTGTACCGCGAGGGGCACCGCACCTTCGGGGATTACTGCGAGCAGGTGTGGGGCTGGAGCCGCCAGCGTGCCCAGCAACTGATTGACGCGGCGGAGACCAGCAGCACGCTCGTGACAACCATTGGTTTATATCCCGAGAACGAACGGCAGGCCCGGGAGCTCAAGGAAGCGGCGCACGTGATCGGGGAGCTGGATCCTGAGAAGCAGATCGCCGTCGCGAAGTACCTGCAGACGGCGACGGGCAGCGAGCGGCCCAGCACCAGCCAGGTCAGGGCGGCGGCGGAGGTGGCGGCGGCCATCGATGCGCACGCGACCGTGCAACACCCGGACACCGGGCAGGAAGTGAAGCTGCACACCTTGACGGGGGAGCAGCGGGCGGCAGCGATCGCGGAGAACGTCACAACTGGGACGTATGAGCGGTTGCAGCGCCAGCAGCAGCACATTCAGGACAGCAGGATGCAGGCGAACAGCAGCGGCAAGGGTGGCTGGACGGACTGGGTGCTCACCTACGCCCAGCAGCACCTGACGGCCAACCAGGAGCTGCGCCTGGTCCTGAAGCAGGACGCCAGTGGGAACCCGACCGTGCAAGCCCTCGTGGTGGACACGGAATCACGCCAGACCATCGCGTTTGGAGACAGCGCGCCATACCTGAAGAAGGCCGTGCTGAACCTCGCTGAGGAGGTGAAGGCGTGAGGTCAGAGCAGCCGGTACTGCCCAGGCCCGACACGTTCGAAATCTGCGTACTGCTTTCGACGGTGACGCGGCGCATTCACGCACATCATGCTCGAAACGTACGTGTTGATGGTCGGTATCTTGCATGCCGAACCACGCTCCTGCATTTCCACGATGACCTCGGCCAGTGTGAACTGCCGTGTGGGCCGGTCGCGCACCAGATCACGCACCACGTCCAAGATCTCGTCCCGGTACGTCATGCCTCCATTCTGATCCCTGCGGAGCTCGCATGAACAGTCAGTACCGCTGGCTAACCATGGTCCCCGTCTACCGGTACGGCCCGAAGGTGGGCAAGGGCGACGATACCCGGCGCGGCACGGTGTGTGAGGTTGTGACTGTGCCCCGGCCGGGAGTGGGTGCGAACGTGCTCGTGCACTGGCCGGACGGGCACGGGGCTGCCGTCCCGGCAGGCACACTCCGGGAGGTAATCCAGAAACACCCCCACAGTCGTGGGGGTGGAGAAGGAAGATTTGGTTGCACGGCTCGCCAGGAGAACGATGGGTCGACGCCATTGAGCGGGTGCAACGGAGTGAGTGTGCGACCGCACCAGCGGCGGCTTTGTGGCCCCTCCGGCAATGTGAGCCGTCCATCAAGCTCGGAAGAAGCTGTCCTGAGGGTCAGGTGATGAATCCGTTCCCGACGAGAGATGCGGCCGAAGCGTACTTGCGCCGCATCCCGGATGCAGCCCAGCGCACTGCCACCCGGACGCGCCTGGGCCTCGAAGGCGTACCGGTCGTCCACCCGACCCCCCTCCCCGCACCCAGCGCACCTGCACCTCGTCCAGCCCCGCCACTGCCCGGCATCCTGACCTTTGCCCTGCCGTACCCGCCCAGCGTCAACGCGATCTGGCGCGCCGTCGTGATCACGGTCAAAGGCAAGCCCACAGCGCGCGTCCTGCTCAGCCAGGACGGCCGGGACTACCGGCGCAGCGTGGCCGCCGTGATCGCCAGCCTGGGGCATCCCAGCACGCCGCCCAATGCGCGTCTCGGCCTGCGCCTGCATGTGTGCCCGCCAGACCACCGCGCCCGTGACCTGAGCAACCTCCCGAAGGCCCTGGAGGACGCCCTGACGCACGCGCATGTGTGGGCGGATGACTCGCTGATCGACGAGCTGCGCGTGACGCGCGGCCCGGTGGTATCAGGGGGCCGGGTGGACGTGGTGATCACGCCCCTGATCACCACGCTCTTTGAAGGGAGGCCGACGGATGCCTGAGACCCATTCACCCGCAAAAAGGCCCCAATTTCCGTTGCATTCAGCAGGCCTGCTTGACCGGCGCTGCCGCACGCCGCTGCGCCCGCTTCGCCTGCTTGCACGCTTCCTCACGGTTCAACGCCATCAAGGTGCATTCCGCCCAGGCACGCCCCGCGTCCCCACCCATCAGCAGCCACCCCACATACATCCGGTGTGGATTGCCGGTCGAGCCCACCAGCGGCGGCTGGGGGTGCGTGGCAAAGTACGTGGCCATCCATCGCACCCTCGAGGCCGTGAGAGGCTTGTCGCTGAGCAGGCGCTCGGCAACGCGTTCTCCCGTCCGGTTCCCGCCATAGCCGAGGTGTCGGCGCAGGATCAGTCCCTGCTGGGCGGCGTCACGGACGGCGGGGGGGATGGTCAGGGTCACGTTCATCGACTTCACGCGTCAATCTGTCCGGCCTCGTCACGAGCAAGTGTGCACTGGTGTGCAGTGTGCCAGTCAGCTCAACGTGCTTCTCATGTCGCGTGTGGGCCTGTCCCATGGGCACGGGTGAGTTCATCTGGCTCGCTTCTGCTCAGCATGCCCATCGAGGGACGCCATGGCTGACCTGTACACCCACCTGATGACCCTGCGCCGCCAACGGGAGGCCCGAGATGTGACAAGCCACGAACTGGCCCTGCTGGATGACCTGGCCGACGAACTCACCCGCTTGCAGATCAAGACGGTGATTGAGGAGGGCGAGGCGAATAACCTGCGGCCCGGGCTGCCCATCTTACGGCAGGGCGTGGAGGCGTTGCGGGACGAACTGCGCGCGGAACTGAAGATGATCACGCCGGGGGCCAGGGCGAACCCGGTCGAGGTCATCAATCGCATCAGCGCCCGCCTGGACGGTCTGTTGTGATCCCCCACACCTGCCCGGCACCGCAGACCGATAGCACGTTCTCTGTGATCACGATCGTGCCTGATCAGCAACGACGGAACAGCGGGCCATACGGCCCGCTGCATCGGTGGAGTGGTGCGTTACATCCGGGGCAACATCAGCGCCATATCCCAGTGCATCTTCACCGTCGGCTTCGCGTTCATGACCGTTGTGCGCAGCGGCAGACTGGCCGCCCGCGACTTGCTGTACGTGTTGAACAATGCGTACGTCTGCGCGTGCGACGCCACCATGTCCTTTCGGTACAGGGCATCGAAGTTCCGGCCCGACCGCTTCAGGACCGTCAGCATGTCGTACTGCGAATACGTGACGGTCGTCGGCAGCTTCATCATCGGATCCAGCTGCATGACAGCGGCCTTGACACCGGCGCCCAGTTTGGTGTGGTCGGCGATCATCTTGGCGGCATAGGTGCGCACCGCCGCAGTCCGTCCCATGTTGACTGCCAGTTTCGCTGCCTGGAGTTCGAAGTTGTTGCCGCGCACGGCCTTGGCCAGGAACGAGGTGTCGGTCATGGTGAGCCCAGCGGCGGAGGCGGTCGAGGTAGAAAGCACGGCCAGCAGCATCAAAGTACGTTTCATGTGTATAGCGTCCGCTTCCTGGGTGGTGGACAGGTGAAAAGCGAGCATAGGTGGGCTTATCTGAAGGTTGACAGCACATTAGGCCATGTCGTCATGTGTACCGCTCGCTACGATGCGCGAGGGATGCAGCAGCCTAGGGCAGCGTCATGAGCCGCCGTGATCGTCAGGCCGCGCAGCAGCGCATCAACGAGCGTCAACGGGAACAGGAATACGAGCGCGACATCGAACAGGCCGAGGACTGGTCCAGGCGTGCCCGGCTGACCGCGTGGTACCAGCGCGAGACCCTGGGCCGCGTGCGCATCCGGGAGCCGTTCTACTTGTGCGAGCTCGGCCTGAACGACGTCACGCGGGGCATGACCATTCCGCACGCCACACTGCTACCGGACGTGATCCGGGTCAGGAGGGCCTGAGGCATGTCACGCCAGCAGCCGGTACACACCCTTGCGGACACGCTCCAGATCCTGGTACTGTCCGCCAAACTTCGAGGTCGAGTTGACACACATCACCGCCGTCACATGGTGACTCAGGTGCGCTCGAAGGTAGGGCGAGCCACGCGGCCGCATATAACTCAGTACCTCTTCCAACGTAAACTCCTGATCCGGGTTGTCCTTCACAAGTTCCTTCACGGCACTCAGGATCTCGTCCCTGCACGTCATGGCTTCATCGTGCCGCAGACGGCCTCTCCCCGCCCTACAGGATGCCTTTATTCGTCGTCCTTCTGCCCTGGGCCACTTACTCAGGAGCGTCGCTGATGCTCGGCCAACAGCCGGTACCGGCCGCGGCTAACCTTCTCCAGATCGCGGTAGGTCGCGGCGCGCGGCCCAACGCCATTCACGCACATCTCCACGGTCACCAGTCTGCGGATGGTGGCGTCCAGGTGCGTGGTGTGCCTGGCCCGCAAGGCTGCAACGACGTCTTGGCAGGTGAACGTTCCGTTGGGGCGACTCGCGGTGAGGTCTTGCACCACCATCAAGATGTCGTCGCGACACGTCATGCCATCAGTGTGCCGCAGGTTGCCTTATCGCAGCCGGTAGCGACCACGGCCGACCCGCTCCAGCTCCTGAGAGCGCCTGCCCGTCGGATCCGGTTCGTCCGTGCACATGAGATGCGAGATCGTGCCCCGGATGGTCAATTCCTTGTAGGGCGCTTCCCGAGCCAGCATGAACAGGGCCACCTCGACAGGTGTAAAGGTCTGATCCTCGCGACCTCGGAGCAGGTCACGGATCGCGTCGAGGATGGCTTCCCGGCAAGTCATGGCCACAGTGTGAGCAAGGTGGCATTTCACGGGTCTTTCACTCCACAGATCTGTCGTCCATCTCTCACGGGATGTGCTGTACGGGGGAGTGCACGTTTCGTGCGTGCGCTCCGGTGGCCCCAGCTGCCGCATGGCCGCCAGCAACGCTGCCGAGTTCGCCAGGCCCAACTGGAGGTGTCGACCAGACGTGATCACCTGTCCTGCACGACAGATTTGGACGCAATGCACGGTCTTCCCATAGAGGACAAAGGTGCTGAAGGCGCGTGTGCATCCCAGATCCTCCAGGTATCGCCAGACCTGTTGCGCTGCCGCCGACTCCTCCATGCCACTCACGTTATCCAGTTGTCCCAATTTATGTGTCAGAGCGTACGTTCTGCCCTTGAATTGATCATCATTCGACGGGGTGAACCATGACCCCCTGGCGACGCTCGAATGACCTGACTTCACGATGTGACCATGCCCAAACCGGCTACATGGCCGACCTGGTGACCTCCCTCACCGAGGTCGCCACCAGCTCTATCAGACCCACCCAGGAACGCTGCCAACGATCATTCGCAAAACGCATGAGCGGTTCAGTACGGGTACGCGGGAACAGGTGCCGCAAGTCACCACGCGGCCCCTGGACGTGGTCACCGGCCCCATGAGGGTTCTGGTTGAGCGGGTCAGCTTCGTGGTGACTGCCCTCCGATCACGCGGTCATCGGGGCAGACCGATCAAGCGCACTGGTGCGGCTGGCACAAATTTCGACTGCGGGGATGACTTGGGCAGCACCACCTGGATCGCCTCCAGCAGTGCTTGCGTCGCCGCCATCTCCTCGACCACATGGCGGCCTGCGGCCACCGCGCGTCCCTCGCGCTCGATGGTCACGCGGTACCCCGCCCGACCATTGGGGAACAGATGCTCTGCGACCGTGCGTGTGCACCCCAGGGCTTCAAGGAGGTGCCATACATGCGCTGCTGAAGGTGACTCGTCCATGGCCACGACGGTACGCCCCACCGTGTCACGGGAACGACACTTCTCCGTCATGAATGTCCCGACCCCACTGATGAAGGTCAGCGCAAGACCGTGACTACTGGCCAAGAGGCGCCTTCCATGCCCAACCCTGTGAACATGGCTGATCTGGTGACCTCCCTCACCGAGGACGCCACCGGCTACACGAAGCCCGCCCCCAAACGTCGCCGGCAGACCATCTGGACACCCCATGGTGAACTCACCCCCCGTCAGCTCGCCCGGCAGGCACGATCCCTGGCAGAGCGCTGGTATCAGGCCCTGCGCGCCTGGGACACCAGGATCAGCAGCGAGGTGCTCAGCAGCAACCTCGCGCCACCCAACGGCAGTGGCGGGAACATGCGGGTCGTCGGTGTCGGCAATTATGGGCTGGCCGGCGCCACCATCACGTACAGCCATGTACACACGCCTCTGGGCTGGATCAGTGAGAACGCCCTCGCGGCCACGCTGCGCCAGCACGATGGTCAGCTGCTCGACCGCATTCGCGCCGGGCAGGGACTCAGCACGCTCCTGCACGCCTCCGGGCGCGGTTGGGCCGGTGAGCAGGCCCGAAATTATGCCCGCACAGCGCTGTCTGTGGCGGCCTCGCTGGGTGATCCGGAAGCCCTGACGTGCCTTCAGGCGTTGACAAATGCGGAAGAATCGTGAACAGTGATGTCAGGCTCCACGACAACTCGAACGCATCAGCCGCCCACAGGGGCGGTTTTTTCGTGGCGCCTGAAGCCCGTCAGCTATTTCGCCTGCTGCTCGGCAAGGAACTCATCAAGGTCCCGCTGCAGCAGGGCCTGCCACTCCGCATCCTGCAGATCAGCAATGAACGCGGTGGCCTGTGCCCTCGCTTCCATCTCCGCTCGCGCTGTTCCATATCGACGGACACGGCTGTTGTACGCGGTGCGAGCGATATGCCGAACCATGGCACGTTCCAGGCTGCTCATCGGCACATCCTCCCACGGTGGTGCTGAGCCCTCAGTCAGACGTCAGCGTCAAGATTGAGAATGCCTCGGCGCTCCAACTCAATGGCGGCCTGCTCGACCAAGTCACTGGCCATGGCATAGGGGTCAACGCGGTGCACGGTGTCCATCATCAGCGGTTCCCCCTCGAGCTGGATCTCGAACTGGAACATCTCCACGGCCGCCCATCGGGGCCCTGAGGCATCGTCGGGCTGGTCCGTGACCGCCGCGCCATCCCCATCCAGTGGATCCGTCCACTCCGCCGTTGCCCCGACGTCTTTCATGCGCTCCCACAGCTGGGCGTGCTGGTCGTCGAGGTGCTGCTCCCACGTGTCATTGAGGTTCTGCAACTCGTCCATTCCCTAGCCTACGCCTCCCAGGGACGTGAGGCCGCTCATGCAATCCAATACCTGAGGCAGACCCTGTCGCATATCCCAGCCTTCAGGAAGCGGTAAGGAATCTTCAGGCCAATACCGTGTGATTCCTACGGTTTAGGGGTGTGATCCGCTTAGCCTGCACGAAGCTGCACCGCACGTTCAAAGCACCCAGGATCCCCCCGGAATGGGTGCCAAACACGCGGCGCAGCTGTTTCATTTTTACAGGTGGCCATGAAGGGTGCGAGCAGAACCGGCTGACTGATTCTTTAGCCCGAAGCGCCGAGCAACTCGGTGCGCCCTGACCATCAATTCAACAACCGCTCCTGTGGTTCATCCATCAACTCCTCACCCCAACGTATGGCCCACGCCAGGAAATCCTGCAGCCAGACCGTCAGATCATGGGCTACCTGCACCCGCTCCCGAATCGCCCCCACCGTCCCATGCGAGATCAACGTCACTGTTGACGGTGCGGCGACGGCCATGACCAACGTGGCGTGATCCCATTCGAGTTTTGCGGCGAGGGCGTCAAGGCGCGCTACATCCCGACTCACTTGCACCATGACGCCAGCTATGGGTGACGCCAGGTAATCCCGATCAATCCACAGTCGGGTGGAGCGGGCCTCGGACAGCAGGGTTCGCAGGGTGTCCCGCTCGGTCGCCACCTCGTCCAGCAGGGCCGGAAGGTCGCTCACCGCATGACAATAAACGGAGCAGTTAACGGCCGCTTTAATTCCTCACCCGACCAAGGAGGCCCGTTGCATGTGGAAGAAAGCGGACCAGCGGGCCGCGCGTCGTGCCCGCGTGAAGAAGCTGACACACCAGCGCGTGCCGATCCCGCCCCTGCCTGATAGCGAACGCAAAGGAGAGACATGAGCCACGAAGTCCGCTTTCACATCGGCAATCCAGCGCCCGAGCCTGTGGCGTTCAACTGCGGCCCTGATCTGCTCACCGTGCCTGTGGTGGTCATCCGGGGCCGTGAGCATCCCGTGCCTCATCACGTGCAAGCGCTGGTAGGAAGGCTGAAGCTGCCAGGGCAGGACCGACGTAAACTCCCCAACCTTTTTCTCAATGCTGCGTGTGGTAGCAGGTACGCTGATACATGGCCAGATTGAGATTGGTGTTCATTGATGGCACTGCGTGGGAGTTCGAGGGCACGAACGAGTGGGTACGCGAGACGCTGGACACCCTGGAGAAGCACAAGGGCGAACACGGGTGGTTGCACTTCACGCGCCCTGATGACATGGGGGTGCCGGCGGATTTCCGCGTCGGTTACAACAGCGTGGCCGAGACGTATTCCACGCTAGACGAATAGAACATACCCTCATCACCCCCTGCCTCATCGCAGGGGCTTTCTTCTGTCAGTACCTGGGATCGTTGACCAGCCGCCGTGCAGCCTGGTCGAACATCTCTCTGATCTGCTCATCCTCCGCTGGGTACGGGGCCGGGTTTGACTGTGCCAGGAGACGGTGATCTGCACTCCACACGTTGATGGTGAACATCAACGGCTCATCGTGCGTGGACATAGTCGGCCAAACCCTCCGCCCCGCTGCCTCAAGTTCTCGAAGGTGCGCAGCTCGTGGTTCGTCCAAATGGATGTGCCATGCGTTCTCGAAGTCCAGGGCGTCCATGAATTCCTGATCGTCCATTCCATACCCTGCGCCTCCCAGGATGGTGACCTCGCCCATGCAGACCGACACCTGACTGTCGAACACGCCCGGTTTACGTTGGGCCGTTCCAGGGTGCGAGACGCCTCTCACAGCAGCTTCCGGAACAGAACTGCGTGACCCCGCTGCAACTGCGGGATCCCTTGCAACTACTTCATCAGGTCTCGGACATGCTTCAGCATCATCTGGTACAGGTCTTCAACTTGTAACGATGCGAGAGGAAATCGCTCGCGGCGCTCATCCGTGACGCTGTGAGCGTTCCACGACACGACAACATCGTCCTCAACTGCTCGAAGCTCGATTCCACCAATCACGGTGCGACGTGAACCAGGAACCTCGAACCTCACCCCATAACTTGGCGTGATGTACGGATCTTCCTCAGGGAAAAACGCGCTACCGGGCAGTGATCTGATTGCTTCGCCAAGCCTCTCAACGGCGGGGCGCACAACGTTCATAAACTGCCTTCGACGGCTCATCTCTATTCGGTCTTCTGCATCTGAATAATCAAGTTGGTCGCGCTCTGCAGAGGCCTGGTTTCGCTGGTTGCGAGCTGCAAGTTCCTGAAGCTCTCTCAGGTCATCGTCCATTCCCTAGCCTACGCCTCCCAGGGAGGTGGCCGAAAACGCTCGGTTCATGCCGGTTGAGACGGCGAGGTCGCGCTGTGGTCGAGGGACGAGCTCATCTCCTGAGTGCCGAGTTGAAGCCAGCCCTTTACCTTATTGGCCTGTCCTTCATGGGCAGTTTCCCCTTACTCTTAGCCAAAAGGCGGACGTCAAGCTCACCAGCCTTCGGTAGGCTTGAGCCATACCCACAACCCACACCGCCCGGGTGAAGGCGGCAGGGCGGCCCCACACCTCGTGAGGCTTTTTCATTGACTCGAACCTTCCCTGCCCAGCCAAGCGTCAAGGAATGTGGGGCATCACCGCGAGTCCCCGCCGCTCCAGGGCATTGGCCGCGTGAACCATAAGGGACGTCACATGATTGTTGGGATCCCTGCCGTTCAACGTGCCTGTCGTCAACGGCTCGTTGCCCAACCGGATGACGAACTCGTAGCCGTCCCGCTCTGTCCCTCGGGACTCACGCCCATAGTCGACCCGTTTTCTTTTGGTCGCAGTCGCCTCATGCAAGGGGTCAACCCACCGCGCTGTGACCCCAAGGGCTTTCATACGCTGCCAGACCTGAGCGTGCACGTGATCGAGCTTTTGCTCCCAAGTGTCGTTGAGATGCTGTAGGGAATCCACACCGCACGCTACCAAGGAGGCCCGCGGTATGTCGAAGAAGGCTGACCAACGGGCCGCGCGTCGTGCCCGCGTGCAGAAGCTCGTACGGCAGACGGTACCGATCGAGCCGCTACCGCGCGTCTTCCCGGTAGTGCGTGAGCCGTTCTACCTGCCGGAGCTGCTGGGGTGTATCCCACGCTGCTGGCAGGGCGACAGCCCAGAGAACAGAGGCGGGCCGGTGATCAGGGTCGACCCAGCGCTTCCTTGACTCTAAATCGCCATACGCCTGCGCCCATCCCCACGGTCACCCTTCCGTTGATCCCTGAGATCAAAACGAGCTCGTGGGTGCGGCCTGCTGCGAACAGCGCCTTCATCTCCGGCGTCTCGACCGCGTTGGCCGGGTACGTCAGGATCAGATCCCGGTCGTCGTAGTCCCCCTTGCCCTGTTCGATTCTGATTTCTTTCATCCCCTACCTTACGCCTGAGGAGGTGACCACCGTGACCCCGCCCATGCCGCCCAACACCAGACTGCCGGACACGCCCAGTTCACGCTGGGCTTATCAGGTGCGAGTGGTAGCAGCTGGTCTCCGAATCCCCCCGAACCGCCGTGCCACTCGGTGTGTCCCAACCATCAATCATCTTCGTAGAGCAGGGACTTCAGTTCCTCCTGCTCGTGATAACTGAATTCCGACTCCATCCCTGCCCGCCGCATGAACGTGAAGGCCACGTTGAATGCGGCCTTGCGAGCGACCTCGTCGCCCGCAGCGTGTGGTTGCGACTGGAGGCAGCGGTATTCCGCGCGGGCCAAGTACAACGCCGTGGCAATGGCCACGTGCTTCGTCGATTCGTCCATCCCTCACCCTAGCAAGGAGGCAACCCATGGCCGCACCCAATCGTGACACCCACAAGGCGGCCCGAACCCTTGTTGCTAATAGCCGATCCGCGCAGCCCCAATCCCGATATCCAGCAACTGATCGGGACTCGCTCCAGTCGCCGTCAGGTCTTGACGGGCCATACCGTCGATCCGGAGGGACAAGGAGGTCAGCAGGCGTGGTGTCTTCCGCCCTGGAGGGCCAGCGATGCTCTGCGCGATGACCTCGACGGTTTTGTCGCCAATGTGAATTCTTCTAATCACGGTTTCCATCTGGTCACCCTATGCCTGCTGGTGAAGCACCTTGGTAGGTTTGGCCCCCATAGCACAACGCTTTCTACCTTCGAAACCGAGCCAAACCTTCACCAATGATGCCCTCCTACTCCCTGCTCAATTCCAGGAGGTGATCATGCCCCGCTACGACCTGAAACGCGCCCAGCGTGCCGCCCTGATGGCCCTGGGCGAGAACGGCGAGAGCGTTATCGCCAACCTCGAGGCCGTGGGCCTGGTCATCGTCCACAAGTCCGACCTGCCCCGCGAGGTTAACGCGACCGAGACGCGGACGGTCGACGATGTCCGGCTCCAGCTGCCCGACCGGTGGGCGGATCCGTACTACGTGACCGTCCATGGCCCGCCGGATGGCCCGCTGAAGTACGGCGTGGAGTTCGACGCCATCAATGGCGTGCGCGAGGCGCACCAGCTGCAGCAGACGCTCCGGTACCAGGTGAGCGTGACCCTCGACGACAAGGCCGAGCTGGTGACGGCCGTGACGGCCCGCCCGCCCGGCAAGGCCCCACCCATCACGCACCCAGAAGGAGGTGATCCGGATGCCCAAGCGCCCACCGAAGCCACCCGCCCAGAAGCCCAGCAAGGCGAAGTCAACACCCGCAAGCAGCGCGGCCGCACAGGCTCCGGGTCGCCCAAGTCGGCATGACTGGAATGTCATCCGGCGCGAGTACATCCGTGGTGACGACTCGCTCACCCTGAAGATCCTGAGTGACAAACCCGGGTACCCGAGCAACGACGCCATCAAAGCCCGCAGCAGTCGCGAAGATTGGGCTGACCTCCGCGCCGAATACCGTCACCAAGTGAGCACCAAATTGCGCGCTCTGGACACTGACGTCAAGACCGAGGTCAGGAGCACGCTCGGCAGCCTCGGCGACCTGCTGGTGGACATCAGCGTGCGCGGCGCCGCCCACCTCAAGCCGGATAAGCTCGAACCTATCGACATTGCCCGCTTCGCGAAGATCGGCACGGATCTGAAGGTGAAGGCCGCCGGCATGGATGAACTGAAGATCCGCATCGGGGCCATCCGCTCGCCCGACGACCTGGAAAAGCTCGACGAGCGGGATCTGTGGCGCCTGGCGGCCATGCTGCCCCCCGAGGACGACGATGACGCGAGTCTCTAGCCCGCCGCCGTGGATGACCCGGCAGGTCGTCCTGCAGGCCCTCGCCCGCAAGCGCCTGCGCGCTCAGGGCCGCCTGCCCGACGCGGCCCCCGCCCAGACCGAGCAGGAGAAG
Organism: Deinococcus sp. KSM4-11; assembly: GCF_004801415.1. Classification (NCBI taxonomy): domain Bacteria; kingdom Thermotogati; phylum Deinococcota; class Deinococci; order Deinococcales; family Deinococcaceae; genus Deinococcus; species Deinococcus sp. KSM4-11. The sequence continues at coordinate 843,325 of NZ_SSNX01000001.1, read as the reverse complement.
TGGAACAAGTACCAGGGCGACCTCCTGGGCTTCTGCTCGTGCATCCTGGGCATGACCCCCTGGCATGGCGTGAACGGCTACCCCGGCCAGCACGAGATCCTCGCAGCCATCCAGGACAGCGTCACCCGCCAGCTCGCGGGCGAGGACGACGTGCCGTTCATCTTCGTGGTCGAGGCTCCGCACGGCGTGGGGAAGACGTACGGCATCGAGGCGCCGGTGGTCGCGTGGTTCTACCGGGTGTTCAACCCGTCCGTGATCATCACGACCGCTCCCACCGACTTCCAGGTCACGCGCCTGCTGTGGAAGGACATCCGCACGCACGTGACGGCCGCACGCGGTCGAGGCCGCGACGTCATGCCCGGCCTGCTGCCGAAGAAGAACCTCGCCGAACGATCCGGCGATCACTTCGCCCTCGGCATGACGACCTCCGACGCCGGCGGCCAGGGCACCGAGCGCGCCCAGGGCCAGCACAACGACATGCAACTCGTGGTCTTCGACGAGGCCGAGGGCGTCCCGAACTTCATGTTCGACGGCATCAAGCGCCAGCTGACCGGCAACCGCGTGCGGATCTGGCTGCTGCTTGCCAACCCGAAGACCGACAACTCCGAATTCCAGGCCATGAAGCTCCACCCGCGCGCCCTGGTGTTCCGCCTGTCCCTGCTGGGCTTCCCGAACGTCTGGGACGGCACCTCCGAGGTGCCCGGCGGCACGTCGCGCGGCACCTTCAACGACTGGATCGAGGATCACAAGACCTTCGGCTGCGAGGTCGTGCCCGCCATGGACGAGACCCGGCATACCTTCACCCTGCCCTGGGCCGTCCAGAAGGCCAGCGGTGACGGGTTCCACCCGCCCGGCACGGTGTTCGCCCCGAAGCGCGGCTTCCTGTACGGCGCACTCGGCGTTCCACCATCCGGTGGCATGGGCGACACCCTGATCAGTGGCGGCCGTTACGACGCCTGCCTGAAGCGCGACGTCGAGGGGGCCGACCCGAAGGTCGTGAACCTCGGTATCGACTGTGGGCGCTACGGCGACGACGCCGGCACGCTGTACACGGATCAGGCCCGGCGCCTGCGCTTCGAGACCGCCATCCAGGGCGCGCAGGAGGCCGACGCGTTCAGCCGCACGGACCGGTACGTGCAGGAGGCTGTCCAGGCCCTGCAACGGGCGGCCGCGCGTGGTGCGACCAGGGCGAACATCCGCGTGGACGGCAGCGGCGGGTACGGCGGCGGGATCGTGGACGCCTTGCGCAAACGCGAGGATCTGCGCACCCTCTTCCCCCAGGGCTGCACGGTGCACGAAGTGCAGTTCGGCGGGAAACCCAGAGACGAGAGCCAGTACCGGGATCTGGTCACCGAGATGTACGCCCTGGCGGACGAGGTGCTCAGCGTCACGCGCATCGAAGTCGCCGGCGGCGCCCTGCGGCGCGATCTCACGGACCGGCGGTATGGGTACGTGACGGTGGGCGACCAGGATGTGCGCAAGCTCGAGCAGAAGAAGGCCTTCAAGAAACGCCACACGGGGCAGTCGCCCGACGACGGGGACGGCGCCGTGCTGGCCCTCGCCCCTGAACGTCTGTTCGTGAAGGCTGGTGAGCCGAGCGCGACAGCCACACGCGCCGCGTTCCGTGGCGGCATCCGCCGGAGGTCACCGTGAACCTTACCGATGTCCTCAAGGGGCTCTTCAATCGCGCACCGACGACAACGCACGGTCACCTGCAGAACGTCGCGCAGGCGGCGGCCAGCACCGTGCGCGCCCGCCTGCTCCGCGACCCGAACGCCCGGGTGAGCCGAGATCCCACCGACTATGCCGGGCTGCTGAGTTACTTCGAGGAGCAGCTCGTCGGCTACCCGAATGACAGCCGCCGTCGCCTTGTCCTGGTACTCCGCGCCCTGGCCGAGAGTGACGACGACGTCGCGGGCAGCCTCAGTGACCTGCAGGCCCTGTGCGGTGCTGGGTACACCATCGACTACACAGGCGGCAACCGGGCGAGCAAGCAGGCCCAGCAGGAGCTCGACGCGTGGGCACTTGGCCTGTACCCGGAAGGTGGGGGCCTGACCGGCCTGATCGCCAATCAGGTCGCGGAACTCACCCTCGCTGGTGCCAGTTCCTGCGAGTGGTACCCCGAGCGCAGCCGCCGCGGCGTGGCGGGCGTGGCAGTTATTCCTGCCGAGGAGATCCGGATCCGGCGTGACCCAGCCACCCAGGCCCTCATCCACGAGCAGGCCGCTGTGGGCGGCGCGATCACCCTGAACCCGAGGACGTACCTCTATGCGGCCGCGCGTACCACTGGCCGCAGTCCGCACGGCGTGCCGCTGTTCATCGCGGCCTTGTTCGCCCTAGACCGCAAGCGCCAGCTGCTGGGGGCTGAACAGCGCGTCATCAACCTGATGGCCCGCAGCGCCCTGGTGCACGCCAAGGTACCGATTCCGACGCCTCAGGAACTTGGCCTGGCCAGCGAGGACGATCCCGGCTATGCGGACGCCGTCTCCGCGTTCTTCGCGGAGGTGGCGGACACCATCGTCAGCAGCGCCGAGAGCGGGGTCTACATCGGCCCCGACAAGACGGACATCACGGTGGTGCCCCTCACGCAGACAGCTGCTGGCGCCCCGGAAATTACCAAGGGCAATCAGAAGCGTGTGTGGTCGGGGCTCAAGACCCTGCCGTTCCTGCGCGGGGAGATGGAGCACACCACCCAGGCCCTGGCGCAGGTGACGCTGCCCATCGTGCATGCCCAGGCGATTGCCCTCCAGCAGACCATTGCGCGGCAGCTGGAGTTCGGCATGAACCTGCACCTGGCTCTGCGCGGCATCCCCGCCCAGGCGTGGGTGAAGTTCACGCCGCCGGCGACCCCGTACCAGCTCGACGACGCCACCGCGTTCCTCCGGCGGGCGGAAGGGCACACGAAGCTGGCGGCCCTGTTCGGCCCAGCCTGGGCACAGGTGGCCATGCGGGAGTACGACATCACGCCCGAGGACGCTGCCCGGGCGCCTGACTGGTGGCAGCCGGCCCCGGACTACGGCACCCTAGAGCGCTCCCCGTACGTCAGCAACGACCCGCAGGGCGGCGTACAGCTGTGGATTCACGGCACGCTCCCCGGCCCGAACGGCACGCGTACCCCGGTGCACCAACCGGACACCCGCCCCGGCGTGCTGGCCGTGATGCGCGAGCTGCGCGCCCGCCTGGCCCCGCCCGTCCCTACACCGGAGGCCTCGCCTAAAGATCCGGTGCTGATCGCCGGGCTGGACGGCGTGTTCAAGCCGATCGCCGGCACCCGCCTCGTCCTGCCGTTCCCAGTGGTCATGGCCTTCAATGACGGCCGCTGGTTCCTGCGCCCCGCACGCGCTGACGAACTCTCTGGAGGTACCCCATGAACCGATACCGCACGCCGCTGTTCCTGACCGCCCTGCTGGGCGGTCTACTTCTGTCGTTTGCCTTCGCGCAAGACGTCCTGCCCGGTGTGCCGACCGCTTACGTGCCGGTCGCCACCCTGCTGATCTCGCTGCTGTCCGGCCTGCTGGTGAAGCCCCTGACGGCCATCGTGAAGCGCCTGGGGAACACCACCGGCGTGACCACCGTGGCCGTGAGCGCGGGCCTGTCGCTGCTGGTCGTGATCGGCGTGAACCTCTGGCAGGCCTGGGCGACGCGTGGCAGCGTGCCGTGGCCCACGGCGCTGTTCATGGCACTGGTGGCCTTCCTACAGGCCAACGGTGCGTATCTGGCGCAGGTCGCGGCGGCCATCAAGGGCGCGCAGGTGGCTGGGGTGTCCGCTGGACTCCCACAGCTCGACCCGAGCCGGCTGCCCGGCTTCCAGGCCCAGCCCTTTCTCGGCCTGCCCGGCGGCGTCACCGCTGTGGCGGGGAGCCTGCTGGCCAATCCGATCCTGGAGGGCTTCATCAAGACCCTGCTGCAGAACGCCGGCCTTCCAGTGGGCGCCGCGCAAGTGTTCGAGGTGGCCCTGAAACTCGCGCCAATCGCGCCTGACCTGTTCGATGGCAACCCGCAGCTCGATACTGAGCATCTCGCGATGATCAGCCGCATCGTCCTCGACCTGAAGGGCAAGTACCTCGGAGGTGCCGCATAAAGCGAATCATCCTGCTCCTGTCTGCCTTGACCCTCGCCGCCTGTGCACCGACCCAGAGCACTGGGGGCCTGGGCAGCACCGGGGCGACCGCCCTGAAGGTGCCGCATCTGACCCTCTCCGGCCTGACCGTGATCGTGCACAACCCCGCGGACGGCACCCTGACCGGTGACACGACCCGGAAGCAGGGCCCCGAGGTCACGGTGGACGGTGTGGACATCAAGCCTGGCGTGGGGGAGATGTGCCTGCCGGATCCCGGAGTGACTAAGGACATCTCTTGGATCTGCACCTCGAAGGATGTGGAACCGGGCGGCACCGACGACCTGGTGTTCCTGGCCAACGGCCCGGCGCCCAGCATCAAGGACGCGCAGGGCTTCGGGTACCTGGGGAACGGCGTCCCAGTGCCGCTGGCGCTGATCAGGTAACGGACGGCTTCAGCTGAAATAAACCGCCCCTCCTTCGGCATCAGTCAGGGCGGGGCGACATTCATAATCTCGCCTTCAGGTGGGGTTCATGTTTTGTGATCGTTTGTTACCAATCCATCGGCAGTACTTTAAAAATCAAAAATGCCTTCCAAGACGCGATTCTTCATTTACTGCCCAGTACGCGACTGTATCAATTGTCACGTGTGCACTTGTTGCTTAATGAGAAGAGGTGTGAGATTCGTAATGTCGCCTTCAACCTGAATGCCCACGGACACCCCGCCCGCGGGAGTGGTTGACCCATGTCCGCTGGAGTCGAGATGATGAAGCTGTACCTGGTGCCCTTCGTCGCCGCCTTGCTCAGCCTGGTCGGCTGTCAGCAGGCGGCCACCCCTCACGCCGCCGCGCCACCCGCGGCCGTTGCCAGCACACCCTCCGCCCGCCTCACCGCATTGAGTCACGGCCGCTACGACAACCTGAGCTACACCAAGACCGGAACCACGTCGGTACTGTTCACACTCAAGGGTGGGTTCCGTCGTTCCTACTTCGCCAACTCTGGAGCCAACCGGGGCGATGGCTGCTGGAATGCTTTGGGAACAACAACCGTCTCGTGTACCGGCGCCGGCGGAATGGCTGGTGTCGGCGACTACATCTCCATGGACGTGCGTACGGCTGGGAGCTTCAGGTATGGCGACCCCGCAAATACAGTCCGGCCCGGGGACGTCATCGGTCGGGTCGAGGCCGTTGACGCCACTAATGACCTTCTGTATGCCACTGCGATTACTGCAGTGAATACGTCGCCAGTAACCGTCACTGATGGCATCGCCCATACATACCCGGCCACAGGCCCCTACACTGCGATTTTTTCCGCGTGCTGCCGCATCGATACGGCCGACACCACGCTGAACGATTCGTATGAGGTCGACGCTGTCGTGAACCTCAACAACGGCAACACCGGGAACCCCGTGAGCACCGTCCAGCCGATCGTGGACTGCGCTGTGAATGCTACATGCACTTTCTCTGTCCCCGCTGCCGATCCTGACCCCGACCATGTCCTGACCTACCGCTTGGCCACTGTAGCCGAGAGTGGAATATCCGGAACCCTCCCTGGCACTATCACAGCTGCTGGTATTTACTCGCTTCCCAATACGACCCTTGGAACCCATGTGCCGGTCGGCACCATGTACGCCACCCAGGTCATCATCGAAGAACGCCTGGGCAGTGCCCCCGGAACGATCCTCGCCACGACGCCGGTCGATTTCCTGATCCGCATCGTCACCGGCACGCCCCCCGTCTTTACCGTGACCTCCCCCTTCCCCACCAATGGTCAGGTCTTTACCGCCCCGGTGGGCCACGCCTTCACCCAGCAGGTGCAGGCCGTCGATCCTGACTTCGTGTCCGGCAATGCGGCTGTCGACATTGACGAACTCGGCTTCCCAGCCGGGGCCACCCTCGACGCTTGCACCTCGACAGCCGGCACCACCACCTGCACGGTGAACTGGACACCTACCCAGGCCGACGCCGGCAAGAGCTTCGTCCTCGCCCTCACCGCTCATGACACCTCCGGACTCGGCGCCGCGCCGTACAGCTTCACGGTGAACGTCCCGGCCAACACGGCGCCCACCCTCCACCTGCCGGCCCCCATCACCGTCGAGGCCACCTCCGCTACAGGCGCGATCGTCACCTACTCGGCCACCGCCACCGATGCCGAGGACGCCACGGCGCCCGATATCACCTGCACGCCTCCCAGCAACAGCACCTTCGCGCTCGGCCAGACCACCGTCACCTGCTCCGCGACCGACTCAAACGGCACCAAGTCGACCGGCACCTTCACAGTCACCGTGGCCGACACGACGCCCCCTGTCCTGAGCAACGTCCCGGCAGCCTTCGCCATCGAAGCCACTGGCCCGAATGGCGCGGCCGTCACCTTCACGGCCCCCAGCGCGAACGACGCCGTGGATCCCACCCCGTCGGTGTCGTGTGATCCGGCCAGCGGTACCACGCTGAGCGTCGCGGTTCACACCGTGACCTGCACGGCCACGGACGCGAGGGGCAACCACAGTGACGCGTCGTTCGTGGTGACCGTCACGGACACCACGAAGCCGACCCTCACGCTCCCCGCGACCATCGTGAAGGAAGCCACCAGCGCCGCGGGCGCAGCTGTGACCTTCACGGCGACGGCGACGGACATCGTGGATGGCACCTTGACGGTCACCTGCACCCCAGCCAGCGGCAGCACCTTCGCGCTGGGTGACACGAGCGTGACCTGCAGTGCTACAGATGCCCACAACAACAAGGCCACTGGCACCTTCACCGTGACCGTCCAGGACAAGACCAAGCCCGTCGTGACCGTGCCGGCCAACCAGACCCTGGAAGCGACGGGCCCCAGCGGCGCCATTGCGACCTTCAGTGCCTCTGCGACCGACATTGTAGATGGCACTCTGACGGCCACATGCGACCCGGCTAGTGGCAGCACCTTCGCGCTTGGCGCGACCACTGTGAACTGCAGTGCCACGGACGCAGCCGGGAACAAGGGGACTGGTAGCTTCACCGTGACGGTTCAGGACACGACCAAACCCGTGCTCTCCCTACCCTCGCCCTTGACCGTTGAGGCCGCCAATGCCAGCGGCGCGAACGTCTCCTTCACGGCCACCGCGAACGACCTCGTGAGTGGTTCGCGTCCCGTGAACTGCACCCCGAACAGCGGTAGCACGTTCGCGCTTGGCACGACCACGGTCAACTGCAATGCCACCGATACGGCGAGCAACACCTCCACGGGTAGCTTCACCGTCACTGTGAAGGACTCGACCGCGCCCACCCTGGGGGCCCACGCTGGCATCACTGCTGAAGCCACCGGCCCGGCGGGTGCGGCCGTCACCTACACTGCTCCGGCTGCCTCCGACGCAGTTGATGGCTCCCCGACCGTGACCTGTCTGCCCGCGAGCGGAACCACCTTCGCGCTGGGAACCACCTCGGTCGCCTGCACGGCCAAGGACGCCAGCGGCAACATGAGCCCACCAAGTACGTTCAGTGTCACCGTACAGGACACGACCGCGCCGGCCATCACGGGTGTCCCGGCCGACATCACAGTGAACGCAGCCAACGCCTCCGGCGCAGTCGTCACCTACGTCACCCCGACGGCCAGCGATCTCGTCGACGGCGCTCGGACGGTTACCTGCACGCCGGCCAGCGGTTCGACCTTCCCCATCGGCTCGACCACCGTGACCTGCAAGAGCGCCGACTCGCGGGGTAATAGCGCCTCGAAGACCTTTGCAGTGAATGTGCGTGACACCGTACCGCCGGTGCTGAGCCTGCCCGCGAACATCGTCACGAACACCGCCGCCAACGGACAGGCGATCGTGAACTTCACCGCCACCGCTAACGACGCCGTCAGCGGACCGGCCCCGGTGACGTGCACCCCGCCCAGCGGCTCGACGTTCAACGTGGGGGTCAACACCGTGACCTGCACGGCCAAGGACGCCGCAGGGAACCAGGCCACCGGTACCTTCACCGTGACCGTCCGGTATGCCTTCGACGGGTTCTATCAGCCGATCGACATGAACGGCGTGCTGAACAGTGTGAAGGCGGGCAGCGCGATCCCGGTGAAGTTCAGCCTGGGCGGGAACCAGGGCCTGGACATCTTCGCGCTGAACTCGCCCAGCTCGGTGGGGAACACCTGTGGCACGGCACCCGTGGATGACGTCGAGCAGACGGTGACGGCGGGGGGTTCGAGCCTGTCGTACTCCGGCGGCGGTCAGTACATCTACGTGTGGAAGACCGACCCCAGCTGGTCTGGAACCTGCCGCAAGCTGACAGTAACCCTTAGAGACGGAACCAGCCAGTTCGCCTACTTCAAGTTCAAGTAAACCCGCTTCACGTGCGCCCCGCCCTGGCTGATGCTGGGGCGGGGATTTTGGCTTGGGATCCGGTCGGCGCTCAGCATCCAGGATGCACAGGGTCTTGGGGGACATGGGGAATGGCCTCCCAGTGCCGCTCGCGCTGATCAGGTAACGGACGACTTGCGCCAAATGCTCGCCCCTGCGGCCTGGTGTTGCGGCGCTGGATGTGGTGCTGGTGGGCTTTTCGCAGCGTTACGGCGAGTATGCTGTTGGAATGACTGCCGTAAGGATTACCTTGGCGCAGCATCAGTTCAGGAAACCCAGGCCGTTCTTCGACCGGAGCGGATTGTTCTTGGCTTTTGGAATTTCTGGGGAGGACTACAGTCGAGAAGAGCGGATGCGGCGGCGCTTCGAAGAAGAAACGTTCACCCACCACGTAACCGTATCCCTCGCGCCACCTCTTGAGCCGGGAGATTACCACCTGGAGGGCGTGCCGGACGAGGTATCCCAACGCCCATGGATCGTGAGCCGCAAGGGTACAGCCACCACCACGCTGAGCGACGACGGTTGGGTCGCCTTTCAGGCCTGGTTGGATGGTGGCCTGCGGGTCGTCAATTCCTCTCCCCAGACGAACCCGGCATCACCTCCGGGCTCGCGAGGGTAAACTCCAGCAATTCCAGCCCCTTGGGCATTCACGACTGGCGTTGACTTCCTGACCACCGCGGTGTTCACGTCTCGTGCGAGATGATTGCTCAAACCCAAGGGTGTGTCCCACCTGGGTGCTCACCGTGAAGGCCGTAATCCCGTCCGTATATGGCCTGATCGCCTCTGCTTGACGGCTGAACGCGTTTCTGGAGCTATCGGACATCTCTGACCAAACACCGCCCTGCCCCCGGCCTCGTGTCGGAGGCGGGGCGTTTTCTCGGCAAGCCCAGCGGCGATGTCCAGCGCGACTTCCAACCCTCTTAGAGTTAGGTGGAGCGTTACTTCATGGAGCTCGTGGTAGGCGCCGGCGCTCCCTACACTCAGCTATGGATACGGAGGAGCTCGAGCGGTGGCAAGGTACGCTCCCCACGAACCGCGATGACCTGCTGGTCATCCTCGAACAGTTGCAGGCGGATTGGCTGGAGGCCCAGACCGCCTTCACTGCGGCCGTGCGCCTCGGCACCGGGGAGGTCATTCAGCAGGTCGTGATGACCCTCGCCCAGCAGATCCAGATCGTCGAGCAGCACCTGATCCACGGTGACGCCGCCACAGGTGAACCCTGACCCCCTATCATCACCGCACGTATGCCTCCCTCCCTGCGGGTTCTGCTGGTCGATGACAATCCGGTCGATCTGGATCTGGCCCGCGAGGCCTTCAGTGAGTACGCGAACCACGTGTCCCTCACCACCCGGCAGAGCGGCGCGGCGGCCCTGGCGTGTCTGCGCGATCCACATGCCGAGCGTCCGGACGTCGTGGTGCTGGATGTCAACATGCCCCTGATGAGCGGGTTCGAAGTGCTGCGAACCATCAAAAGTGACCCCATTTTGCAGAACATGCCGGTGGTGATGCTGTCGACGTCGACCAATCCGGCGGATGTCGAGCTGGCGTACAGCCTGTTCGCGAGTTCGTACCTGGTCAAGGAGACGAGCTTCCCGTCTTTTCTGAGGGAGGTGGAGGATTTCGTGCGGTACTGGCGGCGGTGTCAGGTGGCGCGTCAGGCCGCTGACTGAGGCGCTTGAAGGTCACATCTAGAGGAGCAGCCAAACCGCCCCGCCCTGGCCTGTGCCGGGAGCGGGGCGGTTTGTCGTCTCAGTCGGTCGTCTTCAGAACTTCGTGACTGGCAGCTTGGCCACCGTCCGGATGGTCACGGCCGTTGCCTTGCCATCGGTGCTCACCGCGTTCGTTGTGGTCACGGCCGTGTTCCAGCCCTGTTTCAGATTCAGGCTGAGCGTGATCTTGCTGTCCGGGCAATCCAACGTCCCCGTGGCTGTAAAGGCCTGATCCGCGTAAAAGTGAGTGATGTAATAATCCCCGACTTTCCGGGTGGTGCCCGCGTCCGGGTTGTTCTCAACCAGATAGCCGATAACGGAGCCATCGGATTTCTTCAGGGCATAGGTGTTGATGCTGAACTGGCGGGCGGTCTTCACGCTCTGCGTGAAGACGCCGGTGCACCCCGTGCGTGGGGTCTGCTGGAACGTATTGAGGTAGGGCGTCACGGCGTCCACCGTAGGCAGGGTGAGGCTGAAGGTGCCGTCAGCGTTCACGGTGGCCGAGGAGAGCTTGACGTAGGTCGACGCGTCGCTCGGTGTGGGTCGGGCCTGCGCTTCGATAGTGCCCGCGCCGTATGTCCAGTCTGAAATGGTGCCGCTGACTTTGTTGGTCAGGCCGGCGGGATCCGGTGAAGGGAGGCCGGTGGTGGAGGTTCCACAGGCGACCAGGCCGAGGGAGAGGACGAGGGCGGCACCGACGCTGAGAGGCAGGATGTTCATACTTTCTCACGTTAGGGTGGACGTCGTGTGGGGGGTGCCGCACCTCCAGCAGGCGTGCAGTTGGTGAAGGATTGATGAGGCGGCGCGCCAGTGCGCCCCGCTCTGCTTGCGGCTGGGGGTGGGGCGTTTTCTGGTTTTAGTGTCTCAAGGCACTTTGTGTGTTAATTACTGTGATCTGCATTTCAGTACATCACCAGAAAAAGTGTGCGAATGACCACTTATTCCATGAGCTCAACATTAGCCTCTCCTCAAACCCAGGAGCAGCTCAGGATCTTGGTTTCACCCATGCCACGCGTGGGTGGACGACATCTCGTCTCTCATCGTACCGGGGGGTACCAGTTGAAGGTCACACCCATTCTTGCTCTGTTGTCACTCACGCTCGCCGCCTGCAGCCAGCAACCTGCACAGCCCCTCTCTGCCGCCCAGCAGCGCGCGGCCGTCCACCTCACCGCAGGCGCGCTCCACGCCCAATCCACTGGCAGCATCGTCGTCACGCCCTCAACGGCCTCAAACCCTGCCAACGCCACCACCCTGGCCAACACCCTGGTCGGCGCCGGTGTGACCGTCAGCAACGCCACACTCACCGGTGCCCCCGCCGCCTCGGGCACCTTCACCGGTGGTACCGCTGCCTTCCTGTTCGACAAGGGCGTCATCCTCAGTTCCGGCAGCGCGGCCTCGGTGGTGGGCCCCAACAACCTCAACGCACCCACGCAGGCAAGCCCACTCGTCGGGGCGTCAGACAGCTACAACACTGCAGGCGACAGTGACCTGCTGGCCCTGGCCAAAACGTCCGCCCAACTTGCCGGTGCCCCAGATCCTGGCGCGAGTTACGACGCTTCGGTGCTGCAGTTCGACTTCGTGCCCACCAAAGACCTCGTGTACTTCAGTTACGTCTTCGCGTCCGAAGAGTACCTGGAGTGGGTCAAGACCGAGTACAACGACGCGTTCGGCTTCTACATTAACGGCGTCAACTGCGCCATGGTGCCCGGCTTCACCGGCAGCCCCCCCGCCCCCGTGCCTGTCACCGTCAATACCATCAACACGACCAAGAACCCGGCGCTGTTCCGCAATAACACCGTCAGTGGTCCCCTCACCAACGAAACCCAGGCTGACGGTCTGACCACGGTGCTGACGTGCAGTGCCAAGGTGAACCCTGGTGTGGTGAACCACGCCAAGCTCGCCATCGCGGATATGGGGGATAACGCGCTCAACTCCTGGGTCATGATTCAGGCGGGCAGTTTCAGCACCACCAACCCCAACGGCCCCGTCCTGACATTGCCTGCGGATCAGACTGTCGAGGCGACCGGCCCGAATCCGCTGAGCGTGCCCTTTACCGTTACCGCGTCGGACGTGCAGGACGGCGACCTCACTCCGAAGGTCAAGTGCGACCAGACCACCCCGCTGAGCGTGGCCTTGGGCCAGACGGTCACCGTCAAGTGCAGCGTCGCCGACAGCGGCGGCCTGACCGCGAGCGGCCAGTTCACCGTCAAGGTCGTCGATACCACCAAGCCGACCATCACGCTGACCACGCCAGTGGACGGCGCCACATACGCGCCTAACCAGATCGTCAAGGCGCAGTACACCTGCACGGACACGGTGGGGATCGCCTCGTGCACCGGTACGGTGGATAGCGGCGCGTCCATCGACACGTCGACCCTCGGCCCGAAGACCTTCACGGTCACGGCCAAGGACACGAGTGGGAACGAGCAGACCACGACCGTGACGTATAAGGTCGTGGACAGCATCAAGCCGACGATCTCGCTGGTGACGCCTACGAACGGCGCGGTCTACAGCCTGAACCAGGTGGTGGCCTCGTCCTACAGCTGCGCGGATGAGACGGCGCTGGCCAGCTGCGTCGGGACGGTGCCGAGCGGCATCCCCATCGACACCGCGACCTTTGGCATCAAGACGTTCACGGTCACGGCCAAGGACACCTCTGGCAACACCCAGACCACCACCGTCTCATACAGCGTGCAGTACCCGTTCGCGGGCTTTTTCCAGCCGGTGGACAACCTGCCGATGGTGAACACCGTCAAGGCGGGCCAGGCGATTCCGATCAAATTCTCTCTGGGTGGAAACTACGGCCTGAACATCTTCGCAGCCGGTTCGCCCACCTCCGCGCTGGTGCCGTGCAACCAGACGGCACCGGTGGATGACATCGAGCAGACGGTGACGGCGGGCGGCAGCAGCCTGTCCTACGATCCGGGCAGCAAGATGTACAACTACGTCTGGAAGACCGATAAGGCCTGGGCGAACACCTGCCGCCTGTTGACCGTCACGCTGAATGACGGTTCGGTGCACAAGGCCCTGTTCAACTTCCGCTGAGCACCTCTTTACCGCCCCGCCCTGGCTGATGCTGGGGTGGGGCTTTTTCTGTTTGGGTTTCCTTTCGTTGCTCAATCTGGCTGGACTTGAAGGAGCAAGACTTCGCGCCACTCAAGTGCAGCAACGGAGCGAAGCGATCTCACCTAACATGAGTGTTCCATGACAGATCTCAACAATGAAGCCAAAGGCCGTATTGAAGCCGAGGAGCGCTATCGCGCCCAGAAGGGAGCCGCGTCCCACTGGCCGGAAGACCCGCGACCGGGAACCACTCCGTCCGCTACACCGGTCAAGGAGCCGAACTACTGGCTCGGCTTCTTCCTGAATTTCTTCTTCCTGGGCAGCGGGTTCACGTACATCAACCGGATCGGCTGGCATTTTGGGTGGATTGGCATCGCCCTGGCTAGCGGTGTCGTCACCGGCCTGCTCATGGTGGCCACGCCCGGAGTCGGGTCGCTGGTGAGCTTGGTCTCACTGCTCATCGCGATCGGCACGATGGTGCACTACCGCAACACTTACGCCGCTGAGTTTGCGCGTGGATCCATCGGGAAGCCGATCGATAACACATTGAAATGGGTGCTGATCGGCGGCCACATTGTTCTGGGATTCGTTCTCCAGGTCGGCATTCTCAGCGCCATCCTTATCCCTAACCTGATGGGCGCACGGACTCGGGCCTTCGAGACAGGCGGCAAGGCGTACGCGCGTCAGGTGAAAACAGCGGCCATGATCGATGCCCTTGACGGCAAGTTGAAGTCAGGGCCCTGCGTGACCACGGTGCCGGTCACGCGCCCGGATTACGTGACGAACTGCTCTATCGATGCCAGTAACCCTCTCGTACCAAGGATCGCAGTGACCCTGAACAACGGTCGGGTGATCACCCAGCCGTGAGGCCCTGAAAATCACCACTCAGTCTGACCGCCCCGCCCCGGCCTGTGCTGGGAGCGGGGCGGTTCGTCATCATGTGCGGCAGGATCGCGGGCGGCCCCACAGTACAGTCCGGGCATGCGACGTCTTTCCCTGCTGCTCATTCCGCTGGTGCTCTCGGCATGCCAACTCGGCCGGGACTATCCCTACCCGGAGGCGCCAGCCACCCTCGACTACGGCCCGCACCCGGCGGCCCTGGGGACCGCCGTGACCATCACGGGCCCGGCCGATCCTTACACCAAGATGGGCGCAGAAATCTACACCGAACAAAACCTGACGGGAGAGAGCTACGGGGAAATGCTGCCCCGCCAGCAGGTCCGGCTGAGGCTGCCCGCCACGCCTCCGCCACGCTCACATACAGGCCCGATCCTGGCCTTGCCAGAGGAGATCGACCCACTCGTTAATCCCAGGCATTGCACGGTCAACACGGTCACGGTGAGCAACGACGCGACATACAGCGTGCCGGTCTTCTACACCGCGGCTGCGAAGTACACGGGCCAGATGACGGCCCAATGGAGTCCACCACGCACGTATACGGAAGTGCTTCCAGCCTTACTTGCAGGCGGGAAGGTAGGTTTCCTGCGAACGGGCCTTCTGGTGCATGTGGATCACGATGTCACGGTGAAGGGCGAGCGGGAGTGCGAGTTGGAGTTTCAGAATTCGTCGGAGACGCTGAAGATCGACGTGGACCTGAAGGCGGGGTGGAATGTGCTTCGCGAACAAGACGTGGTGGGCACGGATCACACACGCGACACGTGGGATGTTGCCGTGACGGGGGGCGCGGCGGATTACACCGTCACGCCCTGAGTGAGGAATCGCGTGCGTTAGAGCGTTCCCGCCCTGGCTGATGCCGAGTGAGGGAGCGATTGTATAGGGCCTCAACGGCTAGGAACCCTCTGTGGCCTGACGGGGGATCCGCTCCCCAGTAGTGTCTACCCTCCCCATCAGGGAGGTGCGTGATGTGCGGCATCGCAGCGCAGCCCGCTCCAGTAGGCTCCACGCTGTGAAACTCCACCTCATGCTGCCCACTCTCATGCTCGGTCTGGCGATCACCGCCTGCACCACCACCCCCGTCACCGTGGATCCCCCTGCAAAAGGCGGCGATCCGCTGTCCCTGTCCCTCAGTGGCACTGTAAAAGTCAGCGAAGCCGGGTACAAGGAAACCGACGCGGCCGGCGGCACGCTCACCATGCTTTCGAACTCCTACTCCGATCAGACGGGGCTGGTCCAGACCCCGCTGGCGTCCACTACCATTCAGGCGGACAACACCTTCACGCTGACCACCACGCAGGCCCAGCTGGACGCTCAACTCCAGACGCCGACGATCAGTCCCCAGCAGCCCGGCTGCACGGGTCCGAGAACGTACAGCGACATCTCCAAGTTCAAGATCATCCCCGAGATCGTGTTCTCCGCTGAAAGCAAGGCCATCACCAAGGTCTTCCTGTCCCTTCGGCCGGCGGGCACGCCGACGCTGACGCTGACGACGGGGTACAGCTTCGATTACGCCAACGGTCCAGCCACGATCGACATGAACGAGACCTGCACGTTCCAGAATGGCGACGGCACGACGACCACGATCACCACGGTTGCGAAGATCTCGTATCACAAGGGCTGGAACTTCCACTCCTTCACGACCTCCGGCACCGGCTCGAAGGTCACGACCACGGCCAAGGATGAAACGCTGCCCGAGAGTTTCATCCTGGGGGGCTTCCCCGCGCCGCCCGTCAACACCCAGGCGGTGAAGGCGTCCACGGCGATGGTGCCGACGTTCTTCCAGTTCCGGTAATCCTCGTGCCCTGAACCCCCACCTGCATCTGGTGGGGGTTCGTCCTGCTGTTGGTCTGACTGGATTCAGCTGCGTCCTCTCCTGGTTGAGTCCTGAGTCAGGCGAGAATCGGTCCTCCTGCGGCATCATTCCGTCCCAGTCGATCGCCCCGCCCTGGCTGACGCTGAGTGTGTGGGAGTGACGGCAGCTCACATCCATGCCCACGGGAATGGGGTATACACCTTTCAGGGGAACTTCCTTCCGAGATCGCTGTAGCGTTTCGCACGCGATTGAATCCTTACCCTCCAGCTGTTGAAGGGTGATGGGGCCTGCCTGTTACTGGGTGTGAACTCAGTGCGGGTGTGAGATTGATGGAGGCTCATACTGCTTCTTAACATCTTTCTCACCCCAAGTGGGTGTGGCAAAAACGTGAAAAACCGCGCATTGTGCTGGATGAGCCGAAGGGGGAACCATATGCACAGGGGCCGATCGACAACACAAGGGTTTGTCCTGGTGACCGTGCTCGCGATGGCTGTGCTCATCGGCGTGATTCTGGTCGTTGCCTCCACCTTTGCTCTTTCCGCCCGGCAGACCGTCACCGCCGAGGCACAAAAAATACCGGCGTTCTACGCCGCGAACGCAGGTCTTGAGCGGGCAATGGCCAAGATCTCCGCGCTGATCACGCCCACCCAGACGGTGGCCAAGTACGGTCTGGCCTCGACTGGAAAGCTCTATCGGGATTCGCTGACCAATGATGTGGCGGCTGACCTCGCCGATCGTCTGAACGGCACGGGAAATCTGGCCACATCCAAAGGCACGGTCGCCGGCGGCACATTTATTGTCACGGCAAGTACCAAAGGCAGTTCAACTGTGGAATTGAAATCAGTTGGATCCGGAGGTACCGGCGGCAAGCGCACCATCCTCCTGTCCTACCTCATCACGGCGAGTACCCTCAAAGACGCGACGGCGGGTGCCCTCGCCACGACCGGAGGAAGCACAGTCAGCGGGGGCGCCAACATCGTTGGAACCACAGGCGCTGTGGGAACAGGCAGTGTGGTCACCTGCGCAGAGTCGAGCGGAGGCAACTGCGTGTCCCCCTCCAGCCCGGCCGTCTATGCGGTGACGTGGCCGCTGGCCACCCTCCCCAAGGTGGGCGACAACGTTACCTATGCTCCGGATCCGGCCACGGATCCCAACTACTACAAGGGTGACGCCCTGTACAAGGTCACGAAGGTTGACACCGCGACGGGTGCGGTCGAATTGAGCGCGGTCAACGAAATCATCAATGTTGCCACCACTAGCGGCAAGAAAACCACGGTCACAGCCCAACCGGTGCCTCTGTCGAGCCCCGCCAAACTGGCTGTCACCACGGAAGTGCCCGCCATCCTGAGCTACCTGTCGTCCCCTGATGCCAAAGGGCAGGCTGGGTCGAGCTGCACCGTCTACACGTGTGGCTACCTTTCCACCGATCCCTCAAAACTGTTTGATGCCACGTTCGGTGAATCGAAAACCAAGTTCAGGGGCGACCTCGCGGACAGCACGCTGACCAAAGCGATTACCACCAGCGATCTGTGCCCTTCTGGCTCCACGGACAGCAAGGTGCAATGGCTCGAACCCACCAGTTTAAACGGGGGTCAGCTCAGCCTGACGCCCTGTGATACGCCGCGCATCCTCGTGGTGAACGTGCCGGCGATCAATTGCGCCGCCAACAATCCGAGCTGCATCACCATCAACCTCAACAGTGGCGGCTTCAAGGGCCTGTTGTACATCATCGGAAACGACCAGTCGGTTCAGATCAATGGGAGCGCCGGTTCATTCGCGGGCGGGGTCATTATCGAGACCGGTACCAAGTCAGACGCAACCAATCCACCTGCCTCGCTCGCAGGCACCGCGAAGGTGGGGTACTGCGGATCGACCGACGCCAAAGTCTGCTACGACGCAAACATCCTGTCGAGTCTTCTTCCCAACATGAGGGCGGCCCTCGACTCGTCCTCCCTTCCGACCATGGGTGACCTTCTGAACTCGTGGAAAGAAGATCAGGGCAACTGATGAGAGCAGCCGGCTTCTCACTCCTGGAACTCCTCGTTGTGCTGGCGATCGTCGGCATCCTTGCGACCATCGGAAGTGCGAACTACCTCAAGTGGATCAACACCAGTCGGGCCGATGCAGTCGCTGCTGAAGTCGGTCGGCTCCTGGAGAAAGCGTCATCTAAGGTTAGAACGACGAATCAGGACGTCACATTCACTCTCGACGCCGTTGCCAAGACCATTGATCTGTCACAGGGCGGTGTGTCCTTTTCGAAGACCCCACCACTTGACGTCACAAGCATTGGCCTGACCTGCCGCCCGGATTGCCTGACGACATCAACGGTCATCAAGGCCAGTGCGCCGTTCGGCGGATTTGTCAACAACGCCGTGCCTCCAGCCTTTGCAGACATCAAACTCGTGATCACCCGCAATGGTGTCAGCCGTTCGGTGTACGCACTCGGGCCGTCAGCCCTCCTGAAAGTGGTGCGGAACTAAGGTATGAAGACCACCCAGGGCATGACACTCATCGAAGTCCTCATTTCGATCGCCATTTTCGCGGTCGTGATTGCGATCTCGTCATCGGTGACCGCGTCGCTGTCGACCAATAAGGTCTCGACAGATCGCTTGAAAGCCAACCAGGCCGCGCAGGCGTTTTTCGAGACCGCCACGGAGTACTGGCGCACGACCGCAAACTTCGGCAGCGCCAATCCTGCGGCGTTCCCTGTGCCGACCGACGTCACGGGGTACACCTGGAGCCTGACGATCACGGAGGTGGACATGACGTCGCCAACCTTCGCAGCGAAAAGCTCCACCACGTGGACTAAAACGTCCCAGACGCCCTACACCGCCTCAGCGTCCGCCACCCTCATGAATTTG
This sequence comes from Deinococcus sp. KSM4-11, assembly GCF_004801415.1. Taxonomy (NCBI): domain Bacteria; kingdom Thermotogati; phylum Deinococcota; class Deinococci; order Deinococcales; family Deinococcaceae; genus Deinococcus; species Deinococcus sp. KSM4-11. The sequence goes on along the minus strand of NZ_SSNX01000001.1, from coordinate 824,598 downwards.
GCGTTGACGTATGCGCCCACCGGGAGTGGCAGCAGCTTCGTGAACGGCACGGAGATCTACAAGCGATGAGAGCCAATGGGTTTACCCTGGTCGAGCTGTTGATCGTGTCGGTGCTCGCCACGTTGATTCTGCTGGTCGCGTCGCAATTCCTGCAAAGCACCAACAAGGTCTCCACCGCGTCAGTGACGACGTCTGGCGGTATCAACCACGTTCAGCAAGGGGCGAACGTGGTCGCGGACGACGTGCGCCGCGCCCTGTACATTGTCGCTCCAGGCGCGACGCCTTACCTGTCCACGCTGGCGGTTGGTGCACCGACCACTGGATCTCCGGCCGTGACCAAAGCAGGAGCAGACGTGCTCGCGCTCTATGCCGGCAAATCTGTTGGAACCCGCTGCACTGGCGCCACAGAAAATTACGAGTACGTGGTGTATTACCTCACGACCCGCAGCAACGTCACCACCGGATCCGAATGGTCGACCGTCGCTACCGACGGCCTCAATACGAACCAAAAGGTGCTAATGCAGTTCAGCGCATGTGTGAACGTGCTGGATCCGGCGGCAGCCGTGACCACCCAGGAAACGCTCCGGGTGGTGAGTGATTACCTCGGCGCAGGATCATTCACCTATACCGCATCCAGCACGATGAAATACCGGCGGGTGACCCTGACCCTGACGCCACAGCAGAATATTGTCGGTCAGACGGTGGCGGCCAACCCCGTCACGACCATCGCGACCGCCCGCAACATCTATTGAGCCCCACTGTATGGGCGTTCGGAACAGTGACCATCGACTGTTTCAGCGCGAGGGGGTGAAGAGCACTGCTCTATGCTCCGCGTATGTCCCCGAAGTTCCTCGCTCTGGACGAGGCGTCCCAGGCGGCACGTCAGGCTGGCTTTACCACCTTCGCGAGCTACCGGAAAGGGTACGCACGCGTGCCCGGTCTTCCCAGCAATCCGCAGGTGCATTACCCGAACTGGCCCGGTTGGCCCGAATTCCTCGGCACCCACCGCCGCCGCGAAGGACCTTTCGTGCCGCTGGACACGTTCATCGAGACGGTGCGCCGCCTAGGAATCGCCACCTCCACGGAGTACGTGAGACGATTCCGGGAAGCCCCTGGTCTGCCGGGGAATCCCAGTGAGTACTACCCGGACTGGCCGGGCTGGCGCAGTGCCTTCGGCACCGGCCCGAACCGACGGTTCACCTCAGCCCACGCGCGCCTCTCTTACGGCGAGGCATCTGCTCTTGCCCAGACGCAGGGGTGGACGACCTCGCGGGCCTACTACGCTGCTTCTGCAGCGCATCCCGGCCTGCCCGCCTGGCCCCAGAAGACCTACCGTGACGAGTGGCTGGGCTGGCCAGCATTCCTCGGCACGTCAACCCGGAGAGGGCGAAAACGTGCCCCAACACAGCCGCCCTCGTCGGATTGAAAGGCACAACGTAGAGTTGGCTCTATGACCTCCCGCCTGCTCCCCCCCGTGCTGGCGGGACTGCTGGCCCTTGGCATCCTCGCGTTCTATGTGGGTCACCACGGCCCGGTAATGGCTTTGTTGATCTCCTATGGCATTGCATGGGCAGTCGCTGGTCAGCTGGAAAAGAAGGGCTGGGCTCTGCCTTGGCGCTGGCTGGTCGCACTGCCGGCAGGATTGGTTGCATTCGTGGGACTGCTTGGCTGGTGAGCGGATCGTACAGGCGTCCACTGTTCACTCCTCCCAGCCCAGTTCTTGGTGCAGAAGCCGCAGCCGCGCAATGAACGTACCTAGTGCCACATGATCCTCTCGGGTCATCCGTGGCCGCTCGGTCAGCAGTTCGGCCGCGATCCGCGCTGCCTCGACCGATGTGGGTGTGGGCGGCAGGGGTTCCTGAAACGGGGGAGGGGGCGGCTGTGGCGTCCAGGCGCTCGGAGTGATCACGACATCTGCACCAACCAGCCCGGCAGCCACCAGCTCCACGCGCCGGGCCTGCCACAGGGCGTACGCCGCGTCCCCTCCTGCCGCGAGGGCGGTCAGCAGCTCGTGCTCCAGCATCGCGCGCTGCTTCCGGGCGTTGTTAAGCTCCAGGGCTCGTACCCGCTGCACGGCTTCGAGCTGCGCATGCTCGGGGCTGCCAGGCCGAATCCGGTCACGGCCCATCAGGCTTGGGTGACCTGCAGAATGCGGGGCTGCCAGCTGGTCAAGGCCACGCCGCGGGCCTCATGCGGCCCACCGTCCAGCCACACATCGATGTCCTTGCTCAGCAGCAGCGCTGGCATCCGGTCGTGCACGTCGATCAGATCCGGCGTGGGCGGTCGCGTGATGATGGTGCAGGATTCCAGCGGGCCGTCCGGGGTCTGAACGCAGTTCCAGAGGCCCGCGACCAGCAGTGGCTTGCTGTCCTTCCGGGCGATCCGCACCTTGGTCTTCACCCCCGCACTGGTCGGCCATTCCCAGAACCCAGCCAACGGGATCACGCAGCGCTGCGAGTGGAACGCGCCCTTGAACATAGGCTTCTCGTGCAGGCTCTCAATCCGGGCGTTGAAGGTCGCGAACTTCTTCGCCTCGTCGAGCCCCATGCCATGCGGCACCAGGCCCCAGCGCCCGTACGGAGCTTCAAAGCCCCCAGCAGCGCGGCGCACGAACTTGAGTTGATGCGTCGGCCGCACCTCGTCCCGCATGAACTCCATCGACCAGCGCAGCGGCCCAAACAGTTCGCTCAGCGTCTGCCAGCCGATGGGGCCGAAGTTGTCGTCTGCTCGCCCGCACATGGCTCCATGGTACGCAGGTCAGGCGAGCATGTCACGTGACATGATTGAAGTCACCCAACGGGGGGCGCGTAAGTGAGGCAACGCGCTGCGGGGAAGGGCGTTACAGTGCCCAGCACATGTCTTTGCGACCCCATCCGACCAGCATCTTCCTCGCTTCTGCCATTGCTCTGTCCCTTCTGCTGGCCTCATGCAGTGGATCACCCGTCACGCCCCCAGTGGCGCCCGTCGTCCCCCCTCCAGTGACCCAGCCGAAGGGCGACCCGTTGTCCCTGATCCTGAGTGGGACAGTCACGCTGGCCGAAGCGGGCGTCGATAACAGCGTGGCAGCCGGGCAGCAGATGGTGCTGCAGTCGTCCACCTATGATGCCCAAGGCAAGCCGGTCTCCACCCCGCTGGGCACCGCCACCATCGGTTCAGATCTGAGCTTCAAGCTCACCGTGGACGCGACCGCCCTTGAGTCCACCCTGGAAAGTGTCCCCACACCGGTGCCCCCAACTGAATGCAGTGGCACCTTTGAGTTCACCGACGTCAGCACACTGAAGCTCAGCAACCACCTGGAGTTCAAGCTCGTCGGCGGAGCCGAAGACGGCAGTCGCCTCCTGGTGCGTCCATCGACGGTGCCGGCGTCCAAAACCGACAGTATCTATGTGTTCGAGTACGCCAATGGGCCATTCAGCATCACCAACGTGCAGACCTGCAAATACCCCAATGCCAAAGGCGGGATCGACATCTACAAGAACACCGTTCGTGTGAGTTACCACGCCGGTTGGAATCTGCATCTCCTGACCTATGGCATGGATGCGGATGGCGCCACGACCTTCAGCGCGAGTGATGTGGCCCTGCCCGTGTCATACACGGCATACGCCACGGCCGGTACCCTGAGCGTTCTCCCACCGACTCCCTGAACGCAGCGGACGTGATCTCGGCTCAACCTGAGGTTCACTCCACGGCCCACCGATCGGCCGGGATGACTCACCCCACCTCGTCCAGTTCCGCCCAGGCCAAATCGATGAAGGCATCCTGCACCCTGGGCGGCACGTCTCGGCGCGCGAACGGCATCACGCCCGGCTCCCAGTACCCGCAGTAGTGCATCAGCGGCGACCGCAGCAGGGTGGTGGCCTGACGCAGCATGAGGGTGCCCCCATAGTCATCCGCGAGGCAGCGGCGCAACTCGGCCACCGCTTCCGGCACGACGTCCCAGCCTCCAGGGACAATCAGCAGAAGCACAGGCCGAAGTACGGTCATGACGGAATGCTAGGGCGGCAGTTCGCACAGGACTGTGACGATCTGACCTGGCTACCTCAGGGCACATCAACGTGGATCGTGATGGTGCCCAACGTGCTCGCATACTTGGACGCTACCCGGCGGATCCCAATGGTCGCGTCATAGCGCCTGGCTGGAGTACCTGTCGGCACTGTCACGGACACCGTGGTGGTCTCTGCCGTCACCGGCTGGGTCGAGCCGCGCACCACTGTGAACTCCGTGCGGGCGAACAGGGCTGGGTCACCGTCGATCGCATCCTTTGTCACAGAGCGCAGATACACCGGATCGGCGGCTGGGAAGCCGCTGCGATCGATGACCAGGGTGACGGTGCGGGTCTCGCCCGCCGGGATCACGATGGGATCTGACTGATCTGCTGACACCACCATGTGGCCAGTCGGCTGGTACTCGGACTCGATGCCAACAGGAATACAAAATTAAGAGGTGGTGCAGGCTTCGAGGCCGCAGCCGGAGAGGATGGGCAGGACAAGAGCCAACAGAGCGAGGCGCGGGATCATGTGCCAGGGTACTGGACGACCGGGCACCTCATGGACGCAATTCAGACGAGCAGGCCAGGGCGGCAGTTCGCACAGGACTGTGACTGTGGGCGCGTGCGTAAGCTCGTGCGTAACCGGGAACGGATTCACCCGGATTGACCAGGTACGAGACGGATTGAAGGCCACGCAGAACGCCGTCCAGAACGCGACTGGGCGGCACAAGGCGGGCTGAGAGGGGAGAGCAGGGAAGAGGGTCACGTCCACCTTACAAGCGAGCTGTCGTAGGTTCAAATCCTATACCGCCCACCATGAAAAACCCCGCCTCAGGCGGGGTTTTCGTATTCACGCTGTCGCCGGTCAGTGCAGGCGCGTGACCTTGACACACCGGTGACCCTGGTTGTCGAAGTACGTCTTGCCGATCCGGTACGTGCCAGGGTGCCCCACGATCTCGGCCAGGCTCGCCTCGGGGGGTTTGGGATCGCTCTTGCGGATGTGAATGGCCTGGATGGTGCTGTCGACCATCGACGCCCCGATCTGTTCAATTCTACGAAGTGTCGACATCCCATCAGAATACCCTGTTCGAGAAATCGGCGCGGAGCGGGAAGCCACACTTGAGCCGGAGTGGCCAGCATCAACGGACGCCGTTCCCTCCACGCCCGTCGCCTCAGCCTTCCGAGTCCAGATCTTCGGCGTGGACGTCGATGGTCGGGTGACGTTTCTGAAACCGCACGGTCAGCACGCCATTGGCCAGCTGTGCCGTTCCGGTCTGCGGGATCACCTCCTGGGGAAAGGTGAGGGTGCGCCGGAAGGTGCCGGCGGGGCGGTCGCCTCCCAGCAGACGGTTCAGGGCGGAACGCTCCCCGGCCACCGTCACCGAATGCCCCTCCTCCAGCAGTTCCAGGCTGTCGGCCCCCACGCCGGGAACGTCCAGGTGCAGGGCCAGGTGGGTATCCTCGTCTGTCCAGTCGGCCGTCGGGATCCACGGGCCGCCCGGCCCCAGGGTCTCCACTTCCTCGCGCAGGGTCATCAGCTGTTGCAGTCGGGCGAGTACCGGCTCGTTCATGCCTTCACGCTAGCATCCGCCGCACGTGGATGTCCGTAGAATGCCGCCTGTGCCGCGTATTCCCATCCTGACCGCGCCGACTGCCTCGGGCAAGAGCGCTCTGGCCGTGGCGGCTGCCCTGGCAGGTGGGCCGAGGGTCGAGATCATCGCCGCTGACGCATTCACCGTGTACCGGGGGCTGGACGTCGGGACGGCCAAGCCCAGTCCGGACGAGCGCCAGGGCGTGCCCCATCACCTGTTGGACGTGGTCGAGGTGACCGAGCCCTACGACGTGGCGCGGTTCGTGGCCGATGCCGAACGCATGATCGCCGAGATTCTGCGGCGGGACGGAATTCCGCTGGTGGTGGGCGGAACGGGCTTCTACCTGCGGGCGCTGATTCGCGGGCTGCCCTCGACGCCACCGTCCGACCCGGAGGTGCGGGCTGCCGTCGAGGCCGACCTTGCCACGGTGGGGCTCGACGCCCTGCTCGCCCAGATCGCGGCGGTCGATCCCGCCGAGGAACGGCGGATGGAACGCAATCCACGCCGCGTTGTCCGGGCGCTGGAGCTGCTGCGGAGCACCGGCCGGCTGCCCGGCCACTTCCCGCTGCATCCACCCGCGTTCGCCTATGAGGTCGTGGCCTTCGCCCGTCCTGTCGAGGAGGCGGCAGAACGGATCGGGCAGCGCACCCGCGCCATGCTGCGTGGCGGGTGGCCCGAAGAGGCCGCGTGGCTGGCGGCCAGGGTCGATCCTGAGGGCCTGCCACAGCCCACCGTGTGGCAGGCCCTCGGGTACCGCGAGGCCCTGGCGGTGCAGCGCGGCACACGCCGCCTGGAAGAGGCCGAGGCGAGCATCTCGCTGGCCACCCGCCAGTATGTGAAACGGCAGGCGACCTTCCTCCGCACGCAGCTTGGCGCCGCCCTGGAGACTCCGGAGGACGCCGCGCGGCAGCTGCACTCACTGTTGGTCTAGAAAGCCTCAGATTTGTCTCAACGTGGCATGGGGCGGCGTCGGCAGGATCACGGTAGAGTGAATGCACGTACACATCGCATCCGGCGCACCACGCCAGACGCATACGCCTTCTTTCGTTGGGGGGAACTGATGAAACCACGTGTCCTGGGCATGATTCTCGCGGGCGGGCAGGGCTCACGGCTCGCGCCGCTGACGCAGAAGCGCAGCAAGCCGGCCGTCCCGTTCGGCAGCAAGTACCGCATCATCGACTTCGCCATCAACAACTTCATCAACTCGGGCATCTTTTCCATCTACGTGCTCACGCAGTACAAGGCCCAGAGCCTCACCGAGCACATCCAGCGTGGCTGGCGCTTCGGCACCTTCCTCAGCGACTACTTCATCACGCTGGTGCCCGCCCAGATGTACCGCTTCGAGGAACTCGGCCCGGTCTGGTACCGCGGCACCGCCGATGCCGTGTACCAGAACCTGCACCTGATCGACAACCACGACTCGGACTATGTGGCGATTTTCAGCGGCGACCACATCTACAAGATGAACGTCGAGCACATGCTGCAGCACCACATTGACACGCGCGCCGACCTGACCATTGCCGCATACCCCATGCCGCAGTCGGAGGCGCACCAGTTCGGGATCATGCACGTCGATGAACGCTGGAAGGTCACGGACTTTCTGGAGAAGCCCAAGGATCCGCCCAGCATTCCGGGGCAGCCCGGCATGAGCCTGACCAGCATGGGCAACTACATCTTCTCGCGCCGCGCCCTGGAGGAACTGCTCGAGACGAACATGGCGGGCGGCGAGGAAGGCTTCGATTTCGGCGGCGACGTAATTCCCCGCGCCCTGGCCGATGGTTACACCGTCCAGGCCTACGATTACCATCGCAACCCGGTGCCGGGCCAGACCGGGCCTAACACCTACTGGCGCGACGTAGGAACGCTGGACGCCTATTACGCGGCGAACATGGATCTGGTGAGCGTGAACCCCGAGTTCGACCTGTACAACCCGGAATGGGTGCTGCGCACCAGCAGCGAGTTCAGCCCACCCGCCAAGTTCGTGCACGAGACCGAGGGCCGCAAGGGCCAGGCGTTCAACACCATCATGGCCGGGGGCACCATCATCAGCGGGGGCACGGTGCGCGATTCGGTGCTGGGCCGCGCCGTGCGGACCCATTCGTACTCGCTGGTCGAGAGCAGCGTGCTGTTCGACGACGTGGAGGTCGGACGCAACTCGCACATCAAGAACGCCATCATCGACAAGAACGTCACCATTCCGCCCGGCACGAAGATCGGCCAGAACGTCGACGAGGATCGCGCCCGTGGCTTCACCATCACCGACAAGGGCGTCGTGGTCGTGCCGAAGAGCTACTCCTTCTGACCTGATGCAATGCTCAGGGGCCGCCCGGCGATGCCGTGGTGGCCCCGTCGTCTGCCGTTACACCAGCACGGGCTCGGTGTAGATGCCGTACACGCCCTTGAGGACATCCATCTGTTCGCCCAGTGTCACGTAGGCGTGGGCGCATTCCAGGAAGGCGGGCATCGAGTTCGCGCCGGTCACGGCCGTGTCGCGCAGGGCGGCCAGGGCCGCCGCGCTGCGGGCCGGATCCCGTTCCCGCCGAACCTGTGCCAGCCGCGCGTCCTGTATCCGCTCGACCTGAGGGTCGATGAGCTGGATGGGTACCTGCACGGCGTCCTGCACGAAGTCGTTCACGCCCACGACGATCCGGTCTGAGGTCTCCACCTCGCGCTGGTAGCGGTAGGCGGCCTCGGCCATCTCCAGCTGAAAGAAGCCCGAGTCGATACCGGCCTCCACGCCGCCCATCGCGCGGATCTGCTCGATGTATCCCATCGCGGCGGCCTCGATGTCGTCCGTGAGCTTCTCGACGTAGTAGCTCCCGGCCAGCGGATCGACGACGCCGGCCACGCCGGTCTCGTAGGCGATGATCTGCTGCGTGCGCAGGGCGATGGTCGCGGCCTCCTCGGTCGGCAGAGCCAGCGCCTCGTCGAAGGCGTCGGTATGCAGGCTCTGCGTGCCGCCTAGCACGGCTGCGAGCGCCTGGATGGCCACCCGCGCGATGTTGTTCAGCGGCTGCTGGGCGGGCAGGCTCACGCCGGCGGTCTGGGAGTGCGTGCGGAGCATCCAGGATTTCGGGTTCTTCGCGCCGTACCGGTCACGCATCTGCCGCGCCCAGATGCGGCGCGCGGCGCGGAGCTTGGCGATCTCCTCGAAGAAATCGTTGTGGATATCCCAGAAAAAGGAGATGCGCGGTGCGAACTCGTCGATGTCCAGGCCGCGCTCCAGCGCCTTCTCCACGTAATGGAAGCCGTCGGCCAGGGTAAACGCGAGTTCCTGCACGCCGGTCGCCCCGGCCTCGCGGATGTGGTAGCCGCTGACCGAGATGAAATTCCAGCGCGGCACCACCTTCGGGCCCCACTCGAAGGTGTCGATCACCAGTTTTACGCTCGGCGCGGGCGGGTAGATGAACTCCTTCTGCGCGATGAATTCCTTGAGGATGTCGTTCTGGATGGTGCCGCCGACCTGCGCGAGATCCTTGCCCTGCTTCTGCGCGTTGGCGATGTACATGGCCCAGATGGCGTTCGCTGGAGAGTTGATGGTCATGGACGTCGTCACGGCGGTCGGGTCGATGCCCTGGAACAGCACCTCCATGTCGGCCAGCGACGACACGGCCACGCCGCACTTGCCAACTTCACCCTTGCTGAAAGGATGATCCGAGTCGTAGCCCATCAGGGTGGGCAGGTCGAAGGCGGTCGAGAGGCCAGTCTGCCCGGCCCGCAGCAGCGCGTGGAAGCGACCGTTGGTCTGTTCGGCGCTGCCGAAGCCCGCGAACATCCGCATCGTCCACAGCTTGCCCCGGTACACGCTGGGCTGCACGCCGCGCGTGAACGGAAATTCACCGGGATAGCCCAGGTCGCGCGCGGCGTCCCAGTCCCGCAGATCGTCGGCCGTGTAGATCGGATCGGGTTCCATGTCCGAGAGGTTCTTGTAGTTGTACTTCCGCTCCGGGAACTTCTGCGCGGCGGGGCTATAGACGCTCTGCATCCACTCGTTCTTGGACTTCATGGGCTGACCTCCGGGTGGGGGGAGACGATGGGAACAAACGCTCGTTAGGTTCGCTCAGGGTAGCAGACCACGATGTGACGTCCCAGGGTTCCCTGGCGAGTGGTGGGTCGCCCGATCCGCGGCATCCGTTACCCGTCACCGTACGGCGCGTTCTCCTTGTGGGCCTCGGCGCGCGCCTGCTCCACGTACTGCGCCCGCACCGTCCGCGCCGCCCGCACGGTGAACAGCATCACGATGCCTGCGAACAGCATCGTGAAGTACAGGTAGCCGCTCGGCACACCCACCCCGAAGGCCTCGCCCACGAGGTTCGAGCCGACCAGCAGCAGGAACGCGGCCGCCAGCAGTTTCAGCGGGGGGTGCGAGTCAAGGTAGCGGCTGATCGGCCCGCTCGCGATAATCATGATGACCACGGCCAGGATCACCGCCGAGATCATGACCGGCAGCACCCCGCTCACGCCGATGGCCGTGACCACCGAATCCAGACTGAACACGATGTCGACCAGCGGAATCTGCACGATCACGCCCAGCAGCGACGCCTCCTGCACCTGCGTCTGCTGCGTTCCCAGCGGGTCGGCCGCCATGCGCGACAGTTCCTGTGTGCTCTTGACCATCAGGAACAGGCCGCCCGCGACCAGGACGATGTCGTGCACGCTCACGTCGTGCCCCAAGACGCTGAACAGCGGCTCGGACAGCCGGGTCAGCCACGAGATCCCGGTCAGCAGCCCCACCCGCGTGATCACGGCCAGGGCCAGGCCGAGCGTGCGGGCCAGGGCCTGTTGACCCGTCGGCAGACGCGACGCCAGCAGCGTGATGAACACGATGTTGTCAATGCCCAGCACGAGTTCCAGCAGCGTGAGGCTCAGGATGCCGACCCACCCGGCCGGGGTGCTCAGCACGTGCAGGAAGTCGGCCATTCGCTCACGGTAGGGCATCCTGGCTCCCGCGAACCAAGGCGCGGGTGAACGCGGCTTCAGGCCTGGCCGTGGAATGGGCTCCCGCCGCCGGGGGCAGCGTGACCACGGGCCAGTCCGTACACTGGTGGGCACATGACAGGGCACTCGCGGCAGCGGTGGGGTTCAGGACTTCGAACGTGAGTCGTCCTTCCGCGTCCATACAGATCATCAACCTCCAGCCGGTCGCCCTTACGGTCATCGGGGTGCTGCTGCTCCTGCTGTTCTTCAGCCAGGTCGCCCCCTCGCTGCTGGCCATCACGCTGGCGATCATCCTGGCCACCGCGCTCAATCCGCTGGCCCGCTGGATGGAGCGCTGGATGCCGCGCGCCGTGGCAGGCACGGTCACCGTGCTCCTGGTCGTGGCTGTCCTGGCGGGCCTGACCTATGTGGCGGTACCGCCCATCGTGAAGCAGCTCAGCGGCCTGAATTCCGGCGCGCCACTGGATCTGGGCCACATCGAACAGAGCGTGAACCGCTGGCTCGACCGCCATCCGGACGTGGACAAGGTCGTGCCCGACAGTGCGGTCGGGCAACTCGGCCAGCAGGCAGGCGCGTTGACGAAGAAGCTTACGGGCATGCTGCCCAGCGTTCTCGCGCTGGTTGCCGGAGGTCTGGCGACCGCACTGGTGACCCTGGTCATGGTGGTCTTCGTGCTGGGCAACCCAGTGCCGCTGGTGAACGGTGTCCTGGGCGCCGTGCCGCCCCCCCACCGGCTGAAGGCCACGCGGGCGCTCGCGCAGGTGCTCAAGCAGATGGGCGCGTGGGGCCGCGCCACGCTGCTAATCATGGTCGCCACCGGCTCGATCACCGCCGCCGGCTTTTTCGTGCTGGGCGTGAAGAACTGGCTGGTGTTCGGCATCCTCGCGGCGCTGGGTGAACTCGTGCCAACCATCGGGCCGATCGTGGCCACGCTGCCCCCGGTGCTGTTCACGCTGGCCGAAGATCCGCAGAAGGCGCTGCTGGTGCTGGTCTTCGTACTGGTGTTCCAGCAACTCGAGGGCTTTGTGCTCGCGCCGTTCCCGGTGGGCGGAGCAGGACAGTTGCATCCGCTGTCGGTCACGGTGGGCGTCGTACTGTTCGGTGGCGTGTTCGGCCTCACAGGCGCTTTCCTCACCGTTCCCTTCCTGATCGTCATCAAGGCCCTGTACCAGCACTTTTACCTGTGCGACGCCCCGGATATTCCCGACGCGGTCGCCATGGCCCTGATCAGCGGCGTGGTCGAGGATCAGCTCGACCGGGAGGGCGAGGTCAGGGCCGCCGCCCTCAAGGCCGAAACCGAGGCGCGGGACGCTGAACTGGCCACTCAGCTCGAACGCGGTGAACTCGACCTCGAGGCTGTCCTCGAACCTGCCGACACCTCCGCCGGGCCGACACAGAGCTGACACGGCTGTCATCTGCTAGAATTCATGTTTGGGTGTCCCGCCCCGGAGCACGAGTGGCGGGCTTTTTCGTGCCTACACGTGAGCAGTTGGCTAAGAGCGCCGTGCCCAGCGCGCTTTATTGAAAGCTGAATGCTCCACAGGAGCTGAACTTATGGAATACCGGAACATCGCCATCATTGCACACGTCGACCACGGCAAGACCACCCTGGTGGACGCCCTGCTGCGCCAGACCCTCGAACTCAAGCACGGTGAGGAAATCACCGAACGCGCCATGGACAGCAACGATCTCGAAAAGGAACGCGGCATCACCATCCTCGCGAAGAACACGGCCGTGGAGTACCACGGCATCAAGATCAACATCGTCGACACGCCCGGCCACGCGGACTTCGGCGGCGAGGTCGAGCGCGTGCTGGGCATGGTGAACGGCTGTCTGGTGCTGGTGGACGCGGCCGAGGGCCCCATGCCCCAGACGCGCTTCGTGCTGCGCAAGGCCATTGAACTGGGCCTCAAACCCATCGTGGTCATCAACAAGATCGACCGCAACGATGCCCGCCCGGAAGAAGTCGTGAACCTCACCTTCGACCTGATGGCCGAACTCGGTGCGAACGACGACCAGCTTGACTTCCCGATCCTGTACGCCGTTGCCCGCGAAGGCAAGGCGTACAAGGATCTCGACAAGCCCCAGGACGACATGCACGAGCTGTTCGACATGGTGCTGGAGCACATTCCTGCCCCGCCCGTCGACCTGGAAGCCCCCTTCCAGATGCTCGTCACGAACCTCGATTACAACGAGTACCTGGGCCGCATCGTGCTGGGCCGCATCCAGCGCGGCACGGTGAAGAAGGGCGACTTCGTGCAGCTGATCCACAAGGACGGCACCATGACCAAGTCCCGCGTGGTGCAGCCCTTCACGCACATGGGTCTGCGGCGGATCGAGGTCGATCAGGTCAGTGCCGGCGACATCGTCGCCATGGCCGGCATCGAAGACGCGCAGATCGGGGAGACCGTCGCCGACCTGGCCGATCCCGAGGCCCTGCCCATCATCACCGTGGACGAACCCACCGTGAGCATGATCTTCCAGCCGAACACCAGCCCGTTCGCGGGCAAGGACGGCAAGTACGTCACGTCCCGCCACCTGAACGACCGCCTGAAGCGCGAGGTCATGACCAACGTGTCGCTGAAGGTCGAGGAAATCCGCCCCGACGAGTTCAAGGTCTCCGGACGCGGAGAACTCCACCTCTCGATCCTGCTGGAGACCATGCGCCGTGAGGGCTACGAGGTGCAGGTCGGTGCGCCGCAGGTCATCATCCGCGACATCGACGGCGAGAAGCACGAGCCCATCGAGCACCTGGTGCTGGACATGCCCGAGAACCTGTCGAGCGCCGTGATCGGCGTGCTGGGCAGCCGCAAGGGCCAGATGGTGAACATGGAACCCATGGGCAGCCGCGTGCGCGTGGAATTCAAGATTCCCAGCCGCGCCCTGTTCGGCTTCCGCACCCAGTTCCTGACCATGACGCAGGGCGAAGGCATCATGAGCCATATCTTCGACGGGTACGCTCCGTGGGCCGGCGAGATCAAGAGCCGCCAGAACGGCTCGCTGGTCAGCATGGAAGACGGTCCCGCCTTCGCCTACTCGATCTGGAAACTCCAGGATCGCGGCAACTTCTTCATCGATGCGGGTGCGGAAGTGTACATCGGCATGATCGTCGGGGAGAACGCCCGCGAGCAGGACATGAACGTGAACGTCTGCAAGAACAAGAAGCTCACGAACGTCCGCTCCAGCGGCGCCGATGACGCCCTGACGCTGATCCCGCCGCGTAAGCTGAGCCTGGAAGACGCCCTGGAGTACATCAGCGAGGATGAACTGGTGGAACTCACGCCGCACAGCATTCGACTGCGCAAAAAGATCCTGAACCCCAGCTTCCGCAAGTAACCACACTCGACACGAATGGCCGGAGCCTCTGCTTCCGGCCATTTTCGTTTCAAATGTTCTTCTTTGCTGGTCTAAGCGAATGCGCCGGTCAAATCGCATCTGTACGGAGCGTTTCCAAATGCAACTAACCGTCTGCTGAATACGGAATTAGATATGATAAATGGTTTCTCTGATGCGGGCGTTTAAGACGTGTCATGACATGCTTTGTCGGCCTTGAACGTGCTGTAGACGTGGTCTACGGTGAGAGCATGATCACGCCCAGCACCTCCGGCGATAATCTGTCCATCCGTGCGGCCACCCGTAAGGACGTGCCCGACATCCTGGAGATCTACAACCATGCGGTATTGCATACCACTGCCTCCTACGACTTGGAACCCGTGAGCCTGGAGTCCCGGCTGGCATGGTTCGATCACAAGGTTGAGGCTGGCTGGCCCGTCATCGTCGCGCAGCAGGGTGAGGACGTGACGGGCTGGGCCACCTACGGCCCGTTCCGTGAGAAGCCCGGCTACCGCTTCACCGCCGAACATTCCGTGTATGTCCGCGACGACTGCCGGGGCCAGGGCCAGGGTCGCGCGCTGCTGCTCACGCTGATCGACGATGCTTGCGCCCGCGGCCTGCATACCCTGATCGGCGGGGTGGATGCCGACAACACCGGCAGTCTCGCCTTCCACGAGCGGCTGGGATTCGAGCGGGTCGCGCACTTCCGTCAGGTCGGGCACAAGTTCGGCCGCTGGCTGGATCTGGTGTTCCTGCAACTCGACCTGGGGAACCGCACGCCACACGGCTGATCCGGAACGTGCCCCGGTGTGGCACCGTAGTACGTATATGGTCGTTTCCCCACGCCGTGATGCTGGTCGCCACTTATGATTCCGGAGCTTCACGTGCTCCCAGACGCCATTGCCTGGATCGTCCACCCGGCCGCTGGATTTGCTCTGGCCCATTTCGCTTCCGTGCTGTACTCCCGGCAGGGCAAGCAGGCCGCCCTGGTGCTGCGCGCGGCGGCGATCATCGCCTTGCTGGCTGTCCTCGGCGCTGGCTGGGTGGTGCATCCGGCGGCGGGCATGCTGTTAGGCGCTTTCGGCCTGCGCGGATTCCGCGGTCGGGTGGATGAACGCCGCGCCCTGGGGGCGGTGCTGTTGTCTGCCGTGGTGTTCATGGTGCTGGGGGCAGGCTGGGTGATCTTCCCGCTGGCGGTGATGTCCGTCATTTGGGTCTTTGTGCTGCTGATGTCCAGTGGGGCCAGGAGCGCCAACCAGGCTGAACTGGAGGCTCCAGCGCCTGTTCAGGCCCTGCCCGAACGGGCAGGCGGCCTGCCCCTGACCACGGCCCCCCAGCCGGTGGCCGTGCCGGTCGGAGCGGCTGTCCAGGGCAGCAGCACGCCACCTCCGAGGGCGGTGGACGCCTTCACGGCCCTGCAACTCGACGACCGGCTGCCCGGCGATATCCGCGCGCAGCTGGTCGCGCTGGATCTCCGCACGGCCGAGGCGCTGGCCCACCTGAAGGCCATCGGCCAGGAGGGGGCCGAGGGCGCGTACGTGGCCCGTGCCATCCGCGACGAGTACGCACCGGCGTCCGTCCGCGCGTACCTGAACCTGCCGCGCACCCGCGCGGACGTGATGCCCATCGAGGGGGACAAGACCGGCCGCGATTTGTTGCACGAGCAGCTCGATCTGCTGCTGGACGCGGTGCAGGACATTCTCGATTCCACCCTCAGGGCGGGGGGGCAGGAACTCCTGACCAACCAGCGGTTCCTGCGAGAGAAATTTGGGAAGGTGAAGAAGGAACTGGACGTCTGAGCCTCACGTTACGCTCTGCACAGAACGCTGGAGACCATCCGCGCTATCCTTGGCGGTGATGACGACCGCTCCCGCCGATCCCCTGCCGCGCGCCCTGGGCCTCCTGAAACAGGTGTGGGGCTATGACGCCTTCCGCGGCGTGCAGGGCGAAATCGTCCGGACAGTCGTGGAGGGCGGCAATGCCCTGGTGCTCATGCCCACGGGCGGCGGCAAGAGCCTGTGCTACCAGCTGCCCAGCCTGCTGCGGCCCGGCGTCGGTATCGTCGTGTCCCCGCTGATCGCCCTGATGAAGGATCAGGTGGATACCCTGCGCCAGCTCGGCGTCCGCGCCGCGTTCCTGAACTCCAGCCTGTCGCTTCAGGAAACGCGGGAGGTCGAGGCCGCGCTCATGGCCGGTTCACTGGATCTGCTGTACGTCGCGCCGGAGCGGCTGCTGCTGCCGCGCACGCTGGAGCTGCTGGAACGGGTGGACGTCGGCCTGTTCGCCATCGACGAGGCGCACTGCGTCTCGCAGTGGGGACACGATTTCCGGCCGGAGTATCAAGGCCTCCGCGTTCTGCCCGAGCGCTTCCCGGACATTCCGCGAGTTGCGCTGACCGCCACCGCCGACGACCGCACCCGCGCCGACATCCTGAATGTGCTGGAACTGCACGGCGCGCCCCAGTTCATCTCCAGCTTCGACCGGCCGAACATCCAGTACCGCGTGGCGAACAAGGAAGGCCCCAAGACCCAGCTGCTGGATTTCATCGTCTCCGAGCACCGGGGAGACGCCGGGATCGTGTACTGCCTGTCCCGCAAGTCCGTCGAGGAGACCGCGAAGTGGCTGGTCGCGCAGGGCATCGACGCCGTGCCGTACCACGCGGGCCTCTCGCCCAGGGAGCGCAGCACGGCCCAGGAACGGTTCCTGAACGAGGAGGGCCTGATCGTGTGCGCCACGGTGGCTTTCGGCATGGGCATCGACAAGCCGAATGTTCGCTTCGTGGCCCATCTGGATCTGCCCAAGAGCATGGAAGGCTACTACCAGGAAACGGGCCGGGCGGGCCGTGACGGTCTGCCGAGCACGGCGTGGATGGTGTACGGCCTCGCGGACGTGGTCAACGTGCGCCGAATGCTCGCCTCCAGCGACGCCCCCGAGGAGGTCAAGCGCGTGGAGGCCGGGAAACTCGACGCGCTGCTCACGTACTGCGAGGCGGCCACCTGCCGCAGGCAGATGCTCCTCGCGTACTTCGGCGAGGACTACCCGTTGCCCTGCGGGAACTGCGACGTATGCCTGAACCCGCCGCAGGTTCGTGACATGACCCGTGAGGCGCAGATGGCCCTGTCCGCCGCGATCCGCAGCGGCAACCGCTTCGGGGCGGCCCACCTGACCGACATCCTGCTGGGCCATTCCACCGAGAAGGTCCTCGCCATGAACCACCACACCCTGCCCACCTTCGGCGTCGGCGCGGCCCATGACGAGAAGACGTGGCGCAGTGTGATCCGGCAGCTCGTGAGCCTGGGCTACCTCGCGGCGGGGGAACACCACGGCCTCAGCGCGACCGGCAAGGCCCGCGCTCTGCTCAAAGGCGAGACGACCCTGGCCCTGCGGGAGGACACGCTGGTGCCCCATGTCACGAAGCGCGAACGCGAGCGTACGCGGAGCACGGCCGGACGGGCGCCGGTGGACGCCCACGACCAGCCGCTGTTCGAGGCCCTGCGCGCGTGGCGGCTGGGGAAGGCCCGCGAACTGGCCGTGCCGCCCTACGTGATCTTCACCGACGCTTCCCTGAAGGGCATCGCGGAGCTGCGGCCTGGCAGTCTTGCCACGCTCGGTACGGTCAGCGGCGTGGGGCAGCGCAAACTTGCCGACTTCGGGGACGAGGTGCTCGGGATCGTGCGCGATCACTCGGATGGCATGGTTCGGCCATCGCGCCCGCCCACCCCCATGGAACTCGGGGCACGCAGCAACACCGCCGTGCTGGGCCTGCTCAAACCCCGGCCGGCGGCGCCGCCCGCGCCTCTAATTGATGTACCCACGACTTCGGAACCCGATCCAGCGGTCGCCGACGCCCTGCGCGACCTCCGCAAGACGTTGGCCCGAGAGACGGGCCTCAGCGCCTTCGTGATCTTCCCGAACGCCGCGCTGGAGACCCTGGCGGCCCGTCAGCCACGCTCGGTCGCGCATCTTCAGGGACTGCCCGGCCTGGGGCCGAAGCGCATTGAGGCCTATGGCGACCGGATCATCGAGGCGATCAACGCCGTCCTTGACCGCTGAATGGGCTGCTGACCGCACCTGACTCCTTCAGTACGGGCTCACTCGCGCGCCCAGGCGAGGAAGTCACGCAGATCACCTGACAGGCGTTCGAGGCTCGGCAGGTGCACGTACATCATGTGGCCCGCCTCGTAGAAGGTCTCGCGGACGTTGCCCCGGAGGCTGGAATGCAGGGCCAGGTGATCCAGGGTGTGCCGCGTCGCGTGGTAGGGCGTTGCGAAATCGTAGTAGCCCGAGGCCACGAGCACCTTCAGGTGCTGGTTGTGGTGCATGGCTTCCCGCAGCGTGTCTGAGACGCGCACGTGGCGGTTCTCGAATTCCTTGTAACTCCAGGGGCGCACGCGGCCCGTGAGGATCTCGTAGGGCAGGTCGGACTCGAAGGCCAGTTCTGCCCGGACGTAGTGGTTCATGGCGGCCGAGTACGGCCCCAGGATGGCGCTCATGCTCGGGTCGTAACTGACTTCGGAGCCGCCGGAATCGCGGTCCAGCCCGGTGAACCGGCTGTCCAGCCGTCCGACCGTCAGGTCGCGGTCGCGCAGCAGTTCCTTGCAGAAGCGCGCGAGCGTGATCCGCAGATCCGACCGCAGGATGAACTCCACGCTCAGGCCGCTCAGCCGCGCGTAGGTCTCGGCGACCTCCTGACGCTGCTCTGGAGCCAGCCGGGCGCCCAGGTGCAGGGCTGAGGCGTACTTTCCGTCGGCGAACGCTTCCGCTTCGGCCAGAACCTCTGGAAGCGAGCGCCCAGTGCCCAGCGCGCCGTGGTACCACGCCGTTGCCACCTGGGTCGGAAGATGAACCACGTATGTCAGGTCGTGGCCCGGCGTGAAATCCACCGTGGAGAAATCCAGGATCGAACTGACCAGCATGATCCCGTTCAGGAACAGCCCGTGCCGCTGTTGCAGGTAGCCGCTCAGGCCGGCGGCGCGGGTCGTGCCGTAACTCTCCCCGATCAGGAACTTGGGGCTCAGCCAACGTCCGGCGCGGCTGACCCACAGGCGGATAAAGTCCCCCACCGATTCGATGTCGCGCTTGAAGCCGTGGAAGTCGCCGGGTTTCTCGCCATCCGTCACGCGGGAATACCCGGTGCTGACCGGGTCGATGAAGACCAAATCGGAATCCGACAGCAGCGTGAAGTCGTTGTCGGTGAGGTCGTAGGGCGGTCCGGTCAGCGCACCGGCGTCGCCCATGACCACCCGGCGCGGTCCAAGCAGACCCAGGTGCAGCCACACGCTGGAACTGCCCGGCCCGCCGTTGAACGAGAAGGTGACCGGCCGGGTGCGCGGATCGTGGTCACCGTCCAGCGCGTAAGCTACGAAGAACACCCGCGCCCGTGGCCGGACTCCCTCGGATTCGCCGTCCTTGCCATGGGCTTCCTCACTCAGAACCACCGTTCCCGTGGTGACGGTGTAGGCCAGGGTCTGTCCACTGACAGTGACCGTATGCCGGGTCACGACCACTTCGTCGGCTGGCGGCTCTTGGTGCCGCTTGTCCTGAATCGCGTCCTTCTCGCTGCCCCGGTGCTCGCCGTCGCTCATGGCCCAACCATAGTGCGGGCCAGACAGGTTGCTGCTGTCTTCGCAAGGAAACCAGTACTCGGCCTACAGCGTGAGGGCCAGCTCGACCGCTTCACGCAGGCCACCGGCGTCCACATGGCCGACCCGGTACCGTGAGGCCGAAACGGCGGCGGCCACGGCATTGCCCATGGCCACCGGGTGGCCCACGACGTTCATGGCCGCGATATCGTTTTCACCGTCTCCGACCATCATCACGCGTTCCATGTCCAGCCCGTACCGCTGCGCGACCTTGCGAATCGCGACGCCCTTCCCGATGCCTGCCTTCGTGATCGAGATGAACATGGTGTCCGGCATGGCCGGACTTCCCGCCGGATGCAGGGCCAGGCCGTCGTGCGGCTCGGCCATCACCTGCTCCTGTTCGGCGAGGGGCACCACCCACTGCGCGCGCACGACCGTTCCATCCAGCGATTCTGGCGAGCGGGGTTCATACGGCAGGCCCAGCAGAGCAGCATGTCGCTCGGCCAGAATTCCCGGTTGCGAGATGGCGAATTCTGTGTCGGTGTAGACCTCGAGCAGCCGGTTCACGGCGTGGGCATGGCCCAGCAGCGACGCGACCGACCCGTCGGGCATGGGTTCCGAGAGACTCTCGTGCGAGCCAACGTTCACGATGCTCGCGCCATTCTGGAAGACGTGCCAGCCGTCCCCGTCGAGCCTCAACGCGTACGCCAGCGCATTCCCGAGCGCCGGTCGGCCGGAGCACAGCGCAATTCGGACGCCCCGCGCCCGGGCGTCCGCCAGCGCCGCCCACACGTCATCTCGAACGACATTCCCGCTGCCCACCAGGGTGCCGTCTACGTCCACACAGATCAGTCCAAGCATCCCGGCCAGTCTAGGCGGCGGGCCAACGGTTCCGACTTCAGAACATGGACAGCTCGGCCGCTGGGCCGCTCAGGGGCGCCACAGTCCTTCCCGGTCGAGTACGGCGCAGCCACCCACATGCACCGCCACCACCCGCGTGTCCTCCAGTTCGACTTCCACCTCGACCTCGCCGGGAGTCCCCAGCGTGTGACCCTGATAGACCACACCCACAGCCCGGTTCGCCCGAACGGGCAGCCGACCGTGCGAGGCCAGCAGGCCCATCAGGGCCCCGGCTGCGCTGCCCGTGACGGGATCTTCCGGGATGCCCAGCAGCGGCGCGAAATCCCGTGACGCGAAGCGGTTGACGCCCATCGGCGTGTAGGCGTAGATCGAACTGACGCCCAGTTCCAAACAGAGCGCCTCGATGGCCGGAAAGTCCGGTTCCAGGGCGTCCAGGATTACGGCGTCCAGCAGGGGCACGAAGGCCGACCACAGCCCGCTGGTGGCCACCGCCATCGGCAGGCCCCGGTGAATCATGCGGTCGCTGATACCCAGCGCGTCGGCCAGACGTGCCCGCAGGCTGGGCGGCAACAGCCGGGACTCATGGCGTCTATGGCGCATCCACACCTGGGCAGGCACCCCGGCCTCGCTGACCAGTCGCAGTGGCACCCGACCCGACAGGGTCTCCAGTTCCAGGGCCTCGCCCTCCCAGTGTCCGGCCTGCGCGAGCATCAGCCCCAGGGCGACGGTGGCGTGTCCGCAGAACTCCACTTCCTGCGTGGGCGTGAAGTAGCGAACACGCACCCGGCCGTCGCCTATTCGGATCACAAACACCGTTTCCGGCGCCTCCAGAAAGGTGGCCAGCGCCTGCATGTCAGCGTCGCTGAGTTCGGCAGCGTCCAGCACCACGCCCGCCCGGTTCCCCTGACCGGGCGTCTCCGTGAAGGCCCAGACTTCGCTGTACGCGATCATACGGTCACTGTAATGCAAGTCAGGCGGAACTCAGATGGATTTGGTGCAGATTCTGCACATCAGGAAGCAACTCAAGCAAAAAGTTGGTGCTCCAAACCCATCCGAGTCGAAGCCCAGGTAGCTCGCGGGCCAGGGGTTGTTTGTACTCTCCATCGGTTCCGCCGACCTCGTACAACACAGGGCAGCCGAAAGTTCTGGCCGCCCCGTGGTTATGAAGTGTGCTTCAGCGCAGTTTTGCGAGCGTCGCCTTGGCCGCTTCCAGGTCACGCTTCTCCCAGAAGGTGTTGGCGGGCAGGGCGATCGCTTTTTCGAGCAGCGCGGCAGCCTCGGCCTTCTTGCCCTGGAGCAGCAGCGCGTTGGCGTACTCGATCTTGTGGATGGCCGTGTTCGGCTCCAGAGTGATGGCCTTCTCGAAGTTCGGAACAACCTGCGAGCGGTTGGCGCCGGTCGCCTGGACGGCGATGGCACCCTTGATGCCGCCCGAGTCCAGATTGGCGTTCCACAGGCCCAGGGCGACGTAGGCACCGGCCAGCTTTGGGTTCAACTCGATCGTCTTGTCGAGGTTGCCCTTCATGTCCTTGGCGAGGCCCAGGCTCTGGAACACGCCCACGAACTGAGCGAGGCGGCCCTGGGCGCGCGCCAGTTCGAAATACGCATTGGCGTTGTTCGGATCCTTGGCGATCGCGGCCTTGGCGTAGTCCTGCGCTTTGCTGAAGAGGGCTTTCTTCTGGTTGTCCGGAGCCAGGCTCGCGCCGCCGGTGGTGGCCTGGGCGGCCAGTGCCAGGCCCGCGCTGGTGTTTAGGGCGGCGGCAGCAGTGGCGGCTTCCTGCCACTTGCCCTGGTCGTACAGGGCCTGGGCGGCCGACTGGCTCTGGGCAGAGGAGGAAACGGTCAGGGCAAGGGCAAGGGACAGGGCAATGGTGCGCATAGGAACTCCTCCGGCGGGACTGTGGACTGTGAAAGCTGAGGCGAAGTATACATGCCACCACTCCTGCGAAACCTGATGGAATCGTCAGGCACGGCAACCGTCGGTTGTTCTGGACGCGGTTCAGGAGCCTTGCCGCCGGCTCGGGGGTGTTAGTCTCGGCACAGCATGGACTGGAAGAACGTGCTGGCCGATCTGCGCCGCCGCCTGCCGCCTCCGGCCTCCGGACGTCAGCAGCGGGGGAGTCTGCGCTGGCTGGAGGCGGAGATGAAGGCGCGGGGAGCGAACCCGGCGGCGCTGCGCAACATCGTCTACCGTGACATCGGAACAGCGGCCGACAAGACTGTCCTGCACCAGATTTTCAGCGACCTGGCGTTGGAGGTAGGCTCTGTCTTGCCCGGTCACGATCAGCCCGCTGCACCTCCAGGTCTGCCCGATGAACTTCACCTGCTGGGACGCTCGAAGAAGCGGGCCTACAAGCAGTTCCTGGCCGGTGTCCGTGCGGGCCGCGCCCCGCGTCTGATTGTGACCGGCCGGCCCGGGGCAGGGAAGACGGTGCTGCTCGACAAGGTCGAGGAGGCGCTGGTCGAACGTGGAATTCCAGTGACCCGGCTCGGCCTGACAGGAGACGCGTCGCAGCTCCTGCCCTTCGACGCGAGTCCAGGTGCGTCGTACGCGGTTCAGGCGCAGGCCCAGGTCGATGCACTGCGCGCCGTCCTCCCCGATTCCGGGGCGGTGCTGGTGCGGGTCACGGACGACCTCACCTTCGCGGGTCAGCCGCCCCGTGCCCCCGATGGAACGCAGCTCAGTCCGGCTGCCTGGGCGTCGACCACCCTGTTCGCGTGTGTGCGTGCTGGCGTTTCCATCCTGCTCGCCAGCGAGTCGAGACGTGGCCTGGAGAACACGCCGGTCGAGGTCATCGACCTGCGACCCCCGACGACGGCCGAGGCGCGCGTATATCTTATGGGGAGCCTGGGCGTGACCCAGACCGAAGCAGACGTGCTGGTGCGGGAGACCGGCCGACACCTGGATCGCCTCGCACTGCTGGTCCGTCTGCGCTCCGGCGACACGGACGCGGGTAACCTCCGCTCCGATCCCGACACCCGTCGGCTGGTCGAGGCGGCTGCTGCCCTGGATGGCGTCATGCTGGGCGAACCGGACGCCCCATGGCCAGAGCCGCTCCTGCACGCGGCTCTGGGCATGGGCGCGCAGGCGCTTCCGCCCCATGCGCGGGCCCTCCTGCGCCGCACCGACGACGGCGGCTCCCTGTCCACTCCGGTGCTGCGGGCCGCGTGGGCCACCACTCCACGCGCCGCCACGAGGGCCGTGTATGAGCGGATCGCCGCGATCAATGATGCCAGCCTCACCCGTTACCGGCTGGCCGCCCTTGCCCAGCTGAGCGACTGGCCCGCCCTGACCACCGCCATTCAGGATCATCCGGACGATGCCCGCTACCTGCCGCCCCTGTGGCCCCTGATCCGGCGGGCGACCAGTCTCACCCACCGGGAACGGCTGGCCCGGGCTGTCGTGACCCACCATGCGGGCCGGGGTGAATACAGTGAGCCCCGCCTGCGGGACGCCCTGTTCACCCTGCTCGAGTCCCCTCGCGATCCGGTGCGCGCGTGGGCCCGTGTCAAGCTCGCCGAGAGCAGCCTGGAGGGCGGCGGCATGGAATCCGCGCGCCGTCAGCTGGAGCACCCCGACGTGTCGTTGATGGACGCCGCCGATCCGTGGAGTGTCGCTGCCCAGGCTGACGCCCTGCTGGTAGAGGCCGCCCTGGCCCGCTGGCAGGGCGACCTGGCGGCCGCCACGCGGGCAGCCGCCGATCCCCGCACCGCGGTCGGCGGCCCACGTGCCCAGCTGTGGCGGGGGTTGATCGCCAAGGACGCGGGCCGCTGGGACGAGGCCATGCGGGAGCTTCGGGCGGTGCCAGCGAGCAGCCCGCTCCTGTCCGCACGGGCCCGCTACCAGGAGGGCGACCTGCGCCTGCGCGTGGGTCAGCCCCAGGCGGCGCTAGATGCCCTCCTCGACGCGGCCGCACGTCTGGTCGCGGCTGGAGGGGCCGACGAGGAGACCGCCCGCGTGCTGGCCCGCAGCGCCACGGCCCTCCGGCGTCTGGGCTATCCGGCCAGGGCGGCAGGGCAGCTCGAGCAGGCCCTGGCCCTCGTGCCGTATGAGGAGCGCCGCCGGGCCGACAGTATTTCCCGCGCGCGCCTGTTGTCCGAGGGCCTGCCCATCCTGCTGGCCCTGGGGCGACCGGATGAAGCACTCGTGCAGGGGATGCAGGCGCTGGATCTGCTGGGCCGCAGCGATGCCCGGCCCGCCGAGACCCGCTACCGGGAGCGCCGCACCCGCTACAGGCTGGCGCTGGCCTCCCTCACGCGGGGGCTGGGAGTGCCGTACCTCCAGCCGTTGAGCGGCCCCACGCACGACCATCCAGACCTTCAGCACGCCCGACACCTGCTGGATGAGCTGATCGGGGAGACGACCGGCAGCACCGACCGGGAGTCGATCCTGACCTTCGACATGCACCTCAGCCGCGCCCTGGCCGATCCGGATGCCCGTGCCGCCCTGGGGTCCTGCGACGTGGCCCTGGGTCTGGCCACACATCCGTACGAGGAAGCCCAGGCGCGTGCCCAGCGGGCCGAGACCCTGCTGCGCCAGGGCCAACCCGGCGACGCCCTGGCCGAGATCAACCGCGCGCACGTGCTGCTCCGGCGTGTGCAGGGAACCGACGCCCTCGCCCAGCCCGATCCGGGCCTCATGGCGCAACTCGTGGCCCTGGAAGCCCGCGCGACGATCAGCGACGGACTTAAAACGCTGAGCTGGGTGCGGGAAATGGTGCAGGAACCGGCCCTCCAGCCGTTCCGGGCGGGGATCTGGCGCGAGACGGCCCTGGCCCTGGAAGCCGCATGTCCAGAGGCCCGCCAGATCGTCCACGCGTTTTTACCAGACCAGATCAACGGTCACCTGCGGCCGTCCGATGCCCTGCGGGTGGCCATGTGGTCGCCCAAGCCGACCTGATCACGCCGAACGGGTATGCTGAGCGGCGTGAGTTCCACCGACCCGCCCACGCGTGGCCGCGCTGCCGTCCGATTGTTGCAGGGCTACGTCTGGCACCCTGAGGAGGCCGACGTCGACCTGGAGCATTTCCTGCCGCGCGAGCTCGACCTGCCCGCGCAGACTGCCGCCGATCAGGAGGGTGCGCACGTTCTGTGGGATCAGGTTCAGCCGCCCTTCGCGTTCTTCGAGAATGGCGAACCGACGGCCAGCCAGACCTTCTACCAGTTCACCGTGTTGCGCGTGTACGACGAGCGTCCCAGCAACGACGCCCTGCACGGCGACGCCACCGCTGCCAGCGAGGCCCTGAGTCCGCTGCTGGACGGCACGCCCGATGGTGTGGGCTGGCAGCTGTGGGAAGACCTGCGGGAGCTGTGAGCGTGCTGGTCTCATGATCCGTTGGCTCGACCTGCGCGTCGAGGGGGATCCGCACCCCCGTCGATTCGATACGCTCGAGGCAACCCGCGCCTACCTGCTGCGTGTGGAACGGCTCAGCGACGAGGCCGTGACCCTGCTGACCCAGACGGGGGACGTCGGGCCGCCGGTGGCGCGGCGCACGTACCACCTGCGCCGGCTCACTCCGGAATGACCGCCAGCCTGGCGGAGAATTCCCGAACGGGCCCTGTCGTGGCCATTCCTGTATACGCCGGCGTCAGTGAACTGGAACTGGGAATCATGGTCACCCTCTGCCGGCTGTGCGGCGGCGGGGGCGCGACGCTCACGGTGAACCGCTCGCGGGCCAGTATCGTTACAGCAGGCGGCTTGGTCAGCACCCCACACGTCCTGTACGCCGCCCTGCCCGAACCTGTGGCCCTGCTGATCCCGGGTGGGCCTGGCGCGGCGAAGGCGGCCCGTGACCCGCTGCTCCGGTTGTTCCTGAGCACACATGCGGCGCTGCCCACCGGCGCGAGCGGCAGTGGCCTGCTGCTGCCGGGTGAGGCCGGTACCCTAACCGGGCGATTGGTGGGCGGCCCGGCCGATCTGGCCGATACGATGTGGGGCTATGGCGTCGCGGACGTCTTTGCAGGACAGACCGTGACTGATGGCACCCTGTGTACGACCCCCGGCGGCTTCCCAGCCCTCGAGGCGGCGGTTCATGTGGCTTCAGCCGTATGGGGAGCAGAAGTCGCGCAGTTGGCCGTCCAACGACTGACCTATCCCTCGATGCCGGTCTGAAGGTCAGCAGGTGAAACGGCGTTGGAAGCTTCTTCCAGCAAGTGGGCCCTTCAGGAGCGCCGCTTCTTGAACCCGGTCAGAGTGATCTGTCCAGTACCCACCAGCCGACTCGACCCGCGTTGAGGCGCGGCCTTCTGGGTCGAAGCTCAGCAACAAGGCCGCCGATCAGTCGTCCAGTTCCTCGCACCCAGGCACGCCGTCGAAGAGGCCACGTAACGGGTAGTTCGCAAGGGCGGTACGCGTCCCGCCGATGCTGAAGCGTTCCTGGCCCAAGCGCATGCGCTCCATCTGGGCACGCTCCTCGGGCGTCATGCGGCCCAGGATGCTCTCCTCGCCCATCTGCGTGCCGTGGGCGGCCAGTGCAGCCTTCTTGTTCTCGGCGTAGGCCGCCACGGGAATGCTCACGGCGACCGTGTCGTCGGACACGCCGTAGAGCATGGGATCCAGGTCACGGCCCAGGCGCGACAGGCCCTGCGCGGCCTCGGTGGTCATGGCCGTGTAGTACAGACGTTGCGGGCCGCCTCCCTCCAGTTGACCGGAGCTGAAGAAGGCCGCCACGGTGGCCCGGTGGATCTTGAGGTGGTCGATGTGCCCGTACCCTCCGTGCGGATCGAAGGTCACGATGACCTGCGGCCGCACCTCGTCGATGACGGCTTTCACCTTCGTCTCGATCTCCAGGGGCGTCAGGTTCATCAGGGCCAGGGGATCGTCGTGGCGGGTGCGCTCGTAGCGGCCCGAGTCGTGAAAGTCGAGGAAGACGGGTGGCGGGATTTCCAGGGCCTCGCAGGCGGCGCGGAGTTCCTGTTCCCGCTGGGCGCCCAGGTCGTCGACCGTCATGCCGGGCACCGTGATCTTCCCGGCCTCGCCGCGTGTGGCGCAGACCAGCACGATGCGGACTCCCTTGCGGGCGTAGTGCGTGAGGGTGCCGCCGACGCTGAATGCCTCGTCATCGGGGTGGGCGAACACGGCCAGCAGGGTGGGAGGGGCAGCAGTCATCGGTGCAGTGTAGGACACGCTGTTCCCTGCACACTGCGACCCACGCCTGTGGCCCAGCAGAGCATTATTCTCTTACCCGAACGACGGTGGAGCTTCACCGGCCTGCAGGCGGAGGCCACGCCCGTAGAAGTCCCAGAATTCAGCCGTCCAGGTCTGGTACAGCTTGCGGCGGTTCACAGCGTCGGCGGCGTCCAGGGCGTCGCCGAGCGCACGGTGAAAGCGGCTGCCCTGCGTTTTGAGTGCGTGAGCGGTCCAGTAGGGTTCCGAGGCGAGCAGGGTCGAGAGCCGGTCGGCGTCGGTCATGCCGCCATGATGCGGCCCCTGGACACACTCTGCTACGCTCGGGCCCATGGGGAAGGCTGTGGGGGGCCCACGCATTCTGGCGATCACGTCCGAGAAGGGCGGTGTGGGCAAGAGTACGCTTGCCGTGCACCTCGCCGGAGCGCTGACAGAGCGGGGACTGAAGGTCGTGCTGGTCGATGAGGATGGCCGGGTGGGCAGCTCGATCCGCTGGGCCGAGCGCGGGGCCAAGCATGGGGGCCTGGGGTTCCCGGTGCTCGACCCGGACGGCGCGAAGCCCAAGGTGCTCGCGGCCAGCGACGTGATTGTCATCGATACCGAGGGGCGGCCCAAGCGCAAGGAACTCCGGGCGCTCGCTGAACGCGCCGATCTGCTGCTGGTGCCCAGCGGAGTGAGTGCCCTGGAAGGCGAGGCGACACGTGAACTCGTCGATTATCTCGACGGTCAGGGGCCGGCCGCCCAGAACCTGCGGGTGGTGCTGTGCCGGGTGCCGCCCGTGGGCAACGCGGCGGAGGAGGTGCGCGAGGAACTCCGGGACGCTGGGATGCGCGTGTGCAACACCGTCATCCGGCAGTACGCGGCCTACACCAAGGCGGCGGAACTGGGCCTGCTGGCCCGCGATGTCCGCGATCCACGCGCCCAGAGCGCATGGGCGGACGTGGTCACCCTCGCGCAGGAACTGATCTGACGTGAGGGCTCCATGACCCGATTCGATTACCTGGAGCCGCGCACCGGCAAGAAGTCCGGGCGGAAGCGGGACAAGAAGGCAAAGAAGGCCGAGAGGAAGGCGGCGAAAACTCGCGCTGCTGAAGTCGGCCCCGTGACCATCCGGGTGGATCCGACCGCTCCGCCATCCTCCGAGCAGGTCTCCCGGGTGTATGTCCGGCAGGAGACCGTCCGGGCAGTCTGGCGCGAGGTGAAACGGGATGGTGGGGAGAGCGTGAGCGAGCTGGTCGAGGATCTGCTGCTCGCGTGGCTGCGGGCGAGGACGCGCTGAATCCGGCGGTTCGTCGCTGGGGCCGGTGGGTGGGCCTCGCCGTGGCCCTGCTGGTCACGGTGCCCGGCGTGCTGCACCCGCTCTCTGGGAGCCTGCTCGACCATGTGGATCTCGTCTTTCACGAGGCGGGGCACGTGATCTTCAGTGTGCTTGGCGAGACGGTCATGCTGCTGGGCGGCAGCCTCATGCAGGTGCTGGTGCCGCTGGGCTGCGCGGCCGCATTCCTGCAGCGCCGCGACCGATACGCGGCCGGGCTGATGACCCTGTGGGCGGGCCAGTCGCTGATGGGTGTGGCCACGTACGTCCGGGACGCGCCGACGCGGAACCTCGATCTGATTACTGGCGATCCGGACACGCACGACTGGTGGCAGCTGCTGGGCGCCGCGAACGCGCTGAACATGGCGGCCCCACTGGGCAGCGCTATTGCCTTTCTCGCCTTTGTGGCGCTGGTGATCGGCGTCCTCCTGGCCGTGTGGGACGAACTGAAGTAGGGTGAACTTCGAACCCTGGCCGCAGAAAGACATGCACTACCCTGACCACATGCCGGAGACCGGGGGAACAGTGGTGGGGAGGTTCGCGCCCAGTCCTACAGGCGCCATGCACCTGGGGAATGCCCGCACGGCCCTGCTCGCGTGGCTGCACTCGCGGGCGGGCGGAGGTCGTCATCTCCTGCGCTTCGAGGATCTTGATACCAGCCGGGTGCGGGCTTGGGCCTACGACGTGACCCGACGTGATCTGGAGTGGCTGGGACTTGACTGGAACGAAGAATATCTCCAGTCCGAGCGGCTGGACGTCTATGCCGACGCCCTGGGTCGCCTGGACACCTACCCATGTACCTGCACGCGCCGCGAGGTGCTGGCGGCCATCGAGGACAGCGCCGGGGCACCGCACGGGGAAGAACCGGTGTATCCGGGGACGTGCCGTGGGGTGCCGTTCCATCCGGGACGCCCGGCGGCGGTGCGCTGGCGGGTACCAGCCATCACCGTGTGTGTCCACGACGCCCTCCGGGAGTGGACGCTCTGCCAGTGCCTCTCGAATGAGGTCGGGGATCTGGTATTGCGCCGGAACGACGGAGTGTACGCGTATCACCTGGCGGTCGTGGTGGACGACGCCCTGATGGGCGTGACAGACGTGGTGCGCGGCGAGGATCTGTGGACAGCCACGCCACGGCAGGTCGCCTTACAAAAGGCCTTGGGCTACCCCGCGCTTACATACAGGCACCTGCCCCTCATGAAGGATTTCGAAGGGCAGCGTCTAGCCAAGCGGAACGGCGCTCCTGGCGTCAGAGACCTGCGGGAGTCCAGTCGAACGGCCGGAGGGGTGGTGGCAGCTCTGGCCCGCAGCCTCGGCTGGGACGTGCCCGACGAGATCACGCCGCACGATCTCATCCCATTCTGGAGGGCATGGTGTGGCGCGCCGATAAGCGTAGCGGGCACACAAACTTAGACCAGTTGTCTAAGTTTTTATGTACCGGGTGTAACGAAGGCTCCTACGCTGGAGTTCCAATGACCCTTCACCTGCCTGACTATCCGATGCCGGATGAACGTGGGCGCTACGGCCGCTTCGGCGGACGCTACGTCCCGGAAACCCTCATTCCGGCCCTGGACGAACTCGAAGCCGCCTATGCGGCGGCCAAACGCGACCCCGCCTTCCTGAATGACCTCGACCGCCTGCTGCGCGACTACGTGAACCGCCCCAGCCCGCTGTACCTCGCCCAGCGGCTCACCGAGCATGGGGGCGGCGCGAAGATCTACCTCAAGCGCGAGGACTTCAACTACACGGGCGCGCACAAGATCAACAACTGCCTCGCGCAGGCGCTGCTGGCCGTCCGGATGGGCAAGAAGCGCGTGATTGCCGAGACCGGGGCCGGCCAGCACGGGGTGGCCAGTGCCACGGCCGCCGCCCTGCTGGGCCTGAACTGTGTGGTGTACATGGGCGCCGAGGACATCCGGCGGCAGGCTCTGAACGTGTTCCGCATGCAGCTCCTGGGCGCCGAAGTCCGCGAGGTCACGTCTGGCACCAGCACCCTCAAGGACGCCACGAACGAGGCCATCCGCGACTGGGTCACCAACGTGCGTGACACCTTCTACATCCTGGGCAGCGTGGTCGGTCCGCACCCCTACCCGGCCATGGTGCGGGACTTCCAGTCCGTCATCGGCGAGGAAACCAAGTGGCAGCTCCAGGCCGTTGAGGGGCGCGACACACCAGACGCCATCGTGGCCTGTGTCGGTGGGGGCAGCAATGCCATCGGCATCTTCGCGCCCTACGCCTATCTGCCCGACGGCCAGCGCCCCCGCCTGATCGGCACCGAGGCCGCCGGTGAGGGCGTCGAGACCGGACGCCATGCCGCCAGCGTCGCCGGGGGCCGCGTCGGCGTCCTGCACGGCTCGATGATGTACCTGCTGAACGACGACGAGGGTCAGATCGTCCCGCCGCACTCCATCAGCGCGGGCCTCGACTACCCCGGCATCGGGCCGGAACATTGCCAGTACGCCACGACCGGCGTCGCGGAGTACGTGCCCGTCACCGATGCCCAGGCACTCGAGGGCCTGCAACTGTGCACGCGTCTGGAGGGCATCATTCCGGCCCTGGAAAGCGCGCACGCGATCTATTACGCCGTGCAGCTCGCGGGCACCATGCGCCCGGATCAGGTGATCGTCGTGAACCTCTCAGGGCGCGGCGACAAGGACGTGGCCGAGGTCGCCCGCCTGCTCCAGGTTCACCAGGACGCTCCCGCACCGGAGGTGCTCGCATGACCGCCCTGCAGAGCCGTGGCGTGGCCCGCCTGCATGCCGCCTTCGCCCGAGCGGCCGCCGAGAACCGCGCCGCCTTCATTCCCTTCATGACCGCCGGGTACCCCACCGCCGAGGCGTTCCCGGCCGTGGCGGACGCCCTGCTGGAGCACGCCGACCTGATGGAAGTGGGCATTCCGTACTCCGATCCGTTGGGGGACGGCCCCACTGTCCAGCGGGCCAGCGAGCAGGCCCTGGCGGGCGGCACGAGCACCCGGCGCACCCTGCAACTGATCGCCGACCTGCGCCAGCGGCACGACACGCCCATCGTCGTCATGACCTACGTGAATCCTATCTACGCGGTCGGGCCGCGCGAATTCATGCGGCTGGCCGCCGAAGCGGGCGTGGACGGCCTGATCCTCCCAGATCTGCCGCCGGATCAAGACTTGGAGATCGCCGATCTGGCCGCCGAGTACGGTCTCGCCGTCACCTTCCTGATCGCGCCCACCAGCACCCCCGCCCGCGTGGAACTCGTGGCCCGAGCCTGCACGGGCTTCCTGTACGCCGTGAGCGTGACGGGGGTGACCGGCACCCGCGAGGGCTCCGCGCTGGGCGAGGTACCCGCCATGCTCGCCCTGGCGCGGAAGTACGCCCGGGTGCCCGTCGCGGTGGGCTTCGGCGTCAAGGACGCGGCCACGGCCAGCGAGATCGCCCGCGTCGCGGACGGCGTGGTCGTCGGCAGCGCCTTCATCGACGCGGTGCAGAAGGGACAGGATCTCCGAGCGCTCGCCGGGGCCATTGCTGCCGGCTGCCAGCGCTGAACCACAGAGCCTGAAGACCGCGTTTTACGCCCACACCGCTTTGTCGATGTGGGCGTCAGTCATTATCGAGGACTTGTGACGTAGAGGACTACGGTAAGGAGGGCTCATCGCGTCTGGCACGGAGCTTGCTCCCTGCCAGCTCAGGCCGTCTGTGCGGTGCGGGAGGGCCGTGTGATCACCTGCATCACGGCCCAGGCTGCGAAGGTCAGGACGGCGCACACGATATACACGTCCCGGTAGCCGAAGGCCTGGGCGATGGCCCCGGAGACGATGCCGGAGAGCATGCCGCCGACGTTCATGGTGTTGGAGAACAGTGTCGTGGCGGCGCTGACCCGGCCGGGCATCAGCTGCTGGAAGTAGGTCATGCCCAGTCCGGCGAGGATCGCCAGCACCAGCGACCGGACGACCTGCGTGGCGATCAGCATGGGCATGCCATGGGCGAGGTAGATCAGGGCGAAGTGGAGCACGAACAGGCCCATCGCGCCCTTGACCAGCCACTCGACGCTCGGCAGGCGGCGCAGCATGACCAGCCCCAGCATGAACGGGATTTCCAGCAGGGCGCAGATGCTGACCAGCATTCCGACCTGCGCGGTCGTGCCGTGCAGGGTCTGCGTGACGAACAGCGGGAACATGCTCATGGCCATCAGCATGCTCATGCCGTACAACACGAACGCCAGCGACACCAGCGCCAGCGGCCGGGTGGGGGCCGTGCTGCGGGGCTCCGTGACCGTATGGCCGGTGGGCGTGGCCTTGATGCCGATGCTGCGGCTGAGCAGCACGGGTGTGGCGGCGAGCAGCAGGCACAGGCCGGACAGGAGGAATACGCCCGCGAAGTCGAAGCGCGCCAGGGCGGCGGCCCCCAGGCCAGGGCCGACCACAAACGCGAGCGAGAACATCGATCGCAACACGGTCTGCCCGCGCTCGGCAATGTCGATCGGCGCGCCGCTCATCTGTGTGCGGGCGTACGCGAACAGCTGCGGAAAGGCGGCAGCCCCCAGGCCCATCAGCAGCATCCCGATGACGAGCACGGCCGCGTAGGCGTGGGCCAGAGCCAGGCCGAACTGCCCCGCAGCGGCCATGGCCAGCGTGAACAGCACCAGGGGGCGGCGGTTGGTGAGCCGGTCGGACGAGCGCGCCAGACGGGTGCTGAGCAGCACGGCACTCACCGCGTTCAGGGTCAGGAAAACCCCGAGTTGCAACGGCGTCATGCCGATGTGGTTCACACCGTACAGAGCCATGAACGGCCCGGCGAGCGACACGCCGAAGCCCAGGAAGAAGACGGAGGCGGCGAGTCCGGCAAATCCCGGCAGCTGGAGAAGGGTGGGAAGGAAGGCGGTCTGGGGCTGGGTGCTCGTCGTCATGGGTACCGTCCGGTCATGCTGACCTGAGCTTACACCCGCCGCCTTCTGAATCAATTCAGAAAACGTGAGGCGAGTGCTAGCCTCAGGTATGACTGCCGCTGTGAAGGCCCTGCCTGCCCGTGCCGACGTCCCGCAAGAACAGACCTGGGATATCGAGGCGCTCTATGCTACGCCCGCCGACTGGGAGGCCGAGGGAGATCGTCTGCCCACCGACATCGACGCCCTGGATCGCCACCGTGGGCAGCTCGCCAAAACGCCTGAAGCGCTGCTGGCCTACCTCACGGACGCGGACGCCGTGCAACTCCGGATGCAGCGGTTTGCGTCGTATGCCTCCATGACGGCCAGTGTGGATGGCCGCGACGCCGTGGCCGGGGCACGCAGGGACCGGGCCAACGGCCTGCTGGCCCAGCTGGGAAGCGTCACTGCGTTTGCCCAGCCGGAACTGCTGGCCATTCCGGAGGCCACCCTGGCGGGCTGGCTGGCCCGCCCTGACTTCGCTGACCAGCGCGTGCGCCTGGAGCGCATGCTGCGCAACCGCCCGCACGTCCGGTCGGCCGAGATCGAAGCCCTGCTTGGCGCGGTGCAGGCCCCCTTCGCCAGCGAGCGTGGCATTCACCCGGCCCTCGCGAACATGGATCTGCGCTTCGGCACGGCCGGCGGCGAGTCCGTTACCCAGGGCAACGTGGATCGCCTGACGGCCTCGGCCGACCGCGAGATCCGGCGGGAGGCCTGGGAACAGTATGCCGACGCCCATCTGGCCGTCCGGCACGCCCAGGCCGCCATGTACGCCACGAACGTCCGTCAGAGCGTGTTCCTGGCGCGCGCGCGGAGGTACCCGGACACCATCACGGCCAGTCTCGCGCCCGATGCCATCCCGACGCAGGTCGTCACCACGCTGCTCGACACCTACCGCTCGAACACACCCACGTGGCACCGCTATTGGCGCGTCCGGCGGGATTGGCTGAAGCTGCCAGAACTGCGCGAATTCGATGTGAAGGCCGCGCTGGTGCCCAGCCGCGAGGTGTCCTATCCCCAGGCGGTCGAATGGATCGCCGAGGGCATGGCTCCGCTGGGCGACGACTACGTGCGTGAGATGCGCGAGGGTCTGACCACCGGCCGCTGGGTGGATTACGCCGAGAACGACGGCAAACGTCAGGGCGCGTACTCGAACGGGGGAGGCCGGGTCAAGCCGTTCATCTTCATGACCTGGAACGGCACCATGAATTCCTACTCCACCCTGGCACACGAGATCGGGCACTCCATGCATTCGCTCCTGTCAAGCCGCGCCCACCCGTACAGCGTGCCGCGCTACACCCTCTTCCACGCCGAAGTCGCCAGCAATTTCAACCAGGCCATGGTGCGCCAGCATCTGCTGCGGCAGGCCCGCGCCGCCGGCGATACCGAGTTTGAGGTGCAGATCATTGAGGAGGCGCTTTCAAATTTCCACCGCTACTTCTTCATCATGCCCACCCTTGCGGCCTTCGAACTGGAGTGTTACCGCCGCATCGAGGCGCGGGGAACACTCAGCGCTCCTGAACTGATCGATCTGACCGCCGGTCTCCTTCAGCAGGGGTATGGCGAGGGTGTGACCATGGATCGCGAGCGCAGCGGCATCATGTGGGCCCAGTTCTCGACCCACCTGTACGCCAATTTCTATGCCTACCAGTACGCGACCGGGATCAGCGCGGCCCACCAGCTGCTGGAACAGTTCGACCACGATCCGGTCGCCGCGCGCACGAATTACGTGCGTTTCCTGGAGTCCGGCGGCAGCCTCGATCCCATCGACGCCCTGAAAGAAGCGGGGGTGGACATGTTGAGCGCCGCACCGGTCGAGGCAACGTTCCGCACACTGGCCAGGTATGTGGATCGATTGGAGGAATTGCTGGCCCAGCGGTGAATGGTGGAGGGGTGAAGACGTAGACGCACTTGAGGAGCCGATGGGGGCGACAATCATTTCACGATTTCGCTGATCGTGAAATGATTCACTTAACGTGGCGAGAGAATGGGCGGGATCGACCCGCCCATTGCGCTGGGTTCAGGCCTGGGGCTGCTGAACCTGCATCCCGCCGGCCGGAGACACGCCTTCCAGCGTGCCGTAGTCGTCCTGGAAGTGCATCAGGACGCCGCCGAACAGCGTGTCGAAGGTTTCCTGGGGCATCTCGGCCAGGGTGGGGTAGAAGCCCACGTATTCCAGCCAGACGTTGCCGTCGGCGTCAATGCTGCGCGCGAAGGCCCGCTCGCGGTTGCGGTCGTTGAGCATGTTCACGACCTCGTTGCGGCGGCCGTTGTACTGCTTCTGGGTCACGCAGGTGATCTCCAGGCGGCTGGTGTTGTTCGGGCCGTCGTTCACGCTGACCAGCACGGCCGCGTCGCCCATCTCGAAGCGCCAGCCCATGCGGATGAACCGCTGGCCGTTGTTGTCTTCCATGTCCAGCTGGACTTCCTTCTCTTTCAGGTACTTCGCCAGCGTATCCAGCGTCAGGAGTGCCGTGTCCATCGTCATTTAAACCATCCTCCTCGGTGGGGTGATACACATCAGGTTGAAGCTGTGTGTGGATTGAAACCCGGAAGATTCTAACACCGCCCGCTCCCGGCCCCCTTGACCGGCATCTTCACGTTCACGTGGGCCGACCTTCAGGGCCTGGACAGGATGACCACCGTCACGGGGGCCACGCCCTCGCCGATGATCCCCAGCTGGGCCGCCGCCGCTTCGGACAGGTCGATGATCCTCGACGGCATCCCGAACGGCCCCCGGTCGTTGATCAGCACGTCCACGCTCCGGCCGGTCACGCGGTGGGTCACCCGAACCCACGTGCCCCTGGGAAGCGTCAGGTGCGCGGCAGTCATGGTCGTCCTCGGGTCGGGACGGCCGGGGTAATACACGGCCTGCCCGACCTGCCCCGGGAACTGTGTGGATGCTCCTGACGGCTGAGCGGCTGGCGTACCTGTACCCTCCCTGTCCGGCAGCAAGATCACTTCATTCAGCCGCAACGTCGAGTCCGGGCGGGGATTCAGGTCGAGCAGCGCCTGCACGGTCGTGCCGTTTGCTCGGGCGAGCGACCACAGCGTGTCGCCCGGCTGAACCCGGTAGACCCGGGCGGCACCCGCTGTCCCGAGTAAGGCGGCGCCGATCAGGGCGGCGGCCCGACTCCAGCCCCACATGGTCACAGAACCTCTTTCTCCGACTGGCTCAGCACCTCATGGCCCGTCTCGGTAACCAGCACCAGATCCTCGATCCTCACGCCGCCGACCTCGGGGATATAC
The DNA here is from genome assembly GCF_004801415.1 of Deinococcus sp. KSM4-11. Lineage (NCBI taxonomy): Bacteria > Thermotogati > Deinococcota > Deinococci > Deinococcales > Deinococcaceae > Deinococcus > Deinococcus sp. KSM4-11. The sequence goes on along the minus strand of NZ_SSNX01000001.1, from coordinate 787,721 downwards.
ACGCCGGGTTCGATGGTGATGACCATGCCCGGTTCCAGCACGTCCTCACTCGTGCCCCGCAGGCCCGGCCCCTCGTGGACGTCCAGCCCGACTCCATGCCCCAGCGAGTGCGCGAAGTACACGCCGAGGCCGTGTCCGGTCAGCAGGTCGCGGGCCAGATGGTCGAGGTCGGCGGCGCGCACGCCCGGCCCGACGGCGGCCACCGCCGCTTCCTCGGCCTCCAGCACCGCGCGGTAGAGGCGGCGCAACTCGGCGGACGGATCGCCTACGGCCACCGTTCTCGTCATGTCGCTGTGGTACCCGTTCACCTGCGCGCCCATGTCCACCGTGACGAGTTCGTTGTGCCCGATGACCCGCGAGGAGGCCACGCCGTGTGGCTTGGCTCCGTTCGGCCCGCTCGCCACGATGATCTCGAAGGCGCTCTGGGCGCCAGCGCGGCGCATGGCGAGTTCCAGTTCCAGCGCGATTTCCAGCTCGGTCACGCCGGGGCGGATCAGGGGCCGCACCTGCGTGAAGGCGGCGTCCGCGATCCGCTGCGCTTCCCGGATGGCGTCCAGCTCGCGCTCGTCCTTGCGAAGCCGGAAGCCCTGCACGAGACCGCGCACGGGCACCAGCGTCGAATCCGGCCAGTGATCCCGCAGGTCGTCCAGCAGGACCACCGTCAGGTGATCGGCCTCGAAGCCCACGCGAAGGCCTTTGAGTGCCGGGGCGGCGTGCAGGTAGGTGTCGGGCGGCCGGGCGATGAACTGCGGCACGCTCGACTCGCCCGCCGCCTGCACCGTGTACCGCGCATCCGTGTAGAGCGTGGCTCCATCCGGCGTCACGAGCACCTTGCCGTCCTTGCCCGACGTGAAGCCCGTGATGGCCCGCACGTTGGAAGGATCGCTGATCCACAGGGCATCCACCCCGGCGCGGCGCAGTGCGCCCTGCAACTCGTCCAGTGTTGTCATTGCACGCAACGGTAACACGCCACCCCATTCACCGTCCTGACCGGGCGCACCGACCGCACAGGGCAGGGGAGACGCCGCAGGCGTCTGTTCCCGGTACAGGGACAAGCGGGGGCCAGCAATGCGCGACCCGCTTATACTCATTCTTCGGGAAAGTACAGCAGTGGTCGCGCGGCGACCCTCACCCCAAGGAGGCATCAGGCGTGAAACTTCACGAGTATCAGGGCAAGGATATCCTGCGTCAGTTCGGCGTGAACGTCCAGGACGGCAAGGTCGCGCGGACGCCCGACGAGGTGCGCTCCATTGCGCGCGAGTACGGCCAGCCGGTCGTGGTCAAGGCCCAGGTGCACGTGGGCGGCCGGGGCAAGGCGGGCGGCGTGAAATTCAGCCCCACCGAGGACAAGGCCTTCGAGAACGGCGAGAAGATCCTCGGCATGGACATCAAGGGCCTCACCGTGAACAAGGTGCTGGTCACGCGCGCCGTGGATATCGACGCGGGCACCGAGTACTACGTCGGCATGATCGTGGACCGTAACGTGCAGAGCTTCACCCTGATGGCCTCCGCCGAGGGCGGCATGGAGATCGAGGAAGTCGCCGCCGCCACCCCCGAGAAGATCATCCGCCACCGCGTCGACCCAGTCACGGGCCTGCGTCCCTACGAGGCGCGCGACGTGGCCATCAAGGCCGGGTTCAAGGGCAACCTGAACAAGATCGCGGACATGATGGTCAAGATGAGCGAGGCCGCCTTCGCGCGCGACGCGGTGCTCGTCGAAATCAACCCGCTGTTCGTCGGGCCGGACGGCGTGCCGGTCGCGCTCGACACCAAGTTCGAGGTCGACGACAACGCCATGTACCGGCACAAGGATCTGGCCGACTGGCGGGAGCTGGAAGCCGAACACCCGCTGGAGATCGAGGCGAGCAAGTACGGGTTCGCGTACGTGAAACTCGACGGCAACGTGGGCGTGCTGGGCAACGGTGCGGGCATCGTCATGACCTCGCTGGACGTCGTAAACCGCGCAGGGGCGAAACCCGCCAACTTCCTCGACATCGGCGGTGGCGCCAAGGCGGAGATCGTCTACAACGCCATCAAGCTGGTCAGCAAGGACAGCGACGTCAAGGCGATCTTCATCAACATCTTCGGCGGTATCACCCGCGCCGACGAGGTGGCCAAGGGCGTCATCCAGGCCCTGAAGGACGGTATCCTGACCAAGCCCGTGCGCATGCGCATCGCGGGTACGGCCGAGGACGAGGCCAAGGCGCTGCTCGCCGAAGTGAACAGCCCCCTGATCCAGATGTACGCGACCATGTTCGAGGCGGCCGACGAAGCGGCCAAGGAAGCCAACGCCGTCAGCCAGGGGAGCAAGTAATGGGCATTCTCGTCGACAAGAACAGCAAGGTCATCGTGCAGGGCATGACCGGCCGTGAGGGCGCCAGCCACTCGCGCGCCATGAAGGAATTCGGCACGCAGGTCGTCGCGGGCGTCACGCCGGGCAAGGGCGGCATGGATTTCGAGGGCTGGCCGATCTTCAACTCGGTCGCCGAGGCGAAGGCCGCGACCGGCGCGAATGTGTCGATCATCTTCGTGCCCCCGGCGGGCGCGGCCGATGCCGTGCTGGAAGCGGCCCACGCGGGCATTCCCCTGGTCATCCTGATCACCGAGGGTGTGCCGACCATCGACATGATGCGCGCCGTGCAGGAAGTCCGGTCGTTGGACGAGCACAGCCGCGCCCACGGCGGCGAGGGCGTGCGCCTGATCGGGGGCAATTGCCCTGGCCTGGTCACGAACGGCGAGGCGAAGGTCGGCATCATGCCGAACAAGATCTACGCCAAGCCGGGCCGGATCGGCCTGATCAGCCGCAGCGGCACCCTGACGTACGAGGCCGCGAAGCTGCTGAACGATGCGGGCATGGGCACCAGCACCACCGTCGGTATCGGCGGCGACCCGGTGATCGGCACGACCTTCGCGGACGTGCTGCCCCTGTTCGAGGCTGACCCCGACACCGACGCGGTTGTCGTGATCGGTGAGATCGGTGGTGCGGACGAGGAAGCCGCCGCCGAGTACATCAAGTCCAGCATGAAGAAGCCCGTCGTGGCCTTCATCAGCGGCCGCAGCGCGCCCAAGGGCAAACGCATGGGCCACGCGGGCGCAATCATCATGGGCGATGTGGGCACTCCCGAGAGCAAGCTCGCGGCGTTCCAGGCCGCTAACGTTCCGGTCGCGGACACCATGCCGGAAATCATCGACCTGGTGAAAAAAGCACTCGGCCAATAAGCGGTTCGAATGAAGCGGGGGAGCGTGGCCAGGGGGCCTCGTTCCCCCGCTTCATGTGCGCCGTGAAAAGGCTAAGACAGGCGCCCGCATCACAAGCGCGTCAGCTGCCTGCGTAGACTGAAGCTATGAAGCCCTCCCACTCCCTGCCCGTCCTGCTTGCCCTGGCCGCCGGTCACGGTGCAGCCCTGACCGTGGCGGGCACGGCCGATGGCGTGGGCCCAGACACCCGCATCGGGGGCTTCGTGGTGACTCCGTACGGGCAGCCCTTACAGGAGTTCGTGAGTGTGCCGGTGCAGAATGGCCGCTTTCAGTTGCAGGTGCCCGAGACGGTGCCGCCTGCCCGCGCCCAGGTCAGCCTCACGCCGCAGAACATCTCCTGGCCCGGCGTGATCGACCCGGTCACCGTGAGCACCCCCGTTCAGGCGGCTGAACTCAAGTTCTTCGCCTACCGCGATCAGAATGCCAACGGTCACTACGATGACGGGGAGACCATGCGGGAGGTGCCACCCTCCGCGGGCAACGCGACGCTGTTCGTCACCTGGGTTAGTGGAGACGTCTTGGTGACGGCCAACCGGGGATACCAGGCGTCCCTAAAACGTGGCTGGAACGCGTTCCTGATCGACGTCGGACGAGGTGTGACCGTGCGAGCCTTCACCGGCGACCAGCCGGTGACGATCCGAATGCGTCGCTGAGGTAAGCCATTTCGGGCATCACTGAATGCCAGAAACAATTTCGTTGTCTGAAGGATAATCTCAATAACTGGATATGATGGGACTGTGACCCCTCTGTTGCTTAGGCTCACAACTAAGGAATTACGTGTTCCCAATTGTGCGTCCGTATGCCGCAAGATATTGGGGCACGATCCGATGCGGATGGAAGCGTGTCAGTGCGGCTTCTCGTGCCGCGCGGCCCATGGTGGTGTACATGTCCCGATCCCGCAGGATCCGCAGGGCACCGTGCGCCATGCCGTCCACGTCTCCGACCGGGCAGAGGACGCCCGTCAGCCCGTCGTCGACGACCTCCGGAATTCCACCAGCCCGCGCTGCGACGACCGGAACCTCACAGCTCATGGCTTCCAACGCGGCCAGACCGAAACTCTCCTTGGAGCTTGGCAGGAGGAAGAGGTCGCTGATCCCGAGCACCGTCTCGACATCGGGGAAGGAGCCCAGGAAGTGCGTGCGGCCAATCACGCCGAGCTGTCGGGCGAGTTCGAAGGCCCGCGGCCGATCAGGGCCGTCTCCGACCATCAGCAGACGGGCGGGCATCTCACTGGCCACTCGCGCAAAGACCTCCACCACGTCCTCGGTGCGTTTGACCGGTCGGAAGTTGCTGACGTGAACCAGCAGCGCCTCGTCCGGATGAGCGAAGCGGGCGCGAACGGCCGGATCGGTAATCCGGGTGAAGCGGTCGCCGTCAACGAAGTTGTGAATGACCTCGATTTCACGGTCGACGCCAAAGACCTCGCGCGTCTGGTCGGCCAGGAATGTCGAGACGGCAGTGACATGGTTGCTGCGTTCGATCGCGTGCCGGGTCGTATGCCGGAAGGCGGGTTCCGCGCCGACGAGCGTGACGTCAGTTCCGTGAAGAGTGGTCATCACCCGCGACCGGCCGGTGATGGCCTTGGCATGGATGGCTGCGGTAGCATGTGGAATCGCGTAGTGCGCATGCGACAGCTGGATGTCATGTTCGAGGATGACTTCCGTGAGGGTGTTCGCGGCGGCCAGTTCCGGGTACGGCTGCTCAAAGAGGGCGTAGGCGAAGGAACTTACTTGGTGGAAATATGGGCCGCGCATGCCGCCGTGGCCGGACAGCCGGAACGGTTGTGCAGTGCCCACGAAATGCACCTCGTGACCCGCCCGGGCGACCATCAGCCCAAGTTCCGTGGCCACCACGCCGGAACCTCCGGCACTGGCGTGACACAGGACGGCGACCTTCACAGTCCATTCCAGGTCGGAGCTGACTGATGACTCCCGATGTGGGTGATGAGAACGTGCATGGGTGCGGAGTATAGCGGTCGAACTGCCGGTATTTCGTCAGCCTGTGCCCACTCTGTCATTCTGGGCTGCTTGCTCATTCATGAAGATCCATCCATGAAGAACAGGAAAATCTCACCGACAGATCAGGATCTACACATCACACTTTCCTTGTGATCGCCATCCTCACGGACTCGACCTGTGACCTGCCGCCGGAACACGCTCGTCAGCTCGGCATCCATATCGTGCCCCTGACGGTCAACCTGCGGGAACGCAGCCTGTTCGACTGGCAAGACGTCGATCCCGATGCGGTGTATGACCACATGAAAACCGGCGGAATGGCCACCACGGCTCCCGTCGAGACCGAGGTATTCACGGCGAAGTACCATGAATTGCTCCGCACGCACGATGAGGTCGTGTCCATCCACCTCTCCGGCAAGCTGTCCGATACAGTTGCACGGGCCCGGCAGGCGGCACAGGACATGGACGGCGGACACCGCATTCACGTGATCGACAGCGGCCTGGCCTCCACGCCGCTGGCCGAGGCTGTGATGGCGGCCCAGCACAGCGTGAACGCGGGCGGCCGGCCCACCGACGTGACCGAGGCCGTGGAGCGGGTGCGCCGCACGATGTCGGCCGAGTTCAGTGTTCCCTCGCTGGAATACCTGCGCCGTGGGGGCCGGATCGGCCGGGCGCAGGAGTTCATGGCGAACATGCTGGGCGTGCGGCCCATCCTTCAGTTCAGCGATGGCGAACTCAAGGCCGTGCGCCGCATCAAGGCCGATGAGGCGCATCACGACATGCTGGAAAAACTCCGGGAACGCTTCGGGCATGAGGCGATCAGCGTCACAATCGCCCACGCTGGGCGCGACACGGGCCGCATCTCCGCCCTGCGAACGGCCGTCACCTCCAGCGGCCTGAATGTCCGCAAGGGCCGCGTCCAGCTGATCGGCCCGGTCATCGGCGCGCACGTCGGACCGGGCACTTTCGGGTTCATGGCCTGCCCGGTGGGATAACGGCCCGACCGGAACTCCGCCTACGCTTCGCTGACTGATCCGTCGCGTTCCACCCGTTCCAGGTACGCAGCGCCACCCTCGACTTCGGCGCGGTGGCCGTCGGCCGTTCCGAATACCAGCGTCTCGGCCAGCGTTTCCGACATCAGGTACTCCTGCCACGCCTCGGCTGCGGCGAGGGCGTCACCGGTCACGTCGAGGTGCAGGGTGATGCGATCCGAGACCTGGAAGCCCGCCTGCTTGCGGCCCTCCTGCACGCCGCGCACGAGATCGCGGGCGAGGCCTTCCAGCTCCAGTTCGCGCGTCAGGGTGGTGTCGAAGGCCACCAGGTAGCCGGCTTCCTCCATGGCGGCGTATCCGTCCGGTGACTTCGCGTCCACGAGCACCTCGTCCGACCCGAGTTCGAACCGCTCGCCGGTGGGGGCCACGACCTCGAAGAACTTCCCGTCCCTCACGGCGCGGGCGACCTCGCTGGCATCGGCGGCCAGAAGGGCGGCTCGCACCTGTGGCACGGCCTTCCCAAACTTCTTGCCCAGCAGCGGCAGATTCGGACGCAACTGATAGCTCACGAGATCCGCGTACTGATCGAGGAGTTCGACGTCCTTGACGTTCAGCTCTTCCTTGATCTGATCCGTGAAGCGTCCGAGCGCCGCCGTCTGCTCCACCGTGCGGGCCCTCAGCATGACCTTAGGCAACGGCTGCCGCTGCCGCAGGCCTGTCTGCCCCCGCACCGCGCGGCCCAGGCTCACCACCCGCAACACCGCGTCCATTTCACCCACCAGCGTGGAGGCACCCAGCGTCTCGTCGACGACTGGCCACGACCCGAGATGGACACTTTCCGGCGCGTCGGGCGTCACCGACCTCACCAGATTCTGGTACAGCGTCTCGGCCAGGAACGGCGTGAACGGAGCGGTGAGCTGCGTGACCGTGATGAGCGCGTAGTGGAGGGTCGCGTAGGCGCTCACGTCCACCCGGCCGTCGCCCGTCCAGAAGCGGCGGCGGTTGCGGCGCACGTACCAGTTGCTGAGATCCTCGACCACGAACTCCTGAAGAGCGCGGCTGGACGCGGTGGGATCGTAGACGTTCAGGGCGTCGGTGACCGTCGTGATCAGCGCCTGCACCTTCGCGAGCAGCCAGCGGTCGACCTCCGGCCGCTCCTCGACCGGCGGGGCCGCCTGCAGATCCGGCCTGTCCAGGTTCGCGTACAGCACAAAGAACGCGTAGGTGTTCCAGAGCGTCAGGAAGTACGACCGGAACGACTCCCCGATGGTGTTCAGCCCCACCCGACGGGACAGTTCGGGCGGCGCGGACACGTACGTGTACCAGCGCGCGGCGTCCGCGCCGTACAGGTCGAACACTTCCCAGGGGTTCAGGACGTTGCCCTTGGACTTGCTCATCTTCTGGCCCTTCTCGTCCAGGAAGTGCCCGGCGCAGATCACGGACTTGAAGGCCACCGAGTCGAAGACCATGGTGCCGATCTGGTGCAGCGAGTTGAACCACCCGCGCGTCTGGTCGATGGCCTCTGCGATGTAATCGGCGGGGAAGCCGCCCCGCTCGAAGACCTCCCGGTTCTCGAAGGGGTAATGGTGCTGCGCGAAGGGCATCGACCCCGAGTCGTACCACACGTCCATTACGTACGGGACGCGCCGGAAGGTCTTGCCGCCCTGCTCGAAGGTCACGTCGTCCACGAAGGGCCGGTGCGGATCGAAGTCCGGGCCGGCGATATCAGACCGCCCGCTCAGTTCCGCCAGCTCCGCGAAGGAACCGATCACGCGGTACTCGCCGTCCTCGGCCTCCCACACGGGCAGCGGCGTGCCCCAGTAGCGGTTGCGGCTCAGGTTCCAGTCGATCAGGTTCTCCAGCCACCCGCCGTAGCGTCCGTTCTTGATGTGCGCCGGGTGCCAGTCGATGGTCTGGTTCAGTTCGATCAGGCGGCCCTTGAGGCGCGTGTTGTTCAGGTACCAGCTCTCGGTCGCGTAGTACATCAGTGGCGTGCCGCAGCGCCAGCAGTGCGGGTACGAGTGCACGAAGTTCTTCTCGCGCCACATGACCCCGCGCGCGCGCAGATCCCGGACGATGTCGCTGTTCGCATCGCGGAAGAACACGCCCTGCCAGGGGCCGAAGCGGTGCTTGCCGGTCTCGTCCACGCCCACGATCACCGGCAGGCCGTAGTTCCGGGCCAGCCGCATGTCGTCCTCCCCGAAAGCCGGCGCCGTGTGCACGATGCCGGTGCCGTCCGAATCCGAGACGTAGGTGTCCAGGCCGCTGATCCACACCGTCTTTCCCTCACCTTCGGCGTCATAGGCCTCAGTGAAGGGTGGCTCGTACGCCACGCGCTCCAGCTCGGTGCCCCGGAACGCCTTCACGACCTCGGCGGCCTCGCCCAGCACCTCGGTCAGCAGCGACCGCGCCAGGATCAGCGTCCGGCCGTCCTTGTCCTTCGCGGCCACGTACTCGAAGTCCGGGTGCAGGGCCACACCCACGTTGTAGGGCAGCGTCCAGGGCGTCGTCGTCCACACGAGGAATGCTGCTCCTGCCTCCAGGCCCAGGGCAGCCGGGTCACGCAGGGTGAAGGTCACGTAGATGCTCGGATCCTGGATGTCCTTGTAGCCGTCGCTGACCTCGGCGTTCGACAGGGTCGTGCCGTCCTTCGGGCAGTACGGGGCCACCCGGAAGCCCTTGTACAGCAGGCCCTTGGTGTCCAGCTCCTTGACGCTCCACCACACGCTCTCGATGTAGTTCGGGTGCAGCGTCATGTACGGTTCGTCCAGGTTCACCCAGTACGCCATGCGCTCCGTGAAGCGCCGCCACTCCTGCTCGTACTCGAACACCGTCTCGCGGCACTGCGCGTTGAACTTATCGATGCCGTACGCCTCGACCTCACGCTTGGAGTTCAGGCCCAGCTTCTTCTCCACGGCGATCTCGACCGGCAGGCCGTGCGTATCCCAGCCGGCCTTGCGCGCCACGTAGTACCCCTGCATGGTCTTGAACCGGGGAAAGAGGTCCTTCAGGGATCGGCTCTCCACGTGGTGGATCCCGGGCATCCCGTTCGCGGTAGGAGGCCCCTCGTAGAAGGTGTAAGGGGTGCCGTCCGCCGTCTGCTCCAGCGACCGCTGGAAGATCTGCTTCTCCTGCCACCAGCGCAGCAGCGCCTCCTCCAGGCGGGGAAAGCTGGGATTGGACTCGACGGGCCGGAACATCTGGGTGTTATCTGAAGTGGTCATGCTTCTCCTTGACTCGGGGCCAGGTGGGGGAGGGCTGGTTCACGGTGCGCATAGGGTGCGGTTCGGCTCCGCCCGCGAGAACGAAAAACGACGCGCCTCAGCATGTGCTGGGACGCGTCGCCGGTCATGGCTGTGCGTGGTACCACCCAACTTCGCCCGTTCATGGTGTGCCGGGCCTCGTTGCAGGGCCCTCTGTCGCGGGGCGTACGGGCGGGTCTACTGCGCTGGCCCGGTCATCCGGGGGCGGTTCTTCCGTCGGCGCGGGAGGTGATCTTCGGTATCGGGCGGCTGGCTCCGGGCTTCCACCGTCCCCGGTTCGCTGCTGCTGCTCGGCCCGTCCTACTGTCCTCACGGTCGCCTGTGCTGTCATTCACCTCCGTGAGTGGAGGTTGCCGTATGTTAGGCCCGCTGGCACGGGCGGTCAATGACCGGCGGATGCCTGAGCGGGACGCGGATCCATCCCCTCTGTAACGGCCATGCACACGGAGCCCCTCTGGCGGTTTATGCTTGGAACATTAGGCCCCGTCATGCTTCACTGTTCGCTACCAGTGGTTCAGGGTACGGACGGGTTCGTCCGTCCCTTGCGCCTACTCAGGAGACCATCATGGATCGTTCCTCGCACTCGCACCATCCCTGTCGGAGGGCCAGTTCCCTGCCCTGCACGCGGCTCCAGCTGGAGGCGAACGCACTGTGAACGACACGGCACCGCCCACCCTTCCCTTCCATGAACTGCAACAGAAGATCCTGCCGGAACTGCACCTGATCGCGGCCGGCTACGGCATCGAGAACTACCGCAAGCTGAAGAAGGACGCCCTGGCCCTGGCGATCATGCAGCACCAGGCCGATGCCGAGAACCAGCTGCTGGCGCAGGGCTACCTGGAAGTCAGCCCGGACGGGTACGGATTCCTCCAGGCAGATTTGCTCGACCAGCATTCGCGCTCGGTGCTGGTCACGGCAGGCGTCATCAAGCAGTACCACCTGCGCACCGGGGACGCCGTGATCGGCCGGGCCCGCAAGGCGCGCGAGAATGAACGCTACGGCTCGCTGATCCAGGTGGAGGCCGTGAACGGGCTCGATCCCGAGGCGGCCCGCAAGCGCCCCAAGTTCGACGACCTGACCCCGACCTTCCCGGAAGCCCAGCTGGTGCTCGAAGATCCGGCGATGGGCGACGGCCTCAGCCTGCGCGTGGTGGACCTGCTGGTGCCCATCGGCCGGGGGCAGCGTGCGCTGATCGTCGCGCCGCCGAAGGCCGGGAAGACGACCCTGCTGAAGAACATCGCCAACTCCATCACCAAGAACTACCCCGACGTGACCGTCATGGTGCTGCTGGTCGACGAACGCCCCGAGGAAGTCACGGACTTCCGCGAGAGCGTGCAGGGCGCGCAGGTGGTGGCCAGCACCTTCGACGAGCCCCCGCAGCATCATGTGCGCGTCGCGGAGTTCGTGCACGAACGCGCCCGCCGGATCGTCGAGGAGGGCGGGCACGTCGTCATCCTGCTGGACTCCATCACGCGCCTCGCGCGGGCCAACAACCTGGTCACGCCCCCGACTGGCCGTACCCTCTCCGGCGGTCTGGACTCCAACGCGCTGCACTGGCCCAAGCGCTTCCTGGGGGCCGCGCGCAACATCCGGGAGGGCGGCAGCCTGACCATCCTCGCCACGGCCCTGGTCGAAACAGGCAGCCGCATGGACGACGTGATCTTCGAGGAGTTCAAGGGCACCGGCAACGCGGAACTCGTGTTGTCCCGCCGTCTGGAGGAACGCCGCATCTTCCCAGCGCTCGACATCCTGAAGTCCGGGACACGCCGCGAGGAGCTGCTGCTCCAGCCGGAAGTACTGAAGAAGATGTGGCTGCTGCGTAAAGTGATCAGCGACATGGATCCGGCCGACGCGATGGAAATGCTGCTCTCGCGGATGGGCAAGACCCGCAACAACGTCGAATTCCTGCAAGGTCTCGCGGGCGGCTGAGTTTCCGCCCTTACTCCCGGAGTTGCACTTGTTCCGTTCTCCTCAGTTGTCCCCCCGCACTCTGGCCCTCGTGGCCGCCCTGCTCATCCCGGCTGCGGCCGCCCAGTCCTCCCAGGAACAATCGCTGGCCGGACTGCGTGTGCCGCTCCATCTGGAAGATCCAGGCCAACTGGTGCAGGCTGCGCCGGACGTGACGCTTGCGCCGCTCCAGTCCGAGCGGCTGTTGACCGTGGTCATTCCGTCGAAGGAATCCGCCATCCAGGTGGGTCGCCGCTACGGCATGGATCAGACCGGCGTGCGCCTGCTGCCGGTGGCGGCCGGTGCCCATGCCCGACTGGCTCAGCTGAAACTCGTGACGCCTGAGGCCGCCCGGGTGCCGCTTTATCCCGAATCTGTCCGGAAGTACCGGGTGCGGGCCGGCGATACGCTGGCCGGCATCGCCGGGAGCTTTGGCCTCAAGATCGTGGATCTGCTGGGCGTGAACCTGGATCGCAGTAGCCTCGACCTCGTGCATATCGGCGAGGTGCTTAATATTCCGACCCGCGAGCGGGGCGTGCTGGTGCGTATCAAGCCGGGGCAGTCCGCGCTGTCGTTGATCGCCGGTTACGGTGCAGATCTCGCCGAGACCGCCCGTGCCAATGGCGTGCTGCCCACCGACATGAGGGTCGGGGATCAGCTGCTCCTGCCGGGCGTGCAGGCGGTCGGCTTCCAGCAGCAGTTGCTTGCTCAGCGGGAAGCGGAGAAGCGCGCGGCGGTCGCCTACGCGCAGCAGCTGAAGTTCGAACGGTTCCTTGCGTGGAAGCAGGAGCAGCTCCAGCAGAAGCAGCAGGAGGCCGCGGCGAGACAGGAGCAGTACGACCGGTACCTGGCCTGGCAGAAATCGGCGGAACGGCAGGCCAAGATCAAGGCCTACGAGCAGCAGGTTCAGTTTGAGGCCGCGCAGGCAGCCGCCCGGCAGCGGGCGAGGGACGAGGCCAGAGTGGCTGCCGCCCGCCCGGCCGCTGCGCCACGCGCCACCGAAGCGCGGGCCGTGGTCCAGCGCGCTTCGACGGGCGCCCTCGGGCTCGCGTGGCCCATGCGCTCGTACCGGATCACCAGCCGGTTCGGGGATCGCGATATCGCCTTCCACCGCGAGGTATTCCACGGGGGTGTGGATCTTGCCGCTCCTTATGGCTCCCCGATCTACGCCGCCCTGGACGGCGAGGTGACCAAGAGCGGGTACGGCGATTTCGGCCTGAACGTGTTCATGGTCAGCGGCAACAGCACCATCATCTACGGTCACATGAGCCGCGCGGCGGTCGTCGTGGGCCAGCGGGTGTCACAGGGTCAGCTCCTCGGGTACGTAGGCTGTTCCGGGATCTGTACGGGGCCGCACCTGCATTTCGAGGTGCGCCTGGGTGGCCAGCCGGTCGACCCGCTCGCCCTACTGCCATGACGTCCGAGCCTGAGGCCACGGGACTCCGTCTGCTCGTTGTGGACGATGAGGAGCAGATTCTGGAACTGCTGGATCTGACCCTGACCATGCAGGGATACCAGGTGTGTACCGCGTCGGGTGGGCCACAGGCGCTGGCCGTGCTCGAATGTCAGAGTGTGGACGTGATCATCATGGACGTCCTCATGACACCGTGGGACGGGTTCGAGACGGTGCGGCAGCTTCAAAGCACCGTTCATCCGTTGCCTCCGATCGTGTTCCTGTCCGGCTTGAACCGTCCTGACAGCATGCCGGAGTTTGGAAGCGACGTCGTGGTGGATTACCTGCTCAAACCCTTCCGGCCATCTGAATTGATGGTGGTGATCGACCGCACCTGGGCTACGCGCAGGCAGACCTCCCAAGAAGACTGACCCCATAGAGTCCTGACTCTGACCCTACCGATGGGGTCAGGGTATGCGTATGGTGGGGGCATGAGCGACGCCACCACTGGAACTCCCCAACTGAAGCAGGGCTTTGCCGAGATGTTCAAGGGCGGCGTCATCATGGACGTCGTCACGGCCGATCAGGCTCGGATCGCCGAGGCCGCCGGCGCGACCGCTGTCATGGCGCTGGAGCGGGTACCTGCCGATATCCGCCAGGATGGGGGCGTCGCCCGCATGAGCGACCCCAAGATGATCAAGGAAATCATCGCGGCCGTGACCATTCCCGTGATGGCCAAGGTGCGGATCGGTCACATCGTCGAGGCCCAGATCCTGCAGGCCCTCGGCGTGGATTTCATCGATGAATCTGAAGTGCTCACGCCGGCCGACGAGCAGTTCCACATCCTGAAGTCGGAGTTCAAGGTGCCTTTCGTGTGCGGCGCGAAGAACCTCGGAGAGGCCCTGCGCCGGGTGGGGGAAGGCGCCAGCATGATCCGCACCAAGGGGGAAGCCGGCACCGGCAATGTGGTCGAGGCCGTCCGGCATGCCCGCGCGGTGTTGGGTGACATCCGCACTGTTCAGGCCCGGCCTGCCGAGGAACTCATGACCGTCGCCCGCGACCTGCAGGCCCCCTATGAACTCGTGCGGTATGTGCACGCGCACGGGAAGTTGCCCGTGGTGAACTTCGCGGCGGGCGGAGTCGCCACGCCGGCCGACGCGGCACTGATGATGGTGCTGGGCCTCGACGGCGTCTTTGTCGGCAGCGGCATCTTCAAGAGCGACAATCCGGAACGCCGGGCACAGGCGATCGTCAAGGCCGTGACACACTTTCAGAATCCGGACGTGCTCGCCGAGATCAGCGAGGATCTGGGCGCACCGATGACCGGGATCAACATCGATGAGCTGATTCCCACTGAGCGTCTTGCCAGCCGTGGCTGGTAGATGAGAGAGCAGCCCAGGGTAGGCGTTCTGGCTCTCCAGGGCGCCTTCCGTGAGCACCGTCGTCATTTTGAGGCCCTCGGAGCGAGCGTCCGCGAGGTGCGCCTACCGGGCGATCTGGAGGGCCTGCAAGGTCTGGTGCTGCCTGGAGGGGAGAGCACGACCATGGGTCGCCTGCTCGACAGCTTCGACCTGTGGAAGCCAATTCGCGAGCTGCATTTCTCGGGCGGCGTGCTGTGGGGCACCTGTGCCGGAGCAATCCTGCTGGCCACCGACATCCTCGGCGCTCCACCGCAGGATGGCGGGCGGCAGCGCAGCTTCGGTCTATTGGACGTGACGGTGCAGCGCAATGCGTTTGGGCGGCAGGTGGATTCCTTTACCACCCAACTTGATGTGAAGGGATTTGACGCTCCCCTCGAGGCCGTGTTTATCCGCGCTCCAGCCTTCGTCCGGGTGGGGTCACAGGTCGAGGTGCTCGCCTCGATTGCCGGTCAGGCCGTGCTAGTACAGCAAGATCGGGTCCTGGGTAGTGCTTTCCACCCTGAGCTGACTGAGGATAGGCACCTGCACAGGCGTTTTCTCGAGTTGGTCAATCAAGGGGCATTAGCCGGTAGAGAAAAAATACGATAGCCAACAAAAATCTCACGAGCCGGTATAATCGTGAATACTTTCACTTACTCTGTCTTCATTACCTCTGTACCAATATGCCTCTCCCAGCTGGGGCGCACGGCACCCGTTTCTCGAACGGCATAGTGTAGGCGCTGTGGAGTTGACGAATTTCGAACTTGATGGGGCAAGACTCCACATCACCACCCAGGGAGCGGGGCCGTCATTGGTTCTCGTTCATGGCCTGAGTGGTTCCGGGAAATGGTGGCAGCACAATACCCCTGTGTTTGCCCAGAACTACCGTGTCCATGTCGTTGACCTTGTCGGGTATGGACGTGCCCGCCGCCAGATGGCACTCGGCGTACGAGCGGCCGCCCGCTTGATTGCCGCGTGGCTGGAGCACGCTGGTCTGGAGCACGTCACGCTCATCGGCCATTCGATGGGAGGGCATATCAGCCTGCACGTTGCCGCGTTGGCGCCCCAGCGGGTGAGTCGGCTGGTGCTGGCCTCCGCCAGCGGGCTGCTCCGGCGGCGATTCCGGCAGTCCATGCTGGCGCTCCCGCGTGCCCTGGTGGTGGGACGCAAGCGGTTCCTCCCCCAGATTCTGGGCGACGCCTGGCGGGCCGGACCGCGCAACCTCCTGATCAGCAGCCGCGATCTGCTGCGTGACAGCGTGCAGGATGTCCTGCCGGCGATCACTGTTCCCACTCTGGTCATCTGGGGCGCACGGGATGCCCTCGTGCCACTCACCATTGGGGAACTGCTGGTCGGAACCCTCCAGAATGCCCGTCTGGAAGTGATCGCCGGTGCCGGGCACGTGGTCATGGTGGATGCCGCGACCACGTTCAACCGGCTGGTGCTCGAGTTCCTGGCTGAATCCAGCGGTTCGATTGGTCGGCCCCGTTGAAGGCGAAATCTGTGTTCGTGGACGTCCATGGCCTGAAGACCCACGCGATCGTCCGGGGACAGGGGAGACCACTGGTACTGGTTCCCGGCCTCGGGTGTGCCTCCTGGATGTATAACCGTGTGTCCAATGAACTCGCCAGATCGCACCGGGTCTATACCTATGATCCGCCCGGCCACGGCTACAGCGAGGGCACGCAGCAGTTTCCAGCGTGCATCGAGGATCTCACGGATCATCTGGCAGCCTGGCTCGTGGTCTCAGGTCTGACTGGCACGGCCGTATTCGGGCATTCGCTTGGCGGCGAGGTCGTGTTCGATCTGGCCGCACGGTATCCGGGTCTGGCCTCGGCCCTGGTCGCCTGCGCCCCAACAGGAATTCCTGAGAATCCCAGCGTGCCCATGCAGCTCCTTCGCCTGTGCCGCGATCTTCCGCGAGAACGTCTGGGGCTGTTGATTCCGGGGTTGCGGGCTTACCGGCACTGTGGGGTTCGGCGCATGCTGCTGTTGGCCAACGATCAGTCGTACCACGACACAGGGCCCTTGCTGGCAAAGGTCAGCATACCGACTCTGTTGCTGGACGGCCTGAACGATCCGGTCATCCGGTCGTGGACAGTTCAGGAGATCCAGATGGCCATTCCAGATGCGGTGGTTCGGCAGATCAGGGGTGGCACCCACGCTCTGACCGATTCTCATCCGAGAGCTGTGGCGCGATTCACGATAGATTTCCTGAAAAACCTACCATAGGAGATCAAACATTCACGATCCGGTTTAATCGTGAATACTTTCACTTATTAGGTAATCGGTAATCGGAGAGGCCTTACGGCCCCTTCCATTACATCAGTCTGTTTCAATCAAATGCAGGCCAATGTCCGCGAGCTGGCTTCGTTCGACAGGGGAGGGAGCCTCTGCCATTAGGTCGACGCCACGGTTGTTCTTCGGGAAGGCGATCACTTCGCGGATGCTGGACGCACCCGTCATGACCATGATCAGGCGGTCGAATCCCCAGGCAATGCCACCGTGCGGCGGCGTTCCATACGTCAGGGCATCAAGGAAGAACCCGAATTTCTCCTGCGCCTGCTGCGGCGTAAACCCAATCGCCTGGAACATCTGGCCCTGCACCACGGGGTCGTGAATGCGGATACTGCCACCGCCCACCTCGAATCCGTTCAGCACCAGGTCATAGGCCTGGGCGCGGATCTCGCCCTGACGCTCGGTGCCGAAGAGGGCCACGTCATCGGGGTGCGGCGCGGTGAAGGGGTGATGCATGTACGTCCAAGTGTTGCTGTCCTCGTCGAACTCCAGTTGAGGAAAATCTGTGACCCACGACACGTGGTAGGCGGAGCCGGTGGCCGCGAGGTCGAACAGGTCGCGGAGGGCCAGGCGAACAGCCCCGAGGGCAGAGACAGCCGTCTTCCAGGGGCCGGCGCTAAACAGCAGCGTGCCTCCTTCAGGTACACCTGTCGCGGTCATGAGGGCATCTGCCTGCTCACTCACGAACTTGCTGATTCCACCCGTGAACGCCATGCCGTCGCGCTTGAGCCACGCCAGACCACGCGCTCCGTTCTGTTTCGCCACGCGTTCCAGTTCGTCGATCTGCTTGCGGGTCAGTTCCGGCGCCACGAGTGCCTTCACGCAGGGAGCGTCCGCAAAGGCCTTGAACTCGCCGCCACGGAACAGGTCGGTCACATCGTGGAAGACCAGGTCAAACCGCAGATCCGGTTTGTCCGACCCGTACTGATCCATCGCGTCGTGGTAAGTCATGCGTGGGAAGGGGAGAGACAGCTCTACGCCCAGGGTCTCGCGGAAAACGTGCGCCATGAGCCGCTCGTTCAGCTCCAGCACGTCCTCCTGGTCAACGAATGACAGTTCCATATCGAGTTGCGTGAAATCCGGCTGCCGGTCTGCCCGCAGGTCCTCGTCCCGGAAACAGCGGGCGAGCTGGTAGTACCGATCCATTCCGGAGATCATCAGCAGCTGCTTGAACAGCTGCGGCGACTGCGGCAGCGCGTAGAACTCGCCAGGATTCAGGCGGCTGGGCACCAGGAAATCCCGCGCACCTTCCGGCGTGGATTTCGTGAGCATGGGCGTCTCGACCTGCACGAACCCCTCGCCCGCCAGAAACGACGTGATGGCTGCCACAGCCGCCGAGCGCAGCAGCAGGTGACGCTGCATTTCCGGACGGCGCAGATCCAGGTAGCGGTACTTCAGGCGAATATCCTCGGCCACGCTGTCGCCCCTGTCCAGCTCGAAGGGCGGCGTCTTCGCGGTGTTCAGTACCCGAACCCGGCCAGCGATGACCTCGTAATCGGCGCTGCCACCCTTGCGCTGCGCCTCCGGACGCGCCTGATACACGCCCTCGATCTCGGCGACATACTCGGCCCGCAGTTGATCCGCCTGCGCGAAGGCCAGAGAGTCCGGTTCCACCTGCACCTGCACGAGCCCGCTGCGGTCACGGAGTTCCAGGAAGATCAGGCCGCCCAGGTCACGCCGGCGGTTCACCCAGCCCTGCAGGGTCACAGTCTGCCCAGCATGCGTGGGCGTGAGCTGGCCGATGTAAGCGGTGCGTTTCATGCATTCTCCTGCGCGACGGCCGAGTTGGGCGCCACGGCTGAACCGGTGTGTTCAAGCTGCTCCGAGAGGAAGGCGTTCAGTTCGTGGGTCGCGACGGTCGTCTGAACGCCCGTGGCAAGGTTCTTGATGCTCAGTACGTTCTGCTGTGCCTCGTCTGAGCCGATCAGGGCGACGAGCCGCACCCCGCGCCTCTCCGCATCCCGGAAGGCATTCCCCGGTTTCACGGCACGGTAGGCGAACTCGGCCCGCGCCACACGCCGGGCCGTTATGGCCACAGTCGCCGCGTGACCCACAAACTCATCGTCCAGCGCCACCACATACAACAGCGGCCCGCCCAGCCCTGGAATGTCCAGCCCCTCGGCTTCCATGGCCAGGAGCAGCCGCTCGATACCGAAGGCCCAGCCGATCCCCGGTACCAGCGGCCCGCCCAGCTGCTCAGCCAGACCGTCATAGCGCCCTCCGCCACCCAGCGCCGACTTCGCGCCAACGCCCTCGTGGTGCAGTTCCCAGGCCGTCCGGCGGTAGTAGTCCAGGCCGCGCACGATGCTCGGGTCGACGTCATACGCCACGTCCCAGGCGTCCAGGTACTTCTGCACGGCCTGAAAGTGCTCACGCGCGTCGTTACCGAGGAAGTCCAGCATGGGCTTCACGCCCAGTTCCGCGATCAACACCTGATCCCCGGCACTCTTGGAATCGAGAATCCGCATGGGATTGCGTTCCAGCCGATCCTTCGAGTCGTCCGACAACCGCTCGACGTGCGTGCCGAACAGGTCGCGCAGGTAGGCGTTGTAAGTGTCCCGGTCAGCGGGGTCACCGATACTTCCCAGTTTTACGCGCACGCCGGTCAGGCCCAGGGCCTTCACCACCTCCACCATCAGCAAGATCGCCTCGGCATCCACCAGCGGATCGGTGCTGCCGAGCACCTCGTAATCCACCTGATGGAACTGTCTCAGGCGGCCCTTCTGGACGTTTTCCGCACGGAACATCGGGCCGTGCGTCCAGAGTTTCAAGGGCGCGGGAAGCTGCTTGAGACCGTTCTGGAGGTACGCGCGGACGATGCCGGCCGTGCCCTCTGGGCGCAGGATGAAGCCGCCGTGATCCCCGAAGTAATAGACGGTGAACATCTCCTTGCGGACGATGTCCGTGCTGCCCCCCACGCCGCGCTTAACGAGGTCTGCTTCCTCGAAGACCGGGGTGGTGATGAACTGCGCTCCAGCCCGTGTGAGAACCTGCCGGGCTGTGTCCTGCACATGCTGAAAGGCGGCTGCCCGCGTATCGAGACTGAGTTTCGGACTGCCATCCGGCAGGTGGTCCTGAGTACCCTTGGGCCGCTGAATCGCCATAACCAAAGGAGTGTACCGCGCAGGCCAGGGCGGCCGTCCGTGGGGCGCGGCAGGGGAGAGGGCGGCCCGACTTGCGCCGTGGCCGCCCTCCGGAAGGGAGTGAGCCGGTTACTGGCTGACGCTGTACGGCAGGCCTGTGGACTGCTTGCCGCCGACCTCGACGAACAGCCAGCTTCCCCCCACGGGTGCGTCGGAGGGAATCGTCAGCACGATCTCGGTATCCGTCCAGGAGACGACGGCCGACGCTGGGAAGACGAAGCCGCCCTGACCGGTCTCGTTCGCGCCAAGACGAACCTTTCCGATGCCGGGGCCGCCCAGGAACCGGCCCTGGATGGTCACTTTCCCGCCCCTGGCTCCTGCTTCTGAGACCTTCACGAGCATGGGGGTGACCGTCACCATCTGCTCGGCGGTCTGGGTCTGCTGGCGTGGCGCACAGGATGCGAGCACCCCGGCGAACAGTAAAGGAGCAACAAAGAAACGCAGCATAGCAACAGCCTCCACCGGCAGTCTAATGACCTTTGACATGACCGGTCAAACGCCCCCCCCCACCGCCGGAAGTTCGGCCACCCCAGCAGCACCTCAGGTCGCCATTCCTGCCATGACCGGAAAGCGGATTCTCGTGATCTTCAACCCCAAGAGCGGGAACGGCGACAGCGGTCTCCCCGAGTTCAACCGGCTTCTCCGCGAGGCCGGAGCAGACCTGACAGAACGGGAACTGACCCCAGACAAACCCATGAGTGAGTACGTGCAGGACATCGAATCCTTCCATGCGGTCGTGGCGGCCGGTGGTGACGGCACGGTCAGTTCCGTGTCGTACGCCAGCCGGTACAAGAACGTTCCTCTGCTGGCCTATCCGGCCGGAACGGCGAACCTGATCGCACAGAACCTCGATCTGCCAACCACACCGCGCGAACTCGCGCTGGTGGTGGCGACCGGTCACTCGGTTCGTGTGGATCTCGGCGAGGTCGAGGTGCGCGACGAGAAGAAGGGCTTCGCCATGCTCACCGGCGCCGGGGCCGACGCCGCCATGATCCGGGACAGCGAGGAACTCAAGGACAAGTTCGGCGCGCTCGCATATGTCATGAGCGCCATGAAGCAGCTCAACCCGAAGAAGACCACCTTCACGCTCACCATCGACGGCCAGCACCGCGAGTTCGAGGGCATCGGCGTGATGGTCGCGAATTTTGGTATGGCCAACTTCCGGCTGCCCATCACCACCGACATCAGTCCGAGCGACGGTCGCTTCACGGTGATCCTCATGCAGGCGGGCAACCTCCTGCGCCTGGTGCCGAACATCATCGATTCCGTACGGTCGAAACTGAACCTCGGCGATCCGCTGTTCAAGGGCAATCTGGAAACCCTCGAGGCCAAGGAAGTGACGGTTCATTCCGCCGAACCGTTCCCGCTCCAGTACGACGGCGAACTGCACGAGGAAACCACGCCGTTCACCGCCCGGATTCTTCCTGGAGCTGTCCGGTACCTGACGCCGAGCACGGTGGAACAGCTCACCACCTGACAATCTGCGTTCCCGGTGCCCTGGATTCATCGTCCAGGGCGCTCTTTTTATGGCAAGCTCACAGGAAGGCCAGGAAGGGGCCTCGGAATTCGCCCGAGGGGTACAGATCCTGGAGTTCATCCACCGGGCTCCATTCCTCGGGTCTAAGCTAGCTGATCAACCTCCGTTGATAAGGCATGTTATCATCGGAACAGATGTCTAGCGAGCTGACACCCTATACCGGCGACCGCCTGAGCCAGGCCCGCACCTTCACCGGCCTCAGCGACGAGGCCCTGCGTGTGAGGGCGACCGTGGCCGCGCGTGACAAGGACGTCACCGACCTGTGGAACCTGACCCAGGCCTTCCTGACCAGCGATACGAGCGCGGGTGTCCGCCTCAGTCCGCATACGCTGCGGGCCTACCGTAAGGGTGTCGAGGTGCTTGTCGAGCACGCGGCGGCCCACGCCTGGAACCTGCTGCATCCAGGACGCCGGGAACCCTCCATGTTCGTAGCGTCGCTCTCGGACGCCGGACTGAAACCCGCCACGGTCATGGCCCGCGTGGCTGCCGCCTCAGCCCTATACCGGGCGCTGCGCTGGGCGGGCGCCACAGATGCCGATCCGTTCTCGGATGTCCGTCGGCCCAAAGACCGGACGAAGGGCATCGTCAAGAATCCTCCATACCGTGCGGATTTCATTCAATCCATGCTGGCCGAGGCGGACGCCCAAGAACGGGTGCTGCTGCTGCTCATGGCACACGGCGGCCTGCGGATCGCGGAAGCCCTGGCGGTGCAATGGGTCGATCTCGATCTTCCTGGCCGACGCCTACGCGTCACGCATGGCAAGGGCGACAAGGCGCGGGTCGTGCCCTTGAGTGCCCGTTTGAAGGAAGCTTTGGTCACCCATAAGGAGGACGTTCCCGCGCCGAGCGGCCATGTGATCTCGTTCCGGGCGTATTCCAGCGCCTACGAACGCCTGCAGAAGGTCGCGCTCCGGGCTGGGGTCTCCCACGAATTCCGGGGCTTTCATGCCGGACGGAAGTACGCGGGAACGCAGCTCTATGCGGCCACGAAGGACTTCACGCGCGTGGCCGGATTCCTGGGTCACGAGCAGGTGGACACCACCCGGCGCTACGTGGAAGTGCCCGAGGATGACCTGAACGATGTGGTCGAGGGCTTCCGGTAGGCTCGCTCACCAGCGCCGGGCCTGCGCGTCGACGCGCAGGCCGAAGAGGATCATCAGGGCCGCAAGGATCAGAGCGGGGGCGTCGCCAAGGCGCAGGTAGAGGGTCGTGCCGTTCAGGAGGTGCGGGCGGACGTGGAGCACCTGCATGGTCTCCCCTGCGCCCACGATCCGCACAGGCTGTCCGAGGTCGTTGATGCTGCCCGCCACGCCCCGGTTGACACTGCGAACCAGCCAGCGCCGGGTCTCGATGGCACGGATGCGGCCCATGTTGTAGTGCTGGAGGACACCCCAGCCGTCGTACCAGCCGTCGTTGCTGGGATTCACGAGCACCTGCGCGCCCTGCCGGACGAGCGTGCGGGCGACCGCCGGGAACACGGAGTCGTAACAGATGTACGCGCCGTAGCGGACACCGTTCAGCGACAGGGGGCGTGGATCGGCGCTTTCCTCGACTCCGCCGAGCTGGATGTGAATGGCGTTCTCGATGATGGCGTACAGCGGGTGCAGCGGCCGGTAGAGGGGGAAATACTCCCCGAAAGGCACCAGTTTGCTCTTGTCGCTCCAGCTGGTGGCATGTGACGTGGCGTCGATGGCGGCCACAGCGTTGAATTCCGGCTGGCTGCTCCCAGACCCCACGCCGCTGATGCCTGGGCCGATGAAGCCCGGCAGGAACGCCGGCCGGCCGGGTGCCGTCAGGGCCGTTTCACTCCACACGACGACTTCGCCGGGCTGGCGTTGCTGCGAGGCCACGCGCTGCTGCCGTTCCTGCTCCTCGGGACTGACGGAGCCCGTGGCCCGCCCGAAGGAATCGAAGGGAGTTCGCAGCACCATCATCGGTTGGACGGGCCCGACACCGGCGGTGCGGGTCAGGCCATAGCCGAGCGCCACCACCCAGGCGACGACCGCGAGGACGAGGGGTCGTCCTCTGCCCCAGGGCGTCCGGGACAGGGCGAACGAGGCCAGACTCGCGGCCGTGAACGTGACCAGGACGCTCCCGAGGAGCACGCCGCCTAGATCGGCGATCTGAATGGCGGCGGTCGGCAGCAGCGTCGAGCCCAGGGTGGGCCACGGGAAGGCCAGCGGGCCCAGGAACCGCAGCCACTCGAGGATCACCCATCCGCCCGCGAGGGCCCAGGTGCGCGCGGCCGGGTCGCGGATCCAGCGGGCGAGCGGGTAGGCCATGACGGCCAGGAACGCTCCTTCCAGGAGAAACAGGAAGAGGGCGAGCGCGCCGGTGCCGGTGCCGAGCAGTTTGTTCAGGAAGGTCGTCAGCCACCACAGGTGAACCGTGAACAGCCCCACGCCGGACCAGAAGATCCGTGAGGCGACATGCTGCGCTTCCCGACCCTGCGCGGCGTACCACAGCACGCCCGCCAGAGGAAGAAACGCCACGCCACTCCACGGCAGCGGAACGCTGCACAGGGCCAGCAGCACGCCGAGCAGGGCGGCGGTCACGGGGGCGCTCAGGGCAGGCACGCCCGCCATGATAGGGGGTGTGGCCGTGAGGACGCGGTCAGGTGGACGTGGATGCTCTAGGATGCGCCTACCTTGAGAGTGGCCTTCATCAGTGACATTCACGGGAACATTCACGCACTCACTGCCGTGAAACGGTTCCTGACCGACAATATCGTCAACCAGGTGGTGGTCGTGGGGGACCTGGTCGGCTACGGCGCCAGCCCCGGCCCCGTGATCGACTTCGTGAAACGCGAGGGCTGGGCCACGGGACTGGGTTCCAGCGACATGCGGGTCGCGATCGACCTGGGCGACCGCAACGACCGCAAAGGTGTGGCCGATCAGGTGCTCGTCTGGACGAAGAAGATGCTGACGCCGGATCAGATGGATTTCCTGCGCCGCCTGCCTCCCGGCGGCCGGATCACCACGCCGATCGGACGGGTGCGGTATTTCCACGGCAGTCCGCACGACCCCGAGATCCGCCTGGATCTGATGGCGAACGAGCGGGAACTGGAAGCGCTGGCCGACAGTCTGGCCGCGCGGGTGGTCGTGGTGGGCGGCTCACACGTGCCGTTCGTGCGGACGATCGGTGAAACGACCTACGTCGATCCGGGCAGCGTCGGGCTCACGCTGAATCACGAGCCGGGCGCGGATGTCGCGATCGTGGACTGTATCGGGCGCAAACCGAAAGTCTCGCTCCACAAGGTCACATATGATTTCGCGTCGAGTGCGTTCGACATCATGGCGTGGAACCTGCCGCCCGTGATCGCGGATGTGATCAAGACCGGACGCATGGGCTGAGGGCAGAGCCAGCCATACCGTCGGCACAAGGACATCCACCCGTCAGGCATCTGAACGGGTGGATGTCGGGACGGTTCACGACGTGCGGGGGCTGAGGTCAGGCCACGACGGCTTCCAGCGACTCGTCGAAGCGGCGCACCAGTCCGGTTTCGCCCAGGATGTCCTCGAGGGCCCGCATCAGGGCCTGGTACGGTGCGGGACGGGCCGCCTCACCCATCAGGCCGAGTCTCCAGATCACGCCCGCGGTGGGGCCGAGACCGCCGGTGACGCTGATCTCGCGCTGGCGCAGGGCCTTGCGGACAGCCACGTCGTCCAGGCCGTCGGGGAGTCGCAGGGCGAGCACGGTCGGCAGGCGATCTTCCGGACGCTTCACGTAGTGGCTGAAGCCCAGCGGAGTCAGGGCGGCGAGGATGGCCGTACCGACTTCCTGGACGCGCTGCTGGCGGGCGGGCATGCCTTCTTCCAGAGCGGCGCGGAGGGCGGCATGGAAGGCGTAGTGCAGATTCACGGGCACCGTGTGGTGGTAGGTGTGTTCGACCCAGTAATCCCGCAGGCCCTCGAAATCGCAGTACCACAAAGGCGTGGGCGTGCGGCGCGCACTGTACCGGGCAAATGCCCGCTCGCTGATCGCGACGGGAGCGAGGCCGGGAGGCGCGGACAGGCACTTCTGGGCGCCCGTGTACGCATAATCCACGCTCCAGGCGTCCATACAGAACGGTTCCATTCCCGCAGTCGTCACGGCGTCCACGGTCAGCAGGGCGCCGCTGCCCTTCACGAGTTCGGCAATCTCGGGCACCGGGTTCAGGACGCCGGTGCTGGTCTCCCCGTGCACGATGGCGACCATCTGCACGCCGTCGAGGTGGGCCGCGACGTCTTCCGGGCGGATGGCCTCGCCCAGGTGGGCGGTGACGAGGCGGACGCGGGCTCCGTAGCGGGCGGCCATCTCGGCCATGCGGCGGCCGAAGGAACCGTTCGCGCAGACGAGCACCTCATCGCCCTGCTCCACGAGGTTCGCGAACCCGGCTTCCATGCCCAGGCTGCCGGTGCCGGCCAGCACGGCGGTGAAGGCTTCGGGTTCCGTGCCGTACATGACGCGCAGGTCATCCTGAATTTCGCGGTTCAGGGCGAAGACCTCGGGATCCATATGGCCGAGCATGCCGCGCATCATGGCCTGTTGTGCCCTCGGGTGAATGGGCGTGGGGCCAGGGGTGAGGAGAATGTGGTCGAGGTGCAGGTCGTCGAACATGGGGCAAGCATAGCCCATTGAGATGGGTAGAGCAATTCGATTGCTTAGATAGGCTCGATTTTGCTCATGTCTGCGATTATGTGGCGTCAAATGGCCAAGACATGTATAATTATTGCGCGAGCCTATCCATGGAGTTTGGTGAAGGTTAGTGAGCTTACGGGTGACGGAAATTTCCTAGCATGCGGATATGACCGCGCTTTCAGGCCTCCGGGCCGTGCTCTTCGACCGGGATGACACCATCGCCTACACTGACCAGGCGGTGTACCGCGACGCTGCACGGTGGGCCGCCTCACGCTACGGCTTGGACGCCAGCCATGTGGGGCATGTCCTGGCCGCCGTCTGGGCCGATCACACGTCGCCTGACCGCGAGTCGTCGTGGTGGCACCTCCGGACTCTGAGCGAAGAGGAGGCCTTCTGGTCAGAGTACGGTCGGGAGTTGACCCGGCGCCTGGAGCTCCCGGCCGACGCTGCGCCGGAATGGCTGGCCCGGTTCCCGTACGAGGCGTACATGAAACCGGTCTCTGGTGCGCGGGATGTACTCTCGGCACTGCGAACCCGGGGGCTGAAGATCGGCGTCCTGAGCAACACGCTGCCCAGCATCGACCGGACGCTGGTCGCGGTCGGGCTGGCGGACCTGATCGACGTGGCCATCGCCACGTGTGCGGTCGGCATCCACAAGCCGGAGCCGGGCGCCTATCACCATGCGGCGGCCACCCTCGGGGTCGAACCCAGGGAGATCCTGTTCATCGACGACAAAGCCGAGAACGTCGCCGCAGCACGCGCCGTAGGAATGCAGGCCCGGCTGATTGATCTCAGCGGCCAGGACGGTGACGCCATCCACTCGCTGGCCGAGGTGCTGGACATCGTGGACGCACGCTGGGAAGCTGTGGGCCAATGACCGACCCCACGAATCGACTCCTGATCGATGGTCACCTCGATCTCGCCTTCAACGCCGGCCTGGGCCGCGACCTCACGGGAACGGTGGGGCAGCTGCGGGCCGCCGATCCCGTGCCCGACCAGCTGGCGACCGTGACCTTTCCTGAATTGCGGCAGGCTGGCCTTCGCGTGTGCCTGGGCACCCTCTTCGCGGCACCCCTGACGCCGACCATGCCGGGCGGCTACACGGATGCCGAGGGTGCCCACGCGCAGGCTACGGCGCAGCTCGACCAGTACCACCGCTGGCAGGACGCCGGATGGATCCGTCTGTTGACCAGCGGCGCGGAGGTGACCCACCACATCGCGGAATCCGAGGCCCCACTGGGCGTGGTGCTGCTGATGGAGGGAGCCGATCCCGTGCGGTCACCGGACGATCTCGCGTGGTGGGTGGAGCGCGGCGTGAAGATCGTGGGTCTGGCCTGGGGAGCCACGCGGTATGCTGGGGGCACCGATGCGCCAGGGCCGCTCACGCCCGCTGGACGCGACCTGGTGAAGGCAATGCAGGAGCTCGGCGTGACGCTCGACGCCTCCCACCTGGACGACGCGTCGTTCTGGGACGCTGGAGACCTCGGGCCGCGCATGATCGCGTCGCACAGCAACGCCCGCGCACTCGTGCCCGGTAACCGGCATCTCACGGACGACATGGCCCGCGCCATCGCCACGACGGGCGGCGTAATCGGCCTGGTGTACCTCAGCCGCTTTCTGCGGGCCGGTATCCCCGATCACCAGCGGGTGCCGCTGGAAGCCCTCGCCGAACACGCCCGGCACTACGCTGAATTGATCGGGTGGGATCACGTGGCCCTGGGCACCGACATGGACGGCGGCTTCGGCGCCGATAAGACGCCGCTGGGGATCGAGTCGTACCGGGATGTCCCCTCGGTGCTCGATCTCCTGCCTGCCTTGGCGCGTGCGGGCGTGGCGGGCGGAAACTGGGCCCGCTGGCTGCAGGAGAACCTCTAGACGTCCCGGCATCACGACCGGTGGTCAGCGTCGGAGGAGTCGCCTCAGCCCGGTCCGCGCTACCCTGGTGAACGTCATGACTGAGCTCGATCCCCGCCAGCACGCCTACGACGAACACCACCGGGTGGCCGAGGACAGCCTGCGCGACCACCTCACGGAATCCGAGTGGACGTTTGTGGCCCCCCAGCCCATGCAGGCCGGGAATGCCCGCGTCTCCCTGAAAGCGGCGCCTGAACACGCTGCGGCCCAGGTGACCGAGGCCCTCCCGGGTGAGCCGGTCGAGGTGCTCTGGGACGGCCCGGACGGCTGGGTGCGTGCCCGGACGGGTCACGACCGGTACCTGGGCTGGGCACGCGCGAACGAATTGACCGCTCGTACCCAGCCGACCCTGAAGGTGACGGCGCTCCGGGGTCACGCGTTCGCCGGGCCGAAGGTGAGTCAGCCCATCCGCGCCGAGCTGAGTCTGGGCAGTCTGCTGGGCCGGGCTGACGGTGAGATCGTCGAGGACGCCCACCGGCACTGGGTGCCCGTGCTCCTGCCCGACGGCAGTGAGGCGTGGGTTCAGGAGGTCGTGCTGACGCCGCTGCAGGTTCACGATCCGGTGGATCTGGCCCTGCGATTCCTGGACGCGCCCTACGTGTGGGGAGGCCGAAGCGCGTGGGGCCTGGACTGTTCGGGCCTGACGCAGCTTGTCTACGGCGCGGTCGGCCGGGCCCTGCCACGGGATGCGGATCAGCAGGCACACGCGCTGGCATCGGTGGAAGAACCGGCACGCGGCGACCTGGCGTTCTTTCCCGGTCACGTGGGCCTCATGCTAGACGCACGGCGCATGATCCACACGAACGCGACGCACATGCGGGTCACCATCGAGACGCTGGGCGAGGGCGACTACGGGCGGCGACTGGCCGGCAGCCTGACTGGGTATGGCCGGTGGCTGGCGTGACGACAGCCCACGACCTGAGCTGGGAAACGCTGGAGCTGCACACGGCGCAGCCCTTCGGCATCGCCCGCTGGACGCATTTGGTGTACCCGCGCACCATCGTCACGCTGAATCTAGATGGACAGGTCGGGCGGGGCGAGGCGGCCCCGAACGCCTTCTACGGCGAGACCCGCGGCACCGTCGAGGCCATCCTTCCGCTGCTCGCCCCGGCCGTGCAGGATCCGTGGGAGTGGGACGGGCTGACGGCCCGGCTGTCGGCGTTGATGCCGCACGACCATCCGAGCGTGAAGTGCGCGCTGGAGATGGCTGCGCTGGAATGGTGCGCGCGGAGTGTGAACCAGCCCGTGTGGCGGCTGCTGGGCCTCACGCCCTCCCCCATTCCGGACAGCAGTTACACCGTGTCGCTGGGCGAGTTGCCGTCCATGCGCGCCCAGGCCAGGGAGGCCGTGGCACGCGGATACAGCATCCTAAAGGTGAAGCTCGGCACGGATCGTGACGAGGCCATTCTAGAAGCCCTGCGGGAGGAGGTGCCGGACGTGACCCTGCGGGTGGATGCCAACGCCGCGTGGACCCGCGCCCGCGCCCGCCGCATGCTGGGCGTGCTTGATGCCGCCAAGGTGGAACTGCTGGAACAGCCGCTCGCCGCGGCTGATCTCGAAGGTCATGCGGAGCTGCGGGCGCGCGCGCCCATGCCGGTGGTGGCTGACGAGAGCCTCCACCATGTCTCGGATCTGCTGGCCCTGACCCGCGCCTTCGACGGCGTGAACCTCAAACTCGCGAAACTCGGCGGGCCTCTCCAGGCGTTGCGGGCCGTGCGGCTGGCCCGCGCGCACGGTCTGAGCGTGATGATGGGCTGCATGATCGAGAGCAGCCTCGGCATCAGCGCCGCCGCACACCTCGCGGGCCTGTGCGACTGGGCCGATCTGGATGGAGCCCTGCTGCTCGCGGAGGATCCTTTCACGGGGCTGGAGTGGCGAGCCGGGCACCTCACCCGGCCGACGAAGCCCGGCTGGGGCGTCGAGCGGGCATGACGCCCCGGATCGCGGTCATCGGGTGTGGGAACCGGGGCGCGGACGTGTACGCCACGCACCTGACGAAACAGGGGGCCCAGATTGTGGCGCTGGTCGATCCCCGCCCGGATCGCCTGGCCGAAGTCGCCCGGCGGTTCGATGTCCCGGATGGCGCGTGCTTCGCGCACTGGGACGAGTTCTTCAACGCTGGCAAGGTCGCGGATGCAGTTGTCATCGCCACGCCCGATCATCTGCATGTGGAGCCGTGTCTCCAGGCCCTGCAACTTGGGTACCACGTCCTGCTGGAAAAACCCATCTGTCTGGAAGAAACCGAACTGGACGTGATCCTCCAGGCCGAAGCGGCCTCAAGCGGCACGGTCACGGTCTGCCACGTGCTCCGGAGCACGCCGTTCTTCCAGGACATCCGCCGGGTCGTGGATTCCGACGTGTTGGGGCCACTGATCGGCATGATTTGGACGGAGAACGTCGGCTACTGGCATTATGCGCACTCCTATGTGCGGGGAAACTGGCGTGCGAGTCCACCGGCGGCCCCGTTCCTGCTCGCGAAGTCCTGCCATGATCTGGATCTTCTGCGCTGGTACGCGGGCAGCCCCCCCGTCACGGTAAGCAGTGTGGGCGGCCTGAATCACTTCCGCCCGGAAAACGCGCCAGCTGGAGCATCGGATCGGTGCGTGACCTGCCCGGTGGCCGACTGCCCCTTTGATGCCCGGCGCTTCTATCGCAGCCGACCAACGGATCGCTGGCCCGTCACGGTGCTGGTTGCCGGGGGCCACAGTCTGGAGGAGGCCCTCGCGAGCGGTCCCTACGGCGAGTGTGTGTATGCCGGACGCAACACGGTGGTCGATCACCAGGCGGTCACCGTGGGGTTCCAGGGTGGCCTGACCGCGCAGCTCACGGTCACTGCCTTCACCCACGACAACACCCGCACCCTCAAACTCGTCGGGCCGTTCGGCGAGCTGCGTGGCCACATGGAACGCGGAGAACTCGAGCACCATGAGTTCCGGACTGGCCACAGCCGCACCTGGACGGTTGAAGCCAGCGGCAACCATGGCGGCGGCGATATTGCCCTGGTGTCGTCATGGCTGAGCGCCCTCCGTGGCGAGGCGCCATGGCCCTCTCCCCTGTCAGTGTCGCTCGACTCGCATCGCATGGCCTTCGCGGCAGAACGGGCTCGCCTGAATGGATCCGTTGTAAATCTATAAAACGATGGGGTTATAGTACCTATTAGTGAAATAATTCACGATTCTACGCCATCGTGAAATAATTGCCCCATTGAGGTTCTTCTCGATCCGCTTGGTGCTGCAAAACCCCGTCTTGCACAAGGTATTCCTCTATGCTGGCCGGGTGCATCTCGACGACCTGCCCGTGCTGCCCGCCAGTCCAGGCGTGTACATCTTCCGCAAGGGCGGCATACCGATCTATATCGGCAAGGCAATCAACCTGCGCTCTAGGGTCATGCAGCACTTCAAGGCAGGCGGCAAGAGCGGCAAATTCACCGCTCTGGCGGAAACGCTGGAATTCATCACGGCGCGCAACGAGGTCGAGGCGCTCGTCCTGGAAGCCAACCTCATCAAGCAGCACCGTCCGCACTACAACGTGCTGCTCAAGGACGACAAGCATTACCCGTTCCTGAAACTGACGAACGAGCCCTTCCCCATGCTGGTCGTCACGCGCCGCGTCATCAAGGACGGCGCGCAGTACTACGGCCCGTACCCGGACGCCTCGGCGGTTCGGCGGGTGAAGCACCTGATCGACACGATGTTCCCGCTACGCAAGAACAGCGGCCTGCCCATGCAGAAGAAGGCCCGTCCCTGCCTGAACTTCCACATGGGCCGCTGCCTGGGCCCATGCGTGGATCGCGCTGAGCCAGACGCGTACAGACGCGTCGTAGACGATGTCCGAACCCTGCTGGAGGGGCGGGCTGCGCCAGTGATTGCCGGGCTGAAGGTCGATATGGCGCAGGCGGCCAGGGGGCAGGATTTTGAGCAGGCCGCGCGCCTGCGTGACCGGGTACAGGCCGTGGAGAAACTCTTCGGTACCGAGCAGCACGCCTTCGTGAGCGACGAAACGGATCTCGATTTCCTCGGGGTAGCGCAGGCGGGCGAATATGCCATGGTACAGCTCTTCCGGATGCGGGCCGGGCGGGTCGTGGGACGCGACAAACGGTTCCTCACGAATGCGGAGGACGGCACCCTGGGTGAAGTCGTGGAAGCATTCGTTCAGGACTACTACACGCAGGCCACCCACGTTCCGCCCCTGATCCTGCTGCCCGAGGGGTTCGAGGACGCGCCATTGTGGAGCGAATTCCTGTCCCAGAAAGCCGGCCGCAGGATCGAGATGAGGACGCCGAAACGCGGCGACAAGGTCGATCTCGTCGAGATGGCGCAGCGAAACGCGAGCACCGGGCTGGAGAGCGAACTGGCCCTGCTGGAGCGGCGGGGCGACCATCCCGGTCTGGACAGCCTGCGGGAGGTGCTGGCGCTGCCCGACCGGCCCTGGCGGATCGAGGGCTATGACAACAGCAACCTGTTCGGCACGAATATCGTGTCCGGTATGGTCGTCTTCGAGGGCGGCCGTGCCCGGCGGGGCGAGCACCGCCGGTTCAAGGTGAAGGGCCTCGACCATCCGGACGACTACACCAGCATGAAACAGACCATCGTGCGTCGGTTCACGGGCAGCCTGTCGGACAAGTTGCCGCTTCCGGATCTGCTGCTGATTGACGGGGGGCGCGGTCAGGTGAACGCCGCGCTCGACGCCTTGAAAGAAGCCGAGGTGCAGGTGCCGGTGGTCGGCCTGGCCAAGCGTGAGGAGCGCCTGATCCTGCCCGGTCGCCATGGAGCGCAGTGGTGGCTGGACAGCGGCACCGAGATCGGCACGGATCGTGAACTGCTGCTGCCGCACACGCACCCGGCGCTGCGCATGTTGATCGGCGTGCGCGACGAGGTGCACCAGTACGCGGTCACGTACCACCGCAAACTGCGCGGCGAGACAATGCTGCGTAGCGTCTTCGACGACCTGCCGGGCATCGGGCAGAAGCGGCGGGACGCGCTGCTGGAGCACTTCACCAGCCTGGAGGATCTGGCATCGGCCAGCGTGGATCAGATTGCGGCCGTGCCGGGCATGACGGGCCGCGCCGCCCAGAGCGTGAAATCGTTCCTGACGCAGCGCGAAGCGAATCTAACGCCGATCACGGAGTGAACCTGAATGTCGGCTGGAGTCAGGTCGTCTCTTGATACGCGTCTCCCGTGAGTGCCCCAGCGTGGAACCCCAGGTCTGAACCAGCAACCCCGGCCCACTGAAAACCGCCTGCGGATCAGCGCAGGCGGTGGTTTGGGAGGCGGGGGTGCTCATGCGAGGTGCAGTCGAACCAGCAGCGCCCGGAGGTCGTGGGCCGGCCGTTCGGGAGCGGCGGGCCGGGCGGCCAGGGCCAGACGGGCCAGGTGATCCTGGCGGGCTTCCTGCCGGAGGTGTTCGGCACGCTGTTGGGCGAGGTGCAGGTGGGCGTTGGAATTCATGGTCTGCTCCGGGTGAAGCCGCTGCCGCTGTGGCATCCGTGCTCGGTCTTCCTTCCTGTGCCCATGGTGCTCCCGACCCCCTCCCCAGCACATGCGCGGGGTGGCTGAGCATGCAGTGAGCCGGGTGGCTTAGCCGGCATACGCCAGCCCGACCGCGCGTTGTTGGTGTCCTGGTCGGCCTTCACCGCTCAGCACCCGGGCCACACCCGAGACCGTGAACGAAGCACCAAGTGCCCGTACGGGCCGGTCGTGTGTAATTGCGGCATGACCGCGCAGATCCGCTCCGTGTTCTTTCCGCTGCTGCGCCTGCACTGGCGGCTGGTGCTGCTGGTGCTGCTCGGGGTTCTGTTGCCCCTGATCCTAGTGGCGCACTTCACGGATGAGATCTTCCGCGAAGGCGGCTACCGCTGGGATCAGGCAATCCTCGCATGGTACGCCGCTCACCGCACCCCGGCCCTGACCCGGATCGCGAGGGATCTGGCCGTGATTGGCGGCGTGGGCGTGCTACCCGTCATCACGGTGATCGTCGCAGCCCTGATTGCGAAATACCGCAGTCACGCCCATGCGTGGTTTCTTGTACTGGCGCTAGCCGGTGCGACGCTTATCAACGTGCTGGCCAAGGTGGCCTTCCAGCGGCCTCGACCGGATCAGCTGGTGGCTGTGCTGATCGAACCCGGCTACTCGTTCCCCAGCGGTCACACCATGGCGAATGCAGCGTTTGGAATCGCCCTCGGGCTGGTGTTCTGGAAGAGCCGCTGGGGCTGGCCGGTGATGGTGCTTGGCGTGGCCTGGGCCGTCCTGATCGGCGTGAGCCGGAATTACCTCGGCGTGCACTACCCCACGGATGTCATGGTGGGCTTCCTGTTCAGTGTGGCGTGGGTGGTCGGCCTGTATCTGGTGGTGCGGCGGCGCTGGACGGTGCTGGCCACACCAGTGCCACCCGCGAGCCCAGCGCAGACCACGTCAGCGGAGGGAAACTAGGAGGTCAGCCGGCCGCGTTGACTGGCGTGCCCAGGTTGAAGGCGGCGTGGACGGAGCGGGTGGCGGCGTCAACATGGCCCGCCTCGACGGCCACGCTGATGTTCAGCTCACTGCTGCCCTGGGAGATCATGAGGATGTTCACGTCCTGTGCGGCAAGCGCCGTGAACAGACGCGCCGATACGCCTTTCTGTCCGCGCATGCCGCTGCCCACGATAGCCAGAACGGCCACGTCGTTCTGCTGCTCGACCTGAAGTTCCAGACTCACCCCGGCGCGCAGCGCGTTCAGGGTACGCTCGGCATCCACGGTCTGTACCGCCAGCGACACGTTGCTCATGCTGGAGCTCTGCGACACCATCAGCAGGGTCACGTTCTCGCGGGCGATCGCGTCGAACACGCTGGCGATGACTTCTGGGATGCCGAGCACGCCCGCGCCGCTCACGTTGATGATGCTGACGTTGCGGATGGCCGTCACGGCCTTGACGGGGTGCCCCGCCTCGTCGCGCGGGTGGGCCTGGACGAGCGTCCCGGCGAAATCCGGATCGGAGGAATTCTTGAGCCGCAGCGGAATACCGCTGTCCTGCAGGGGCGTGACCGCCAGGGGGTGCAGCACCTTCGCGCCGAAGTACGCGAGTTCCATGACCTCGCCGTAGCTGAGGACGTCGATGTTACGGGCGTCCTTGACGACCCGGGGATCGGCGCTCATCACGCCGTCCACGTCCTTCCAGCCCCAGACCTCGGTGGCCCCCAGCGCCTTGCCGATGATCGTGGCGCTGAAATCCGTGCCACCGCGCCCCAGGGTCGTGATGGCGCCCTTCTCGGTCTCCCCCATGAACCCGGAGACCACCGGGGTCACGCCCGCGCTCAGCAGGCCGCTCAGGCGATCCTTGATGCGCGCGTAGGTGCCGGGCAGAGGTCGGGCATTCCCGAAGTGCATGTCGGTGAGGATGCCTGCCTCGCCGCCGGTCAGATGATGGGCGCGCAGGCCCTGCTGCTCGAGGGCCAGGGCCATCAGCGGAGCGGAGAGCCTCTCGCCGAACGCCACGATCAGGTCGCGGCTGCGGGGCGTGAGTTCGCGCAGGAGGTACACGCCGTAGACGGCCTGCCGCAGGGTCTCGTGCATCTCCCGGAGTTCACGCACCGTGTCGCTGTCGGGGGCCGCGCCGAGCTCCTGCGCGGCCGTGAAATGACGGGTGCGCATCGCGGCGATCTCGTCATTGGCACGGGCGATGTCCCCGGACTGCGCCGCGTCGGCCAGTTGGAGCAGCTGGTTCGTTACACCGGCCATGGCCGACACGACCACAACCACGCGCACACCTTCGTGGAGGCTGCGGGCGGCCAGCGACGCGCTGTGACGGATGGCGCGGGCATCCTGCATATTCGTACCGCCGTACTTCATGACGAGAAGGGTGTCACTCATGGAATCAGTATGGCGGGCGGATATTCAAGCAGATCGCGTGGTCTGGTCAAATGATTAGTGAATACTTTCACGATTAATCAGGCAAGTGCGGATTATATTGGTTGCACATTCCTCCCCTGCCAGACGTCCATCCTCTCACCCCATGGCCCCATGCTTGAGCCATGTCGTCCCGCCTGCGCGTTCTATTGGCCCTGTGCACCCTGAGTTCGACCCTTGCCGTCCCAGTCTTTTACTCGGCGCAGGCCGGGACGGCCACCTTCGAGCACCGGGTGCTGTTCGTGACGGTGCGAGGCACCATTCCCGGCGTCACGGCCAGCGTCGTCCTCGACCCGGAGGCTCTGGCCGGATCACAGGGCACGGTGACGGTTCCCGTCGTGAACCTCAACACGGGTATCGGCTTGCGAGACAACGATGCGCGCAGTGAACGTGCCCTCGACGCGGCCCATCATCCCAACGCGACCTTCGTTCTGGACGGCATCCCCGGCGGGCGGCTGATTGAGGGGGTGACGCTCGAGACCACGGTGGTCGGCAAGCTTACTGTGAAGGCCACGACCCTCAGCATCAATGCGCCGGTCAAGGCCACGCTGGTCGGTGGGCAGATCAACGTGGCCACGCAGTTTAAGTTCAATCCGCACGATTTCGGCGTGAATTACCCGAACTCCAGCAATGTCGTGACCGTGAATGTGTCGTTCACGCTGCTCCCTCCCCGCTGAGCTGCTCTCTGACACGCGCCGGGCTGGCTAGCTTGGTGTCCAGAGGACACGAATACCCATTCATCCTTTCGGCGTAGAGTGGAGCATGCGGGGTGAGCTTTCCCACCGGTGGAAGGGCCCCAGGACTGGAGGCACACATGAAAGTAGGCATTAACGGCTTTGGCCGCATCGGTCGTCTGGTGTTCCGGGTTCTCGAAGCGCGCGGCGTCGAGGTGGTCGCGATCAACGACCTGACCGACAACAAGACCCTCGCCACCCTCCTGAAGTACGACAGCACCGCCGGCCGCTTCAACGGCACGGTCGAATACGACGAAGACAGCCTCACGGTGAACGGCAAGAAGATCCACGCCCTGGCAGAACGTGACCCCGCCAACATCAAGTGGGGCGAGCTGGGTGCGGACATCGTGATCGAGTCCACCGGGATCTTCACCAGCCGCGAGGGGGCCAGCAAGCACCTGGAAGGCGGCGCGAAAAAGGTCATCATCACCGCGCCCGCCAAGAACGAGGACATCAGCATCGTGCTCGGTGTGAACGAGCAGGACTACGATCCCGCCAAACACAACATCATCAGCAACGCCAGCTGCACCACGAACAGCCTGGGCGCGCCCATGAAGCTGCTCGACGAGGCCTTCGGCATCGAGAAGGCCATCATGACGACCGTGCACAGCTACACCAACGACCAGCGCGTGCTGGATCTGCCGCACAGCGATCTGCGCCGTGCCCGCGCCGCCGCCGTGAACATCATTCCCACCAGCACCGGCGCCGCCAAGGCCGTGTCGCAGGTCTACCCGGCCCTGAAGGGCAAGTTCGACGGCACCTCGCTGCGCGTGCCCACGCCTGTCGGCTCGATCAGTGACGTGGTCGTGATCCTGAAGCGCGACGTGACCGTGGCCGAGGTCAACAAGGTCTTCAAGGACGCCGCTGACGGCAGCCACAAGGGCATCATCGAGTACACCGAGGATCCTATCGTGCTTCAGGACATCGTCGGCAACGCGCACAGCGCGATCATCGACGGCGGCCTGACCATGGCGATGGGCAGCCTGGTGAAGTTCTTCAGCTGGTACGACAACGAGTGGGGCTACAGCAACCGCATCGCCGACCTGACGCAACTTGTGTCTGACAAGGGTTGAACGCCGACAGTTGATGGTTGATAGACGGATGGTGTTGCCATCACCTATCAACCATCAACTTTTTACTACGGAGGACACATGCAGAACCTGAATCAACTCGATGTGAAGGGGAAGCGCGTGCTGGTGCGCGTGGATTACAACGTTCCCGTGAAAGAGGGCGTGGTGCAGGACGATACGCGCGTGACGGCCAGTCTGCCGACGATCCGGGCGCTGCTGGATGCCGGAGCGCGGAACGTGATCCTGCTGAGCCATTTCGGTCGCCCGAAGAACGGCCCGGAGGACAAGTACAGCCTGCGTCCCGTCGCGCCGGTGCTGGAGAAGGTGCTGGGCCGCCCCGTGACCTTTATCGGTGGCACGGCGGACAGCGACGAGACCCTGGCCGCCGTGCAGGCCCTCCCTGAGGGTGCAGTGGCCCTGCTGGAGAACGTGCGGTTCAGTGCCGGTGAGGAGAAGAACAACCCGGAGCTGAACGAGAAGTTCGCGCGCCTGGGCGACGCTTTCGTGCTGGACGCCTTCGGCAGCGCGCACCGGGCGCACTCGTCGGTCAGCGGCGTGGCGGGGAAGCTGCCGCACGCGGCGGGCACCCTCCTCCAGACGGAAGTGGACGCGCTGGGCAAGCTGCTGGACGGCGCGGAGCGGCCCTATGTGGTGATCATTGGCGGGGCGAAGGTCAGCGACAAGTTGCTGGTCATCGAGAATCTGCTGCCCACGGTCGACCGCATGCTGATCGGCGGCGGCATGGCCTACACCTTCGTGAAGGCCCAGGGCGGCAAGATCGGCAAGAGCATCCACGAGGACGATTTCCTGGACAAGGCGCGTGAACTGCTGGACAAGTACGCGGGCAAGATCGTGCTGCCCACCGACACGCTCGTCGGGGACGCCTTCAGCAACGACGCGAACACGCGCGTGGTGCCCACGAACGCCATCCCGGACGACTGGGAGGGCATGGACATCGGCCCGGACAGCCAGGCGGCGTTCACCGCGGCCCTGAAGGGGGCGAAGACGGTCTTCTGGAACGGCCCGATGGGCGTGTTCGAGTTCGCGAAGTTCGCGGGCGGCACGAACGCCATCGCGAAGGCAGTGGCGGATCTCGGGCCGGACACCTACAGCGTGATCGGCGGCGGGGATTCGGTCAGTGCCATCAACAAGAGTGGCCAAGCAGACCGCGTGGGCCACATCAGCACCGGGGGCGGCGCGAGCCTGGAGTTGCTGGAGGGCAAGGCGCTGCCGGGCGTGGAGGCGATGAAATGAGGAACCTCCTGGCCCTGAACTGGAAGATGAACAAGACCCCCAGCGAGGCCCGCAGCTGGGCGGCGGAACTGGGCGAGCGCTACGAGGAAGGCAATGCGGAGCTGGCCGTAATGGCCCCATTCGTGACGATCTCCACCCTGGCCGCGAACCTCCCTGCCGGCGTGGGTCTGGGCGCGCAGGATGTCTCGGCACACGAGTCCGGCGCGTACACGGGCGAGACCAGCGCCGCCATGCTCGCCGATGTGGGCGTGCAATACGTGGTCGTCGGGCACAGTGAGCGGCGCGACTACCACGGCGAGACAGACAACGTGGTGGCCGCCAAGGCGAAACTGGTGCAGGCGAATGGTCTGTTGCCCATCGTCTGTGTGGGCGAAAAGCTCGACGTGCGTGAGAAGGGCCAACAGGTCGCCTACACCCTGGCGCAGTTGCACGGCAGCCTAGAAGGCGTCGGTTCGGATGTCGTTATTGCCTACGAACCCGTGTGGGCGATCGGCACCGGGAAGACCGCCACGGCAGACGATGCCGAGGAACTTGCCGTGGCCATCCGCTCCGCACTGGAGGAACGCTACGGCAAGAAGTCGTCGGAGATTCGCGTGCTGTACGGCGGGAGCGTGAAGCCGGACAACATCGCGAGCATCTGCGCGAAGCCGAACATCAACGGCGCCCTGGTGGGTGGCGCGAGCCTGAAAGTCGCTGACGTGCTCGGCATGAACGACGCGCTCAAAGACGCCTGAACTACTCCTGCCCCGTCGCTACTGGCGGGGTATCCCGCAACCCCGTCTAGTGAATATATTCACAATTTTCCGTGCTCGTGAATTTTTTGTTTCCCCTTATTTCTCTCCCTTCGGGCACTCTCCTATACTGGCGCCCGATGACCCTCCACACCACCATCCACGAGCTCAGACAGCACGTCGGCGAGACCGTGACCCTGCATGCCTGGCTGACCGACAAGAGCGGAAAAGGCAAGATTCATTTCCTCAAACTCCGTGACGGCAGCGGCTTCGTGCAGGGCACGGTGTTCAAGGGAGACGTGACCGAGGAGGTCTTCGAGGCCGCGAAACGCCTGATGCAGGAGCAGGCGATCACGATCACAGGAGAAGTGCGGGCCGACAACCGTGCGCCCGGCGGTGTGGAACTTGCGGTGCGTGACCTCTCCCCCGTCAGCGAGAACCACGGCGAGTATCCGATCACCCCCAAGGAACACGGCATCGAGTTTCTGATGGATCACCGGCACGTGTGGCTGCGGCACCGCCGCCCGTGGGCCATCATGCGCGTTCGGGACGCGATCCAGCGGGCGATCGTAGACTTCTTCCACGGCGAGGGCTTCGTGCGGTTCGATGCGCCGTTCTTCACACCGAACGCCGCCGAGGGAACGACCGAACTATTCGAGATCGACCTGTTCGGCGAGGACAAGGCCTACCTGAGCCAGACCGGACAACTTCATGCCGAGGCGGGCGCGTTCGCGTTCGGCAAGGTCTACACCTTCGGGCCGACCTTCCGTGCCGAGAAGAGCAAGACGCGCCGGCACCTGCTGGAATTCTGGATGGTCGAACCGGAAGTCGCGCCGAGTAATCACATCGCGAACATGGATCTCCAGGAACGCTTCGTGTCATTCATCGTGCGGCGCGTGCTGGACGGCTGCCAGACGGAACTGGAACTGCTGGGCCGGGATCAAACCAAACTGAGGGGAGCCGCCGAGGGGAATTACCCGCGAGTGACGTACACCGAAGCGCTGGAGATCGTCCGGCAGCACATCGAGGCCCGCGACCTGCCCCCGAACGTGCAGGACGACGTGCAGCCTGTCGAATGGGGCGACGACCTGGGCGCGCCGCACGAGACGATCCTGGGACATCACTTCGACCGACCGGTGATTATCGAGAAGTACCCGGCAGCCATCAAGGCGTTCTACATGCAGCCCGATCCGGCTGATCCGCGCGTGGCGCTGTGCGACGACATGATCGCGCCCGACGGCTACGGCGAGATCATCGGTGGAAGCGAGCGCATCCACGATTACGACCTGCTGAAATCCCGCATCGAGCACGAGGGCTTGCCGCTGGAAGCGTTCGATTGGTACCTGGATCTGCGCCGGATCGGCAGCGTGCCGCACGCCGGCTTCGGGATGGGGTTGGAGCGTGTTGTGGCGTGGATCACCGGAATCGACCACATCCGCGAGGCCATTCCCTTCCCGCGCATGTTGACCAGAATGCGGCCCTGAGGATATGAGGAACTGGGCCGGGGTGCGGCACACGCCTCCGGCCCTCCGGGTACATCAGAATATTCATATCCAGTTATTGAAATTCAGGGTATGGGCCTGTCTGCTCCCTCTTCAGGCATTCAACAGCGTGACCGATGCTGGCAAAACGCGGGCGCGCAGGCGCAAAACCTTCCCGGCCAGATCCCCGTCCAGGTGTAGATCGACGGGCGAAGCCCAGGACACCACCACCTCTTTACCGACGCCCGCACGGACGAGTGGGTGATTCAGGTGCCGGCCCCGTAGAACACGGCCCATCAGGTCAATCATCCCCAGGCGCGTCACGTTTCGGCTGGCCAGGACGTTGATCAACCCGTCCCGCACGTCGCTGTCCGGGCTGATCTGGAACCCTCCCCCGTAGCGGGTGCCGTTCATGACGGCCACCAGGGCGCTCGGCCCGTCATAGAGCAGGGCGCCATCCATCGTGATGGTGACTGGCGTCAGGGACAGTTCTCGCACCGTCACGAGAGCGGCCCACGCATAGCGGGAGAAGCCCTGCAACCGGGACGGAGCGCTGGCCATCGTCGCGGCGACCTGGGCATCGAAGCCCATGCCGAGGCCGTTCAGCAGCACCGCATGGCGACCCTGCTGCTCACCTGCCTCGATGGTGACTTCCAGTGCATCCACGAGGCGGGGGGCGTAACGCAGCCGGTCGAGGGCCGGGCCAAGCTGTCCGGGACGGAGCCTGAGCATGCCGGCAAAGTCGTTCCCGGTGCCCAGAGGCAGGATGCCCAGGGGCCGCCCAGTCCCGACGATGGCCGGCAGGAGCGCTCCAACGGTACCGTCTCCACCCACGGCGAGCACGGCCACGTCGGCCTCCAGAGCCTTCACGCGGGCCAACGCGGCTTCGCCGCTCGGTTCCTGAATCAGGACATAGGGCAGACCGCGCGCTTCCAGTTCGACGCGCAGAGACGGCCAGGCGCGCGCGGCGGCTCCACCTCCAGCCTGCGGGTTGAGCACGACCGCATACATGCGCGGGACTGCGGCCACGGTCATGGCTCAGCTCCAGTCAGCAGGGCGCTCGGTGAGGCCGAAGTGCCATGCGATGGCCTGAGCGATCCGGCCGGAGGCCAGCCCATCCCCGTAGGGATTGCGGGCACGACGCATGGCGTCCAGCGCCGAGGCATCCGAGAGCAGGCCGCTCAGCACCGCCTCCAGCCGCTCGGGATCGGTTCCGGCGAGTTTCAGAACACCGGCCTCCAGCCCCTCCGGGCGCTCGGTGACATTCCGCAGGACGGCCACAGGCACACCCAGGGCTGCGCCTTCCTCCTGCAGGCCGCCGCTGTCCGTGGCGAGCAGCACCGACGCGGCCATCAGGGGGGCCATGTCGCTGTAGTCCAGCGGATCGATCAGCTCGAAGTTCGGCACCGGGCCAAGGGCAGGGCGAACGGCCTCCTGCACGGCGGGCGACAGGTGCACCGGGTAGATGAAGTGCGCGTCCGGGTGCGCGGCGGCCACGCGGGCCAGGGCGGCGGCCATCTCGAGCATGGTGGGCTGGTTCTCGCGGCGGTGCATGGTGACGGTCACCAGGCGCTGCCCGGCGTCCAAGCGGGCCTGCCATTCGGGCCGCAGCGGCACCCGGCCCGCGACCTCACGCACGGCGTCCACCGCCGTCTGACCGGTCACGAAGATGCCGCCTGCGGCCTTACCCTCACGCAGCAGGTTGGCCTTGCTACCGGCCGTCGGCGCGAAGTCCAGCGTGGAGAGCACGCCGGTCAGTCGGCGGTTGGCCTCCTCCGGGAAGGGCTCTTTCAGGCTGCCGGAACGCAGGCCCGCTTCGACGTGGCCGACGGGGATACCCTCGTAGAAGGCACTCAGCGCCACGCAGAAGCTCGTGCTGGTGTCGCCGTGCACCAGCACCATGTCCGCCCCCATCTCTTGAAGTGTCCGTCCGGCCTCGGGCACGATGCGCGCGGTGAGGCCCGCGAGGGTCTGCCGGTCGGTCATGACGTTCAGATCCCTGTCCGGGATGAGGCCGAACACGTTCAGCGCGCCGTCGAGCATCTGGCGTTGCTGGCCGGTCGAGAGGATCATGGGCCGCAGTCCTGTGGTGGCCTCGATGGCGCGGTACACGGGCGCCATCTTGGTCGCCTCGGGGCGGGTGCCGAACGCCAGCACGATGATGCGGTCAGTCATAGGTCGGATTCCTTCGCGTCGGACGTAGGGGTGGTCAGGTTCAGGGCCCGCATGCGTCGGTAGGCCACGAACCACAGCGACAGCGCCACGCCCACCCCAGTGGCGAGGATCACGGGCAGATGCACGCCCTGAAGCGCCATGCCGGTCATGCCGCACAGCAGGGCCACGATCCACAGGATCACGGCCGTGCGGCGGGCGCTCGACGTCCGGGCGAGCACCCGGTGGTGGATGTGGGTCTTGTCCGGGTGGCCCAGGGGGTTGCGGATTCCGCGCGCCAGGCGACCGATCACGACCTGGGTGGTGTCGAGCACGGGGAGGGCCAGCACGATCAGCGGCACGAGCAGACTGGCCCCGGCGCTGAACTTCAGCGTGCCGAGCAGGCTCACAGCCGCGAGCGTGTAGCCGAACAGGTATGCCCCGGCATCGCCCATGATGATGCGGCTGGGGTTGAAGTTGTGCCGCAGATAGCCCAACGCGGCCCCGGCCAGACCGGCCAGCAACACGACGGCGGCCGCCCTGTCCGGAAACTGCGCGGCGGTGGCGAGCAGGACGGCACTCACCACGAAGCCCACGCCGCCCACCACACCGTCCACGCCATCCATCAGGTTCACGGCGTTCGTGAGGCCCACGATCCACAGGATTGTCAGCAGGGTGCTCAGGGGGCCGTTCAGGCCCGGCGGCAGCACCGGCAGGAAGGGGATGGCGTTGAAATCGATCTTCAGGCCGTTGACGACGAGCAGCACGGCCGCGAGCGTCTGCACCAGCAGCCGGAAGGCCGGGGACAACCCGAACTGGTCGTCGATGAAGCCCACCAGAACCAGCAGCGACGCGCCCAGCAGGAT
This sequence comes from Deinococcus sp. KSM4-11, assembly GCF_004801415.1. NCBI lineage: Bacteria > Thermotogati > Deinococcota > Deinococci > Deinococcales > Deinococcaceae > Deinococcus > Deinococcus sp. KSM4-11. The sequence continues at coordinate 743,833 of NZ_SSNX01000001.1, read as the reverse complement.
CGCGAGCACCTGGATGTTCACGATCTCGACCACGATGGGCCTCAGCGCCCAGGCCACGATCACGCTGACCAGAAAGCCCGCGTAGATGGCCAGTCCACCGGCATTCGGGAGGGGTTCCGTGTTCAGTCTGCGGGCATTCGGCTGGTCTGCCCAGCCCGCCTGCACGGCGAAGTCACGCAGCCGCGGAATGAACTGCCAGGTGAACACCCAGGCGGTCACGAAGGTCAGGACGACACTCAGGAACCCCCGGCCCAGCGGGTCGGCGATCCCCAGCGGCGCGACGAGCGCATGCAGAAAATCCATATCTGAAGGGATTCTACGGGCTGGCCCGACCCGCCGCGCCATGCGGAAGGTGCAGCCCGATTCAGGGCCTCAGGTCACTTGGTGCCGTAGATGCGGTCGCCCGCGTCGCCCAGGCCCGGCACGATGTACCCGTGGTCATTCAGGTGCGAGTCCACGGCGGCCACCACGATCTCCACGTCCGGGTGGTCGCGTTCGATCACGGCGATCCCCTCGGGAGCAGCCAGGATGCTCATGAGCTTGATGCTGGTCGCGCCCGCCGCCTTGAGGCTGGCGATGGCCGCGCTGGCGCTGCCGCCCGTGGCGAGCATGGGATCGGTCAGGAAGACCCGCCGCTCCGCGATGTCGGCAGGCAGCTTGTTGTAATACGCGACGGGTTGCAGCGTCTGCGGATCGCGGTACAGGCCGATGTGACCGACCTTCGCCGCCGGCACGAGTTGCACGATCGAGTCCGTCATGATCAGGCCCGCGCGAAGGATCGCGACCAGCGCGAGTTTCTTGCCGGTCAGCATGGGGAAGTCGCCGGTGACCAGCGGCGTGTTCAGGGTGTGCGGTTCGGTCTCCAGGTCACGCATGGCCTCGTAGGCCAGCAACAGGCTCAGTTCTGCGGCCAGCTCGCGGAATTCCTTCACGCCCGTCTGTTCATCACGCATGATCGAGAGCTTGTGTTGCACGAGCGGATGGGCGACGACGGTAACCATGCGCCCACGATACCGCCTGGGTTTAATGCCCGGGCAGCCGGGCCAGGACATGCCGGGCGCGCGGAACCTTCCGCGCCCGCTGGGCCTCGAACTCGTAGGGTTCGTTCATCAGGAACCAGTACAGGTCATGCAGGGTCGTCATGGCGATATACGCCCGGTAGCGCGCTAGGGTGGCCCGCTCGGCCCCCGGTAGGAACGACAGGGCGGCGCTCAGGGCGTCGTCGGGGGGCAACAGGTCGAGCGTGCCGGTCTTGAGCAGCGCCAGGTCGCGCAGCGGATCGTCGTACCCGGCCTTCGTCCAGTCGATCAGCAGCACCTCGCCGGCCGGCGAGATCAATATGTTGTCGTGCCACAGATCCAGGTGGCAGAACGACGCGGCGTGCACCAGATGTCCTGCCTCGAGCGGCCCTTCGACGGCGGCAAACAGGTCTTCGAGCGGAAAGGCCGACAGGGCGCTCCGGAAACGGCGGAGGCGCTGCTCCACCTTGGCCAGATCGACGGTGCCGCGCGTGTCCCGGTGCAGGGTGTCCATGGCCGCGCGCAGGCTGGGCAGGGCGTGGGGGACGTCCTCGGTACGCAGGGGCCGCCCCGGGAAGCGCCGCATGATGAGGGCCTCGATGCCGTCGAGCTGCACGACATCCACTACCCAGTCACCCATGCCGGCACGGCGCAGGTTCTCGGCCTCGCGCGCGTGGTCACCCCGCTGATTGCGGTAGACCTTCACCACGACCTCGCCTGCCTGGGCCGCGTACACACGGCTCTGCATCCCGGAATCCATGGGCACCAGCGCGCCGTAGCGCGCCTCCAGTTCCGGGAAGCGGGGCGTGGGTTCAGGTCGACCCGCCTCCGGAGGCACGTTCAAGCGGGACATGCCGGGCCTCGACCGGACGGCTTGCTCACAGGTCGAGTTTCTCCAGCTGGGACACGATCCGCTGATCCAGTCCACGCCCCGCCTGGGCCCGGACGCGTTCCAGTCCGCCCAGGCGGACATAGGCATTCGCCACCGCGACGATCCGGGCGTACAGAGGAATGTCCTCGCCCGTCAGCTTGTCGGGCTCGCCCTGGCCATCCCAGCGTTCGTGGTGGTGCCGGATGGCGCGCTGGGCCTCGGACAGGTGCCCCACACCGTGCAGGAAGTTCGCGCCGACCAGGGCGTGTCCCGCCTCGCCGTGGATCTTGCCGATGTCGTGCATGGTCGCGGCGTACCACAGTTCTTCGAGTTCCCGGTCGGCCAGTCCGATCTGCGCGCCGAGCTTCAGGCTGATGGCCGCCACCTGCTGTGCGTGCCCCAGAGCATCGAATTCTCGGCTCTCGACGGCCTCGACGACGGCGCTGGTGATCTGCCGGGCCGCCTGCTTCCAGTCCTCCCGGCTGTCGAGGATGCCGAGCACGGGCGCGATCGCGGCGGCCCAGTGGGTCACGGCCTCCTGCGCAGTCGGCGTGACGCCCTCCGTGCCGGTGCGGTCGAAGACCATGGCCCCCAGGTACCGGCCCCGGTCACTGATCGGCACAACCAGCGACAGCGCGACCGTGTGCATCCCGCACTCCGTGAGCAGCGCCTGGATTTCCGGGGAATTCTGCTCGTACAGCTCGTGCGATCCGGTGGAGAGCAGCCGGGTCCGCAGCGACGACCACGGTCCGCTCAGGGCGAGGCCCATGAGGGCCTTGGAGTACCCATGCACGGCTCCCACCCGATCCTGGCCCCGCCGGACAATGGCGTACGCCGATACGGTTCCACCGAGCAGCCGGGCCGCATGCACGAGCGCAGCCTCCAGGACACCCTCCTGCGTGGGTTTGGCCAGCAGTTCGGCCAGCACACGCGTGGCGTCGTACGTCTCCACCGGGCCCACGCGGGGCTCGGATGGACTCGTCGGGGGAGGGGGTTTCTGGCGGCGTCCGAACACGTGCGTTCAGTATACGCACGCTACTCTGCGCAGCATGACCACCACGCCCCCTGGCCGCCACGACACGGTGACCCGACCCGTGATCCGGGCCTACGCGCGGTACGGCCGGCGCGCGGGAGAATGGCTCGCCGGATACGCCGCCCGAGGTGGGCGGGTGTACTGCGCGGCCGGCTGTTCCGGCTGCTGCAACATGCCCGTGCGCGTGAGCCTGGCCGAGGCCCTGGTCACGCGAGACGCCCTGATTCCCGCGCAGCTCGTAGGAATGGCCGAGCATGCCAGGGCGGTAATCGCCAACGCCCGCACGGCCCCGTCCGACGAGGCGTACGTGCTGACGCACCGCACAGAGGTCGGCTTCTGCCCCCTCCTCGACCGGGCCACTGGGGCCTGCACGGCGTATGAAGTGCGGCCGACACGCTGCCGCGATACGTTCAGTGCGTTTCCCGCCGTGTACTGCGCGGTGGGCACGCTGGAGGCCATGACGGATCGCGAGCGCGCCCAATACCACCGCGAGGTGGCGCGGACGCCCGGCACGGACGGGGAATGGCACTTCATCGCGCCCCTGGAGCACCTCTCGGAGCCGGTCTGGACGGCAGCCGCCCGCGCCATGCAGGACAGCTGGGGGCTCCAGGTCTGGGGAGACTTCTGGGTGCTGACCACGCTGGCCGGCGACGCGGCCTTCATGAACGCGGTCGGGTCAGGCGAGGCCCGGATCGCCTGGAACGCCGCGAAGCAGCGGGGTCTGGCGCACGCCACGGTGCTCGAGATCGGGTGACCGCCAGGACACAGGCAAGCTGCCGTCACCGGGCGGTGACCATCTCGGCTGGCGTCACGTTCCCACCGATTACCGGCGTCGCGCCTTGCGGAGGCTCCGCTTCATGCCGTGATCCGGCCGAACCCCGTCGGCGATCAGGTGAAGCCACTGGCTCAGGTAATACCCCGCCACGACCGGCAGGACGACTTTCAGACTCACCGGCTCGGGCACGCCCGGCAGTGGAATGCCCGGCGCCACGTACCGCAGGAGCCCCACGATCAGCGCGGTCATCAGGGCCACATACGCCAGCCGGGTGAGCGGCCCCAGCACCCACGAGTGCGAGAGGCCCCGGTGGCTGAACAGCAGGCCGTACGGCACCCACAGCACGCCGAGGATGCCCCAGTGCCGCTTGCTGTCCACTTTCCCCTCGGCCAGATCGAGGTCCGGCGAGAGCAGGAAGGTGCCGACCGCGAATCCCAGCGTGAACGCCAGGGCCTGCGCTGGGGTGATGACGACCACGTGCTGTCGTGAAGCGGTCAGGGCCGCTCCAGAGACCACGCTGAAGGCCGCGATGTTGATGAGGTTGTGAACGCGGCCGCTCGGCACCCGGACATTGTGCCAGCGCCGGAGCCGCGTGTCACCGCAACCAGCGCACCTCACGGCACTCCGAGGCAGCTCGAACGGGTGGGAACCGGCAGCGCCGGCGCCTCACTCTCGGTACCCGCCCCCCTTCAGGTGTCGCTGTGGGTAAGGTTCATCCGGCATCAGTTTGAATCCTCCATGCTGGAAGAATGCTCCGATGCGCCTTGCCGGTCACTGCCGGTTTCCTGACCGTGCTGCTCAGCGGCTGTCAGCTGTTCTCGTCCGGCGGACCGGGGCGGTACGCCGTGCCGGTCGGCAAGAACATCACGGTTCCGGTCTCGATCGGGTACAAGGGCTCCTGGTCGATCACGGCCAAGCCCAGCTGGGTGAACCTCTCCGCAAGCTCGGGCACCGGCGACGTGGATTTCGACGTGACGGTCGACCGCGCGGTCGGCACGCCTTTGGCCGCCGATTTGCCCACCCTGTCGGGCGCCCTGACCGTGAGCTGGACAGACCCCGGTGGCCGGACGGGGAAAACCAGCTGGCCAGTGACGGCCGACGAGTACACGCTGACCGGGCGGGTGCTCGCCACGGCTGCCGTCCAAGGCGTGGATACTCGCCTCGCGCCGCCGCAGGCCAGTGCTGACGCGCACGCGTCTCACGGTCTGATCGTCACATACCGGACTCCTCCAGAGGCGGGCCTACAGGCGCAGGGAATCTTCAGCGATCTGGAACGACGGGCCACGGTCACCTTGAGGGCCGCCGGAATCGGGGTGCAGCGTGCCCGCCCACTCGGCGCACGCAGTTCCGTCGTGCAGGTCAGCGATCCTGCCAGGGCGACCACGGTCCTCCAGCGCGATCCGGATGTCCTGAGCGTCACAGAGAACGCGGTGCTGCGCACCCAGGCTACGTCCACCCCGCTGGCCGCAGCGGTCGAACCCACCGATCAGTTTGCGCCGCTCCAGTGGGCCTACCGCCTGCTGGGCTACCCCGCCGTGTGGCGCGACATGCAGGATCATCCGTACACGAAGGCGGTCACGGTCGCCGTGGTGGACAGCGGTGTCCGCTACGACCACCCGGACTTGCAGGGCCGCCTGTGGACAGCCGGTGAGGGCGCGCTGGACGTGCTGGAGGCCACGGTCGACACCTCGGAAACCGGCAACGGCGACGGTGACGGCCCGGACACCGACCCGACCGATCCCCGGACTCCCGGACGCACGCTGGGCAGCCACGGCACGCACGTGACCGGGATCATTGCCGCCCGCTGGGGAGACAACGGCGCGACCACCGGCTGCGCCACGTGCAGCCACACGGGTGTGATCGGCGCGACGAACACCGCGACCGTGAAGATCCTGCCGATCCGCGCCATCGATGCCGAGGGCAACACGGATATCGCCCAGGTGGCGGTCGCCGTCCGCTACGCGGCAGGCCAGAGCGTGACGCTCGACGGCAAGGCGTATGCCAATCCCCATCCGGCCCAGGTCATCAACCTCAGTCTGGGCGGTGAGATCAGCGCCACCGAGGCGCAGCCGATGTGCGACGCCGTGGCCGACGCCGTCGCGGCCGGTTCCCTGGTGTTCGTGGCGTCCGGCAACGGGTACGGCACCACGCCGTACTACCCGGCCGCGTGCCCGGGCGCCGTGGCGGTGGGCAGCGTAACGCTCTCGGGTGGCAGTGCGCCGCGCCGAGCCACGTATTCGAACGCCTACCCGCAGGTGCAGCTCTCTGCGCCCGGTGGCACGGACTACTTCCAGGACGCCACGTACTACAACGGCGTCCGCTGGGATCCGCAGGGCGACGGCACCTTGGAACCCTTCGTGGACGCGATCGTGTCGACCGGCTGGGACTACGTGAAGAACCTGCCGAACTATGAGGTCGAGGCCGGCACGAGTCAGGCCACGCCCCAGGTCTCGGCCCTGGCGGCGCTGCTGCTCAGCAAGGGCGTGACCTCCGGCGCCGCCGCCACACTGGCGCGACTGACCTCCACGGCCACCGACCTGGGCGCAGCAGGCCGAGACGACCAGTTCGGGTACGGCATGATCAACGCGGCGGCGGCGCTCGGGGCGCCCGCCGTGAGCGACACGCTGGGCCTGCGGCTTCAGGACGCCCGCGGGCTGGTCTTCCAGCCGAAACTGGACGCCCTGGGGCGCTTCTCGGCGTATCTGGGGAGCGGCACCTACCGCGTGATCGGTGGCCGTGACCGCGATGGAAACGGGGTATACGGGGAGACGGCGGAACCCCGGGCCGAGCAGTCCGTCACGCTCGGGCCGGACACTCCGGCCGCCGACGTAGGCGACCTGATCCCGAAGTGAGGTCGGTCATTCGGCGCGGATAGAGATCCGGTTGGACACCCCGCTCAGCGGGTGACGTCGATCACCGTCCGTCCTCGGATCCGTCCCGCGAGAATCTCGGGCGCCAGGGCGGGCACCTCGCTCAGTCCGCGCACCTGGGTCACGCTCGCAAGACGGTCGGCGGGTAGGTCGCGGGCGAGCCGGGCCCAGGCCGCCCGACGGCGCGGGGTGGGGCAGGTCACCGAGTCGATCCCCAGAAGGTTCACGCCGCGCAGAATGAGCGGAAACACGGTCGTCTGGAGGGCACTGCCCCCGGCCAGGCCACATACGGCCAGACTGCCGTGCGTACGGGTGGAGGCGTAGGCGGCGGCGAGGGTGGCTCCACCAACCGTATCCACCACGCCCGCCCAGCGTTCCTTTTCCAGTGGCCGCGTGAGGCCGCTCACGTTGTCACGACCGATCACTGTGGACGCGCCCAGCGCCTTCAGGTACTCCGTCTCCCCTGTTCGGCCGCTGCTGGCCACCACGGTGTGTCCGGCGGCGGCCAGCAGCGCGACAGCGGTACTGCCTACGCCTCCGGCCGCACCCGTGACCAGCACCTCGCCGTCACCTGGAGTGAGGCCATGGTCTTCGAGCGCCATCACGGCGAGCATGGCGGTGAACCCGGCGGTTCCGATGCCCATCGCCCACTGGCCATCGGTGCCCTCGGGGGCCGGCACCAGCCACCCGGACCTTACGCGGGCCAGGGTCGCGTATCCGCCATCCTGTCGTTCGCCGATGCCCCAGCCCGTGAGAATCACGGCCGTGCCCGCCGCATACGCGCCGGTGTCGTCTTGCAGGACGGTGCCCGCGAGGTCGATGCCGGGGGTCATGGGATACGTGCGGAGCACACCGGGCTTCCCGGCCACTGCCAGCCCGTCCTTGTAGTTCAGGCTCGAATGCGTGACGGCGACGAGCGTGTCTCCCTCGGGGAGGGTACCGACCGGCAGGGTCTGGAACTCGGCGTGGATGCCCGCATCGTCTTTCAGGACACGCAGGGCGCGGTAGGTCTCGGGCCGCTCGGATGACGTCATGAGGGAACCTCCTGGGTTCGGGATGCTGCACACGGGTTGGCTCTGAGGAGCACGGTAGCGCGCTTTGCCCAGGGCCTCATGTCCCCTCCTCCGGAACAGGGCGGCGAATCATCCACTCTCACGTGTTACACTCGGTGCTGCTATGGAGCCTCCCAGTTCTGGCTCTGCAACAACGCCCGGTGAACTCCGCCTGCGGGCGGCGTTTTTGCTGTGGCGGTCACTATTTCCGGTCGCCGACGCGATCCCGCTGACGCGGGCGCGGGCAGCATGTGCCACGCGGACGGCCGGGGCGCGAGTACGGAGCGCGCCCATTCATGAATGACTACATAGGTATTCTGGCCCTGCTGGTGCTGGTCTTGTTCAACGGCTATTTCGTGGCCGTGGAGTACGCGCTGGTCAGTGTACGCCGCACCCGTATCGACCAGCTGGTCGAGGAAGGCAACGCCACGGCGAAGGCCGTGCAGAAGGTGCTCGGGCGGCTCGACCTGTATATCGCCGCGGTGCAGCTGGGCGTGTCCATGATGAGCCTGCTGATCGGGTTCGTCTCCGAGCCGGCCATCGAACATCTCGCCGAACCGCTGCTCCGGGGCCTGCCCGAGGTGTACCAGCGGCCCCTGGCATTCACCATCGCCTTCATCCTGGCGACGACCTTCCACATCGTGCTGGGGGAACTCGTGCCGAAGTCGGCGGCCTTGCAGCGCAGCGAGCAACTGTCCATGACGCTGGTGCGCCCCTTGATCGCCTTCACCGCGATTTTCCGTCCGGTGATCATGGGACTGAACGCGCTGGGCGGCGGCGTACTGCGGCTGTTCGGGCTCAAGGCCGTGGCCGGGCACCACACGGCGTATTCGGAAGAGGAAATCCGCATGATCGTCTCGGCCTCCAGTCAGGAGGGCGTGCTGGAGGACTCCGAGAAGGAACTGGTCTACAACGTGTTCGACCTGTCCGACACGACGGTGCGCGAGATCATGACGCCCCGCGTGGACATGATCGTCGTGGACGGCGCGTCACCCCTGCGGCGGCTGCTGGAACTGAACACCGAGCACGCGTACTCCCGTGTGCCGGTGTATCAGGACACGGCGGACAACATCGTGGGAATCGCGCACACCAGCGACATGCTCGCGCACCTCGACCAGCTCGACCACACGACCATCTCGGAAATCATGCGGCCCGTATTCTTCGTTCCGGAAGGCATGAAGATCAAGGATCTGCTCGCCAAGATGCGCGAGAAGAAAAGTCACCTGAGCATCGTCGTGGACGAGTTCGGCGGCACGACTGGTCTGGTCACGCTGGAGGACGCCCTCGAGGAGATCGTAGGTGAGATCTACGACGAGACGGACGAGGAGGAACTCCCGCAGGTGGAGGTGCTGGGCGAGGGCCGCTACCTGATGGACGCCAGCCTCACCATCCACCAGGTGGAGGAGCGCCTGAGCACCGACATCGAGGATGGCGACGCGGAATACGACACGCTCGCCGGCTTCATGACCGATCACTTCGGTGACATTCCCGAGATTGGACAGACCTTCACGCGGGCAGGCTGGGCCTTCACCGTGGAGGAGGCCGACCAGCGCCGGGTGACGAGGGTTCTGGTCGAACGACACTCCGCCCATACAGACGACGCCTTAGAACTCGAGGTGGCCGAGGAATGACCCGCACATCCGATAACGCCCTTGGCCTTCAGCCCGATCCACAGCTGCTCGACCTGGCAAAACAGGCGTTCGTCCGCGCGTATGCGCCCTACAGCCGCTTTCACGTGGGGGCCGCCCTGCGCGCAACCGACGGACAGGTCTTTCAGGGGGTGAACGTCGAGAACGCCAGTTACGGTCTGGGCCGCTGTGCCGAGCAGAGCGCCGTGCAGGCCATGGCCACGGCCGGGCAGCGCTCCTTCACGGACGTCGTGGTGTACTCCGAGGCCACGCCGCCCGCCAGTCCGTGTGGAGCCTGCCGTCAGGTGCTGTTCGAGTTTGCACCCGAAGCGAGGGTTGTCTGCGTGAACCAGCACGGCGACATCGTCAGTGGGCTGGTGAGGGACTTCCTGCCGCACGGGTTCCGGCTCGAGCAACGCGACGACGGCCATGAGGTCGGCACGCCCTGAACCGAATGGGCACACACTGAGAGGGAGAGCCGCATCGCTCTCCCTCTCAGCATTTCCGTGCGGCTCAGTCGTGCGCGGCGGCCAGTTCCTTGTGCCCGAACTGCTGGGCCTCGGTGCTGCCGGCAAGGGCCGTGGTGCTGCTCTGTCCTCCCCCGGCGGCCTGGGCGACCAGATCGAAATATCCTGTCCCGACCTCGCGCTGGTGCTTGACGGCCGTGAAGCCCCGCTCCTGCGCGGCGAACTCCTTCTCCTGAAGATCCACGAAGGATTTCATCTGGTTCCGGGCGTAGCCGTAGGCGAGTTCGAACATGCTGTGGTTGAGGCTGTGGAATCCGGCGAGGGTGATGAACTGGAACTTGTAGCCCATCCTGCCCAGTTCCACCTGGAACTTCGCAATGGTCTCGTCATCGAGGTTCTTCTTCCAGTTGAAACTCGGGGAGCAGTTGTACGCGAGCAGTTTTCCAGGGAACTTTGCATGGACAGCGTCAGCAAACCTCTGCGCGTCGGCCAGATTGGGGATGCTCGTCTCACACCAGATCACGTCGGCGTACGGCGCATAGGCCAGGGCACGGCTGATGGCCTGCTCGATACCTGGCCGGACGTAGTAAAAGCCTTCAGGAGTCCGGTCACCAGTGCAGAACGGCCGGTCGTTCTCGTCGATATCACTGGTCAGCAGGTTGGCCGCGTCGGCGTCGGTTCGGGCAATCAACACCGTGGGCACGCCGCTCACGTCCGCAGCCAGGCGGGCGGCGTTCAAGGTCCGGATGAACTGGCTGGTCGGGACGAGCACCTTGCCGCCCAGATGACCACACTTCTTCTCGCTGGCGAGCTGATCTTCGAAATGCACGCCCGCCGCGCCCGCCTCGATCATGGCCTTCATCAGCTCGAAGGCGTTCAGGGGCCCGCCGAAACCCGCCTCGGCGTCGGCCACGATGGGCACGATGTAGTCGATGTCGGCCCGGCCCTCCGAGTGCTGGATCTGATCCGCACGGCGCAGGGTATTGTTGATCCGCTTGACCACGTCGGGCACGCTGCTGGCCGGGTACAGACTCTGGTCCGGGTACATCTGGCCCGCATTGTTCGCGTCGCCAGCGACCTGCCAGCCGCTCAGGTAAATGGCCTTGAGTCCAGCCTTGACCTGCTGCATGGCCTGGTTGCCGGTCAAGGCCCCGAGCGCATTCACGAACGGCTCCTCTTTCATGGAGCGCCAGAGTTTATTCGCGCCATGCTTGGCGAGCGTGTGCTCGATCGGCAGGCTGCCCCGCAGTTTCACGACCTCATCGGCGGAGTAATTGCGTTTAATGCCGTGCCAGCGTTCCTCGGTTTGCCAGGTCTTCTCCAGGATCTCGGCGGGGGTGCGGGGCGTTGGAGTCATGGTGGTCTCCTGGGGGTGTGAGAGGCTGTCCTCATCCGTGCGAGGGATGAAGGGATAGGCGGTTGGGCTGGTACGAGCAGTGTGCAGCCCGTTGGCGACCGAAAGTGATGGTGTACTTCCCACAGAGGAAAGTACACCAGTTATTCAGGTACACAGATGTCCAGCGCAACGTATCATATCCAGTTGTAAATAAAAATGTGTTTAGTTCCAGCCGTGTTCTTCTAAGGCGCTCAACCAGCGAGCCAGGCGCTCAGGTCAGTTTCGAATTCGGCATGCCGCTCGTGGTGATACAGCAGGCCGTGAAATCCAGCGCGTTCAGCCGCGTCGATGTTTTCCTGCACATCGTCGACAAACGCGACGTGTTCGGCGGGCCGGCCCATCGCGTCAGCCAGCGCAGCAAAGCTCTCCGGCGAGGGCTTCTTATGCCCGAGTTCATTGCTGAACACCAGGGCGTCAAACCGCGCGAACCTGGGATCCTTCCGGAGATGGTCGCTCACCACGGGATAGTTGTTGCTCAGCAGGCCAACGTGAACGTGAGGAGGCAGAGCGGCCAGAGAGGCATACATCGGGCCGTTGTCGTGGATGCTGCCCAGGTACAGCGGCTCGAACTCCTCGTATGGCATCGACACGCCGGTTTCTGCCTGAATGACCTCCCAGAAGTGCGGGAGTGTCCAGGCCCCCACCTCCAGTTGTCTGACATGGCGAAAGTAGCTGTCCCTGATGCGCTCCACAGGGATGCCCGTGCGGTCGGCGACATTCTGGGTGCTGCGACCATCGAAGGTGCCTACCGTGAAGACGCCGCCCCAGTCGAATGCCACATGCCGGGTGCCCCTGGTTCCATCGCTCATGGGGGTCATTCTGGTGGAATCCCAGTACACCGATCCAGCCGCTGTTCAGATGGCACAAGATACGGTGGCGCGGTCAGGCCATCCTTGGAGAGAGGAGCAGCCCCCGTCTCTGCCACGTCACGAGGTTCAGCTCGTACAGCGCCTGCCAGGGCTCCCACCAGGCTCCGTCTGCCGAAAGCCGGCGGGTTCGGCCATGACGCAGGACATGCCCCGCGTGAAGTTCCAGCAGTCGCTCCCCCGATACGCCGGGGTGAACGTGCACGTCAATCAGCTCGCTCGGTGCCGGGACAAGCCCAGCCGAGCGACTGACCGTCAGGACGGCGCTGCTGCCACTCGCCTGATCACGCAGCCACGTGAGCACGTGCAGTCCCACACCCGCCGCTGGATCCCGTTCATTCCAGCGCACCAGGAGCGCAGTGTCGTCGTTGATTCCATACGGCTGCATGGACACAGAGGTGGTCTCCTGGTGCCATATACCGGGGAGCGCGGTGGCACCATGGCCGACGAGCTCGGCCTCATACTGTGCGATCACGCGGGTCTGGTCTGGCGTCGACCCCGGCACATCCATGTGGAGCGGAGTGAACACAAGGCGATCCGGAAGTTCGGGGCCGGGCACCGGGCGTCCACTGAGTCTGGCGCGACTGACGTCCGGCAGGGCGGCCAGAGCCCGGTCGTCGCCGAGAAGAGCATGCAGCTCCTCGTCGGTGAGACCTGCCAGGTTGAGCGTGAACGTCACTTCCGAAGACTAGCGTCTGGCAGCGGTGTGAGTTGCGACAGGATCCGTCGGGGAGTGCCCCTATACTCGGCACGATGACTGCCAGCAACACCTCCAGCGCCACCTATTCCGCCGACGTCCGCGCCGTGGCGGACGCCCTCGGAGCACACACTGGCCCGCTGGTGCTCCTCGCCCACGAAAACCCGGATGGCGACGCGCTGGGCAGTGTCCTGGGGTTGGCCCGCGCCCTGCGTTCGGTCGGACGAGAGGTGGTCGCCCCGATGGACGTGCCCCGGTACCTTGCCTTTCTGGTCGGGCCCACGGAGATCAGTGCTTCCTTGGACACATTCCCGCCGGAGGCCATGGTCGTGGTGCTGGACGTGGACAACAACGATCCGGTGCGGGTCGCCGGAGCGCCACTCTCTAAGTTCGCTGGCCCTGTCGTGAACATCGACCACCACGGTACAAACCGCCGGGCGGCCACCGCCCTGGTGGTCGATCCCTCGCGCCCGGCCACGGCGATGATTGTCGCCGACGTGATCGACGCCATGAACATTCCATGGACGGAGGGCATCGCCACCCCGTTGATGCTCGGGCTGAACACCGATACGGGAAGTTTCCGGTTCAGCAGCGTCACGCCGGATACCTTCACCTGCGCGGGCCGTCTGCTGGCCCACGGCGCGCGGCTGGCCTGGCTGAACGACGAACTTGGACAACACCCCCACACGTACTACACGCTGCTCCGCGAGGTGCTGAACACCCTGGAATTCCAGCATGAGGGTCGGGTCGTCCTGGCCCGCGTTGACGACGGCATGCTCACGCGAACCGGGGCGACCTGGGAAGATGTGGAGTCGTACGTCAGCCTGTTCAGGAATGCCGAGGGCGCACAGCTCGCCGTGATGGTGAAGGACTTCGGCGATCGCGTGAAGCTCTCGCTGCGCTCCAGACGGGGGCTGAGTGCCCAGAACGTGGCGGTCGCGCTGGGCGGGGGCGGGCACGTGTCGGCCGCCGGGGCCACGGTGAACGAGCCGTACCCGGTCGTGCGGACACAGTTGGAGCAGGCCATCCAGAGCGAACTGGATCGGTTCGACGCAGCGCCCCTCTGACCAAGCCAGGAGGAAGTCCATCTCAGTCTCCTGAATGTTGAGCACCATCGATCAGCGCCGATGTAGTGGCACAGCTATCGCGGCACTGAGACCAGCATTAGGGATTGCCACCACCCGGATCTTAAGCAGGCATCCGGTGCCCTTTCAAACCTTTGCCTTCAAGGCGACGGTGACAGGACGGCGGCGATGCCAGCGTTGATCCAGGCGAATGCGCGTCGGGTCTGCGGCAGGGTGTAGGTCTGATCCGAGCCGTTCTGCATGAAGGCGTAGACCACGCGCCGGCCGTCCTTGAGTGCAATAAAGCCGGTATACGTCAGGATGCGCCAGCCGTTGCCGCCCTTGCCCGCGAACCAGGCGACCTTCCCCTCACGTTGCACCTGGAGTGCGGAACGCCCGTAGCCGAGCGCCATGACGTCATGCTGCCACGCCGAGGCGCGCGCGGACAGTCCAGATTTCAGGAACTCGGCCGCGATCAGCGTTCCGAACTCGTATGGCGTGGAGATGTTCATGGTGCGGACACTGAGCGCCGGATCGTAGCGGTGGTCGAAGTAATCATCGAGGTGCCGCTGAACGTAGTCGGCGCGGTACTGCCGCGAGTCGGTGTCGATCAGCGCAGCCAGTCGGGAGCGTTCGCCCCCCCGTGCTGCGGCCCAGCGATCCGTGCCGTTGAAGGTCGAGGACAGCCCCGCCTCGGCCACCCACCAGTCACGGGTGGGCAGGATCAGGCGGGTGTGGCACAGGCCCAGGCCATCGGCCACATCCTGCACCGCCTGTAGGCCCACCAGGCGGTGCAGGATGTCCGTGGCAGTGTTGTCGCTGTTGTGGATCATCCGGATCGACAGGTCCTTGACGTTGGTGCCGTCGAAGGGATAGGCACCCAGGGACTGGTTCTCGCGGGTCACGTCGAAGCGCTGCGTCGGGCTGATCCGGCCCGTGTCGAAGGCGCGCAGCAGCGCCCACAGCACGGCCTGCTTGTAGGAACTCGCGAGGGGGAACACGCTGTCGGGGTTGGTGCCCACGGCCCGGACGGGTTCGAGGGTCACCGGATCAACCACGGCCACCCACAAGCCAAGCTGACCGCCGAGGGCATGCGGAGGGGGAGGCGCCTTGGCAACGGGCGGCGCGGCCTCAAGGCACCCGTCCGCCCCCCGGCGCACCGGCATCCGCTGCCCTGACTGCGCCGATGGAGACGCCACCGGCGGGAGGACGAGATCGGGTGGTCTTGTATCCACCGCCGGTTTCCGGCAACCGACCAGCAGCATGACCAATGCGACCGCCAGTCGGCTCAAGACATGCTGGCGGTCACGACTCCGGAACACCCGGTCAGGGCTTGACGGGCTCAAGGGCAATGCCCATCGCTCCAGGTCCCGCGTGCGTGGCCACGACCGCCCCGATGGCATGCTCGCCCAGATCCTCGAAGGACACGCCGCCCAGGCCCGCCCGGACTTCATGCAGGAACCCCTCGCCCCCCACCGTGTAGAGGAAGGCAGCGCGCACGGCCCCATATTTCGAGGTGTACGCCCGGACATGATCCACCATGTCCTGCACGGCCTTCTTGTGTCCCCGCACCCGCCCGCCCGACTCCACGCGGCCCCCACGCACGACCAGGATCGGCTTGATGTTCAGCAGACTACCCAGCAGGGCCTGCGCCCCACCGATGCGGCCGTTGATCCGCAGAAAGTCCAGGGTATCCACCGTGAACCGCAGGTCGGCTTTCGGAGCGGCACGATCCAGTTCGGCCACGATGTCCGGCACGGAGCGGCCCGCGCGGGCCAGTTCCACAGCCCGGATCACGCGCATCCCGAGGCCCATGCTGACCGACTGGGTGTCCACGACGGTCACCCGCCCATCGAATTCCTGCGCGGCGAGCCGGGCACTGCCCACGGTGCCGGAAAGCTGCCCGCTGATGTGGATGCTCAGCACCTGATCGGCCGACTGGAGGGCCCTGGCGTAGGCGGCGGCGAACTCCGCCGGGCTCGGCTGGGACGTGCTCGGCGTCTTCTTTCCCGATTTCAGACCGCTGAAGATCACCGAGGGCGTGATCTCCAGGCCGTCCTTGTGCATCTTGCCGTCGAACAGGACGTACAGCGGAACGCTCTCGATGCCGTACTGCGAGCACAGCTCCGGGCTCAGGTCACTCGTCGAATCGGTGACGATTGCGATGGTCATTCTCCGATACTACCCCGCCCGGATGCCGTATCCGGCTGCGAAATCCTCCGTCTCACTTCTTCGGGTTCCACTTCTTGCGACCACTCCCGGCAGGAGCATGCGTGGCTGCCTCACCGTCCTCCAGCGCATTTTCCCCAACATGATCGAGGTGCACGTGTTCGGTGATGGGCTCAGTCACCGGTGTGGGGCGTGCGGCTCGAAGCGGTTCGGCATCCGGCGTGACGTTAGGGGCGGGAGAGGTCGTGGCCTTCGGAGTCCATTTCCTCCGGGCGCCGGTCGACGGGCCTACCAATGAATCAGTGTCTGAACCGCCTTCCACCTCTGATCCCGACTGAGCTGGTGCTGGGCTGTCGTGGAGTGGTTCCTCAGGCGCCGTAGCCGAGACGCTCTGTGATGCAGTAGGAGCAGACCCTCTCCCTGGCGACCATTTCTTCCGCTCACCTGTGGCGGGAGGAGATTCCAATGACGGTGGAGGCGTCCTCGTGGCGTCCTGTGGAAGTTCGGCTGTTGGCACATCACGCACTGGCAGTGCCGTGGCCTCTGCGGGGGTGGCCTTCGCACCACCGGGCACCCATTTCTTGCGATCCGTCGCCGAGGCCAGCCCATCAGTTGCGGCTTCCCTCGAATCGCCGGACACCGCTGGCACCTCAGCCGCCGGTCGGGCGGGAGGCAAGGTCGGCGCGACCGCTTCTGGGCTCACGGGAGCGGCACCGGACTTCGCTCCAGGCGACCACGCCTTGCGGGCGGTGGGCGTGTCTGAAGGGGCGGACGCTTCCGGTTCCAGTGCCGATTCCTGTGGCGCCACGGCCGCCGGGTTCACGTCATCGCTGGGCTTCGGCTTCCAAGCCTTGCGCGTTGGCGCCACATCGGCACCAGGAGCAGGGGGGGCGGCGGGCACGGACTGAACATCGTCACCTGTGGCTTTCGGCTTCCAGCTTTTGCGCGCCGTGGTTTCCGGGTGGGCGGCCTGCACTTCGGGTTGGGTGTCGGCATTCTGAGTCGGGCTGCCGGGTTGCGCATTGATCACGTCCGCCGCTGTCTCGCCGACCACGGGATTCGGAGCATCCGCCGCGGGCGTATCACCTGTTCGGTTCATGGGCAGCTGGGCATTGGGGGCGCTGGCGACCTCGGGCTGTTGAAGGGGCGTGGCGTCGGGCACGGGGCCCGTGGGTTGGGCGTAGGTGCCGTCGGCGCGCTGCACGCTTTCAAGAAGAAGTTCCGCGACGTCCTTGACCACGATGTCGTCCCGCTTCTGTTTCTCGGGGCTGGAGTTGATCATGGCCTTGCAGAAGGGACAGCCGACCGCCAGCACCTTGCCCGTCTGCTCGAAGGCGTCGCTGGCAACCTTCGCACCGTCCAGTCGGGCCTGGATCTCGCGGAAACGGTTGTCGGAGACACGCTCGCGGCCTTCCTCCTCTTCCTTCCAGAACTGCGCGCCGCCCGCTCCACAGCAAAACGAGTTCTCGCGGCTGCGTTCCAGTTCCAGCACCTCGCCCGCCATCTTCGTGATCAGGGTGCGAGGTGCGTCGAACACGCCGTTGTGGCGGCCCAGGTAGCACGGGTCGTGGTAGGTGACGTGGTCTGTGAGCTGTGCAAGCGGCAACTTCCCGGCGGCCACGAGCGTTTCCAGGTACTCGGTGTGGTGGATGGTGCGGTAGTCGCCGCCGAGCTGCCGGTACTCGTTCCCGATGGCGTTCATGCAGTGCGGGCAGGTCGCGACGATCAGCTTCGGAGCGACCGCGTTCAGGGTCTCGACGTTCTCCTGGGCCAGCGTCTGATACAGGAACTCGTTGCCGGAGCGGCGGGCGCTGTCGCCGGTACACGCTTCCTTCTTGCCCAGCACGGCGTAGTTCACACCCGCCTTGTCGAGCAGCTGGACGAACGCGCGGGCGACCTTCTGTGCGCCGGGATCGTAACTGGCCGCGCAGCCGACCCAGTAGAC